>JAYPHU010000089.1:0-2181 GCA_038127535.1 Rhodospirillaceae bacterium | reverse complement strand
GCGACGCGATCATTCATGCGGTGATCTGGTTCAGCGATCTCCGCAACTCCGTTCACTGGGCGGATACATTGCCGGCGGACGACTTCCTCGCCCTAGTGAACAGCTATTTCGAATGCACGGCCGGCGCCATTCTGGACAACGAGGGCGAAGTGCTGCGTTTCATTGGTGATGCGGTCCTGGGCATCTTCCCGATCCGCGCCAACGGCATGACCGAGGAAGAAGCCTGCCGCCATGCCATGGACGCCGCGGCCGAAGCGCAGAAACGTCTGGCAAAGCTGAACAGTGCACGCAAGAAAGCCAAGCAGGACCCGCTCGGTATGGGGATCGGCCTGCATGTGGGCGATGTGATGTACGGCAATATCGGCGTGCCGGCGCGCGTCGAGTTCTCCGTGGTCGGCCCGGCCGCCAACGAAGCCAGCCGGATCGAGGCGCTGACCAAGGTGCTCGGCCACACGGTGATCGTCAGCGATCACTTTGCCGAACAGTTGGATATTGACTGGGAGTCGCTGGGCAAGCATGAACTTAAAGGTAAGGGCGAGACCATGGAGGTCTTTGCGCCGAAGAAAGGGAAGAAAAAATGAGCCTCGTAGACGACGTGCTGACCTTCTGGTTCGAGACGACCGACCTTTCCCAAGAGATGGACAAACGGGACCTCTGGTTCAAATCCGAACCTGAATTCGATCAGGAAATTCACGACCGCTTTCTGAACGCCTACGAGCAAGCCGCCCGAGGCGAGCTGGATTACTTGAAGGAATCGGCAAACGGCTGCGTCGCGCTGATCATTATGCTGGATCAATTTCCCAGAAACCTGTTCCGGGGCTCGGCCAAGTCTTTTGCCGCCGATCCCAAGGCGCGGGAGATCGCGCGATATGCACTGGAGAAAGACTATCAGGCGGAATTGGCGCTCTGGCCGCGCATCTTCACCTATTTGCCCTTCGAGCATAGCGAGGAGATGGCGGATCAGGACCTGTCTCTATCCCTGTATGAAAAGACCGGGATAGAGACTGCGATCCAAGCGGCGGTCAGCCACCGGGACGCCATCGTCAAGTTCGGCCGTTTCCCTCACCGCAATGAGGTGTTGGGCCGGCAGAATACGCCGGAGGAGGAAGAATATCTCAAGAACCCACCCACCTGGGGCAAAACCAAAGCTGAACTGGAGGAGATGGAACGCCAACAGGCCGCCGAAGCCGATGACGCCTAACGACATTGCGTCCGATAGCGCGTATACTCCGATCCCATGAAAATGAAACTCATAACCATCGTGTTGCTGGCCGCCGGTTTTCTGGCAATGCCCCCTATTGCTTCGGCCCAGGAGAAAGAGTCCAAGATGGTGCAGGACGGCCGGGCGGCGTTCAACAAGGGTGATTACAAAACGGCCCTTAAACTCGCGCGCGACGCCATCCGCTCGGAAGCGCCCAAGAAAGAGCTGCGGGCCGAGGCCTATGGGCTCCGCGGCGGGATCTATTGGAAGGAAAACGCCCCTGACCGGGCGCTCAAGGATTTCGAAGCGGCGATTCGGCTCAACCCGAAGCGCAGCTATTGGCACTATGCGGCGGGCCGGGTGTATTACGAGAAACGCAAATTCGAAGAGGCGGCCGAAAATTTCACCGCCACCATCGAACGCAAACCGGGCCATTTGGTGGCCTACGATTTTCTGGTTAAAACCTATATCCGGATGGGTAAGCCTGATCTGGCCAACCAAGTCGCCACCATCCAGGAAAACTTCACCAAAAAAGCCAGCTCTCCGGCAGACGTCGCCAAAGCCATCCGGCTGCAGTAGGCAATGCGGCATACCGGGGGTTTCTGAACATTCATAATTCACATAAATTTTAAGTGAATTATATTGAATTGACAGTGAATGTGATTGAGATACATAATAACTGTCATTCAACAGTGGATTTTACGAGTGCCCGTCATGCTGCAAGTTGTCGAGAATATCGCCGAGCAATATCCGGCCGTGACATTTATCGACCCGGTCGCAGCGGATGCCATGATCAAGGCCGGCGAGGCGGTGCTCATCGATGTGCGGGAGCCGGACGAGTACGAGATCGAGTTGATCCCATCCGCGACCCTGGTACCCCTGAACTCCTACGACATTGAAAAAATTAAAGATATTGCCGGTGACTTGAAGATCATCACGGTCTGCTATGTGGGCCGGCGCTCGGCCAAGGCGGCGCAGCG
>JAYPHU010000088.1:0-2331 GCA_038127535.1 Rhodospirillaceae bacterium | reverse complement strand
TCGACAAGCTGAAGGAATCGAAGACCAACGACGATTTCTTCGACTCGATGAATACTTAGAACGTCATCCACGGGCGAAGACCCGTGGACCTCAGGCCTTTCCCTTCCGTCATGCCCGGACTTGTTCCGGGCATCCACCTTCCTAAAAAAATGGACCCGCGGAACCAGTCCGCGGGTGACGACATAGAGGCGATTGGCAAAAAAGATACGCGGGTCTCGGCGATGCCGGCCCGCGCATGACGTCTCGAAAGTTCCCGTCCCGGGCAAGCCGCCCGGAACGTTCACCCCATAATCTTACATCGTTAAAACCGTACACCCGGTGGTTTGCCGGCTTTCCAGCGCGATGTGTGCGTCCGCCGTTTGCGCGAGCGGGAAGATCTGGCCGATCTCGATAGAGACCTTGCCGCTGCCGACCACATCGAACAGGGCCGCCGCGGCCGCCTGGCGGTCTTCGGTGTAGTGCATCAGGGACGGCCGGCACACCGACAATGAACCTTTATTCATCAGGGTCAGGGGCTGTACGGATTCGATCGGGCCCGAGGCATTGCCGAAGGTGACCAGCATGCCGAACGGCTTCAAACAATCGAGCGAGCCCTCGAACGTATCCTTGCCGATGGAATCGTAGACCACCGGCACGCCCTTGCCGTCGGTGATCTCCTTCACCCGGTCGGTGAAGTTTTCGGTCCGGTAGTTGATCGTATGATGCGCGCCGTTGGCTTTCGCCTTGGCCGCTTTTTCTTCACTGCCCACCGTGCCGATCACCGTCGCGCCGATCACGTTCGCCCATTGGCACATGATGGAGCCCACGCCGCCGGCCGCCGCGTGCACCAGGATCGTGTCGCCCGGCTGCACCGCGTAGCATTTGTGCAGCAGCATGTGCACGGTCATGCCCTTCAGCATCATGGCGGCGGCGGTGTTGTCCTCGACGCTGTCCGGCACCGGCACAACCGCGCCCGCCGGGATCAGGCGTTCTTCCGCGTAGGAGCCTCTGGCGCCCGCGTAGGCGACACGCTGGCCGACGACCACGTCCACACCGGGACCCACCGCCTCGACCACGCCTGCGGCCTCTGAGCCCAGCACACAGGGTAAATCCATCGGGTACAGGCCGGAGCGCTGATAGCAGTCGATGAAGTTCAGCCCGGAGGCGGTCTGGCGGATGCGGATTTCGCCCTCCCCCGGATCGCCGACTTCCACGTCCTCGTACTTGAGCACTTCGGGGCCGCCGGTCTCGTAAATTTTGATGGCTTTTGTCATGGGTCTCCCTTTCCCAGTGGGGTTTTAAATTGATGCCGAGAGTTAGTGGTGCAAGCGCTCGCTTGTCAATGCGCTGTTGGTGGCCGAGCTTAGAGGATGCCCTCAAAGGCCAGCAGAGACTTTTTGGTATCCAGCCCCCCTGCCCCCGAATAGCCGCCCAAGCCGCCGGCGCCGACCACCCGGTGACACGGGATCAGGATCGGGATCGGGTTGCGCCCGCAGGCCGTGCCGACGGGTCGCGCGCCGCTATTAATCTTCTCGGCGATCTCGCCATAGGTCTGCGTCTGGCCGAACGGAATGGCCTGCATCTGTCGCCACACCCGTTGCTGGAAGTCCGTGCCGGCGGGGGCCAGGGGCAGGTCGAACTCTGTAAGCTTTTTCTGAAAATAAAACCGGAGCTGGGTCTTGGCCTCCATGAGCAGCGGCGTGATTCGCGCCTCGGTCGCACGGCCCCAGTCCAGCGAGATGATCTTGTCGTCTTCCTCGAAGATGGTGAGTTCCCCCACCGGGCTGATCAGAGACAGGTGCGCCATCGAAGATTTCTACACCGCCGCCAGGGCGTCCGAGAGCCCGGCGGCATCGGTGACCGGCAGGCCGCAGACATTGCCGACACAGACATAGGCGGTGGCTTTGCCCTCCACCTGACCTTTGCCGGTGGCCGGATGCCCGGCCGGCAGATCAGCGCCCGGCGGCACGATGGAGAGGATCAGATCGGGCTTGCCGGCGGCCAGTGCCGTCCGGCGCAGCTCGGCAATATTGTCCGTGTTTGGATCACCGATCAACGCCACCTGGATCCCGTTGGCCAGGCGCTCGAACCCGTTCAGCACGCTGGTCATGTTGGCGTATTGGGCGGCGGGCTGGCGGGAAAACACATCAATGATCTTGTCGGCTTTTTCCCGGTACCCGTCATCTCCGGTGAGGTGATAGAGGGTGGCCAGGTTTTCCACCATGGTCCCGTTGCCGGATGGCGTCGCATTATCGAAGGCGTTGCGGGTGCGGGTGATGAGCCCCCTCGCGTCCGCCGGGGTCAGGAAATAGGCCCCGTCTTTATCGTCCCAGAACTGCGCATCCACACTGT
>JAYPHU010000087.1:0-2411 GCA_038127535.1 Rhodospirillaceae bacterium | reverse complement strand
CGCGTGTTGCCCATGGCGGCTGAGGAAATATCGGTGATAAAGACAGACCCGCCGGATCGCAGCAACGCCTGTCCGAGGAAAATAAAGATCACCACGATGGTGGAGATAATGTTGATCGGCAGGCCTAGAAGCCCGGTTGTATCAATACCGAGGAATGAGAAAAAGCTGTCCGGCGCCATGGCGCGGGCCTGCAAGGGGCCGGGGATCAGGTGCCCGAACAATCCATAGACGACAAACACCATGAGGACGGAGAAGATACCGAGCCCGGCAGTCCGACGCAGCGCTTCGGCCGCCAGCAGAACCAAAATGCCGCCGACGATGTTCGCTTCGACGGGGAGGTAAAAAACATCTTCCAGGAGGATCGGATAGCGGAAAAACAGATACCAGCCGGTCACATAGCCGACCAGGGCGCAGGTCCCGTCGTACCAGGGGAGCTTGCCGTCTTCCGCACCTTTGCAGGCGCGCACGTTAAGGTAGATGATCGCGTAGGCGTGGCCCAGGATCAGGCAGATCACCTGAACGTCGATCAGATTGACACCATAATCGACCACCAGGCCACTGGCCCAGACGAGCGCGACCACGGCCAGGGTGAACCCCAGCCAAGGCGTCAACGCCCGCGCAACAGGTGACGACTGCGGCGCGGGCGCTTCCGTAGAGCTAGACGAGGAATCCTCTACTGATTCCAAGTCCCTTTCTCCTTATAGAGTTTGATGGCGCCGGGGTGATACTTCAGGTTCCCCTGCTTCTTGGACATGTTTTTGGCGGTGAAGCCGCGCCACAACGGCGAGGATTCAACCAACGCCGCCTTGTTTTCGTACATGGCCTTGGTCACCCGGTAGACCACCTCGTCGGAAACGGTTTTGCCGGCGAAGAGCGTGTAATCGAAGAATACCAGATTGGTAGGACCGTTAATGCCGGTCAGGCCTTTCCGCGGTTGCAGAGTTTTGATCTCCGCACCCGGCGCATACTTATTCAGGCGCGCCACGGCTTCCGGGGAATTATCGATGGATACGAACTGCATGCCGCCCAAAGCCTGGGAGATACGGTTCATGAAGCCCGAACCGGCCGCGCCGTAGGCGAAGTCGATCTTCTTTTCCATCAAGGCTTTCCAGCTCGGCACCAAAGCCGCGACCGGAACCGCCTGATAGTCGTTCATGGTCATGTTGGACGTGGCCAAAGCCGCCTTCATCAATTCCACGAACAGGGGCGCAGCCTTGTAGCCCACCGGGCCCCGCTTGCCCTTCAGGTCAGTGAGGGATTTGATCGACGGATCCTTGGCCGTGATGATGCCCGTGCGGAACGGCATCAGGGTGGCGACCATTAAAATGTTGGGGTTCGGCCGGCCTTCGGAAAGGACCTTGCCTTCAACCGCCCAGGTGGTCTGCATGATGTTGGCGGCGCCGAATTCCAGCTTACCAGCGTTGACGGCCGGGATGTATTTCTGCGTGCCGGCCATGGGCGCGGTGCGCATTTGCATGTTGCCGAATTTGGACGCAACCTTGGCGATTGCCGCGGTCACCTGGCTGGTGGCGCCGGTCTTGGTGGTGCCGATACCAACCGTTTGCGCGGACGCGGTGCCTGCCATAAAGGCGGCGGCGCCCAAAACTGTCATAAAGCCTGCTAATTTCATGTTCTGTCTCCGCTAATGATGCCCCCGGCGGCCGCATACGGAAATTACCGCGGGAGTCCTTTGCTTGTCCGCCTGCATGTTACATACTGGCAGTGAAATATCAAAGATTATCGGTGTTTATGGCAACTTCATGACCACCGCCCTACGTGAACAAGGACAGAGATAAAATGCCCATTCCCGCTGAAAAACGAGACCCCAACCTCAAAGGCCCCCTGGCCGGCGTCCGGGTGATCGAGATGGGGCAGCTTCTGGCCGGGCCGTTTACCTCGTCCAGGCTGGCGGATTTCGGCGCCGAGGTGATCAAGGTGGAAACGCCGGGCAAGGGTGATCCCATGCGCGAATGGGGGCATCACCGCTATGAAGGCCGCACGCTTTGGTGGCCGATTTTGGCCCGGAACAAGAAATCCGTGACGGCGAACTTAAGGGAAGAGCGAGGCCAGGACCTGGTCCGCAAGCTGATCGAGGAAGCGGATGTCCTAGTGGAAAACTTCAAGCCGGGCACGCTGGAAAGATGGGGTCTGGGGCCTGACGAGCTGCACAAGATCAATCCGGGTCTGATCATCGGCCGAGTTTCGGGCTATGGCCAGACCGGGCCGTACGCGGATCGGCCCGGCTTTGCCAGCGTCGGCGAGGCGATGAGCGGCATGCGCTATATCAACGGCTTTCCCGATATGCCCCCGCCTCGGAACGGGATTTCCCTCGGCGACACACTGACCGGGATGTTTTGCGCGCAGGGCATCCTTATGGCGCTCTATCAACGGGACGCGCTGGGCGGCGGCAA
>JAYPHU010000086.1:0-2468 GCA_038127535.1 Rhodospirillaceae bacterium | reverse complement strand
GCAGCCAGGCCGTTGTCGATACCCGTAACCTGGGCGCGGCCCTCATTGAATACGGTCTGACCCCGGTGGCGCTCGCAGCCTTTGACGAGAAGTTCTGCGGGCCGATATCGGAGGTCGTCTTGCGTAACCGGGGCGCCGGTCCGTTTGGGCTTTTGAATATGGTGGACGAACGCTGTGGCGGCACATTCGACAATATCGACGACGTGATCCCGCCTGACGAACGCCGCGAATTCATGGCCGGCTATAAGGCTGCGGCCGGCTTCGCCATCGAAGGATTGAACAAGGCCCCCCGCACAATTGCCGAAGGCGCAAAGGTTCAACTCTAAACCCTAGTTGGTCAGGATGAACGGAATGCTGGCCTTTTCCGCACATTGACGGATTTCCTCCGTCAGGGCCGCCGATAGCGGGATGCCGTTCTTGGACCGCTCTTCAAACTGCGCCCATTCAGGATCACCGGCAATCAGGACAGGCTGATCCGGGTCGGCCGACGGTGTCGCGCGAAGCGCATCAATATAGTCGTCCAGTTCTTCGGTGAAGCCGTCATCGCCCCGAAGCGCCGACGGATCAGCGGCCATCACAAAGTGCCCCACGTCGCCGATGTTGAAGGTCATGCCTTTGTCCCGCTCCATACACAGGATGGACGCGCCAGACATAATCGAACACAGGATTTCCACCATGGCGCCGAGCCCATAACCCTTGTGACTGCCTAATTCCCGGCTGCCGCCGAGCGGTGTCAGTTTGCGGGCGAACCGGGCTACGGTGGCGTCGGTGGTCGGCTGGCCATCGTCATCCAGGGCCCAGCCCAGCGGGATCGGTTTTTGCAGCCGGTGAGAAATGGCGAGCTTGCCCACCGCCACCGTGCTGGTCGCCATATCCAGCACAAACGGCGGGTTTCGACGGGTCGGCGCGGCGAAGGCGATCGGGTTGGTGCCAATCATGCTTTGTTTGCCGAAGGTGGGCACCACGGCGGCCCCCGGCGTCGCCGTCATGGCGATGCCAATCAGTCCGTGTTCCAGCGCCATCTTAGCGTAATAGCCGGCCGCCCCGAAATGGTTGGATTTGCGCACGGTCACCATGCCGATGCCGGTCGCCTTGGCTTTATCGATGGCCAGGGTCATGGCCTTGTGGGCGGCAGGATGGCCCAGGCCCGACCCCGCATCCAGCAGCGCCATGGACGGGATATCGTTCACCACGGTAATCGGTGCATCGAAGAACAGGTCCCCGTCGTCCCGCCATTGATCGTAGCTCGACAGCATGCCGACCCCGTGGGAATCGATCCCGCACAGGTCCGTATCCATGATGATGTCGGCGGTGACCTTAATATAGTCTTCCCGCATGCCCCAGGCTGCCAGGATGTCTTCCAACTGACGGCGCAACAACTCCGCCGAGACCGTGATATCGCCCTGATCAGCCATTGAGCATGGCCTTCACCTCAGCCCCGACCACTGTACCGTCAAAGAAGTTGGGGTTCTGATCGGTGAAAAAACTAACCGGGTTGGTAAACATAAAGTCCCGGAAATTGTCCTCGTCCATCAGACCGCTCTCCACCATCTCGTAGGCGTGCGGCACGCAACCCGTCATGTCGGTCACGTCCCAGTGGCCGATGTCGGAGCCGAACATGGCCTTCAACTGCACATCCAGATGATTAAGCCGACGGTCGAAGGCCACGGCGTTCATCCGGTCGTCCGCTTCGCAGCCGAAGTAGAATGGCTTTACGAACAGATCGGCAATTTCTTCTTCTTTGTCGATCTCGCAGGCCTTGAACTCGTCGATCTCCAACTCTCCGTCGATGACGCCGCCCATTCGGTGACGCTGCGGCTGTTTACCTACTTTCTCCGGGGTCAGGATATCACCGCCGTATTGCGCCACCTTCTCGGCGATCAGCGCCACATCCAGCTTGGACGGGTCCAGGTTCTCCCGCATGAAGTCCACGTTGCGCTTTTCCCAATGCTCGAACAGGTCGTTGTAAAGCTGAGACGCCCAGCCGACGCCGCCTTCCAGAAACGCGAAGTTCAAACCGGGGAAGCGGCGGGTCACCCCGCCCAGAAATAGACACCGGCAGAAGTAATCGCCAGACTCGGCAAAGCCGCCCAGGTGATTAAACACATAATTGGTGGGCGAAGAGCGGTAGCCCAGCGTGCCGCGCCCGGCAGTGTGACTGGCAACCGCGATCTTGAGATCGAGACACCGCTGCCAGACCGGGTCGTAGTCATGAAGCGAGTCCATGGCCACGGGGTAGATCGCGCACACATAATCGTCCAGGTCCGGCGCGGCCTCCATCACCTCCGGCGGCGCGATCCGCACTTCGGTGCCGAACGTGGCGGCCTTAAACCCCAACTCGTTGACCACATAGTCCAGCTCGGCGATGGCTTCCTCCGGGGAGTACATGGGGATGCCGGCGGACGGCGTCAGACGGTCGGACACATCCCGGAACATATCGGCCAGCATGGTGTTGAGCGCCCGGTGAC
>JAYPHU010000085.1:0-2648 GCA_038127535.1 Rhodospirillaceae bacterium | reverse complement strand
TCGACGATAGAGGAGCGAAGAAATTGCTCTCCGCCAGTCAATTTCTGGAGAACCCGAATGGTTTTCTGGAGGAGCTGAGACGGGTTGCCTTCAGCAATCCGCTTTACGCGTTTAGCCTTACCGGTAAAACGCCGGCGCGCCTGTTGGGTACGCCGCCGGAACTTCGGCCCGGCAACGCCGCTGCTGGTCAAACCCTGCTGGCCGGGGCGATCCTGCACAACGGCCGGCGGTTCGCGTTCGCCGGTTTCGAAACAGGGCTGAGCGGTCTCACCGACGATCAAGTCGACTACCTGCACGGTTTTTCCTGGCTTAGCGGTTTGCGGCGAGTCGGTACCTTGGCCGCGCGGCAAGAATCCCGGCGGCATATCTCCGCCTGGATAGATCTCTATTCCCGCTGGCACGACGCCGCCTGGCGGCTGGATTTACTGGGCGCGCGGCTGACCGCCTGGCTCACTCATTTCGGATTTTACGCCGGCGGCGACGACCCAGAGTTCACGCAAAAAGTTCTCACCGCGATTGCCCGGCAGAGCCGGCACCTGTCCCGAACCGGATTGAAGAAGCTCGCCGACGCAAAGCGCTTGTCGGCGATTCAGGGGCTTATTTATGCCGGTATCTGTCTGCCCGATTCCGACGGGTATCTGGGCGCCGGGTTGCAGTACTTGGAAGAAGAGTTGAACCGGCAGATCATGCCTGACGGCGGTCACCTGTCCCGTAATCCGTCCCAGCAGTTCCGGGTCATGTGGGATTTGGTGACGATTCGGGAAACCCTTAGCGCGGCTCATATCGATGCGCCGGGATGGCTGGAGGATAAGATCGCGGTGATGGCGCCGATGTTGCGCGCGCTGCGGCACAATGACGGCGGGCTCGCGTTATTCAACGGTGGTGACGGCGGTGAGGTGGATGAGATCGACGCGCTTTTGTCCCTGGCCGGAGTCCGGGGCAAGGCCCTCTCGGCGGCACCCCATAGCGGGTTCCATCGGATCGCAGCAGGTAAAACCACTATTTTAATGGACGCAGGCGCACCGCCGCCGACCGGGTCAAATGCTTTCGGCCATGCCGGCGCACTCTCCTTCGAGATGAGCTGTGGCAAGGAACGGTTAATCGTCAACTGCGGCAGCGGCGAGAAACTTAACGAGGAATGGCGCACCGCGCTTCGGGGAACGGCGGCGCATTCGACCCTGGCCGTCGACGATTTAAATTCAGCGGAGATTGATCCGGCCGGCGGCTATTTCCAGACGCCGGGCCCGGTGTCTTCCAGCCGGCGCGAGCACGAGGGCCGGAAGATCATCGAAGGCATGGCTGATGTCGCCACCAAGTCGCGGTTGATGCGTCACCGGCGTATCCTAACGATTGAAGAGGACGGCACGCGGATCGCCGGTGAAGACCGGGTCTCCGCCGCATCCGGCAGAAATTTTGCCTGCCGGTTTCACTTGCACCCCAATGTCCAGGCGACAGTGATTCAAAAGGGCACGGCTGTCCTGTTGAAGCCGCGCCGGGGACCGGGATGGAAATTTTCTGCCGGCGATGCTGAGCTGAAGTTGGAAGATAGTATCTATGTGGACGGGGCGCGGCGGCCCAGGCGAACCCTGCAGATTGTGCTTGAAGGTCCACTGAACAGCGGTTCGGCCGAAGCTGGATGGGAGCTGACCCAGATATAAGTCACTGCCCATGGTAAAGGTGATCATATCCGGGTTGATACCCAATCAAATTTAAGGCTTATCTCCCTGTTCCAGTAACCCGACCAATAACCCTGTACGCCCATGACAGCTGACGCTCACCTGATCGAAAAATTCACGTCCCACAACGCGTTGATTGGTGTGATCGGGATGGGATACGTGGGCTTGCCGCTAGCGCTGACCTTCGCCGCGCAGGGGTTCCGGGCGCTCGGTTTCGATATCGATGAGACAAAGGTGGAAAAGCTGACGGGCGGGGTGTCTTATATTCGCCATCTACCCGCCGCGGCCACGACTAATCTCATTGATTCTGGACACTTTGAGCCGACCAGCGATTTTACACGGCTGGCGGAGATGGATGCGATCATTATCTGCGTACCGACGCCTCTTGGTGACAACCGGGACCCTGATCTCAGCTATGTGGAGTCGACGGCACGGTCCATTGCGCCCCATCTGCAAAAAAACCAACTGGTCGTTCTCGAATCCACGACCTATCCCGGCTCCTGCGAGGTGGTCCTCAAACCCATCCTGGAATTCGGCGGACTCAAATCCGGGACGGATTTTTATCTCGCCTATTCGCCGGAACGGGAAGATCCCGGCAATCCGGACCATGCGACCGCGGGCATTCCCAAGGTCGTCGGCGGGGATGGCGATGCGGCGCTGGAACTCGCCTGCGCCATGTACGACGAGATCGTGGTTCAAACTGTACCCGTGTCGTCTATGGATGTGGCCGAGGCCGTCAAGCTAACCGAGAACATTTTTCGCTCCGTCAATATTGCCTTGGTAAATGAACTGAAGACCGTCTACGCCAAGATGGGCGTGGATATCTGGGAGGTGATCGAAGCCGCCAAAACCAAGCCGTTCGGCTTTATGCCATTCTATCCCGGTCCCGGGCTTGGCGGACACTGTATTCCTATTGATCCGTTTTACCTCACTTGGCGGGCCAAGCAGGTCGGCGAGGAAACCCGGTTCATC
>JAYPHU010000084.1:0-2726 GCA_038127535.1 Rhodospirillaceae bacterium | reverse complement strand
GAGCAGGGGTTTTGTAAACCTCAGGTCCGCGGTTCGAGTCCGTGCGCCGGCACCACACCCTCTATTCCGGGGATCCCTGTATTTTTTTCGGTGACAATTGCGGCTAAACTCCGCGCCATGATCACACGAATGCATACCCTTTTGGGAGCTTTCCTCGGCTTGGCGCTATTAGCGATCCCGGCTCTGGCCCAGGACGCCACGCGGGAATCTAATGGCTGCCACCAGGATCAAAACGGGCGTGGCTACCACTGCCATGGCGGCGCCTTTAACGGCATGCATTTCGACTCCAAACGTGAATTCGAGCTTCTTTCCTCAGGCAAGATCGGCAAGGTGCCGATCCGGCCTCGCGGGCTAAGCCCCGCAGGCCGCGCGAGCACCGCCGGTAGCAGTACCGGTGAAGTGGAACAGGCCGGCAAGGCGCGAGCGCTGTCCGGCGACATGATCCGCGTTGGCCGGACCCGCATTCGTCTGTTTGGGATGGATGCGTCAGAGCTTAATCAGAACTGACGTGCGCAGCGGGAAAACTGGAAGTGCGGGCAGGAAGCCAAGAAGGCGCTGGATGAAATTATTGACGGTCAGAATGTGACCTGTGAACGTAAGACAGTAAACGGACGGCGGGGTGTCGGTGCCGTCTGTAAGACGGGCACATTTACACTCAACGCGATACTTGCCCGTGGAGGCTGGGTGTTGGCCGATCCCAATCAGTCGGACGAGTTCCGCAAGCATGAGTTGGTCGCGCGCATTGCCAATGTCGTTATGTGGCGCGGCGAATTCGTTCCCACAAGGGATTGGCGTCGCGGCATCCGATAGACTATAACCCCTCTCTATGAGTAATTTTTACAAACCCGATCTCGGGGCCAACCCGGAAGATCCGTTCGCTCGCGACCAGGACGACAAGCTGGTGCGTCGGGCCTACTGGCTGGGGATGAGCGATCAATCAGTGATCCTGGCCATGACCAACGGCGTCGGTGCGCACCTGCCCAATGAGCAGAAGCGCGCCCACCTGCACGATATCAGCCGCGGCCATCTGATCGACGATATCTGCGTGCAGGAAATTCTCCCGCCTGAGAACTAAACCAGCCTTCGACTGGGTGCTCCCCTATTCATGTCCTTGACCCGGCACAGGCGTAGCGCCCGGCGTGTGGGTGTTAAAAGCGGCATCAGGACCGCTGAACTGGGCGACCAGTTCGTTCTTATCGTCCTTCGCGGCGCGGTCGGTCTTCTCCGGATCAAAAATCTTCAGCAGATAGCCGTGATACTCCTTCACCGTGGATGCATGAGCAGCATCGCCGGCTAGGTTTGTGGTCTCTTCCTGATCGGCATCCAGATCGAACAGTTCCGGTTCATAATCCACATAGTAATTGTACTTGTACTTGCCGCGCCGGATCATAAAGGCGCCGGTCGGCTAAGTGGCTGCGTGATACTCGCTGAACGCAACCCGCTCCGGATCATCATCCGAATTGGCGATCTCCAGCCAGGATTTGCCTTGTAGCTCCTGCTCCTCGTCCGTTTCGGGCAACGAGAAGTCCAAGACCTTCATGGAAAAACTGAGATTGTCTTCCACATCGGGGCCATGAAGTTGCGCGTGATCCAGGCGGGTCACCTTCATGCCACGCGGCTCTTCCCGCCAAACTTCGGGGTTGGTCACCATGTACCCATACTCCGACAGTTCCATGTCGGCGTGGAGCTCGAACCGGTGGCCAGTCGTCACCATAAAACCGATGCGAGTGCCGACACCGGGCATCTCACCGGCCGGCACTTGATCAACGGTTAAGCCAAAGGCTTCGATGCGCTTGGAAAAGTCCTCAATAGATTTTTCTGAATCGACCTTGAAGGCAAACATATCCAACCCAGGCTTATCGGCTTCCCGCAGGATGAGGCTATGGCGGTCAAACTCCGCATAGCCCTGTAAATAGACCCGGCCAACGTTGCCCTCGCTGACCTTTTGCATGCCTAGCCGGTCAATTTAGTGGACCAACGAGGCTTCCATATCGGTTACGCGTAGTTGGGACATGCCCGGCCGGATGACGCCTAATTGCGCCGTACTATTCCTCCCCTATTTCGTAGCGGATGCAGGCACCCACTCCTCACTTATCATCTCCCCTGCCTCTACTACCAAAAGCGCAAGAGACTCCACCAACTGGTCTCGCTGTTTCTCGGACAAACAACTCAACAGGTGCGCTTCCCGCTTCTGGGCAAAGGCGGCTATCTGATCAAAAAGCCGCCATCCCTCTTTGGTCAGCGTGACTGATATTCGCCGGCGGTCGTTCGGATCTTCCTCACGGACGACAATACCGCGATCCACGAGGCGGGAGACCGCATTACTGGTCCCACCACGGTCCACCCCCAAATCGTCCGCCAAATCGACTATGATGGACTGTTTGTGGGTACCAAGGACCTGAAGAATACGCCACTCGCATAAATCCAACCCCAACCGCTTCGCGCCAAAACGTTTGGCGTGCATCCCAAGCCGCCTGCCCAATGCCATGGAAAGAGCCGGCACGTGCCGCTGCAGGTCGAGAATACGTCAAGGTTTAGCCATATGCTGCGTTCCTCACGATGGCTCAACCTATCATATCTAGTTGATTTTTCAGCTAATGATTTTTCAAATATATATACACAAAAAAACGGCGGGCCCGAGGACCCGCCGTTCTCTCATCGCTTCAAATTAAGGCGATTATTTTACCCAGCCGAGTTCCTTGGCGGCTTTCAGAGCGCCCGGGTGC
>JAYPHU010000083.1:0-2979 GCA_038127535.1 Rhodospirillaceae bacterium | reverse complement strand
GCGCCCCGACACAGAATTCATCAGACCTTCGGCCTGATTACTTTTTCTTACGGGCGGTGAGCTTTTTCAGCCCCGCTTTACCGTCCGCTGAAATTTGGTCGTAGTTCTTCACCAGATATTCGGCGTCCTTGCCGATCAAGAAGTTCGGCTTGGCCCGTAGGCGTTTGGAATAAGCCGCGACAAACGCCGGATCCTTGACCGTATTGGCGAAGGCGGTCCGCAGCTCTCCGACCTTGGCGGCGTCCACGCCCGGAGGCGCATAGATGCCAAACGGATGAACGGCATAGGTGGCGAACCACTTGTAGGCTTCCCACATTTGCCCGCTCGGCTCCTTCCCGCCGTGATTTTCCTTATAGAAATCCAGGAAGTTCTTGATCGCCGCGTCATAAAGCGGCAGGCGCGCTGGCTCGCCCGACGCATTCATCGGCGAGTGGTAATACAGCGCCAATGCCTCGCCGGACTTCAGGATCGTGTCCTTGTAGAACGCGTGATAACCGGGATGCCCCGTGGTCAGGGACTGAATTTCCTTGGCCCGTATCGCCGCGTTCAGCTTCGGCTGCGCGTTGTAGCCGGGCACATAGCGGTATTTGACCCCCAACACATCCATCGGCAGGCGGGCGAAAATGCCGAGGCCGTCGGTCGTGCTGCGCCCGCCGATGATCAGCGGCTTGCCGAGCTTCAGAAGATCGGCGCGGCTCTTCAGACCGTCGCCCACATCGGCGCGGATCAGTGACACATAGGTGGTCGATCCCGCGCCAATGATATTCAGGGTCTTCGGGTCATAGCGCACGCCCGGCAGGCCGAGAAGCTTGGCCATGGCGTTGGGCGTGCCCCAAAGGATTGTCAGGCCGTCTTTCTTGGCTTTCTCGACCAGGAAATTCATGCCCTTCACCCCACCGCCGCCGGCGATATTCTTGATCACCATGTTGGTGTCTTTACCGAGGTGTTTTTTCATATGGGTGGTGAACAGCCGGCCGGTCCGAGTCAGGCCGCCGCCCGCGCCCGCGTTGACGATCACGGTCACATCTTTGCCGTCATAAAAACCAGCCGTCGCCGGCGCAGCGCAGGCAATCGCCATCGCGGCGGCGGCTGTCATCAGAATTGACGTCTGCTTGAGCATGTTATCTCTCCCTTTGAAATTTGAAGTTATCTTTGGGGTCGTTCCGCGACTCTCATTCGATAGTAGCTTATCGGAATAGCGTCGGTTGTGCGAGTCCGGGCCGTGAGGAGAGTCCATCAGGTGAACAATCCCCGCCGGTCTGCTTTTCTCCGCCTGGATTTTATGACTTCATACCTTGATTTTGCCGTAACAATAAATTCGAACCGGGTAAGCCATGAAGCGACCAAATTTTCTGTTCTTGATTACCGACCAACAGCGGGCCAACGACATGGGCTGCTACGGCCATCAGATTGTCAAAACGCCAAACCTGGATCAGCTAGCCGGACGCGGCACAAGGTTTGAAAAGTTCTTCTGCGCAACGCCCATCTGCATGCCCAACCGGGCAACATTGATGACCGGGCGCATGCCGTCGCTACACCGGGTGCGCCATAACGGCATCCCCCTCAGCACCCAGGAAGTGACCTTCGTCGAACTATTGCGGGAGGCCGGTTATAAGACCGCGCATATCGGCAAAAGCCACCTGCAGAATATGACCGAGCATGATGCGATGATTAAGCGCAAGCCGCTTAAAGACGGCCACACCCCTGTGCCTGAACACCTGGCCGAAGCCACGAAGCCGGTGCCGGGCGAAGGTCCATACGATCAGGAAGAAGCGGCAGCCTGGCGCGCCGGCTCCAACAAACAAGTGGAAACACCCTTCTATGGTTTCGACCATGTGGAATTCGCCAACGACCATGCGGATGTGACCACCGGCCACCACCTTCGATGGCAATTGGAGCGGGATCCGGACATTGAATCCAAACGCGGGCCCAAGAATGCACTGGAAAGCGAATACACCGCGCCGCAGGCCTACCGCACGGCCGTGCCGGAGGAACTGTATTCGACGTCTTACGTGGCGGAACGCACCAAGGTTTACCTGGAAGAGTATGCCGCAAGCGGATCGAACGAACCGTTTTTTATCTTTTCATCCTTCCCCGATCCACATCACCCGTTCACCCCGCCCGGCAAGTATTGGGACATGTTTGATCCGGCGCAGATGCCTCTGCCGGCGTCATTCCCGAACGATGGCTTACCCAGTTATCCGCTCGCCCGCTGGGTCTACGGCAGGCGCGGGCCATGCGTGGAACAGCGCTGGGGACCTGAACTGGCGGCCATGTCGGCGCAAGAAGCCAAGGAATCGATTGCACTCACCTACGGCATGATCGCCATGATTGATGACAAGATCGGCGAGATCATCGCCAAGTTGGATGAACTCGGCCTGACCGAGGATACGGTGGTGATCTTTACCTCCGACCATGGCGACTTCCAAGCCGCCCACGGCTTGGCCTTTAAGGGCCCGATCCATATCGATAACATTCTTCATGTGCCGTTTCTCTGGATTGATCCCAAAAACCCCAGCCCGGTCGCCTCGACACCAGCCATGGGCAGCACTTTGGATATCGCCAAGACCATTCTCGACCGGGCCGCAGTCGAGCCCCACAACGGCATCCAGGGCCACAGCCTCTTGGACATCGCCGCCGGCAAACAGGATAAAGTCCGCGACGCCATACTGGTGGAAGAAGGCGGCCAGCGGATCATCCTGGGCTTTGACAAGCCGGTCCGCTGCAGGACCGCCCTCACCGACAAGTGGCGATTAACCATCTATCACGGCGAGGATTATTCGGAACTATTCGACCTTAAGAACGATCCGGACGAGATGAACAACGTCTTCGATGACCCGGACTACAAGGACGCCAAACTGGAAATGATGGAAGTGCTGGCCCGGCTCCAGTTGGAGCACGAGGATCAATCGCCGATCCCACTAAAGCTGGCATAGATCGTTCGGGAACGGCCAGGAACTGGGTATTCCGTCTTTGGAT
>JAYPHU010000082.1:0-3136 GCA_038127535.1 Rhodospirillaceae bacterium | reverse complement strand
ATAGCACAGAAACAAGTTGCCAATCCGATAAAAAGAAAATACCCGCTAATGGCTAGAAGCAGACGACATTTCATGATTGGCATCACGACTGCTTTCTGGATTTCGGCTGACTTTCAAAACGCATCCAAGCTTTGGTCCAGCTTCTTATTATCCTTAGCCTTAAAACAAAAATACTTATTCACATTTTTGTGGATAAGGAAGGCGTTGTAGCGAAGAGCCTAAGCGTAAAATAAACCTGGAATATAAATTCTATAGAAGAGCAGCGTTTCATTCGTTAGTAGTGAACTGCAGGCATTCAAAATGGATCAACCATGCCCGCCACACTTGCGTGATGAATAAGCACTAGGGTCGTTGTCCAATAAAGGGACTTCCGAGTAGCATCGGCGATGAACTTGGCCGCAGGTAAAAGCGGCTTAGAGAGAGGAGCCCGACAACGCCCGCCAGACTTTCTCCGGCGTGGCGGGCATATCGAAATCCAGTGTCATATTTCGCTGAGCTAATACATCAGCAATCGCATTCATCACCGCGGGTAAGGCGCCCACAACCCCGGCCTCACCCGCGCCTTTCACGCCAAGTGGATTGCCCGGCGACGGCACAGGATGAAAATCGACCACCATCACCGGCTGGTGATCAGCACGCGGCATGGCATAGTCCATAAACGTGCCGGTCAAGAGCTGGCCCTGTTCGTCATATTGAATGCCTTCCATTAAGGCCTGGCCAATTCCCTGCGCCACCCCGCCCTGGATTTGGCCGTGCACGATCATGGGATTCACAACGGTGCCAACGTCATCGACCGCGGTGTACCGGTCCACGGTCACCTGCCCCGTTTCCAGATCAATTTCCAGTTCGCAAATATGGCAGCCGTTAGGGAAATATTGTTCGGGCGCATGGAACTCCTCTATGGAATTGAGGCTATGGTCATCCTCTGCACCCATGTTGATCATCCCGGCGCGCAACCTCCGGGCCAAATCCAGAATACCGATAGCTCGGTCAGTACCCGCGACTCGAAAGCTGCCGTCATGGAATTCAACGTCCACTTCGTTTACTTCAAGTTCGTGCGCCGCAAGTTTCACGCCCTTTTCGATAACCGTATCGCAGGTCAGGGCGATGGCCGAGCCCGCCATGGTCATTGACCGGGAGGCAATCGTCGCAATGCCAAGGGGTGCATGATCGCTGTCCCCCTGACGGAGCCTAATTCTGTCTAAGGGAACGCCCAACCGCTCCCCCACCACTTGGAGGAAACTGGTCTCGTGCCCCTGCCCCTGGCTTTGGGTCGCAACGAACAGATCAATATGACCGTCTTCTGTAAATTCTATTCGGGCGCCTTCTTGCGGGAAGCCGCCAATAGCCTCCAGATATGACGCTACCCCTCTGCCCCGTAATTTACCGGATTCTTCGCTACTAGCCCGGCGCGCCTCAAAACCTTGCCAGTCGGAAAGTTCGATCGCTTTGTCGAGGACACCTTCAAAGTCACCGGAATCATATGTGCGGCCCACGGGGGTCTCATAGGGCATGGCCGACATTGGGATCATGTTGCGTCGTCGCAAAGCAATGGGGTCGAGACCCATTTTCCGCGCGGCCTCGTCCACGAGTCGCTCAACGATATATGAGGCCTGTTCCCGTCCGGCGCCCCGGTACGGCCCTACCGAGAGAGAATTGGTCAAAATGAGCCGGACATCAATATCGATGATCGGTGTGCCGTATACCAATGCCAATCCATTGGGCATGTTCCGCAGCGGCATCCCGGTGCCATTGCAGGCGTAATAGGCTCCCATGGCGTCGTCGACGGCCACACGCAGGGCCAGGAACTTGCCGTCCTTGTCAACGGCCAGGGCCGCATCAATGGAGGCGTCCCGCGCATGAGCGTCCGCCAGAAAATGCTCCTGTCGGGTTCCACTCCATTTGACCGGACGATTGAGCTCCCGGGCAGCGAAGAGGATGGCGACATCTTCCGGGAACGGCTGTTCTTTTACGCCAAAACCACCGCCCACGTCGGGCGTCAGAACGCGCATATTCTGGCGGGGCATATCGAAAATCTGCTCACACAATATCTCCATAAAATACTGAACGCCCTGACTGCTGGCGGTCAATGTGAACCGCTCAGTGCCACCATCCCATTCGGCCAGACTTGCGCGCACCTCTAGGGGGCTAGCCGCCACGCGATTATTGACGAGAGAGAGCCGGACAACGTGTGCTGCTGTCTCAAACGCCTGGTCGGCTCCGGTCCTATCTCCCTTGTGCCAAACATAGCCGAGGTTCCCGGGGGCATCATCCCATATGGCCATCGCATTTGCGTCGGTCGCCTGGGATATTGAGGTCGCACCAGGCAGCTCTTCGAGATCGATGTGGATGAGCTCTGCCGCATCATCAGCCTGCGCCTTTGTCTGCGCCACGACCATCGCGACGGGTTCACCCACATGGCGGACCCGTTTGTGAGCCAGCCCGTAGCGGGGCGTATTCAAAGGCGGATCGGACTTGATTTGCGAGGAGGCATACTTCGGCCAGCGGGCGACAATACCACCTAAGCCGGCCTCGAAGAGATCGTCGCCGGTATAAACGGCGAGGACACCCGGAGATTGCACCGCCTCGCTCGTCTCAATACCTAATATATTACCATGGGCGACATTTGAACGGACAAAAGACGCATGGACTTGCCCGACCCGAGTGACATCATCTGCATAAGTTCCCCTGCCGGTTAAAAACCGGACATCTTCCCGCCGTCGAACAGGCTGGGAAATGCCATGGCTGTCGGTCATCTCGGGTCTTTCAAATTACCGATGTTAAGATTGGACAGTGCCGGAACAGGTCCTCCCAGACAAGGGCATTAAGAGCTCTGTTATTACGATAATAAATTAAAGAAAATTGGCGGTGAGACAGTCCGCCTATACATGAGAAAAATACAGACTTTTTTTATCATTCTGTATTTGACCCACAAATACGCCCCCAATACCGCCTTCATATGGCAACATAAAGTCCCCAAACACCGAAAGCCCCGTGGCTAACGACGGGGCTTCCTTCTAAGGGCGGTTTCTGAGTTAACAAACCCCACCCCCACGGGGGGCAAACCGATCGTTCTGATTTTCATCAGGGCCGGGTTATAAATTTTCTCGAATTTGAAAATATCGGGTTACTTCGA
>JAYPHU010000081.1:0-3238 GCA_038127535.1 Rhodospirillaceae bacterium | reverse complement strand
GGGTTCTCCAGAAATTGACTGGCGGAGAGCAATTTCTTCGCTCCTCTATCGTCGAGTTCGGGAAGGTAATTTTTAGGGCGGCAATTACGAACAAAAGGTTAATTGCCCGGTTAATACGGTTTTCGGATCAGCCGCCCGGCAAAAAATCCGTCCATCCCGCCGGCTTCGGCTAGATGACACGGCAACGTGCGAAGCTCACCCATCTCCGTGATATAGTCGTCGAGGCCACCGATTTCCCCTGCCGATATGGAGGACCTTTCGAAGAGCGCGCCCGATGACAAGAACTGTTCAATGGCGGCAGGCCCTTCTTCGGGCTGCAGGGAACAGGTGGCATAGACCAGAACGCCACCCGGCTTCACCAGCTTTTCCGCTGCCTTGAGCAGGTTGCCCTGGACCCTGGCGACACCGGCCACATCCTTGGGCGACTTTAGCCAGCCGATATCGGGATGCCGACGGAGCGTGCCCGTTGACGTACACGGTGCATCGATGAGCACGGCGTCAAAGGGCTCTGCTGGCTCCCAAGCCGCGGCGTCCGCCTCGACACAATCGGCGGTCAGGTTCAGCCGGGCCAGATTTTTTTCTAGAACCGCGAGGCGGGGCTTGGACCGGTCAACGGCGACGACGTGTGCCCCGGCGGCAGCTAGTTGCGCCGTCTTACCGCCCGGCGCCGCGCAGAGGTCCGCCACTCGCTTATCCTTCACGTCACCCAACAGACGCACCGGCAGGGCAGCGGCGGCATCCTGCACCCACCAGTCGCCGGCGTCGAATCCGGGCAACTCGGTCACCGCACCGGCATTGCTCAGCCGAATCGAGCCGCCGGCGATGACCTCACCGCCCAGCTTCTCAGCCCAGGCGGCGGGATCGGTTCTCACTGTGATATCCAGAGGCGGCATGATCAGGTGCGCCTCGGCAATTTGGCGGCAGGTCTCTTCGCCGTAAACCGCCGACCAACTCTCCCACAGCCAATCGGGCGTGTTGAGCCGGGTGGCGTCCTGCGCGTCAACCAGCCCCTCCCCTTCCCGGCTGAGCCGGCGGAGAATAGCGTTGATCAGTTTTTTATAGGGCCCCTGCCCGGCGGCTTGCGCCAGATCGACGCTGGTGTCCACCGCCGCATGAGGGGGTGTCTCCAGAAAACAGATTTGCGCCGCGCCCATCCGCAGGATGTTGCGGGCCGTAGCGGCCTTCTTGGCCATCGGTCTCTCCAGGCACACATCTATTAGCGCGTCCAACTGGCCTAGGCGACGCAGCACCGTTGCCGTCAGCCGGTAGGCTAGATTGCGGTCCCGCTGTTCAAGCTTCGACACACGGGGGTGGCCATCGAAACTAAGATCGAAGGATTTTTTGCGGATCAGGATTTCGTCCAGAACATTCAGGGCAAGGCGGCGCGGCATGCCTTCCCTTACCAGCGCCGGATCAGGTGCGCAATCGCAGAGCGCAGCAGCGGCTTAACCCCAAGGTCCGGCGCGCCGGATCTCTGATTTCACCCCGGCCATCTCCCGGAGCCGCTGCACCCGGTTGGCGGTATTGGGATGGGTGGAAAAAAGATTGTCCGTCTTGCGGGCATGCAGCGGGTTGATGATGAACATATGCGCCGTCGCCGGATTGTCTTCGGCTGACATATTGTCGATGCGCTTAGACAGGCTTTCCAGTTTCTCAAGTGCCGAGGCGAGCCACATAGGATGACCGCAAATCTCCGCTCCCATCCTATCGGCCTGATACTCCCGTGTGCGGGAGATCGCCATCTGCACCAGCATTGCCGCCAGCGGCGCCAGGATCATCACTAAGAGCGCGCCGAATCCGCCGAGCGGGCTATTGCGTCCGCCCCGGCCGAAGAACATGGCGAAGGTGGCCAGCATGGAAAGCGCGCCGGCCAGCGTGGCGGTAATCGTCATGATCAACGTGTCCCGGTTTTTCACATGAGCCAGTTCGTGGGCCATCACACCGGCGACTTCCTCGTGGGTCATGTTATTAAGAAGACCGGTGGTCGCCGCCACCGCCGCGTTTTCCGGATTGCGCCCGGTGGCAAAGGCATTGGGCTGCGGGTTGTCGATGATGAAGACTTTGGGCATGGGCAGCTCGGCGCGGTCGGCAAGCTGGCGCACCAAGCCCACGTAAGACGGATGGCTGCGCTCATCCACCTGGCGCGCGCCGTACATGGACAGCACCATCTTGTCGGAGTTCCAATAGGCAAATGCGTTGCCCGCCAGGGCAAAGACAAGGGCGATGACCAAGCCCTGTTCCGCGCCAAGCAGATAGCCCGCGCCCAGAACCAGCGTCGTCAAACCCGCTAATAAAATACTTGTCCGCAGGTAGTTCATTTTTGTGCCTGAACTCCGATTCGTTCCACGTGCTTAGGTAGGCTTACGCCACGACTGGCGCAATAGTGGCAGCGCCTAAAACAGCATGATCCCGAGCCCGATGGCGACCAACAGCCACAGCACCACGGTGCGGAAGGTTTGATCGGGCAGCTTGCCGAATAACAGGCTGCCCAGCCATTGGCCGAACATATAGGGCGCGACCATGCACACCGCCTTGATCAGGGTCGCCACGCTGATATGACTGTTGAGCGCCAGCACGATCAGCGGCGGCGGGATCAGCATGGCGACAGAGATTGTGTTGTTGGCCCGCTGCACCACGGCCGGGCCGGGCGCCGACATAAAATAAAGAACACAGGTGGGCCCGCCGATGCCTGCAAACCCGGCCAGCCAGCCGCTCACCCCGCCGGTGACCAGCTGCGCCACCGCCCCGCGCGCGCCCTTGTAGTTCCAGCCGCTCATCAGGATGAACGCCATCACCAGAATGAACCCGCCCATGGCTTTCTTGAACCCACCGGGGTCCAAATGCAGTAACGTCCAGACGCCCAAGGGCGCAAATATAAAAGCGGCGAGGACGATTGTCCAAATTTCCCGCCAGTTTACGTGCCGCATTGAGGGGATGAATATGGGCGACACCGACATCGCCCCGGTGAGACCCATGATCGCCACGGTTTCCACCGGGCCGTAGAGGATCACCAGAACCGGCCCCCATAACAAATTGGCGCCGAACCCGGTGAGCCCGCGAATGATGGCCGCCGCCACCGCCACGGCTGCGGCGATGGCCAGATCAAAATTGATAATATCCTGCCAGGGAATGTTCAAAACGGAATAGTCCGAGAAAGTTCTGAAGGGGCGTCATCGTAGGAGCGGCGGTGGACGGACACAACTCCGTCCATGGACGTGTTAGCTCGTTTCCTGATATG
>JAYPHU010000080.1:0-3573 GCA_038127535.1 Rhodospirillaceae bacterium | reverse complement strand
GGCGGTGGACGGACACAACTCCGTCCATGGACGTGTTAGCTCGTTTCCTGATATGGTCGGTACACCATGAGCGACGAAAAAAATAACAAGCCCTCTGAGGGCGAAAAGATCAAACCGGTAGAGCCCGCCGCCGAGGAAACGGACGAGGCTGAAGAAACGCCACGCCCGGACCCTACCCGCTACGGTGATTGGGAAAAAAACGGCCGGTGTATCGACTTCTAGCGCCCATTCCCGCCGAAGTCCTGAGAGTCAGTGACTGCGACACGCTGGATGTTCGTACCCGCATTTGGCTCGGCCAATCCATAGAGATAAGGGTTCGCCTGGACAAAATTGATACGCCGGAAATCAGGGGCAAGCGCGCCCTTGAACAAGATCTGGCTCAACAAGCCAAAGCCCTGGTGGTCCAGACAACAGCGGATAAACATGTTGTTTTGCGGGATGTGCACTACGGCAAGCTCGCCGGCCGGGTCGTCGGGCGCATCGAAGTGGCCGGCGGCAAAGACCTGTCGGAGACGATTATCGCCCGCGGCCTGGGCGGGCCCTATGCCCGCGGCAAGCGCCAGCCATGGTGCCCACCGAACTAAATCAGGGCCGAAATCCGCCATTATCTGGAAAACATGTGCGTCAAATTCGAAGGAGCCCTTGCTAGTGTTTGACATGTAGGTAATGAAATAACGGGTCAATCTGCCCGGCCGGCACTAACATGTGAACTCTTTTCAGCCTGAGATCTCTGATAATTTTCTGACCGGTAAATCGATTGCTAATCGCAACATCTTTCCGCTTTTTCTCCAACATCAAAAGAGCTGTTTTACCGTCAGGAACCAGATACCTGTCCATTCCAACAGTGTGTTTCTCAGCGACCTTATATTCACGCTGAAAAACGATGCTTCGGCCGACTAGGCTCTTCCATCCCGAAACCTTAAGGTCTGGATTGGTCGCGAATACCATTTGTTCCGCCATTACATGACTAACCGGGATGCGAATAAGATTTTTATACTTGGCGTCGATGCCCTCTACGCGAACGAGTTCGCCATCTGCTTTGCCTGCGCTTGACATTCGAAGCGCCCGTTCCGCCGGAAAAGTCTTGAACATAATTTCGACGTTCAGCTTCGAGTGGGCGCTGAGGACAATCTCAGCTGCAGCGATGAAACGCGTTCTTTTCATTCGGGTAAACGAATGTGAGCTGCCTTTCGGCCGCCCGGGCAACTGATGACATAAAGCAGAGAATCAATATAGCGCCTAAGGTTCGCATCCGGTACTTTATTTTATCTGGGATTTGACTGCCTACTCAATATGTCACCTTTCCTAGCCACTATAACTGAGGGGAAAACACTTAGCCTAATCCGGTATTGGCCATAAGGAGACCAAGTATTCCTCCTTTCGGCAGATCGGTTGTGTCCCCATAAGCGGCGGTCTGTCAGTTTGCGCCTCCCTCCCGCGCCATGAAATCGGTGAACACGTCGGTAATTTCGGCCTCAAGGTCGCCCCAGTCCTCAAACGGGATCAGCGGTTCATCCTGATCTTCGATCGGCAACTGATGCAATTCGCTGTAAGGGATCAACTCGTGCGCAACCCGCGCCGAGACGGAAGAATGCACCTTGTCGTTGCCGGGGATGATGATTGTCGGTACGTCGAAGGAGCGCAGAGCCTCCTCCGAGACGCCCATCACTGGCAGATGAACGCCGCGCTCGAAGATTTCCCGCCAATGCCTCATGACGGCGATGAACTGTTCGGCCGGCAGGTTAGTGAGATACTCACCGTTGCGGGCATTTGCCTGAATGCACCCCTGATACTGCTCGGTCGCACAGACGGCCGCCATGCCGCCTTCTTCGGCCGCGCGGATAAACTGGCCATAGTAATTTTCCGGCAGGCGGCCGGCGGCGAACTCCCCGCCAGTCACCCGGCAGAGCAATAGCCCGGCCACGGTTTCAGGATGACGCAGGTAATAGCGCATGGCCATGCGCGCGCCGGACGAGGTACCGCCAACGAATAGGTGCTCAATTTCCAGGCTGCGCAGCAATTCCCGGAGGTCATCGATCCAGATATCTTCCTCGCTGTCCTCGCCTTCGATCAGCACGTCGGACGCGCCGGTGTTGCGCCGATCGTGCAGTAGCACCCGGTGGCCCCGTGCGGCGATCTTGCCGGCCAACGGAATAAACTCGTCGTGGCCGCGCCTGCCGCCGGTGATCAAAGTGACCCACGGGCCCTCCTCGCCGATGATCTGGTAGTTCAGCTCGACACCGCGAATGGGGGTTTTGGGCACGGTGGTCCTTTCACTTGCATAAAAGGAGCGAATGGGAGAGCCAATGTTCAGATGGCCCGGTGATTCGTCGCGCGGGCGCGCTAGCGATCAACTCCCCGCCCGGTTCTCGACCAGATCGCCCACCACGCTTGGGTCCGCGAGGGTTGACGTGTCGCCCAGGTTGGAGGGATCGTTCTCGGCGATCTTGCGCAAAATACGCCGCATGATCTTACCAGACCGGGTCTTCGGCAGGCCCGGCGCCCACTGGATGTGATCCGGCGTGGCGATGGGACCGATTTCCTTCCGCACCCACTGCACCAGCTCAGCGCGGAGGTCATCGCTGGGGTCGGTCCCCGCCATCAGGGTGACATAGGCATAGATGCCCTGGCCCTTGATGTCGTGGGGGAAGCCGACCACGGCGGCCTCGGCCACTTTGTCATGGGCGACCAGGGCGCTTTCCACCTCTGCGGTGCCCATCCGGTGGCCGGAGACGTTGATCACGTCATCCACCCGGCCGGTGATCCAGTAATAGCCGTCTTCGTCTCGGCGGCAGCCGTCGCCGGCGAAGTACTTGCCCGGATAGTTGGAGAAATAGGTGTCGATGAAGCGCTTGTGATCGCCATAGACCGTGCGCATCTGACCGGGCCAGCTGTCGAGCATCACCAGGATGCCCTCGCAAGCGCCTTCCAGAACATTCCCGTCATTGTCCACGATCGCCGGCTGGACACCGAAAAACGGTCTCGTGGCGGAGCCGGGCTTCAATGCCGTCGCGCCGGCAAGCGGCGTAATCAGAATGCCGCCGGTTTCCGTCTGCCACCAGGTATCGACGATGGGACAGCGGCCCTCGCCGACCACATTGTAGTACCACATCCAGGCTTCCGGGTTGATCGGCTCACCAACCGAGCCCAAGAGCCGCAGCGTCTTCCGGCTGGTTTTCTTCACCGGTTCTTCGCCCTGCTGCATCAACGCGCGGATCGCCGTCGGCGCGGTATAGAGAATATTGACCTTGTGTTTGTCCACCACCTGCCAGATGCGGGACGCATCCGGATAATTGGGCAGGCCTTCGAACATGGTGGTGATGGCGCCGTTGGCGAGCGGCCCATAAAGAATATACGAGTGTCCGGTGACCCAACCCACATCGGCGGCACACCAATAAATGTCCCCATCGTGATAATCGAAGACATATTGATGGGTCATGGAGGCAAAAACGATGTAGCCACCCGTGGTGTGTAGCACGCCCTTCGGCTTGCCGGTCGAACCGGAGGTATAAAGAATGTACAGCGGGTCTTCGGCGTTCATTTCTTCCGGTTCGCAGTTGGCATCTACGGATT
>JAYPHU010000079.1:0-3860 GCA_038127535.1 Rhodospirillaceae bacterium | reverse complement strand
CTGGACGTCGGGTTCTTCGCCGTCGGTGCGCCGAAGATGGCTGAAGTGAACTCCGCTGTCGGCGGCATTCGCTTCCTGAGCATCGACAACACGCCGGAAAAGCTGGCCAAGATGCAGACGGTCCGTCCCGACTATTTCATCAACACCGTGAAGCCGAGCCCGATCAACGCCGGTATCGCTCAGCCGACCAACGTGTTGGGCGTGGACGTGCTGATCAACGCCGGTACGCATGTGAAGGATGAAGTGATCGAGGAATTCCTGAGCGGCGTGATGTCGCACAAGGCGGACCTGGTGAAGGGCCATCCGCTGTTCCGGGCGTTCAATCCGAAGAACATGTCCCGTCAGTACAAGGTCGCCCGCTATCATCCGGGCGCCATCAAGTTCTATAAGAAACATGGTCTTTGGAAATAAGGACGGAGACGTATCATTTAAGTCTCTAATCCATGACGGAAGACCTGCCTAACGACGCCGCGCTGCCGGGACCCCCGGCGGCGCGGCTGCCTATTACGATCCTGGCCGCCGCGCTGACCCTCGGCGCGCTCGGCTGGTCGGCGGACATCTATCGGGATATTGGCCTCAATCTCCTGCTGGAACAGTTCCTGTCGGCCATGTACGCGATCGCCTTGTCGCTGATCTTTTTGATTTTCCCGATCAAGCGGAACACGGAAAAGACCAGCGTCCCGTGGTTTGATTGGCTGTCGGTGATCGCCCTGCTGATCATCGGCGCCTATCTGGCGGCGATTTTTCCGGACCTGCAAAACCGGCTGCCGGACAATCCGCTGGACGCAAAGATCATCTCGATCATCCTGGTTTTTCTCAGTCTGGAAGGTTTGCGCCGCTGCGCCGGCTATTCCCTGCTGGCCATCGTGGTGATCTTTATCATTTGGGCGATGGTCGGGCATCTGGTGCCCGGCGATCTGGAAACCCGCCGGGTCGGGTTCCTATTCTTTATCTCCTATATCGGGCTGGACAGTTCCGGCCTGTTGGGGCTGCCCATGGTGGTGGCCACCAGCATTGTGCTGGCCTTCGTGTTCTTCGGCCAATTGCTGATGCGGTCCGGCGGCGCGCAAGTGTTCAACGACGTCTCGTTGGCGCTGATGGGTAGGTTCCGGGGCGGCTCCGCGAAGATTTCCATCACCGCGTCCAGCCTGTTCGGCTCGATCTCCGGTGTCGCCGTCTCCAACATCGTGGCGACCGGCATTGTCACCATCCCGCTGATGAAGAAGGCCGGCTTCTCGCCCCGTCTGGCGGCGTCGGTCGAGGCAGTGGCGTCCACGGGCGGGCAGTTGATGCCGCCGGTGATGGGTGCGGTCGCCTTCCTGATGGCGGACTTTTTGGAAATACCCTACAAGGAAGTTGTCCTCGCTGCCCTGGTGCCGTCGCTCCTCTATTACGTGGCGTTGTTTATCCAGGCCGATCTGGAAGCCGCCAAGGAAGGCATCGCCCGGGTCGATGAGGAAGACATCCCGAAGCTGATGGATGTGATGAAGACCGGCTGGTATTTCTTCCTGCCGTTTGTCGCCCTCATCGTCGCGTTGTTTAATTTCAACTGGCGGGCCGAAACGGCGGCCTTGCTGGCCTCCGCCATCGTTCTCGCGATCGGCATGATCATTGGCTACAAGGGCAAGCGGATGACCCTTAAGGACGTCTGGGATTCGATCCTGGGCACCGGCACGGCGATCCTGGATATCATGGTGATCGTGGCCGGTGCGGGCTTTATCATCGGCACTCTGCAGGTGACCGGGCTCGGCTTTGCCTTTACGTCGCTCATCGTCGATATCGGCGGGCAAAACCTGTTCGTCCTGCTCATTGTCTCGGCTGTCATGTGCATCGTCCTCGGCATGGGCATGCCGACATTGGGCGTTTATGTGCTGCTGGCCATCCTCATTGCGCCGTCCCTGGTGGAAGTGGGCGTTACACCGCTGGCCGCCCACATGTTCATACTCTACTTCGGTATGATGTCGCTGATCACCCCGCCGGTGGCGGTGGCGGCCTTCTTTGCGGCGTCCATCGCCAAGGCGCCGGCCATGGCGACGGGCTGGACCTGCATGCGCTTCGGCTGGACGGCCTATGTGGTGCCGTTCCTGTTCGTGTTCTCGCCGAGCCTGTTGTTGCAGGGCACCGGGGCCGAACTGATTCGGGATGTGAGCACGGCGATCATCGGTGTGTGGCTCTTATCCGCCGGGATGATCGGCTATTTCACCCGGCACATGAATCTGTTGTTCCGGATTGGCTTCCTGTTGGCAGGCGCATTGTTGTTGACGCCGACCAAGCTGTTGCCGGGCTTCTACACCGATTGGGTCGGTTTCTTCCTCGGTCTTGCCCTCGTGGTCTATGAGGTGATTGCCGCCCGCAAAATGCGCGCCGTGGGGGCGTGAGCCCATGGTGAATACGTTGCTACCGACGACGCTCGTCGGCTCTTATCCTCAGCCCGACTGGCTCATCGACAAGGAAAAACTCCTCGGCAAAGGCCCGCCCCGGGTCCGCATGAAAGACGTCTGGCGGTTCGAAGATGATCTTCTCCAAGATGCCCAGGATGATGCGGTCCGATTGACCGTCAAAGACCTGGAAGACGCGGGCGTCGATATCCTGACCGATGGGGAAGTCCGCCGGGAAAGCTATTTCAACGAATTCGCCAATGCGCTGTCCGGGCTTGATCTGGACAATCCGGGCGAGGTCCTGAGCCGGCTCGGCAACCCGACCCTGGTGCCCCGCGTCGTCGGGCCCATCGAGCGGCCCAAGCCGGTGGTGGTCCGAGACGCGGAGTTTCTGCGCGCCCAGACCGACCACCCGATCAAGATTACCGTGCCGGGCCCGTTCACCATGACCCGGCTGGTCCAGGACGATTATTACAAGGACGAAAAAGCGCTTCTCGGCGCCTACGCCGATGCGGTGAACCAGGAGCTTAAGGATCTGAAGGCCGCCGGCGTGGATGTGATCCAGCTCGACGAACCCTATCTGCAATCCAACGCGGAAGAGGCCAAGGAAAACGGCGTCTGGGCGATAAACCGGGCGCTGGACGGGATCGAGGGGACCAAAGCCCTCCACCTGTGTTTCGGTTATGCCTATGTGGTGAAGGAAAAGCCCAGCGGCTATTCCTTCCTGGGCGAGCTCAATGACAGTCTTGCCGATCAAATCTCCATCGAGGCGGCGGAACCGGGTCTTGATCCGGAAGCGCTCAAGTCCCTGCCGTCAAAGACGGTGATTTTCGGCGTGCTCAACATGGATGCCGGTGTGACCGAGACGGCCGACGACGTGGCCGCCCACATCCGTGATGCGCTGGAGCATTTGCCGCCGGAGCGGCTGGTCATCGCGCCCGATTGCGGGATGAAATACCTGGCCCGGGATCATGCACGGCGCAAGATCGATGCCATGGTCGCCGGCGTGGCGATGGTCAGAGAGGGGCTGTAAGCCCTAATCCTTCCCCCAAACCTCTTCGGCCAGTTCGACGATCAACCGCAGTTTCTGCGATTGCGCCTCGACGGCGAGGATATTGCCGCCGGTGTGGCTGGCGAACCCGCATTGGGGGCTGAGGCACATTTGTTCCTTGGGCATGAACTGCGCCGCTTCGTCGATCCGGCGTTTCAGATCATCCTTGGATTCCAGCTCCCCGAACTTGGAGGTCACCAAGCCCAGCACGATGCGCTTGTCTTGGGGCACGAAGCGCAGGGGCTGGAAGTCGCCGGCGCGCTCCGAGTCATATTCCAGGAAGATGCCGTCCACCTTCAACTCGTTGAACATTTTGTCGGCGACTGGCTCATAGCCGCCGTCTGCATGCCCGCGGCTCAAGCTGTTGCCCCGGCAGAGATGCACGGTGATGGCCATGTCGTCGGGCCGGTCGGCGATCGCGTCGTTGATCA
>JAYPHU010000078.1:0-3876 GCA_038127535.1 Rhodospirillaceae bacterium | reverse complement strand
TGAAGATCATCACGGTCTGCTATGTGGGCCGGCGCTCGGCCAAGGCGGCGCAGCGTCTTCTGGACGCCGGTGTCGACGAGGTCTATTCGGTCACCGACGGCATGGTCGCCTGGGAAGCCGCCGGACTGGACTACGTCGAGAACACGGCTGTCTTCATTTAACACTTCCGGCGGCCCCACCGCCTGCCGGCTATTTCCCACAAATCATGTGTATTAAATAGACGGCCTGGCAGGTTGATCTTGTTTGCTTATGGCTGAATTGACCGGTATCAGGTCCGGACCCATCGGCAACAGAGTTTGGTTCCCCGCCTATGACTGACGAGCGTTCCGAGACAGGCAGCAGCTTCAACTACGGCTGGGTAATGGTCTTCGTCGCCTTCATGCTGAACACGCTGGCCTTCGGCGTGCTGGCATCGGTCACGGTGTTTCTCACGCCCCTGGAGGCCGAATTTGGCTGGAGCCGGGGCGGCCTCTCTTTCGGGTATAGTGCGGTCACCCTCGCCACCGCTTTTTCGGCGCTGGGCTGGGCAACACTGGCGGATAAACACGGTTGCCGGAAACTGGCGCCCATCGGCGCGGCGGCAATGGTTCTGGCCCTAATAGCCCTCAGCCGGGTCGACAATATTTATGAATTTTATGCCTATTACCTTTTGTACGGCGCGCTGGGTCATGCCGCGCTGTCGGGACCGCTTTACGCCAATGTGGGACTCTGGTTTGAGCGAAACGTAGGCCTCGCCATGGGCATTACATTCGCCGGCGGCGCGGTCGGCCAGGGACTGATCCCGGTTATCGCCCGCGCCCTGATCGACGCGTTTGGCTGGCAGGACGCATACTTCTATTTAGGCGTCGGCTATCTGGTTTTGTCCGTGCCGTTGTTGCTGCTCGTTCGGGACTCCGCCCGCCGCACCGACCCCCGGTCCGCCAATGCCCCGACCATGCGCGGCGGACACGCGGTCCCGATCCCGCCAAAAACCGCCGTCATCTGGGTGGCGTCTGCGGTCATGTTCTGCTGCATCGCCATGTCGGTGCCGGTAGTGCACTTGGTGCCGCTACTAATTGACCGGAACGTGGCCGCCGATCAGGCGGTGATGGTGCTGTTTGCATTGATGATTTCCGGCGCGCTGGGCCGGATATTGGCCGGCAAGATGACGGATATGATCGGCGCGCTGGAGACCTATATCCTCATGTCCCTGGCGCAGACCCTGGTGATCTTTTCCTTCCCGCACATCCCCAGCCTAATGGTCACCCTCGCCGTCGCCATCTTCTTCGGCTTTGCTTTTTCCGGCGTCATGGCGTCGTTCATTATCCTGATGCGGCATTTGGTGCCGATGAACGTGCTGGCCCGATCGATGGCGTTTGTCTCGCTGTCGGGTTGGATCGGCATGGGCCTCGGCGCGTGGCAGGGCGGCGTCTGGTTCGACGTGACCGGAGATTATGTCCTGTCGTTCGCCATCGGCAGCGCCGCCGGCATCGTCAACCTGGCGATATTGTTCAGCTTCCGCTGGTCGCTCAATTCCAAATTGCAGCCGGCCTAAACCGGCTTCTGCATGAGGGTCGTGCCGCGCCTCCTCAAGCCTCGCCGAATACCCGCTTAAAGATTACGTCCACGTTCTTGGTATGGTAGCCGAGATCAAACAGTTCTGTGAGTTCCGCGTCATTCAGCGACGCGGTAACATCGCTGTCGGCTTTCAGCTCGGTCAGGAAATCCGCGCCCTCTTCCCAGACTTTCATCGCATTACGCTGCACCAGCCGGTAGGCGTCTTCCCGGCTGACGCCAGCCTGGGTAAGCGCCAGCAGCACCCGCTGGGAGAAAATCAGCCCGCCCAACTGGTCTAGATTTTTCTGCATGTCCTCGGGGTAGACCAACAGGTTCTCCATCACGCCGGCCAAGCGATTGAGCGCGAAATCCAGGGTTACCGTCGCGTCCGGGCCGATCATCCGCTCCACCGAGGAATGGGAGATATCCCGCTCATGCCAGAGCGCCACGTTCTCCATCGCCGGGATCACGGCAGCGCGAACGATCCGCGCCAGCCCGGTCAGGTTTTCGGTCAGCACCGGGTTGCGCTTGTGGGGCATGGCCGACGAGCCCTTCTGCCCCTTGGAGAAAAATTCCTCCGCCTCGCGCACTTCGGTGCGTTGCATATGGCGGACTTCGGTCGCCAGCCGTTCGATCGAGCTGGCGATCACGCCCAGCACGGCAAAATACATAGCGTGGCGGTCCCTCGGGATCACCTGGGTGGAGACCGGCTCGGCAATCAGGCCCAGCTTCTCCGCCACGTGTTCTTCCACGCGGGGATCGATATTGGCAAAGGTGCCCACCGCGCCGGAAATGGCGCAGGTGGCGATCTCGGCCCTCGCCTGTTCCAGGCGCTGCTTATTGCGGTCAAACTCCGCATAGAAGCCGGCCAGTTTGAGCCCGAAGGTGGTCGGCTCCGCATGGATGCCGTGGCTCCGGCCCATGGTCGGCGTGTCTTTGTACTCGAAGGCCCGTTTCTTCAGCGCCGCCAGCAGCCGGTCCATATCGGCCAACAGAATATCCGTCGCCTGCACCAATTGGACGGCGAGGCAAGTGTCCAGCACGTCCGATGAGGTCATGCCCTGGTGGACAAAACGCGCCTCTTCGCCCACGTGTTCAGCCAGATTGGTCAGGAAGGCGATCACATCATGCTTGGTTTCCCGTTCGATCTCGTCGATACGATCCACCTCGAAAGCGCCGCGGTCCCAAACGGCCTTGGCGGCCTCTTTGGGAATCACCCCAAGCTCGGCCTGGGCGTCGCAGGCATGGGCCTCGATCTCGAACCAGATGCGGAACTTGTTTTCCGGTTCCCAGATGGCGGTCATGTCGGGGCGGCTGTAACGTGGGATCATGGGAGTCTCTTAGTGGCGGTTCTGATCAAGACGCCTTCTATACCAAGATGCGCGGGCCCGTGAAAGGAACCGCCATCGGCGCGCCGCAACACACTGGAATCAGCGGTGAATCAGGGTTTAGGCAGCGGGCCGCGCACCATAAATTTGTGCAGAATCAGCCAGGCGATTCCCGCTGCCTGGACGCCCAGCATGACCGCTAAGCCGGCCCGGTAGCCGTCCGGATGATAGGCGCCGTCCGCCGCCACCGGCCATTGGTTGATGATGCCGCCGATCGCCCATTGCATGCTGAACGCGGCGACAAAGACCAATAGATTGAGCATGGTGCTGACCCGGCCGGTGAGGTGCGCTGGAAAGTGCTGCGACAGAGCGGCGAACATGACCGAGCCCGATGTGCCCAGAAACGCGAACAGGGCCCAGGTCAGCAACACGCCCGGCATGTTATCGGTAATGACCAGCACCTGGATCACCAGCACCAGCATCATGCCGGTCAGCGCCACCTGCTCCGACGTGATGCCCCGTTTGCCCAGCCGGCTGGCCGCCGCCCCCATGCTGAGATAGCCCGCCGTCATGGCTGCAGCGATGATGAACAGGTGCCCGGCGACGGCGCTCCGGTCCAGGCCGGCTACATCACCCAGCCACGGCCCGACCCACAGGGTCTGGATCGCCAGGAACGTCCCCTGAGACGCGAGGGTCAGCGGCACGTAACGCTGAAAGAACGGGTCTTGCAGCACCAGGCCGAAGCCTTTGGCGAGATCGGTCCAGCTTTGTTGCGGACCGGCGTCCAGGTCCTTGGGCCGTTCCGGTACGATGGTGAACACCAGAATGGCGGCGAGAAAACTCAAGGCGCCCAAACCGTAGAACACGCCGCGCCAATCGGTCGCCTGCAGAGCGGCCTCCACCGGCACCGTGGCGCTCATCGCGCCGAGCCCGCCCGCCATCAACACCAGTCCGTTTGCCAGGGGCAGCTTGTCCTTCGGATAAAAGATAACGAACGCCTTGAACGACGCCA
>JAYPHU010000077.1:0-3946 GCA_038127535.1 Rhodospirillaceae bacterium | reverse complement strand
TGAAGGAAAAGGGCGTCGACTATCAAAGCCGCTATATCGAACTGTGGCGCTACGAAAACCTGAACCCGGCGTATCTGAAGCTCAACCCCAACGGTGTGGTGCCGACCCTGGTGCATGACGGGGTGCCGATCATCAACGCGCCGGCGATTTGTGAATATATCGATGAGGCCTTCGACGGCCCGCCGCTGAAGCCCGATGATCTGAAAGACCGGGCGCGGATGCGCCATTGGATCATCACCGGCGACGACGTCCATCAGGCGATCATCAATCTGACATTCACCATCAATCTGAAAGCCATGGTGGAGGAGCTGAGCGAGGCGGATAAGGAACAGATGATCGCCGCCACGCCCATGCCCGAACGCCGCGCCCGTTGGGTCCGGATGGCGGGGGAAGGGTACTCGGACGCCGATCGCAATGCAGCGCTTGATAAGGTGACTTACGTCGTCGATTGGCTGGAGCGGGAACTAGAGCCGACCGGCTGGCTGGCGGGTCCGCGCTTTTCCCTGGCTGATCTGTATCTGCTGTCCCATGTGCATCGGATCAGGGAGCTCTATCCCGACCGAGTCGACCGGGCCAAGTATCCACGGGTCAATGACTGGCGGGACCGGCTGATGGCTCGTCCGGGGGCGGCGGAGGCTTACGCGCCGGGCACGGACGAGACGCCGAAGCGCCCCGGCGGGAAAAGCATCGAGGGGATGTTCGCCGACGCGATCTAGCGTCTATTTGTCCCGGTTCCACTCCCGGTAAATCTTGTAAAGATCGCCTGTGACTCCGGGATAATTGCGGTAGCCGAACTTGAGCAAGATTTTGCCGGTGTCCGGATTGATGGCCAGTTCCTGCCCGGCGTAGCCTTTGCCCCAAAAGCCCGGCACGTATTTGTTATCGGTCCACCATTGATAGCCATAGCCGTCGAAGGAACTGCCCGCGCCCGAGCCCAAACGCGGGTTGGCGATCTGTGTGCGCGTCGCCTCCCGTAAGTAATCACCGAAGCAGCCCGGTTTTCTGTGTTCTTTCCAAACCCAGAGAGCGATCCGGGCCCAGTCTTCCAAATGCGCCTGGAAGCCGGAGGCGCCCACCGTTGACCCGTCCTTGTCCGCTTCCCAATGGGCGGTCTTGGCCGCGCGGACTTTCTGCCAGACGGTTTTGTCGAAATAGGCGGCAAGCGATCCCCCGGTCAGCCGTTCGATGACTTTGCCCAAGGACATCGTGTCGCCGGCCTTGTACATGAATAGCCGGCCGGGCTCGCTCGTATTTTTGTTTTCGGTTTTCTCCCAGCCGAACCCCCACAACAAATCCGCCACGGTGACCTGACTCAGCCGCATGGGCCACGCGGCGGCGGGATAAGGTTTGCCGGTCTTGGGCCGGATGCCGAGACCCCCGGTAAAATTGGGCTGGCCCGCAGTTGCGCTGATATACGCGCCCGAACTCATCATGAGAAGCTGACGGATGGTGCTGCGGCCGAAATTACTGATGGCCAGTTCGGGGACAATCGTCTCGGCGCGGATATCCAGGCTTTTGAGTGCGCCGTTGCACAGCGCCTGTCCGACAGCGAGGCTGGTCAGGCTCTTGGCAATGCTCATGGAAAAGAACTCCCGGTCCGGACCGCCCATGCCCTGATAGGCGGTGAAGATGATCTTGCCGTTATCGATCAGCATCATGCCGGTATTGGCGGGATAGGCTCTCATGTATTGCCGGGCGGCCTCAACCGCGCGGCCATTCGTTGTATCCGGCAACGGGTCATCGAATTGCAGCGGCCGGGGCTCGGCATGCGGGAAAAATGTGTGAGGCTCGGTGCGGGTGACGTCGATATAGCCGCCGACATTAAAGCGTTCCGCCATGCGGACTTCGGCCGTGACGGCGACCGGTACAGTCAAACTGAATAGCAGTGTAACGAGAGCCAACACGGGGTACATGCCGGCGGTGATCCTTCTCTAGGATTTACCAAATACCTTTAGCAGAAAAGCATAGACCAGTCCCACTTCTTCAAGCCGGTCGAAGCGCCCGGCCGCGCCGCCATGGCCGGCCTCCATATTGATATTGAGCAGCAATAGATTGTCGTCGGTTTTAAGCTCGCGCAGCTTGGCCGCCCATTTGGCCGGCTCCCAATAGGTGACGCGCGGATCGGAAATGCCGCCGGTGATCAGCATCGCCGGGTAATCCTTGGCCGCCACATTGTCGTAGGGGGAATAGGACGCGATATACTCAAACGCCGCTTCGTCCTCCAACGGATTGCCCCATTCGGGCCATTCCGGCGGGGTCAGGGGCAGGTCCTTGTCGCACATGGTGTTGAGCACATCGACAAACGGCACTTCGCCGACGACGGCGGCGAACAGGTCCGTCGCCATGTTGACGCTGGCGCCCACCAGCATGCCGCCGGCGCTGCCGCCGTGAATGGCGATCCGGCCCTTGGCGCTGAAGCCTTCTTTGATCAGGTGCTCGGCAGCGGCGATGAAATCCAGGAACGTGTTCTTCTTTTTGTCGAGTTTGCCGTTCAGGTACCAGCCATAGCCGCCTTCGGTGCCGCCGCGAATGTGGGCGATGGCATAGATAACGCCCCGGTCCACCAGGGACAGCCGGTTTGTGACAAAGGAGGCCGGCATGGACATGCCGTAGGACCCATAGCCGTATAAAAGCGTCGGCGCGCTGCCGTCGAGCGGCGTGTCCTTGTGGTGCAGGACCGAGATCGGGACCCTCGTGCCGTCATGGCTCTCGGCGAAAATCCGCCGGGTCACATAGTTGTCGACATCGTGGCCGCTGGGCACCTCCTGCTGCTTCCGCAACGTCCGCTCCCGGCTCGCCATGCCATAGTCGAACACCTGCTGCGGCGTGGTCATGGATGAATAGGTGAAGCGCAGGGTCTTGGTGTCGAACTCATAGCCCGGCGACAGGCCCAGCTCATACGCCTCTTCATCGAATGAAATCTCGTGCTCCTCACCGCTCGCCAGGTCGCGGATGACGATCCGGGGCAGGCCTTTCTCCCGTTCGGAGCGCACCAGATGCCCAGAGAATTCGAGGAGATAGCGGATCAGGCAGCCTTGGCGATGGGGGACCAGATCGGTCCAGTTGTCCCGGCCCGGATCGGAGAGCGGCGCTTCGACGATCTTGAAGTCCTCGGCGTCGTCGGCGTTGGTTAGGATGAACAACTTGTCCCCAAAGTGGGCGATGCCGTACTCCACGCCCGTATCCCTGGGCGCGACGGTCAGCGGAGTACTATCGGGCGCATCGGCGTCGATTAGGTGCACCTCCGACGTGGTGTGATCATGGGCGGAGATTTCGATGAACTTACCGCTTTGGGTCTTGCCCACACCGACAAAAAAACCAGGGTCTTTTTCCTCATAGACCGTGGCGTCATTTGCCGGATCATCACCCAATGTGTGCCGGTTGACCCGATAGGGGCGGTGGTTCTCGTCCAGCACCGTATAGAAAATGGTTTGGCCGTCATTGGCCCAGGCCAGACCGCCATGGGCCTCGGTGATCTCATCCGTCAGGTTCTCGCCGGTCTCCAGGTCCCGCACCCGGATGGTGTATAGCTCGGAGCCGTTGGTGTCGGCCGCAAAAGCCAGTAATTTGTGATCCGGGCTGTGGTCGCAGCCGGCGATCTTGAAATAGGCCAGGCCCTCGGCTTCCTTGTCGCCGTGCAGCAGGATTTGTTCGCCGCCGCCGGTCACGGGTGTGCGGGCAAAGATCGGGTGCTGGCCGCCGGTGTCGTACTTGGTGAAATAGGCATAATCGCCATCGGGCGCCGGGACGGAGGAATCGTCTTCCTTGATCCTGCCCCGCATCTCTTTGACCAATTGGGCCTGCAGGGCCTCCATATCCGCCATGGCGGCCTTGGTAAAGGCGTTCTCGGCCTCCAGATAGGCGCGGACCTCGGGGTCCAGCTTGGCCGGTTCGCGCATCACCTCCTGCCAGTTGTCGACTTTCAGCCAGGCATAGTCGTCGGTCC
>JAYPHU010000076.1:0-4038 GCA_038127535.1 Rhodospirillaceae bacterium | reverse complement strand
AGGCGATTATTTTACCCAGCCGAGTTCCTTGGCGGCTTTCAGAGCGCCCGGGTGCCAGGGCATGTAGTCAGGCGATGCAAAGTCGCCGGGCTTCATTTTATTGAACAGCCCCAAGGATGCGCCCAAGTGCTTGGTGTTAGTCGCCAGGCCCTTGGCAATCTTGTAGACCGTATCAGCATTCGTGTCTTTGTGCGTAAACAGGATATAGTCGAACTGAATTAGGTTGGTCGGGCCTTTGATTCCCGGAATTTTGGTGTTCCCGATTTTCGCAATCGAGCCAGGGGCAAGCGCCTTGATCTTCGCGACAGCCGCCGGGGAGTCATCCATGCTGACATGGACCCAGCCGCCACGCTTACGCATTTGAGTCATGACCTTACGGCCGGCACCGTTACCCAGGCTGATCCAGGTGATATCGGTTTTGCCTTCACCCAGGGCGAGGATGCCTTTCACGAAACCGGATACCGGAACCTTCTTAAAGTCCATATCGTAATCCAGTCCACCATTTGCCATGGCTGCACGAATCCAGGTCTCAATGGCGGTCAGAGACGTATACTCAGAGGTCACCCGCATGCCCTTCATCTTCTTTAGATCATGAATAGTGCGGACACCCGCATCCGCCGGCACGGCCAAACCGGCCACCAGCGGGAACATATTACCAACGAGGCGAAGGTTGCTCTGCGGGCGGCCCTTGAAGGAACCTTCACCCTTTACCGCCTGAGCTGCTTCGAGTGCGTTGGTGAAACCGTAGTCCACTTCGCCGCGGTTGATAATCGGGATATAGGTGGTTGAACCGCCCATCGGACGCGGACGCCCGGTCAGGCCATCGACTTTCTCGGTCACCGTCTTGGAAACGGCAATACCGGCCCGGTAACCCAGGCTACCTTGCGGGTTCGTGGCAAATACGGCGACCTGAGCTTCCGCCTGGGGCGCGTTGACAGCAAACGCCGCGGCAATCGCCGCCGTCGCCATCGTTGTTATTGCTATAAGTCTCATACTTTCCTCCAGCTGTTGAAAGGTTTGCGATTAGGGTAAAAAAAGCGGTTAATCCATCATAGCCTATGGCGCCCCTGCGCTAACAGGGGGGTTCCCCCGGTCGGCAAATTTTTCAAACGCAAAGATCGTGATGCCGACCACAACACCAATAATATTGATGATCGGCGCAACCTCGAAAAGGCCATGAGGCAGCAAGGCCGCCAGGCCCGCCGCCGCCATGAGTATCCGTATCGGCAGATAGAGCCTTCTGGTTAGATATCCGACAACGGCCACGGACGCGAAATAAACACCCAGGACGGCTGTCGTCATATCGACGACTATATTCTCTGGTTCGCCAATTAACAGAAGAGTCGGCGAGAACACGAACAAGAACGGTACAAAATAGGCGGTCCAGCCGTACTTCATGCCGACAAAACCCGTCGTCATGGGATCGGCTTTGGTCAGTGTGGCCGCAGCGAAGGCGGCGAGCGCAATCGGCGGCGTAATCATGGACATCATGCCGAAATAAAGAATGAAGAGGTGCGCCGGAATATGATCCACACCCGCCTCGACAATGGCCGGCGCGATCAAGGCGCCCAACAGGACATAAATTGCCAGGGTAGGCATCCCCATACCGAGGACGATGCAGATGATCGCACTAATCAGCAGCAGGATGAACAAGTTGCCGCCGGCCAATTCGGTCAGCGAGAAGGTTAGCGCAAATCCGAGACCCGTCAGATTGAGGATACCAATCACAAATCCGGCGGTGGCAACGATCATCAGCAACTCAACAACCAAATGACCAGTGCTGTAAAAGATTTCCCAGAGATCCCTCAGCTTCAGCCGATCTTCGCCGTAGGGTTTGAAGAAACTGATCACCAGCGTTGCGGTGGAGTAGATGGCCGCCTTTTGCGGCGGCATGTTGAGTTCGAACAAGGTGTAGATCAACACGGCAAAAGGAAGGATAAAATGCCAACCGGCCCTAAAGACCTCCCAAGCGCTGGGCAGTTCTTCTTCCACAAACTTGATATTGTCTCGTGCCGCGATCAGATCGACCTGAACAAAAACGGCGAGATAATAGAGGACCGAAGGAATGATCGCCGCCAAGGCAATTTCCGCATATGGCACCTCAATCATCTCCGCCATTAGGAAGGCTGCCGCGCCCATGATGGGCGGCATAAACTGCCCGCCGGTAGACGCGACAGCCTCAATCGCGCCCGCGTGGGTCGCCCGGTAGCCGGCCTTACGCATCAAGGGGATCGTCATGATGCCGGTGGTCACCACGTTGGACACCGCCGTGCCGGAAATGGTGCCGAACAATGCGGATGCCACCACAGAAATCTTCGCGGCACCGCCCCGGCGGTGCCCGACGGTCGCCATGGCCAATTCGGTAAAGAACCGGCCGCCCCCTGCTTTGAACAGCACCTGACCGAACAGGATGAACATGATCACGATGGTGGTGCCGACCTGAAGCGGAATGCCGAATAGGGCGTTTGGGTTAAAGCCCATGTTAATAGCCAGTTGCCACAGCTCGGTCTTCGACCCCACCAACGGTCCAGGGATGAGGTGGCCGAGCGGCGCGTAAATGATAAATACCAGCGCCACACCCAGCATAATGTAACCCGCAGAGCGGCGCAGGCCGTCGATCACCAAGAACATGATGATCGCGCCCAAGGAAATAGCGAACGTCGTGCTGCCGCCCAGCCCGAATTCCCGCAACCAGAGGAAATTGATCGAGACATATATCAGAAGCACCAGCGAAATAGCGGCCAGGACGAAATCGTACCAGGGGACTATCTTGCCAGAGCTGCGATCAATTCTGACGGAGAGAAACACGACCGGCAGCGCCAGCGCCATGATGAAGGCGTAGTACTGTTCCTGAACGAAGGCAAAACCGAACCATTCGAAGAAGTCTATGTTCCACAACAGCGCGGCAAACGTCATGAAAGCGGCGATCCACTTCCACAGTGAGTCGGCCCACGGTTGAATTTCGCTAACGGCGATTGCGTCCGGCTGGTCCGGAGTAGAAATGGTATCGTTCAAAATATAGTCCCTGTTATTCAAACGCCGGATTTCAATCCGACTTATGTCTCTCACTACCTACTGGAATTCATACGAATCCATCGAAATTGTCCGATACGTATAGCTAGTGTGAAGCCGTTTAGCTCTAGCATTTTCTCCCGCCGCACCCAAGGCAATTAATAAGGGTACATAGTGATCTGGGGTCGGGTGATTCTCAAAGGCATACGGCCCCTCCGACAAATACTCAATCAAGTCTTCCGCCCTGTTATCCATGACGCACTCGTATGTCCATTCGGAGAAAGCGGACACCCAATCAAAGACCGGTTCATTTACCTCGCCGGCGCGCCGGCCATGGGTCACGTTGCCAGAGCCGAGAATGAGGATATTCTCATCTCTGAGCGGGGCCAGAGCCTTGCCCATCTCATAATGGTGCCGCGCCCCTAGGTGCGACTGAATGGAAATTTGTGCAACCGGAACGTCCCCCTCCGGGAACATATAGGCCAACGGCACCCAGGCGCCGTGATCCAGGCCGCGCTCCTCATCTTCCACCGCGTCGAAGCCCGCGCCCCTCAGGCATTCAAAGGTGCGCCCGGCCAACTTCTGGTGGCCTGTGGCAGGATAGTGATAGCGGTACAACGGTTCCGGAAAGCCGTAGAAATCATGAATAGTCGGCGGTTTGGACGCACTGCCGACGGTGACCCTCTGTGTTTCCCAATGAGCCGAGATCATCAAAATGGCGTCGGGGCGTTCCATCTCCTGGCCGTAGTGCGCCAGGAAATGCCTCGCCGGGCAGTCATCCAGGAGAATCATTGGCGAACCGTGTGAAATAAATAAACTTGGCAACCGTTCCATGGCGACAACATAAATTTGTACAAGGATATAACATTTAGCAAAATAGCGACTATTCCTGAAATTGATATTTCTTTACCGGACCATCAATCTCAGAAATGCCTCAAGAACGAATCTATGGAGAAAACCGAGCGGTCAACGTGTTCAATTGACTCTCTAATCCGCCTAAATAGTCTCGCCTTGCGGGGCTTTCCC
>JAYPHU010000075.1:0-4314 GCA_038127535.1 Rhodospirillaceae bacterium | reverse complement strand
CCAGCATAGGGCGTTGGGGATGCGGATGCCGTCCAGCATGGTTTCGCACGTCCCGTCCGACGATAATTTATAGAGCGCGCCGGCGGGCTCGTCCGGGTTAGGGTCCTGCATGGAGCCACACCAGAAGCGCCCAGCCCGATCCATCTTGCCGTCGTTCATTCGGTTGGCGGGCTTGCCGGATTCGGGATCGGTCAGAGCTGTGAAGTCGCCGGTGGCCGGATCGATAAAGCCGAACCCGTCCCGCCGTCCGGCGATCAGCCTGCCGGCTTGCGCCCGGCCGATGCTGCCGACCTCGCAGGCTTGCTCAAACGTTGTGTCGTTCTCCCCGGACGGATCATGCACATGGAGAAGCTTGTTGTTGATATCGATCCAGTAAAGCTTGTTTGCGTCCGGGTCCCAAAGGGGCGACTCGCCCAAGGACGCCTGAACCGGGGTGACAACATCGATGGGGAAGGGAGATGTCATTCCGGCGCGACAGCCGTGACTTCGATTTCCAACAGAGCGTCCGCCTCCATCAGGGCGACCACCTGGACCACGGCCATGGCCGGGAAGTGGCGGCCGATGACGTCTCTATACGCCTGGCCGATGTCCTTGACCGAGCTCAGGTACGCGTCCCGGTCGGTGATGTACCAGGTCATCCGCACGATATGCTCCGGGCCGGCATTGCCTTCCTTCAGGACGGCGATGATGTTCTCGAAGGTGCGGCGGGCCTGACCCGCCATGTCTTTTTCCGGAAAATTCTCGTTCTCGTCCCAGCCGACCAGCCCGCCGGTGAAGATCATCCGGCCCGAGGCCGAGATGCCGTTGCTGTAGCCCTTGGGCCGGGGCCACCCCGGCGGCTGTAGGATATCCATGGTGCGCAACTCCCGTTTATTCGCTCTCTATCAAATTACTTTAAACTTAAACTATTTAGAGTTAAACTTTTATCTTCAAATCAAAAACGGGGCCCCGCCGGCGGCGTAAGCCCCTTACGAAAAGGTGAATGATGAAAATCGTCTGTATCGGTGGCGGCCCCGCGTCCCTCTATTTTTCCCTGCTGGCGAAGAAGACCAATCCTGATTGGCAGGTGGAAATCTATGAGCAGAACCCGGCGGATGTGACCTGGGGCTTCGGCGTGGTGTTCTCCGACGAGACCATGGACAATTTCAAGGACGCCGATTTTGATACCTACAAAGCCATCACCGACAGTTTCGTCCATTGGGACAATATCGATATCTTCCATAAGGGCGAGAAGATCACCTCGACCGGTCACGGCTTTGCCGGCATGCAGCGGCTTAAGCTGCTGCAAATATTGGAAGCGCGCGCCAAGGAACTGGGCGTTCAAATCACTCATGATGTGATCATCGACAGCCTGGATGATTACAAGGATGCCGATCTGATTGTCGCCGGGAACGGTATTACCTCGTTCATCCGGGATGAACGCCTGGGCGCGTTCGACAGCGACGTTGTCATCCGGCCCAACAAGTTCGTCTGGCTGGGGGCGACCAAGAAGTTCGACTCGTTCACGTTCTATTTTAATGAGACCGAACACGGGCTGTGGCGGGCACACTGTTACCAGTACATGCCCGGCCATTCGACCTACATCGTCGAATGCACCGAGGACACCTGGCGGCGCGCCGATCTGGAGAATGCCACCGAGGACGACACGGTGGCCTATCTGTCGGGGGTCTATAAAGACGAGCTGGGCGACGATCATCTGATCACCAATAATTCGGTTTGGCGTAACTTCCCCAGGGTGAAGAACGGCAAGTATTTCCAAGAGAATATCGTGTTGCTGGGCGATGCGTTACACACAGCGCACTTTTCCATCGGCTCGGGCACTAAGCTCGCCATGGAGGATTCGGTGGCGCTAATCAATTGCCTGAATGCCCACGACGCGGACTTGGCGAGAGCGCTACCGGCCTTCCAGGAGGAGCGTCAACCCGAGGTGGACGCGCTGCAACGCGCCGCCCAGGTCAGCATGGAGTGGTTCGAGAATGTGGAGCGCTATCACGATGACATGGATGCGCTGGAGTTTTCCTACAGCCTGTTGACCCGCAGCCTGCGCATCAATCACGAGAACCTACGCGCCCGCGACCCTGCCTTGGTGGACCGGATGGAGGCCCATGTGGCGGACAAGGCGTTCAAGGCGGCCGGCCGTCCCCGGCCCAAGGAAACACCGCCGCCGATCTTCACCCCCTATAAGATGCGGGACATGGTGCTGGAAAACCGGATCATGGTCTCGCCCATGTGCATGTACTCGGCCGACGACGGCCTGATCGGCGACTGGCATCTGGTGCATCTGGGCAGCCGGGCCATGGGCGGCGCCGGGCTAATCATGACCGAGAGCACCGCGATCAGCGCCAACGGCCGGATCACGCCGGGCTGCGCCGGCATGTATAACGACGATCACGTGGCCGCGTGGAAACGCGTGGTCGACTTCGTCCATGGCTCGGGCGGCGCCAAGATCGGCATGCAGCTCAGCCACGCCGGGCGCAAGGCGTCCACCCGGCTGCAATGGGAAGGGGGTGAAAAGGAACCTTTGCCCGAGGGCAACTGGCCGATCATCTCGGCCTCGCCCATACCCTATGCGGAAAAAAACCAGACGCCTAAGGAAATGGACCGGGACGATATGGACCGCGTGATCGCCGACTTCGTGGCGGCGGCCAAGCGCGCGGATGAGGCCGGCTTCGATATGATCGAAGTTCACTGCGCCCACGGCTATTTGCTGAACTCCTTCATCTCGCCGAAAACCAACGTGCGCACCGACGAGTATGGCGGATCACTCGAGAACCGGCTGCGGTTTCCGTTGGAGGTATTCCAAGCCGTGCGGGAGGCTTGGCCTAACGGCAAGCCGATCTCGGTCCGGATTTCGGCCCATGACTGGATCGATGGCGGTATCACGCCGGAGGACGCGGTCGACGTGGCCAAGGCGTTTAAAGACGCCGGCTGCGATATGGTGGATGTCTCCTCGGGCCAGGTGGTGGCGGAAGAAGAGCCGGAATACGGCCGGCTGTTTCAACTGCCGTTCTCGGACCGTGTCCGGCTGGAGGCCGGCATCCCGACCATGACCGTGGGCAATATTCAGTCTTATGGCGACGCCAACGCGATTATCGCCAGCGGCCGGGGTGATATCTGCGTCATTGCGCGTATGCATTTGTTTGATCCCTACTGGACCCGCCACGCCGCGAACGAGCTGGGCCATCCGCTGGAAATGCCGGTGCAATACCGATCCGTCCAGGATTACACCCCCCGCTGGACCTGATTTTCCGTTGAATTCCGGCAGAATTCTGCCATTTCCACCCTATTTATTTTGCTATGCAAAATACGCATGGCTGGATTGGCGGATGAACGCTAGTGCGTGAACCGATCCCCCCTATATTAGAACCATTCGCAATTAGCGGCATCGCCCGGACGGGCGAGAACAACAATTAGGAGATACGAAAATGAAAAACGAACTCAACACCGCCCCCACCCATGTTTATTACGGCTCGCCGGAAGTGAACGAGCTTGTCGCACAGGCCATGCGCGCCCGCTCCGAGTATGTTGCCGAGCTTTTCGGTTCGGCATGGTCGGGCGTGAAGAGCTTCTTCAAAGTCAACGTCATTAAGCCGCTAGCTCAGGCTATCGACAGCGCCCAGGCGTATGACCAACTATCCCGCCTCAGCGACCGCGACCTCAAGGACTTGGGCATCGACCGGTCTCAGATCGCACACTATGCCTTCCGGGCGGGTGAAGCCGATCTGACCATCTCGTCCCCGGCCAACGTCAATACGGCGCTGGTTGATAAGGCCAGGACAGCGGCCTAATCGCACAATATTTCCGCCGGCGCTTGTCCGGCCTGGAAACAAGACCCTCGGCATTTCCCTGTTTGCCGGGGGTTTTGTATGCGCCGCTCAGATGCTTTGACTTTCGACTGTGGGAGAGAGTAGGACTCAGGTCACGATGTGCGGAAAAATAAGAGACGGCGAGGAATTGCGGCATGGCTGACACAAGCGCCATTGGCGATAACTCCGCCGCGGGCCTGGCCGGGGTCAATCTCCACACTCTCCTGGACAAGCTTTCCGATCCGATCATCCTGGTCGATCGCGGTCGCAAGGTGCTGTTCGCCAACAGCGCCGCTTTGGGCGTTGTGGATGCCCTTCGTATCGGAAAGGACCTGTCAATTTCCTGGCGGCATCCGGCGGCGTTGGCGGCGGTGGATGCCTGTCTGACCAGCGGCGAAGCGCAAACCGCGGAGGTCAAACTGTCGGCGCCGGTCAGCCGAACGCTGCAACTGGAAACCATTCCCGTGGATGACGATGGGTCGGGTCTCAGCCGCGCCATGGTGGTCCT
>JAYPHU010000074.1:0-4398 GCA_038127535.1 Rhodospirillaceae bacterium | reverse complement strand
TAGACAAAGAAAATGCCGACCGACCACACCAGGAACGGGAGGATCCACGGACCGATATTAGTCTGACAGTCGGGAAAATCTTCATCCGGCGGGGTGCCGAAAATCGCAAGATATTCCGCGGCCCGCGCTCGGTTTTCCTCCATTAGCCGATCCCGCTCGCCGGTGACCGTGTCGATCAGGCAAACCTGTTCGTGCTCAATCAGGAAGACCAGAACGACGGCAAAGATCGTCAGCAGCATCAATGCATCGAGGAGCATGCCGCCGTAGTATTTGCCGGTCCCCGCCTCTTTCCAATCCTTGGAGAACGAGGCGTTCAACAGGGAGACGGTCAGCATCAGCGTAAAGGCGATGGGGAAGAAGAATTCTGAATTGTATTTGCTATAACGGGGAATATCGCCCAGGCCGGGAATAAGCTGGATCGCTTCCAGCAGGCCAGGCACGTTCGGGAAATTGTTGGCCATCCCGACCACAACCAGGATGAACGCGAGGACCATGGCGACGTTACGGCGCCAATTCTGCGGCTCTTGGACGGCAGTATCCGACATGGTTCCGATTTCCCCCTGTAAGGACGGGCGTTATGCCTCTTTATGCGGAAAAGAGCCGGAGCGCGGTGAAACACTCCGACTCTTGATCCGATTTGAAGACGAGCTGCTTAGCCTTTCGGCTTCATGCAGTCGTCGATCTTGTGACCGGCTTCTTCCCAGGCCTCAACGGCGCCGGGGTGCATGACCACTTTGGCCGTGCAGATACCCATCAGCTTGTTGTCGATCTTGCCGAAGTGCGAAGACTTAGCAAAGGCGATGTTCTTGTACATGTTCGGCAGGTTCTTCAGGAACGCCGCCGTCAGGGACTTGGCCAGAGCCTTGTCCATTTTCTTATGAACGATCACACCAGCGGTGTTTGCCACGGCGCGATACATGCCGTCTTCCGAAATGACCCGCGCACCGTCGCCCAGGTGGGCCAGTTCGCTGACCGGGAAGACATTCGCGGCGTTGCCCGGCGCCTTCATATATTTCTGCATAGCTGCTGATTCAAACTTGGCCTTCGGGATGGAGACCAGATTGATTTTACCGGCGGCCATGAAGACCGGCAGGAAGGCCGACGGGTTTGTGCTGGGCCGCACAGCGGCATCAACCGAACCATCCAGGAAGATGGAATTGGCTTGGCCCCAGGCGATCTGTTTGCCGGTGTAGCCCTTGCCTTCGGTCATACCGGTGACCAGGCGGATAACATTCCGCGCGGAGATCAACGCGCCGCCACGGGGCGGTCCGTTGTGGATGGTTTTGCCTTTAATCTTGTCCCAGGTATCGATGTTCTTGGACTGGAAGGAGATCAAATAGAAGGTGGCGATGTGAAACGGGAACAGCATGCGGATATTAGCCGCCAGTTTGGCGCCTTTTTCCTTGCCGAGACCGGAATATGGGCCCAGACCCTTGCTCATCAGGAAGCCGAGCACGAACGGGTTGGTCGTCAGATCCAGTTTACCTTCGGTAACTTCCTGCACGGTCTTGGTCAGAACCTTACCGCCGGTGGTTTGGATGGTGGCGATTTTGTTGGCGGCCGCGACCTCGGCCAGCACTTTGGCCGCAATATCGGACGAGCCACCCGGCTGAGCGGAGGCCATGGTCATGGTGATATTTTGCGCCTGAGCGCTGGCCGCCATCAGGCCGGTGGCGGCAACCGCCGAGAAAAGTAATTTACGCATTGGGAACTCCTACCTGTGTTAAACGAAAACGATGACGCCTTAGCGGCTGTTGTTTTTGACCCAGGCTCAGGGGGTCTTCGATATCTCGAAACTGACCCTAAGCCATGGAATTTTGGGGCTAATTTCTCTAATTGTGGTCCTAAATCAAGCGAAATTATGGCGATAAATCAAGCGGGCGGATTTTGGGACACATCCCACTCTACCCATAGTTCCTGCACGCCACGAAAATTCAATGTTGGGATGTAGCGCCATTTCTGCCCCGGTTTCAGATCCATATGGGGCAGCCGCCGGGTCAGCTCCTCCAGGATCACCTTCATTTCCATCCGCGCCAGCGGGGCGCCCATACAGAAATGCGCCCCGTTGCCGAACGCCAGATGCCGTTTGGCGTTCTTCCGGGTGATATCCACCTTGCCGCCCTCGGGGAACATGTCGTCATCATGATTGCCGGAGCCGGTCATGACCAGAATCTTGGCACCTTTTGGGATATCCACGCCGCCGATCTGCGTGTCCTTGGTGGCGATCCGCCGCCAGGTAAAGATCGAGGCATCAAACCGCAGGATTTCCTCCACCGCGTTGGGGATCAGGGACGGGTCTGCGCACATCGCCTCCCACTGTTCCCGGTTTTCCAACAAGGCCTTCATCCCGTTGGCCGAGGCTTGGGTCGTGGTCTCGTGCCCGGCGAACTGCATCAGGAACATCACGTTGTAGAGGTAGTTGATGGTGAAGCGGCTCGGGTCTTCCTGATGAAGCCGCACCATGTCGCCCAGATAATTGTCGCCGGGATTTTTGATCGCGTCATCCACCAGATTGCGGGTGAAGTCCCAGTGCTTGCCCATATCCCGCATCATCTCGACCTGTTCGTCGTCGGTCGGCTTGCCCCAGTTCACGATGGCCCGGGTCGAACCAAGCTCCTTGACCAAAACAGCGTCGTCGTCAGGCGCGCCCAGGAAGATAAAGATGGCGAGCGCCGGCACTTCATAGAGCATCTGGCTCACCAGGTCCGCCTCGCCGTCCTCGACAAACCGATCGATGAAGCGAGAAACGATTTCCCGGACCCGGGGCTCCACCTCGTTCACCCGTTTGGGCGTAAAGGCATCGCCAAAGATTTTCCGGTGCTTGCGGTGGGTTTCCGGGTCTTCGTCCACTAAGGACGGCTCCACGGAAATATCCAGGCTGTCGCGCACGTCGGCAGCGGCCGGGCAAATCGGCGTTACCGGATGGCGGGCAAGGGCGGCGGAAAAGGTCTCCGGATCACGGAAAACCTCGACGATCTCGTCGTATTTCATCACCACCCAATAGCCAAGCTTCGGATCGTAAAAGATCGGCTCTTCGTCCCGCGCTTTCACATAGAACGCATACGGGTTGGAGAGATACTCGTCGCCGAAGGGCTCGAACGCCTCGGCCATGGCTGACATCGGGCAGGACGGCGGGGGCGGTGCATCCAGGTCCGGGTCGGACTGGAACATGCCCAGGCTCTTACTTGGTGTCGACGCCATCATTGCCTCCCTGGCAAAGCTGGCGTCAGTATAGGCGGGATACCGGCGGTGCGTACCGGATTCAGCGGTAAATTCCGCAGAGTGAAATCGGCGCAGGGACTGGCCCAGGATTAGGCTGAGGCTTGACGAAACGGGTCCCGATAAGGCTTATCGGGCTCGATTTACAACGCAGAAGATTAATATGTCTGATCCCCGAGTTCTCATCGCCGGCGGCGGCATCGGCGGGCTCACCCTGGCCCTGACCCTCCATCAGATCGGCGTGCCGTGCGCGGTCTATGAATCCGTGCGGAATCTCAGCCCCCTGGGCGTCGGCATCAATATGCAGCCCAACGCGGTGAGAGAGTTGATTGATCTCGGGATCGAAGAGGACAAACTGGATACAGTCGGCCTGCCCGCCAAGGAGTGGGCGCTGGTGGGTCTCAACGGCAATGACATCTATTCCGAAGAGCGCGGATTGCTAGCCGGGTACAATTGGCCTCAGTATGCCGTCCACCGGGGCGAATTCCACATGATGCTCTACCGGGAGGTGCTGGAGCAATTAGGCGAGGACTCTGTCCGCCTCGGCCACCGGGTCACCGGGTACGAGAACAACGACGACGGCACCGTGACCGCCATTGTCGAACAGCGGGGCGGCGACACGATCCGCGAAACCGGGACGATCCTGGTGGGCGCCGATGGCATTCATTCCGCCATCCGGGCGCAGATGCATCCCGACCAGCCGCCCATCCACTGGGGTGGCGCGCTGATGTGGCGGGGCGCCTCATTGGGCAAGCCGATCCGCACCGGCTCCTCCTTTGTCGGGCTCGGCACCCACAAACAGCGGATGGTAATTTATCCGATTTCCCCTACCGACCCGGACACCGGCCTGGCGCTGATCAACTGGATCGCCGAGGTGACCTACGATGATCCGGACGATTGGAAAGACAGCGGCTGGTTCCAGAAGGTCGGGATCGACGACTTCATTCATCACTTTGAAGACTGGACCTATGACTGGCTGGATGTGCCTGGGCTATTGAGAGGTGCGGACGAGGCGTTTGAAAACCCGATGATCGACCGAGACCCGATCCCCACCTGGCAGGACGGAAGGGTCATCCTGATCGGCGACGCCGCGCATCCGATGTATCCCACGGGCTCCAACGGCCGCAGCCAGGCCGTTGTCGATACCCGTAACCTGGGCGCGGCCCTCATTGAATACGG
>JAYPHU010000073.1:0-4482 GCA_038127535.1 Rhodospirillaceae bacterium | reverse complement strand
TGCGGCTCGTCGGCACCAGTCAGGGTTTCCTGAGCGGCTGGCACCGCCGCCCGCGCGGCAAACATACGATCCACTTCGGCGGCGACCGCCCGTCGGAGCTGAAACTGCCCCTGGCACCGCCGGCGGGATAAAGTGCGGAGATGAGTAGACTGATTTTTGGTTTTTAGTTTTTAGGTCCTAACCAGTCGAGCCTTAACTGTCACATTTCGGCTCAATCGGATTAACCCGCCAATTGATATTGCTCGACAGCGCCGGGGTATTCCCGGCCATCATCGGTTCCGATCTCAATTTCGATCGCTTTGTTGAGGCGTTCATTCAGATCGAGGATCAAATCCTTGTGACCTTCCGCGTCTACCGCCAGATTTTTCATTTCATCCGGGTCTGCGTCCAAATCATAAAGCTCAAGATCGTTGTGCCCGGTCAACATCTCCCAATCCGTCGGAACATGGTGTTCAGACGGCGCGAAATACCGGCCGAACTTATATCGCCCGGTGTGAATGCCGCGCAACATGGCTCGTTTATCAATGGGCTGAGCCAATCTGTCGGTCGGCGGTTCGGGGAGTTTAGCCCCAGGCGCAACCGACAATATTCTGTTGAGGAACGCGCCCACATCTTGGGCATCGAATGCCCAGAGAACAACAGCATGATAAAACAGGATGCCTCGGGCATCGCGCTCGGTGTAGCCACCGTTTCCACCCAAGGCAGATGAAAGGTCGATGCCGGGGAGGTCTGGCGCCTTGGCGCCGTCATCAATACCGGCAAAACGAAGAAGTGTCGGCGCGATATCAAGCGCGGAGGCCAGCGACTCCGTTTCACCGCCTCCCGGCCAATCCGGATGACAAACGATGAGCGGCACGCGATTGTTCTCCTTGTACATCATCGGGCCTTTTTCTCTAAGCCCATGCGCGCCTCCCATCTCCCCATGGTCCGAGGTAAAGACGATGATTGTCTGCTCAGCCAGCCCGGATTTTTCCAGCGCATCCAATATGAGACTAAGCTGTATATCCGCATCCCGAATGCAGTTGAAATAATAGGACTGATAGTTTCGCCAGGCTTCGATATCGTCTTCAGCAGGGCCGCCGAGGATCATCTTCCAGACCTCTCGATGATTGGCGTGCGCCCAGGGCTTATCCGAAAGATCGTCCGAAAGGCTTTTCGGCAGGTCAACATCCCAGTCCTTGTCATAGGGAGGCGCAACCGGGGACGGGCGGAGGGGCGAAACCAGGTTCTTGTGGACACGTGATTGGCCCTGACGTTGCGACGCCAGATACCACATGATGTCATGCGGATTGTGGAGGTTGACGGCCAGATACCAAGGTTTCCCGGCATCGTTGAGGGGACGCCCTTTTTCGAACAGCCAGGTTGCGGCATCCGACGCAATGGCGCGGTCCCGCATGTAGCCTTCCCAAACACGGCCTGAACTGTCGTCGTCCGGTCCGAAGTCGGCAAAACCATATGACTCCAGCGCATCGGGATTAGCGGTTGCGACGATGCCGCCCGGCCGTTGAGCCTCGAAATTGCTCAGGTGCCACTTGCCTTTGTAGGCAGTGTAGTATCCGGCGGACCGAAGGGTATGACCGATGCTGACGTCGGCCGGGAACTCCCGAAACGGAGGGGCGTTGGTGTTGCCGATAACGCCGGTGGCCTGGGTGTGCAGCCCGGAATAAATCACCGACCGCGCAGGCGTACACAGCACCGTCGGCACATGAAAGTTGTCGAAGACCGTGCCTTTGGCGTAAAGCCGTTCGTGGCCCGGGAGGCCGATCCCGGACGGAAGATCGGTTCGAGAGCGCTCCTGATCGGCGACAACAAATAGAATATTCAGCTTCGACCCCATGTCGTTTCTTACCCGCCTGCCTTTCTGATCCGAAATCCCATGACAGTCATCATGACAGTATCCACTTCAGAAATCAGAAATTCTACTGAAACGCCGGCATGACCTTCTCGGAAAAGAGGCGAACAGATTTCATTGCCTGCTCATGCGGCAGCGTACTGAACGTCGCCTGCAATGACCCGACATCAAAGACGCCCACATCACTTTGAAAGTCATTGATCAGCTCAATGATTGTTTCGGGCGTGCCGACCCAGGCCGCGCCTCTGTCAAACGTCGTGTCGAAGGTCTCTTTCTTGAGGTTCTCTATTATCTTCTCATATCCGGGATAATTCGACGAAGACCGACCCGTCGTCCATGCTGACGCCGCCTCAATCAGGCTAGCGAGATATCGGTTGACCGGCCCCCGGACAATATCCTTGGCTTCGCTGTCGTTGGGCCAGCAGAATGTCTGAAACATGAGCATAAGTTTACCATTGCCGGGCTGCCCTGCTTCCTTCCAGGCTTCCCGGTAGGCTTCGATCATTTCCTTCAGCTTATCTGCAGCGAGCGGAACCCCCATGATGTGATGGCCGGCTTTGGCGGCGGCGACGACCGAGTCCACACTCGATACGGCAGCGACCCAGAAGGGTGGCCGCGGTGTCTGCGTGGGCCGCGGCAATGACGTGATCCCCTCGAAGCTATGGAATTGACCTTTTGACGTGACGTTCTCTTGCTCAAGCAGAAGTCTGACCTGTTCAACGCCTTCGTCGAACCGCGCGCGGCTTTCATTGAGGTCCACGGCGAACGCATCAAATTCGAGAGGCAAAAATGCCCGACCGAACCCGACCTCTAGCCGCCCACCTGAAATCCCGTCGACCATCGCGATTTCACCGGCCAACTTCAGGGGATGATTAAAAGCGGGCAACACGGCGCCGGTAATCAGACGCGCCTTTTGAGTTCTTTGGGAAGCCGCTGCCAGAAACGTCAATGGATTGGGGCTATAGCCGCCATAAGCGGTGAAGTAGTGTTCGACGATACGTACATGGCTTAAGCCAAGATCATCGCAGTGCCCGACCAAATCCAAACAATCCCAAAAATAATCTGCTGCGGACTTCGTGTCCGGACTTTCCGTCGGAAAAAAGTGAATGCCAAAATCCATCGAAACGTTCCTTTCTTTATCGGCTGATCCTTGATTTGCAGCAGCTAAATGTAGTCGTCTTCAGTGATCATCGGTGACGGCGGCTAAGTGGTCAAATAACTTAACTGAAGACGAACAATGGTAGTTCTGTCCTCAAATGATAAAACGCTAGCTCTCGGTGCGGCTGGGAATACCCGCCAGTTCCGGATGCTCATAGGCGTCCGGGTAGCTCATGGGCTGGAAGGGGCCTTTCGGGATGACATTGTTCCAGGACCGGCCGAAGTAGCCCTGCCGGCAGTGGACCAGGGAGTTGCTCGCCGCGACACCGGGGATCGCATAGACCCGGCAGAGCCAGCGCCACAGGTGGGGGTAGTCCAGGATGCGCGCGCCGTTCAGCTTCATCCGGACATAATAGACGGGATCATGGCGAAACAGGGTCGGGAACAGGCGGAGGTCCGCCTCCGTGAACGCCTCGCCGGTCAGGAACGGCCGGCCGTCGCTCGCCAGCCGTTTCTCCAGCGTGTCCAGCATCTCGAAATAATGGGCAAAGGCGGTCTCATACACTTCCTGGTTCGACGAAAACCCGGCCTTATAGGCGCCGTTATTGATCTTGTTGTAGATTTGCTCGTTTAGCTCTTCGATCTCGGCACGGAGTTGCTCGTTGTGATCCCTCGCAGGATAGAGATCGGGCCGCTCCCCCGCGGGCAAGTCGCTCCCCAGGTTGCCGGCTTCCCGGTTCAGCATACGCACGATCTCAGCACTCTCGTTTGAAACGATGGCTTTGCTTTTCTTGTCATACAAAACCGGCACGGACGTTTCTGCCGAGCCTTCGGCTTCGTAGATTTGTTTGACCAGCCGGTATCCTTCGCCGCTCCCGGTTTCTTCCGTGCATTCGGACAGCGGCGCGCCGGTGACCGCTGCCGGGCGGGACGGATTAAATTCCCAAAAGCCTTCGCCCAACGGATCGTCGCCGCCGGTCCGGTTCGGAAACACGACGTCCATGGTCAGGCTTTTTTGCAGGCCCAGGACATTTCGCGCCAAGGTGACCCGGTGGCACCACGGACAGTTGAGGGCGACATAAAGATGATACCGGCCCGGCTCCGGCGGGAACTTCGGGTCCTCGCCCAGGACCGAGCGGAATTTACTCACGCCCCGGACAAATTCTCCCTTGGCCTTGCGTTGATCCGCGCCCGCCTGGGATTCTTCGACCGATGAAGAGGAGGGGGACAACCCCCTACCCTGTCACCGCCACCGGCGCGATGGCGTCCACGTCGGTGACCACGTCGATGATCACCGGGCGGTTGGCGCTGATGGCCTGATCCAGCGCGCTTTTGAAGTCGCCGGGTTTTTCCACCCGGATGCCCAGCGCGCCGATCTCATTCGCGATGTTGGCGAAATTGACGTGGGTGAAGTTCCAAATCTCCTTGGCCTGTTCGGTTTGGGTGCCGCCATAGGCCCGGTCGAACCCGGTCTTGGATTGGTTGCCGGCGGAGTTGTTATTGACCACGATGACCGCGTTGATGTTCCAGCG
>JAYPHU010000072.1:0-5166 GCA_038127535.1 Rhodospirillaceae bacterium | reverse complement strand
CCGGCTGCCCCGGCCATGCCGCCGGACATGGGCGGCATGGGCGGCATGATGTAAGTCCGCAGGCCCAGACGGTTAGGAATGGCCGCACTCCCGAGTGCGGCCATTTCCTTATTTATTCTGTTGTAACTATTTCCCGTCATACTCTGCGGCTATGGATTTTCTGTCCCACTATATCGAGTTGATTTTTGTCCGCCCGTCCCAGGCCATGCCGATTGTTATTGGCGTGATTCTGTGGATTCTGTTAGCGGGTATTGGGTCCCTGATGACCGGCAAAGACCGCCAGGTTGAGATCAACGTGCTGTTCGGGTGGGCTGCTGTGATAACCATTTTTACGGTGGCCGGTGTTTTGTTACGGTCACCATTTTTCGTTCTGACGATTATCTTAGGACTTCTCGGTTTATACGGGATCTACCGTTCCCTCAAATCAGGTCAGCCACTATTTGTTCCCGGATCATGGAAGATCGTGGTTTTGGCGTTGCCGCTGGTCCTGATCGCCGGGGCGATGGATCCCTCCCAATGGGATGAGTTTTCTCATTGGCTGCCGGCGCCCAACTACCTGATCGCCTTTGACGGCTTTCCCAACGCCGCGCAGCCGTATAACGGACCCCATATGCTGTCCGCCTATCCGTACGCCTGGCCGATCCTGTCGTATTTATCCGCGCAGATTTATGGAGAGCTGCTGCCCAGTATCGGCGGCGTTATGAATGTTCTTTTGCTGCTGACGTTTACAAGCTTTATGCTTCGAGCCGGCCAGCGGGTTATCGGGACGGCGGTTGTCCCGTCCATCACCTGGGGATTTGCGGCCGCCGTGTTTCTATGTGCGACGATTTTTAATCCGACTTTCATCCAGAAGATTATCTTGACCTCCTATTCGGATGTCAGCACCGCAGTTGTCGTCGGCGCATCCTTGCTGATCACTTATTTCTATCTCGAGGCTTTGGCGCGGCGGGATGAGGTTTCCGATTGGTCCAGGGCTTGGCAGTTGGGGCTCCTTCTGGCGCTTTTGATCAATCTGCGACAGCCTAATTTGGTCTTTGCGCTGATCCTTCTGGTCAGCATCGGTCTGATCGCCCTACGCGACCCGGACATTCCGGTTGGCCGGTATCTCAAACAATTGCCGGTCATCGTGATTTTGCCGTTGATCGTCTACCTCTTTTGGCGCTTCCATGTGTCCGCCGAGTTAGCGAACCTTCCCGGCGGTGAGGCTAAATTCAACCCGTTTGATACCTGGAATCTCCGGGAAATTCCGCTGATCCTGAAGCAGATGGGCGTAGTCGCGTTTAAGAAAATCGCCTACTTCGCGCCCATGCTGCTCGCCGTGGTTCTTGGGGGCCGGGCGTATTTGCGGTTGCGGACGTCCTTCGATCGGATCGCCATATTGGTGGCGCTGGTTTTCCTCGGATATAACAGCTTCCTGCTGCTGACCTATGTAGCCCATTTCGCTCGCCCCACCGCTTTGGCTGTGGTGTCCTTTTGGCGCTACAACACCCATGCGGGCATGGTAGCGGTCACGTTTATCGTGATCGGGGCGATGTGGCTTTTGCATCACCGCCGAAACGGCATTTCCGTCCATCCGAAGGTTAAAGCCGGCTCCATCGTTCTGGCGCTTATTCTGCCGATCGTACTTGCGCCTAAGCTCCGGTTTGATCTGGAGCCGCCGAAACCTCACTTCACAAATGTTGCAATAAGTTTGCTCGGGAAAGTGTCGGATCAATCCAGGATATTCGTCCTGGACCCCAAAGGCACCGGCGAGTCCGCCCTTATTACCCGATTTCATTTGGATCAGTATGGCGTTCCTTGGCTGGCTGCACATCATCGGCAAAGCCTTAAAATCGTGAGGGAGTATTTGGCGCCGATCACGGAAAACGATCTTTTGCTTGTGCATTCCAGTGCACCGGCAACCACTGGGGCGCTGGGACTGGACTTAAATCCTAGGGAGTCGCACTTGCTGAAAAGGTCACAGAGCGGCTGGACAGTGGTGAGGTCTTGGCCCAAGCCTGACGATCACCCTTGGTAAAGACGACTAGTTCGGCGTTTCGCTCGACAGCCTGTTGCGCCGGAGAACGTTGTAGAGCCCCAGCTCGGCCCGGGATTCCTGCCGGCCATGAAGCAGGTTCCAGACGATCTTGAAGGGCCGGTAGGGGCGGCGCAGCCATTGGGTGAAATAAAACATCACCACACCCGTCTTTCTGAGAAACTTGAGCTGCTTGTCGGAAAAGTTCTCACTGTAAGAAACCGTTGATGTCGTATCGGCATAGGAGCGGAGGCTGTTGTAATAGTCGTCGTCCATAATCAGGCCCTTCGCCGCCGAAATTTCCCGGAATAGCTCCGAGCCCGGATAGGGTGAAAAGGCCCAGACGCTTAAGTCGTACGCTCCCGCCCAGGCCATACGCAGGATGAAGCGGTAGGATTCGAATACTTCTTTCAGTGTCTCACCGGGGAACCCGAAGATGATATTGCACTTGATATTCATTTTGTTTTGGGTGGCCGCGAAGATCGACTCGACGATGGCGTCGGTATGGATTTTCTTTTTAATCCGCTCCAGAACCGTCGGCGATCCGCTTTCCGGCGAGTATGACATATTGCGGCAACCTGATCTGTACAATAATTGCGCCACCTCGGCGTCGATGGCTTCGGTCCGCGTGCCGCTCGGGAGCTGCCAAGTGAACTTCATCCCCCGTTCTTCGATCTTGTAGCAGAAATCCACGATCCAGGATTTTTTGACGATGGCGGTTAGATCGTAGAAGTCAAAGTTATCGGCTTTGTAGACATCGATATAGTGCTGCATTTCATCCAACAGAAAATCCGGGTCACGGGCAATCCAGCGGGTCGTCCACATTGTCGGGTTGGAGCAGAAGGTGCACTGATAGGGGCAGCCGCGGCTAGCCATCATCGGCATGGACCGTCCCCGGTTCACGCCAAAGCCGTAGCCTCGCTCCAGATAATTTTCGATGGGCATCAGTTCCCACGCGGGCCAGGCGATCTCGTCCAGCTCCCGCTTTCTCGGGCGGCGCGGATTGGTGATCATGTTTTTGTCGCCGTCCAGATAGGCGATGCCGTCAATCTTGGCGAGGTCGAGCGTGTCGTCGCCGATAGCGTTGGCGATTTCCACCGCCGTCTCTTCGCCTTCGCCCAAGACGATCAGATCAAGCTGCGTATCACTCAGGGTTTGCTCCGACATGGCGGTCACGTGTTCGCCGCCGCCAATCAGCAAGGTCTCCGGAAACTCCTTGCGGATGTCGTTGACCAGATCGCGACAGGTTGGCCATTCGAAGGAAAAGCCAAAGGCGACGCCGATGATTTCAGCATCCTTGCGGATGCGCTCAATCGTTTGCTTAGGAGACAATCCGTAGAGATAGCAGTCATAGTCGGCTGGGTGCCGTGTATCCAAGGATTCACCCACCGCATCGATCACCTGCACATCGTGGCCCGCATGGCGCAAGGCTCCGGCCAGGTAGGCGAGGCCCAACGGCGGGGTAAACATGGTCGTCTGATTGTTCGCCGGAACAACGATAGAGGGGCGGATCAGACAGATTTTGACGGGTTTGACCATTAACTTACCTAAAGACGTCTCAAATTAACGGCCTCTGTATATTCGATTCTCTACGATTGGGCCAGAAATTCGGTTGTCTCCCGGATAACATCGGCGAGGCCCAAGCGCTGCACCTCGACACCGTCTGGGAAAGCGCCGGCCAGCCGCGACGGCATGGCCTTATCCAGCATGACGAATACCCCCCGGTCATCGGCGCGGCGCACCAGCCGCCCATAGGCCTGCTTTAGTTTCAGCCGGGTCAGCAGATCATCATAGTTTTTACCCTCGAACGCTCTCTTCCGGGCTTTGTTTAGGATCGTCGGCCGGGGCCAGGGCACCCGGTCAAAGACGATGAGCCGGAGCGACTCGCCGGGCACATCGACGCCGTCGCGCACTGCATCTGTGCCCATTAGACACGCGTGTTTCTCGGCGCGGAAGATGTCCACCAGAGTGCCTGTGTCCAGCGGGTCAACGTGCTGGGCCAGCAGCATCATCTCGGTGAAGTCCGGATGATCTATCAGCCGGCCATAGACCCCGCGCAGCCGGGCGATTGATGTGAATAGGCCCAGCGCCCCGCCGTTGGACGCCAGCATCAATTCCCGGTACGCCGCGCCCAACTGATCCAGGTTGTTCTTGTCGATGTCAGTCACGACAAAGACCTTGGTCTGGTTTTGGTAATCGAAGGGGGAGGGGAGATTCCGCCGGATCGGATCGCCCGGCAGGTGCTGAAAACCCGTGCGGGTTTCCGCCGCCCGCCAATCGGCGTCATTGTCGCCGGTGCCGTCCCGAAGCGTGGCGGAGGTCACCATGATGCCTTGCGCCGCGTCAATCATCTGTTCGGCGAAGGGACGGGTAGGGTCCAACCAGTGCCGGTGCATGCCGATATCGAAATCCCGGCCGTCGATCCGGTCCACCTCGAAAAAGTCGACGAACTCCTCCGGTTGGGGTTGAGGCAGACTTTCCAGCATCAGCCGCCAGGCCCCCACATTCATGCTGATCCGCCGCTCAAGACTGCGGGCGACGGCCTCAATCCGCTGGCGGGTGGAGCTGTCCAAATCCTCCGCCTCATCTTCCAGGCGTTTCAGCAGCGACTTGATCAGGCTGGCCGCCGGTTTCAACAGCCGGGTCAATGTGGCGTTGAGCTCGACCGCCACGTCTTCCAGCCCGTCGATCATCGGCCGCGCGTCGGTCTCCAGTCCGTAAGGCGATTGGGCATTGGCGTCCCGCGCATAGACCTGCCGGCGCACACCGGCCAGGAAAGTTTCCACCGCCCCATGGGGCGCGCCGTCGGCCAAGCGCGAGTTCCAGCCTTGGCCCGGCAGCAGCCGGGCGGCGGAAAGGATTTCGTCCAAATCCTCCTTGACTTTTTCGTCATCGGCGATCAGTTCATCCAGACGGGACTTGAGCCCGCGGGCCCGCGAAGTGCGCCGGCCTTCCGCACCCAAGATCCAGCGCCGGAGTTCGGCGGCCTCGCCGCCCGTCAAATGGGCAGAAAAGGCGCTGTCCGCCGCCTCGAACAGATGATGGCCTTCGTCAAACACATAGCGGGTTGGCCGGTGCGGATCGTCCCCGCCCAACGCCGCTTGGATCATCACCAGCGCATGATTGGCGACAACGATCTTGGCACGCCGCGC
>JAYPHU010000071.1:0-5345 GCA_038127535.1 Rhodospirillaceae bacterium | reverse complement strand
GGAGCCATTTAAATCAACGGGTTATGTCATGGCCCTATTCCGACAATCTGCACTTAGGTGCCATATAAGTACCACGCTTGCGTTATTTTTGGCCATTTTCGAAACTTCATCTGGCTTGGCTCCCGGCGACCGTCTCGACTCGCTTGGCTGCCACAACAACCATAAAACTGGCGACCACCATTGCCACGGCGAAAGGAACCTGGATCGTGTCACTGGGCCAGCTCGGGTAATCGATGGGCCAGTTTCCGCATTAACGGTGTACGAATCCGCCTGCACGGCGTAGACGCATCTGAGAAGACTCAGCAGTGTAAGCGGGGTGGCCATGACTACCGGTGCGGAGATGAGGCTGCCAGGGCCCTTAGAAAGCTAGTCGGGAAAAAGAACGTCACCTGCCAGCGGAAGGACACGGACCGCTGCGGCCGAATGGTGGCTGTTTGCAAGTTGGATGGACAGGACCTCAACGCCTGGCTTGTGCAGGAGGGGCTAGCGGTGGCGTATCGGCATTTTTCAGACGACTATGTTGTTGCGGAGGATGCAGCTCTTACGGCTAAGCCTGGTCTATGGGGTGGTGAGTTTCTGATGCCGTGGGAGTGGCGGCGCAGGTTACGAAAATGAGAGGCAATCCGCTTGAAGTGAGAATGTCTTGAGTGGAAACCTGAACAGACATACTTGGCGGCGGCTAAAATCTTCTCAGATTAGCCAATAGCGGACAAACACCATCAACCACATTACTCAATAGCCTCGTCGGATTTGGTCTCATCTGGAAGTACAGCCTTTAAATAGTACCAATCGATCTAACGATTTAGGGTCCTAAAAGTTCGAATGCTGGACATGCTGCGGCCAAGCCAAGGGCGTGGGAGTTTGGAGTAGAAAACTGATAGTGAGGAAAGGTCTACTATCCTGTCTACAGTCCAGGTTCCTCAAATTTGCATAACTTAGACGTGAATTCCGAGGTCAACTGAGTGGCTTAACGAGTTCCTGAAGCTGCCGTAAATCTTAGCGCCGGCGGGGAGCTCAGATCAGCGCCGCCGCCCACCCGATCGTCCCGTTCTTTGACGGCTGAACTGAAAAATTATTTCTAAAAGTGAGCCTGAAGCGTTAAGAAGGCTCTTATCGCCGTTTCCTTTGGAGAAAAGTATATGGCAACGCAGGATCAGCAGGCCGACTCGTCCGCGCCACGGGTGGCGGTCATCATGGGGAGCAAATCGGATTGGCCGACCATGCAACATGCCGTCGACATGCTTTCCGAGGTAGACGTTGACAGCGAGGCGCTCGTCGTGTCTGCGCACCGGACGCCGGACCGGCTGTATGAGTTCGCCCGCGGCGCGGCGGACGCGGGATTTCAAGTTATTATCGCCGGCGCCGGCGGGGCGGCGCACCTGCCGGGCATGGTGGCCGCCATGACAACCTTGCCGGTCCTGGGCGTGCCGGTTGAATCCAAGAGTCTCGACGGCATGGATAGTCTGCTGTCCATCGTACAAATGCCTGGCGGCGTGCCGGTCGGGACTCTGGCCATTGGCGTCTCCGGCGCAAAGAACGCCGGTCTGCTGGCGGCCCAGATTATTGCCCTCCAAGACGCCAAGGTTGCCCAAAACGTAAAATCCTGGCGAGACCGACAAACCCAAGACGTGCCGGCGTCCCCCGTCTAGGACGAGGCAGCATGACAGCCGAGCCGAACAACGTGCCGATGAAAACCCCCTTACCCATAGGCTCCGTGCTGGGCATCATCGGTGGCGGTCAGCTCGGCCGCATGACGGCCATCGCCGCCACACGGCTCGGCTACCGGTCAGTAGTACTATCCCAGAGCGCCGATGATCCCGCGGCCTCGGTCGCGCATCATCATATTCTGTCGGACTATACTGATCGCATCGGTCTGCAGAAATTTGCCGACCTTGCCGATGTGGTGACTTACGAGCTGGAACAACTGCCCCTGGACGCGGTGCAGTGGCTGGCGGAAAGGGTGCCCGTAGTTCCCGATTGCCGTATACTGGAGATCGCCCAGGACAGAATTTCCGAGAAAACGTTTCTGTCGTCAGCCGGCATTCCGACGGCCGACTGGCGTCCAGTCCGAGAGCGCGACAAACTGCTGGCGGCGCTCGGCGAGGATGGCCGGCCGGCGGTTTTCAAGGTGGCCTACGGCGGGTATGACGGCAAAGGCCAGGCGGTCATCGACAGCGGGCTGGGCGACGCAGAGGTGCTGGAGATTTGGGACCGGCTCTCGGCCGGCGCCGATATGGCCGCCATCCTGGAACAAAAATTGGATTTTGAGTGCGAATTGTCCGTCATCGTGGCCCGGGATTTTAACGGGGACATGGCGGCCTACGACCCCGCGTTTAATGTCCATAAGAACCATATTCTGGATACGTCCACCGTTCCGGCCCCCATCGATCCCAAGATCAGCAAGGCTGCCCAGGAAATTGCCTATGACTTGGCGGCCGCCCTGGACCTGGTCGGGTTGATCTGCTTGGAGCTTTTCCTGATGCCGTCAGGGGAGATATTCGCCAACGAAATCGCACCGCGGCCGCATAATTCCGGACACTGGACACTTGATGCGGCCTACACCGATCAATTTGAACAGGTGGTAAGGGCGACCTGCGGCCTGCCGCTGGGCAACACGAACCGGTTTATCGACGCGCGGATGCAAAACATTATCGGCGAGGACGCCAACAATATCGATCAGTATGTGCGGCAGCCGAACGCCAAGCTGCATATGTACGGTAAGAGAGAAGCCAGGCCGGGCCGGAAAATGGGACATGTCACCTTTCTTGGCAGTGCCGCCGATTAGGCCAACACGCCGCCAGCCACATCACTTTTGGCCGAGGGCTGAAAAGTTTTTTCTCAGGGGCCCAATTTTCGGTCAATCAACGATCATTGAGATGAGTTTCGCCAGATTGTCGCGGGTGTTCGACCGGTGCGTTTCAAACTGCGCATGCACATCCGCCGCCGCATCTTTACTCAGACGGATCGACCAAAGCGGGGCAATTTCGTTGGGAAGCAAAGAATAGCGGACATCAATGACCCTTTCGCCGCCACTGACCGCCTTGGCTAAAAACCCATCGCTAAACTGTGCAAAACGGTGAACGTCCCTGGCCTGCTGTGTAGACATATCAAGCCAAGGCAGGTCGCGCTCGAAATTCAGCTTGGGGATGGAGGTTCCGGTAAATACGGCCTCCCTGACGTTTGGACGAACGGCATCGACGTAATAGCGCCCGTCCGCCTCGTAGATGCTCTTCCAGACGATCAGGTTGCCGAAGCTCGGTTTCACATCCAGGCGAACCGGAACATGCCCTCGCTGCTTGGCCAATTGTGTGGCTATCGCCTCCGCACTGCTGTGTTGGTGTGCGCCAAGTCCGAGATAGGAAAGCGCCCAGATGAGAGCAGCTTGAGCCAGGACCACTTTTCGCCGGACAACCGAAATAAGAACCAGCACCAAAACCGGCCCGGTAAAAAGCGGATCGATGATTGAGATAATGCCGGCGGCAAAACGCGTATCGCTGAAAGGCCATAGGAGCTGTGTGCCGTACGAGGTGGCGGCGTCCAGCAGACCGTGGGTCGCGTACCCGAGCGCGCAGAACATCCAAAGGGTCAAAAATCCGGTTCTACCCCACCGGCGGAGAGCCACATAAAGCAGCGCCGCGACAACCAGGCTTCCAATCGGGATCAACACAAACGAATGGGTAAATTGTCGATGAAACTCCAGGTAGAGCAAACTATCCGTGGACGACATGATGAAGGCATCCAGATCTGCCGCCATCCCGGCGAGAAAGCCGGCCGCGCACGCCAGCCTCTCCCGGCCTTTAGATCGGATGGCGACTGGGAGAGTCGCGCCAATCGCACCTTGGGTAAGCGGATCCATTTGATCTCACTTTAGTTGTCCAACAATGCAGAACGCTATACCTGATTGGCAGGTTTGCATTCAACCTCGTCCACCGCTGCGGCCGGTCACCTGTCAGGGACTGACGACTTGAGGCCTTACCGACGGTCGCGGAAGGAACAGCCTTCTGGCGCCTGGCACCTAAGGTTGGTACGCTTATGGCGGGAAAACAGGGTCGGCTGACCACATTCAATCCGAGGGAGCACTCATCATGTCGGCGGAAATGAAAGATAAGGTCTGCGTCATCACCGGCGGCTACCAAAACCTGCATATCCATCCGAGCGGCTGGCTGAGCGGCGTCGTCTATTTGAAGCCCGTAGACACCGGCAACGACGGTGAGGGATCAATCGAATGTGGACTGGCCGGCGCCGACTTCCCCATGCTGAAGGACGAGGCGCCGACCCACCGGCATCAACCTGAGAAAGGCGACATCGTGTTGTTTCCATCCTCTCTCTACCGCCGCACCATCCCTTTCCAAAACGAGGGCGAGCGTGTGATCGTCGCATTTGATTTGTTGGCGCCGCACCATGACTAAAATCGGCATTATGATGGGGGACGATATCGGCTACGAGGTCGTGCCGGAATGCGTCAAGGTGATGCGGGCCGCCACAGCACGGACCGGCTTTGAGATCGCATGGGAGATCTACCCCATCGGCAAGGAAGGCCATGATCTGCACGGCGACACCACGCCGGCGGTCACGGTCGAGGGGCTTAAGAGCTGCGACGGGTTCATCATGGGGCCCATCGGCCATAGCGCCTATCCCCGCAACGATCCGACCTGGATCATGCCGCCGATCCGCAAGCTGTTTGACCTGTTCGCCAGCGTGAAGCCGGTCAAATCCTACTCGGGCATTACATCCGTCCACGAAGATGTGGACATTGTCTTCCTACGAGAAGTAACCGAGGGCATGCAGTCCTGGGACACCACCGCCAACGGCAACGCCGAATACATGCCCAACAAGGACACGGCCATCGGCGCGCGGGTCATCACCCGGGAAGGCTCCCGCCGGGTCGCCAAGGAAGCCTTCGAGATCGCCACGACCCGGCCCCGCAAAAAAGTCACCGCCGCCCACAAGGAAGGGGTCTACCGGATGACCTGCGGGTTGTTTGTGGAAGAGTGCCGGGCGCTGGCCGAGAAATACCCGGACGTCGAGTACAACGAGTTCAACATCGACACCATCTGCGCGCACCTGGTGATGGAGCCCCAGCAGTTCGACGTAATTGTCACCACCAACCAGTTCGGCGATATCCTGACCGACCTGGGCGCGGGGCTGGTCGGCGGACTCGGCCTGGCGCCGGGGCTCTGCGTCGGCCACACCCAGGCCATGCCCCAGGCAACCCACGGCTCCGCCCCCGATATCGCCGGGCAGAACATCGCCAATCCGTATGCGCTGATCATGTCGGGACAGATGCTGCTGGACTGGCTCGGCCGCAAGAAGAACGAACCGAAAGCGACCGAGGCCGCCGCCCT
>JAYPHU010000070.1:0-5509 GCA_038127535.1 Rhodospirillaceae bacterium | reverse complement strand
TGATGCTGGCGTTGGTGGTGACCATGTTCGCAACCATCCTGTTGGGAATGGGTATGCCGACCTTGCCGGCCTACGTAAACGTGGTGCTGATTATCGGCCCGCTGTTGGCGGCGTTGGGCACCTCCAACTTCACGGCCCACATGTTTATCTTTTACTTCGCGGTGGCTTCGGCGATTACGCCGCCCGTTGCGATCGCCGCGTTCGCGGCGTCCACCATCTCCAAAGCGGAGCCGTTGGCAACGGGCTTCTCAGCGGTGCGGTCGGGCATAATCATGTTTACCATTCCGTTCGTCTTTGCCTTCTATCCGGAGCTGTTGCTTATCGAGGCGGCGCAGATCGCCCCTGTCCTGGAGGGCGGTACGACGGAGAAGAGCTATCTGCCGGGCTATGACGGCACGGTTCACCTGGCGACCCTTGGCTGGCTGCTGGTGCGCCTCGTCTTTGCGCTCTATCTCGTGGCGAGCGCCCTGAGCCGACAGGACAAACACGGGCTCGCCAAGTGGGAGATCGGCCTGCGTCTCCTGCTGGCGCTATTGGTGATCATGAAGGATGCGTTGATTGCCGACGTGGCTATCGTTGTAGCGCTGGTCTATCTGGCCTATCACCACTTCATCAAAGGCCGGATCAAAAAAGAAGAAGCCGCGACGTAAACGCCGCGGCTCTGCGAATTCCTTAGAGCTTAAACTTTAAGCGATCTGATCGAGCGCCTTGGATAGGTTGTCCACGGTGCGATCGATATTGTGCAGCTTGTCCAGTCCAAACAGGCCCATGCGGAAGGTGCTGAATCCTTCCGGCTCATCGCACATCAGGGGCACACCGGCCGCCGTCTGCAGGCCTGCGGCGGCGAATTTCTTGCCGGTCTGGATGTCGCCGTCATCGGTGTAGCTGACCACCACGCCCGGCGCCTGGAAGCCTTCGGCGGCGACGCTGCGAAAGCCCTTGCTGACCAGCAATTCCCGAACCTTATTGCCGAGTTCCCACTGCTCCTCTTTGACTTTGTCAAAGCCGTAGGCTTGCGTTTCCTTCATGGACTGATGGAATTTCACCAGCGCATCTGTCGGCATGGTCGCGTGGTAAGCGTGGCCGCCGTTCTCATATGCTTCCATGATCTGCCGCCATTTCTTCAGATCGGCGGCAAAGCTGGAACTGGCCGTGCCGTCCATCTTGTCCAAGGCGGATTGGTTCATCATCACCAGCGCGCTGCAGGGCGACGCGCTCCAGCCCTTTTGCGGGGCGCTCAGCAGGATATCGACGCCGGTGGCTTTCATGTCGACCCAGACACAGCCCGACGCGATACAGTCCAGAACAAACAGGCCGCCCGCCGCGTGGGTGGCGTCGGTAACCGCCTTAACATAGTCGTCCGGCAGGATGATGCCGGCGGCCGTCTCCACGTGCGGCGCGAAGACCATGTCCGGTTTTTCTTTCTCGATCGCGGCCACCACCTCTTCGATGGGTGCGGGGGCAAAGGCGGCCTGATTGCCGCTTTCCACCAGTCGCGCTTTAAGCACCGTTTCCGAAGACGGGATGTTGCCGGCTTCGAAAATCTGCGACCAACGGAAGCTGAAAAAGCCGTTGCGGATCACCAGACATTTTTTGTCCGTGGCGAACTGGCGCGCCACCGCTTCCATACCGTAGGTGCCGCCGCCGGGAACGACGGCGATAGCATCCGCGTTGTAAACGGTCTTCAGCGTGTCGGAGATGTCCCGCATGACGCCCTGAAAGGACTGGGACATGTGGTTGAGGGAGCGGTCGGTAAAGACCACCGAATATTCAAGAAGCCCGTCGGGATCGACGGCGGAAATGGGATTGCTCATTGTTTCCTGCCCAATTTTTGAGGTGTTTGAATAGTTGGGACGTACCCTACTCAACTGTCCCGGAAACCGAAAGGGAAAATCGGGGAAAATTCGGAGGAGGCTTACTTGCCGCCGTGCACCGGTCGGAGCCTCCGCTGCAGTACGGCGTCCTTGTCGATGAAGTAGTCTTTGGCGGCGCCCAGAAAATTCAGGGCTAACAGCCACATGATCAAGATGCCGGTGATTTCGTGCAGCTCTTCCATGAATTCATGAAGGCCGCGGCTGCGCTCCATGGGTGACGGAATTTCGAGGCCGAATACGTCCAAGGGTCGGCCCAGGGACCAGGGCAGGAAATACCCGCTGATGATCACCAGCACGATGCTGACCAGAAATCCCCAGATCACGATCCGGGAGGCCAGGTTATAAATATTCGCCTGATCCGGCTTGTCGGTGAACCCACAGCGGATTCGATGCCAGACCCGTCACAAGAGGAATAGCCCGGCGATAGCGCCGAAGCTCACGTGGAATACATACACGGCGTCACCGGGCTTTCCTTCGTAGGTGGCAAACAGCGCGATGACCAGGATCGCTCCCAGCCAATGGGTGATGATGGAGAGGTGGGAATAGCCGGTCGTATTTAGAGTGAACCGTGGTACCATGAAGTTCAACGCCATAAGGCGCAGTTTCCGCCGGACGGATCAGGGAATTATCAGAAAATAGGGAGGAACCATCATGACCAATGAAATTTACACGCCGACCAGGGAAGAGATCGACAGCCGGATCGGCCGGTTTTCGGATCTACGCCAGATGTCGACGGCTGATGACCTGGAATGGGTGGGTCAGGACGCGATGGACGTGTTCTACGCCCGCAAGCTTATGCCGGTTATTCTAGACGACACCAAGAACCCGTTCGGCAATGCCGCGCCGATCTTCGGCGCCGCCGGCACGACCATGTTTGTGTCCATCATGCCGCCGGGCCAGGGACCGTGCCTCCATTCCCACAACTCGACCTTCGAGACGTTCATGGTGCTGGAGGGGACCATCGAATATTACATCGGTGATCCGGTGGCGCATACGGTCGTGCTGAATAAGTGGGACACGTTCTCCTGTCCGCCCCGGGTCTATCGCGGGTTTAAGAACATCGGCGATACGGATGCGGTGCAATTGACCGTGATTACGGGCGTGGAAGAAGGGCGGGACGATGTGTCCATCCCGGACTCAATCGCGCAGGAAGTCGAGAAAGACTACGGCGATAAGATCAGCAATGCTTTCCGGGATTTCTTCCAGTTCGATCCGCCACAATCCAACGCCTGATTGGCCCAGCGTGGCTTAAGTCCAGGTGGCGAAGCCCATGGCGTTGCCGGTGCCGGCCTCGGAGCGGTAGCAGGGCACGTATTCGAACATATCGACGGCCAAGCCGGATTCCGACAGCACGCCGGCGCTCGTGATCCAGTTCTTGGTCTCCGACGTGCCGGAGCGGAATAACTCGTCCGGCTCCCCCGTCAGCCCGCTCGGATCGTTGGCCTTGAAGGCGGCGATCATGCGCTGGTCGTGTTCCTCGTCGATAACGAAATGGCTGAGCCCGCCAGACGCGACGATGGCGACTTTCTTGTTTGAGTCCCAATTGCGAATGGCCCGGCCCAGCATTTGGCCGAATTTGAAGCAGCGCTTGGGCGTTGCCTGATTGGGCGGATAGAAGGTGTTCAGCATCACCGGTACGAAGGGGATCGGCTTGTCGTTGCAGATGCGGCGCTGCACATAGCCGAACGCGTGGCCGATGCCGATATTGCCTTGCTCTCCCTGGGGAATGCCGCCGCAGGTGGCGATGTCGAACCCGTCATCCTTGGCCTGAGAGATGATCTTCAGGGCCAGATCGGGCACGGTCTCATAGCGCACATCGTCGGGCGTGCGGTAATTCATGGCGGCCAGGGCCAGAGCTTTGGACTTTTTCTCGATATCCTTGGCGGGCGGGCGGTTGAGCACATGATCACCGTAATAGACGGCGAAGGTCGGCATGTTTTCCGGCTGGAACCATTCGTGCTGGTCATCGCCGACAATGACCAGGACATCCGGATTGACGTCGGCCAGCCGGCGGCCCAACTCGGCGATATGCTCCTGACAGGCGGCGTGGCGTTCTTCCCGGACGGGCAGTTCAACCTGCGCGGCGATATTCTCCGAGACACGGAGATCGCGGAGATCGTCCCATTTGTACTTTTCGCCCCGGTACTCCAGTGCCGGGTTCTTCTTGTCATCCTCGGCGCGGAGGCTCCACATATCCGGGGGCAGCGCCAACAGCGGTCCGTGAGAACTGCCCAATCCGAAAACGATATCCGCCATGATAGGGATTCCTTTGCTTATTCGGCCGCTGCGGCCAGCTTGCCGTCGGTGCCGGACCAGACCGATTGAGGGATCAACACTTGGCCTTCGAACAGCCGGCGGGCGGTGCGCAACAGGGCGGCGCGTTTCACCTGGGGCTTGTCGCCGCTGCTGTCGATTTCCATCTCCACCGAGAACTCGCCGGTCGGGTGTTCGACCGAGACCAGCTTGGTATCGCCATTGGGAATTTCCGCAATGTCATAGGCGACCGTGCCTGGCATGGCGCAGGCGGTACCTACCGAGACGGCGGCGAACACGCCAATGGCCGCGTGGCAATCGTGCGGGATAAAGGACCGGGTGCAAATCGCGCCGCCGTTTTGCGGGGCGGCGATCATGGTCATCTTGGGGATGGTTTTCTCGGTCACGTCATCCAGGTTCATCATGTGGCCGACTTCCAGGCGCAGCGCTTCGATCCGCTTCTTCAACTCCGTATCCGCGTTCAGCTCATCCCGGCTTTCATAGCCGGTGCGGCCCATGGACTCGGCGGTAAACAGCACTATCGGCATGCCGTTGTCGATGCAGGTGACATCAATGCCCTGCACCGTGTCGATCAGGTTGCCGGTCGGCAGGAGAGATCCGCAGGCGGAGCCTTCCGTGTCCCGAAAGTTAATCATTACCGGGGCTGCCGTGCCGGGCACGCCATCAATCCGGGCGTCGCCGTCAAAGCTGGGCACACCGCCGGGCGACGGGAAGGTCACATCGGCGAGACTATCGGAATTTTCCATGAAGATGGTCAGCGTGGTTTCGCCGTCGGAGGGTTCGACCAAACCGCTTTCCAACGCGAACTGGCCGACGCCGGCCAGGATGTTGCCGCAGTTCTGCACCGTGCTGGTGCGAGGCTCATCGACCACGACCTGGATGAATAGGTAGTCCACATCGACGCTCGGCCGGTCGGATTTCTTGACCACGGCGACCTTGCTGGTGAGCGGGTTGGCGCCGCCGACGCCGTCGATCTGGCGGTCGTCGGGCGAACCCATTACAGACAGGAGAACCTGATCCCGCACCTGCTCATCGGCCGGCAGGTCCGAGGCGAGAAAATATGTGCCCTTCGATGTGCCGCCGCGCATCATCACACAAGGAATTTTAGTCTGCATTCTAGGTCTCCGTGGCGAACCCTATCGTCGCTCGTTATTAAGCGACTATCCTACTACCGGCTTTCGGTTTTGCCAATTTGTGTTCGCAGGCCTACAGTTTCGTCCTTCAAAGGCTCAAAAAGAATGCGAGATCATGTTGGAACTGTATCACAGCGGGCTGAGCACCTGCTCAAAGCAGGTGCGCCATTGTTTGAAGGAAAAGGGCGTCGACTATCAAAGCCGCTATATCGAACTGTGGCGCTACGA
>JAYPHU010000069.1:0-5532 GCA_038127535.1 Rhodospirillaceae bacterium | reverse complement strand
TGATCGGGCGAGGTCAGGTCGAACATGCCGCCCATCCACATGCCGGCGTGGCCCGTGTCGACGACAACGAGGCTGTCCGACGGCACGGCCTCCGTCAGATCGCGGCACATGCGCTCGGGCCGGATCGGCACGGCGTCGGATGTCAACAGCGGCTCATACTCCGCCTTCCAATCGGCGCAGATGCCCTGGGCGTGCGCCACCCAATCCACGCGCAGCGCGGCGGAGGCCAGATCCATATTCTCGGCCATGGCGGCGAGGACCGTTTTGGCATCGCCCTGTACAGCGGCCTTGAGCGGATAGTTGCGGCCGATCTCGGCCGGCTCCAGATCAATCTGGATGGCGTCGATGCCGGGCTCCGGCACCTGCCAGAAATGCGTCGTCATGCCGCCGGCCTTACTGCCGATGAAGCAGACCAGGTCGGCCTGGCTCATCACCCGGTTGGCCGAGGCCCGAGAATAGGTGCCGACCACGCCGAGGGACAACGGGTGCGTGCCCAGGAACGTGTCCTTGCCGTTCAAGGACGTGGCGACAGGAATGTTGAGCCCCTCCGCCAATTGCTTGAGTTCCTCCGCCGCGCCGGAATGGCGCACCCCGCCGCCGGCAACGATCACCGGTTTCTTGGCGGCCTGCAGGACGGCCAACGCCTTAGCGATATCCGCCGGGTCCCCTTGCGGGCGGAACGGCGGCACAGCGGTAAAGCGCATGTCGGTGCGCTGATCCAGATCGGCTTCCTGGAAATCCAACTGGCCTTCGTTGCCTTCGAACTGCAGGTGCACCGGACCGGGACAGCCCGACACTGCATGGCGATAGGCCTGCTCCAGCATGTCGGGGATACGGTTCACGTCATCGACGGTGGCGTTGAACTTGGTCACCGGCTCGAACGCGGGGACGTCATCCACTTCCTGATAGACGTGGCGGAACTTGGTCTTGGGAAAACGCCCGCCGGTAAACGCGATGACCGGGGAGTTCGCCAAAAACGGCTCCCGCAAACCGGCGGCGATGTTCAGCGCGCCGATCACCTGAGCCATGCAGATGGCCGGGCGTCCCGACGCGCGGGCAAAGCCGTCCGCCATATAGACGGCGGATTTCTCCGAATGGACATGCATCCGCTTGATGTCGGTCAGCATCTCCATCTCCACCAGCATGCGGCGCAGGATAGCGGGCACCATGAAGACATGGGTGACCCCGTAAGATTCCAATTGCCGCGCCAGATAAACGGCGCCTGTTTTCGCGTTCATCGCTGTTCCCCGTGTGTGCTGCTATTTGATGGCCAGTGGATTGATCGGCGAGCCCACCGCCCCGGTAATCGGCAGCGCCGGCGCCACGAACAGGAACTCATAGGTTCCGTCGTCGGCGCAATCCTCGGCGATGTCGCGGAGGTAGAAAATCTCGCCCATGGTCATCCCCATGATCGGGATGGTGATCCAGTGCCAGGGCTGATTGATGCCGGGCTCACTCTCGTTAGGCCGCACCTCGCAACCCCATGTGTCAGAGGCTAGACCGGCCAGCTCCGTATCCTGGATCCACTCCAACGTCTCGAAGGAGAAGCCGGGGGCGTCGCCGCCGGGGTAGCCGTCCCAGCTGCCGGCGTCGATCTTCGCTTCCATCTGGCCAGTGCGGACGATGACGAAGTCGCCGGTCTTCACTTTGATCTCTTGTGAATCCGCCGTCTCATACAAATCCTGACAGGTGATGGCATAGCCGTCTTCCAGCGTGTCGCTGCCTTTGAACTTGGCCACGTCCAGCAGCACACCCCGGCCGACCATCTTGCTTTTGGTTTTTTCGATGCCGCATTTCTGCGCGCCGGCGGAAGTTACCTCCCGGCAGTCGTAGCCGTTCCACATATAGTCTTCATAAAAGACGTGACCGAGCCCGTCCCATTGGGTGCCGCACTGTAGCGGCATCACTACCATGTCGTCGGCGGCGCGAATGCCGCGGCTGTCGAGAACGCCTGAATACGCATCCGTGCCGGTGCGCAGCATAGTGTGGACCGGGTTAATACGGCCCATGGCCGGATAGGTGGACTTCGCGCCTTGCGGGCCCGTGTTGTCGAAGTTCAGCGCCATGGAAATGACCTTGCCCTTCTTCACCAGCTGGCAGGCGGCGACAATATCCTCCGGCGAGGTAAAGTTCAGCGTGCCGATTTCATCATCCGGTCCCCACTTGCCCCAGTTTTTGTATTTTTCAGCCGCGTCCGTAAGGTCCTGACGAGATACTTTTTTGTCTAACATGGCTTGCCACGAGCTCCCTGTATGAATGTTCAAATGTTTGTGGGGCCAGCATGTCGCGACGCGCCCCGTTTGTCGAGCCGCGAATGGGTTTGCTGTCGGCAACGCCAAATGTTTCGGTGTGCTCGGACGCAGCATCGCTCGAGGGCTCGGCCGACCCGGAAAAGGCCGCCCCTCTTGAAAAATCCCGGAATCTGGTTAGAAACGGGACCAACGGCTCTTTTCCGGCCCCTCCCGAGACGGTTCAACGAACCCGAGCACATAAACCAGTTACCGACGCCTCCGTCCACGCTTTGGAAAATCGGCCTCGCCCGCGCCGTCTTCACCGGTATCGGTATCTGGCAGCAGTGGGACATTCGGATCGTCGTGATCGGCGCCGTGAACAAGGTGCTGATGGCCGGCTTGTTTATCTATGCCATCTACACCGAGAAAAATATGATCCGGATCAAGAAAGAGGCCGACCGGCTCATGGAGCTGGAGCGCCGCAAAACCGCCCGCAAACGGAAAGGTCCAGCGGCCAGGGGCTGGGACGCCGGCGAAGATTAACCCGATTCCCGGCAACTCTCCGTTATTTCAGCCCTGAACTTTCGATCACGTTTTAGCCGCCATTCGCGGCTCATGGCGTCACCCCGCGTCAGGAATTTTTCGGCATAGATCAACCGCCACGCCCGGCCGCGGGTAAACTTGGCCCCGCGTCCCTCGTTATGGGCCGACAGCCGGGCCGCCAAGTCCGTGGTCCATCCCACATAGGTCCGGCATTCAGGGCCGTCGTCTGACAGCAGTAAATAGACATAGCAATGACGCAAGCCGTGATCTCCCCCGAGATACCTCTATCCGCTTTACGGGTCTGGTCTTAGAAACTATATCTCCCGTCTGAAAAAAGTGTTTAGACTATTGGATTCACTCAACCGCTGTAACACACGATGACCACCGCAACCCAACAGTCCGATAGTCTCATCATCCGTCTCGGCCAATGGGTCGAGGGCCGGCGCGCGCAGAATTTCATCACCGCACTGATTGTTCTCAACGCCATCACCCTAGGCCTGGAAACGGACGGCAACTTCACCGGCGTGCCGAGGGTTTTGCTGCTCTACTTCGATGACTTCGTCCTGGCGGTGTTCAGCATCGAGATATTCCTGAAGCTGCTGTATCGGCGGCTGTCCTTTTTCAAAAACGGCTGGAATGTCTTTGATTTTGTGATCGTCGGCATCGCTTTGATGCCGGATTCCGGCCCCCTGTCGGTGCTGCGGGCGCTTCGGATTTTCCGCGCGTTGCGACTGCTCTCGGTCGTGCCCTCAATGCGCAAGGTCGCCCAGGCGCTGATCAGCGCCATCCCCGGCATCATGTCCGTGGGATCCATCATTTTGCTGATCTTTTACATATTCTCGGTGCTGGCGACGAATTTCTTCGGCAACACATTTCCGGATTGGTTCGGTAATATCGGCAAATCCATGTTCACCCTGTTCCAGATCATGACCCTGGAAAGCTGGTCCATGGGGATCGTCCGGCCGGTCATGGAAGTGCATAACTGGGCCTGGGTGTTCTTCGTGCCGTTTATCCTGATCACCAGCTTTGCGGTGCTGAACCTGTTCATCGGCATCATCGTCGACGCAATGCAGTCTCAAAGCGCGGAAGAACATCAAACCCTGCGCGATGAGAATGTGGAGATCATTTCGGAGTCTTCGGAAATCCATGTTGAGCTGAGCGCGCTACGCGAGGATGTCAAAACCCTGAAGGACCTGCTGGAGAGCCGGTCTAACTGACGCTTTCCTCGCGCACCGACCCGTCTTTGGCCGCAACGGCTGCGATCTTTTTGCGAAACAGCCATGCCCGGATGGGTTTCTGGAACCTTGGAAACTCCATGGCGACGATCAGTATGCCGACCGGGATCATCCAAAATCCCAAGATCGGCAAAAAGCCGAATATACCGCCGATGATGAACAGAATACCCACCAACGTCCTGACGCCCCCGCCCAGCCGGCGGGCCGCCCAATAGTACGCCTGGCGGATCACCCTTAGTAGAGCTTGCTGCCAACCGGATCGGCCGAAGGGAGATTTCTCGCTCATGTTTCGGACCGTCCCAATGCCTCGATGTCAGCGGCCTCGGGAAACCAGCCGGACGTGCGTTTTGAAAAGACGATATCGCAGTCGACAGCGATATCGAATACGCCCATACCGCCCTCAACAACGGTAAACTCGGCGTCAAATTTCTCGGCGATCAGATCCCTCACACGGACGGCCCTAGTACCGTAGTTTCAGAGGCCACAGTATGATATTTCAACTTTCATCTCGAACCTCAAGGGGGATTGGTCAGCGCCAGCCTAAGAGATACCGCTCGGCAGCGCTGTTGCAACAGAATATGCCATCGTCGGCGATGAAAATGCATTGTATCATTGACTCTCTCGGCTATATCCGAATTCTTAGACTGTGACATCCTGCGGCTTAGCAGGCATCCGGGAATTTGGCGCTGTATAGCCCTGAAATAATTCAAACTGAAATGAACCTAATAATTAAACAGACTCTGTTTTCCGCACTATTATTGGCTGGAATGATGATGGTCGGGGTGAATGCCTGGGCGCAATCCTCGCGTCAGGATGCGGGCCAGATGCGGGAGCGCCTGCTAATCGCCGTCGAGGAAAATGACATCACTACCGTCCGGAATATCTTGTCCACCAACGCCAGCTGGCTTGCCGTGGAGGATACTGGCGTAAAAGCCGCCGGACTGGCGGTGGAACGAGGGTTTTTCCCAATAGCCCACTATATTCTCGGGGTCCGGAACCAGCTGTTGAACCAGCAACCGGAAGCGAATGGGCCAACTCCTCAAGAACGAGCCAATCTAAGTCAGGGCAACTCCATCGCACCTGCGCCCCGGCAACTTTTCGGAGAGACCTCCCCCAACGGCACACCGCTGCCTGACGCTCTCCCGCCGGCGCCGGCACCCCGTCTTGCCGAACCAACAGCGTCCAATTTACAGGTCCCGCGGCCGCCAATGCCGGCGCCTGCCAACGATCCGTTCAACCCGAATGCGGCGGCGGCGACTCTGTTGCCATCTTCAGGCACGTTCTCCACGCCGTCGACCCGGACCGACGTTACCACCGTGCCAGTATTACCCAATGCCCCGCAACCGACGAGTCCCACAGCCGGACCAACGCCATTGGAGCAGGCTGGCGAAACCGGCAGCGAAAACAAATCCGGCTTCTTCGGTAAAATTTCGGACGGCGTCAAAGGCCTGTTTGGGGGAGACGAGCCTGCAGAGACCGTCTCGCCCCTCAAAAAGCTAGAAGAGCCTAAGGTCGGGAATGCC
>JAYPHU010000068.1:2385-5886 GCA_038127535.1 Rhodospirillaceae bacterium | reverse complement strand
CGGTCGGACACATCCCGGAACATATCGGCCAGCATGGTGTTGAGCGCCCGGTGACCGACCTGGCGCAACTCGTCATTGTTCTGATGCATCAGCGGCAAGACCGCGGTGGAATAGCAAATGCCGAAGTCGATCCCGGCCTCTTCCAGCCGCTCGGCATAGAGTTTCGGCAGCATGGCCGTCGCCCGGTCCAGGCTGTTGGGCCCGGACGGCATGCCCCAGAAGATTTCCTTGTGTTTCCGGCGGCCAAACCAGGGACCCATCTGCTCGTAACGTTTGGCCACGTCGGCGCCGGCGATCTGTTTTACATAGTCGAGAATGACCGCCGAGGTTTCGACCACGTGGCCGTCGCCGTCGACGATGGGGTGGCCCACTTTTTGGTGGATATCCTGCGCGCTGAGATGATGAGCATGTCCGTTCATGGCGCCCTCCTAGCTGGCGTACGGGTCGGGGTTCAGTCGCCCGCCGATTTCTGGCGAGTCCGGCGCATAGCGGTAGGCCCGGAACAATTGGTTCGCGTTGGACCAAGGCCCCGGCGACTCCTTCGGCATGAAGTAAGGCGAGGTGAAGTTCCACACCACCTCTTTGTCGGGCGTCACCTCGAACACGCGCCCGCCGACGCCTTCGCAGATCAGGGTATTGCCGTTCCAGAGGCGCTGACAGCCGCTGATGTGGCCGGAATAGAATGTATGCGGCGGCAGACCGACAAACTCCCAGACGATTTCCTTACTCGCCGGATCAATCTCGAAAATGCGGGAGCCGGCCGCGGGCCCCGTTCGATCAGTGTGATAGCCGTTGGAGAACAGCATGTAGTTACCATTTTCCAACTCCTGAAAATCGTGTTGGTGGCCAAAGCTCAGCTCCATCATCTCCCAGGTGAATTTCTTGGTCCTCTTGTCGATAACAGCGCAGTGGTTGGTGTGTCGGCTGCTGATCATGAAGTTGCCGTTCTTGTCCTCGGCGACGGTGTTCATGTGCATTTGCTCTTCCCGCGGGCAGAGCGGGCACACAGGATAGTTTTCGATCTCCATCTCATCCTGGGCGTGCCATTCCCAGACGGTCTCGCCGTCGGGAGTCACCTCGCGCAAATAGTCCGTGTGGATGACGCCGCCTTCATGTTCGGTGCCGGGCATGCCGCCGATCATTCGCGCCTGGGTATCGGCGCGCATGTCTTCGAGGCCGATATAGATGGTGTTGCCGTTGGCCAGCCGGCGGAAATCGTGATGTTGCGTATGATCCGTATACTCCCAAACGATATTGCCGTCCCAGTCGAACTCCCGGAGGCAGCCGCCCTTGGCCGCGATATGGGGACCTTCGTCCGTCCGGTTGCCGCTGAGCAAATTTCCCGTGGGCAGAAGATAGGCGTAATTGCCGGGCGGCAGGCCCCGGTCCCATTCGTGCACCACCTCGCCCTTCATGTTGAGCGCGTACGTCTTGGTAAACGTGCCGATGGGTGAAATGAGGGTATACCCGCCCGCCGCTTTGTCTTCGTCGCACAGCGACACCCCGAGTTCTCCGTAGAGCATCTTGCCCCCCTTAGTTTGTTTTTAGTCCCACACCGCAAAAGCCATGCCGCAACCTGTTCCCGCTTCGGACCTGTAACACGGTACGTATTCCAGCCAATTCACATCCAGCTCCTCCGCCGCGCCGGCGACAGTGACCCAGTTGCGAATTTCCGAATTGCCGGTGTTGAGCTTGTTCAGCGGAATGGAAATCAGCGCGTCCTTGTCTTTCTCTTCCAGCGCTTTCATCACGCCCCGATCCAGATCTTCATCGATGGTGAAATGACTTAAGCCTCCCGACGCCATGATGCCGACCCTGGCGTCCGTCTCCCAGGACTCGACCGCCTTCTTGATCGCCCGGCCGAAATCATAGCAGCGCTTGGGCCGGGGCTGGTTGGGCGGAAAATAGGTGTTCTGGCTGATCGGCACGATGGGCACCGCATTGCCGTTGGCGAGACGCCGGTGATAGAAGCCGAAAGAATGGCTCTCACCCCGCTCGAACCGCAATTCATCTGACACCGAGATATCAAATTCCTGATCCAGCAAACTGTCGATCATATGTTTGGAAAGATCTGACGCGACCGCGTAGTCCTTCGGCCCATCTTCTTCATGGTATTGGGATCGGGCCCGCTGCCACCATTGAGGTGCATCCTCCGCCAATTCGATAGTCGTGTTGCGGATGGTCTCACCGTGATACACGATGAAAGCGGGCATATTGTCGCTGTAATATTGCTCCTGCTGGTCGTCGCCGATGATGATCAACGCGCCTAGCCTGGCGCCGTTCACATCTGCCGCCATGCGGGCGATGTTTTCGTGGCACTTATCCACCCGCTCGCCGATTTTCTCGTCGGTGATGGCGTCGGCCATCCAGTCGGGCGCCTTTTCGATCAGTTCTTCAAAGGTGGAGACGTTGCCGTCCTTGTCCATCAGGGTGCGTTTCCAATGGCTCGCGCCCCGGTCGATATCCGCATGCTGGTGATAGTCCTCGACCGTGCTGTTGAGGGCCGGGCTATGGGACGTGCCGAACGCTTTGACCAGTTCCGCCATTTTGTGACATCCTTCGTTGGAACGGCAAAAGTCTAACAAATAGAACCGTTTTGCAAACCCGGAACGTCAGCCGAATACCCCGTACGGGAGGACAGATCATGGCGAAATTTATCATCCAGCCTCACGGCCGCATCCAGGAATGGATTGCCCACGAAAAAGGTTATTTCACCGACGCAGACCTCGAGTATGAAATTCCCCGACGCGGCGACGCGGAGCGGCCAAAAACCGTGGACGACAGCGGCGGCGTTATGGAAATCAAGAAAGGCGCGTACGAGTCCTATGTCTCCGGCAAGGGCAACAAAGGCGTCAAATCGGACATCAGTTGCGCCTGCCACTGGGCGGTGAACCAGGCCTCAGCGCAAAACGTCGGACGCATGTGGGGCAAAGCTTATGTGGTGACGCCCGGCGCGGTGATGGTCCGGCCCGATTCCGACATCAAACGGCCGGAGGACCTGGCCGGTCGGGAAATCGCCGTCGGCTATCATTCCGGCAGCCATTTCACCACCATCCAGGCCTTAGAGCCGTTCCTCAAACCGGATGAGATTAAACTAAAGTTCACCGGCCTCCCTTGGGCCCGTGTGGACGTGCTCGTAGACGGCGACGTGGAAGCGTCGAGCGTTTGGGGGCTCACCTATCAGGCGGCGGAACAGATGGGCATGCGCCGCGTCGTCGATACAACGTTTATGATTGCCTTCATGTTCCCCCACGAGGTGGACGAGGCCGACGTGGAGAAATACATGATGGCCATGAAGCGGGCGCAGATGGACATCGATCTTGAGCCGGAGAAGTATAAGCACTACTACCTTCTGGAAACGCCGGACCGCTACAAGGACAAGCTCGACGTGCGCCTGTTCAGCGCCGGAGAGCGGATTGTCTTTTTGCCCTATACCCAAGAGACGTTCGACAAGACCCAGGCCTGGATCCACGACCGCGCCATCTTCGACGAAAAGCCGGA
>JAYPHU010000068.1:0-2285 GCA_038127535.1 Rhodospirillaceae bacterium | reverse complement strand
TCGACAAGACCCAGGCCTGGATCCACGACCGCGCCATCTTCGACGAAAAGCCGGAGGGCTACGACTACGACATGGCCGTCGCGGGGTAGCCCACACACCCTTGCCCGCGTCTCTCCCCTTCGCCAGAATACCGCCCGACCAAAACACCACCAGCGGAGAATAGATCATGGGCATGTTTGGCATGGGACAACCGGTCCCCCGTACGGAGGACCCGAGGCTGCTGACCGGCCGCGGCCAATATGTTAGCGACGTCTCCTTCCCGGACCAGCTCTATGGCTATTCCGTCCGCTCCCCCTACGCCCACGCCAAGGTTCTGTCGGTCAATATTGAGGCCGCAAAAGCCGCGCCGGGCGTCCATGCCGTTTATGTGGAAGCTGATCTGAAAGCCGCCGGGCTGGGTCTGACCCGCCCGCACTTCCCGCCCCGCACCCGGCCGAAAGACGGCTCCCCGGAATACTGGGCGTCCCATCCTGGTCTCTGCGGTGAACGGGTCCGGGTGATCGGTGATCCGGTCGCCTTTGTGGTCGCCGAAACCCTGGCCCAGGCCAAGGATGCCGCCGAACTGGTCGAGGTGGACTACGAGTCCCTGCCGGCGGTCACCAACACGGCGCTGGCCACCGACCCGGCGAGCCCGCAGCTCTATGAGGATTTCCCCGACAATATCTCCAACGTGTTCAACATCGGCGACAAGGACGCCGTGGATCAGGTCTTCGAGAAGGCCGCGCACGTGATCAAAGAGCGCTTCGTCATCAACCGCATTTCGACGAATTCCATGGAAAGCCGTGGCTGCGTCGGCGTCTATGACCGCTCCGAAGAACGCTACGTCATGTATTGCGATTCCCAGGCGCTGCATTCCTCCCGCCAGCAATTGGCGGAGGAAATCTTCCACGTGCCGGAAACCAAAGTCCGGGTCATCGCCCGGGACATCGGCGGCGCGTTCGGCTTGAAGGACACCCACTTCCCGGAGAACCGGCTGACGCTGTTCGCCGCCAAGAACCTGGGCCGCCCGGTCAAATGGGTGAGCGAGCGCTCGGAAGCGATCCTCACCGACGATCATGCGCGGGACGTGGTCACCGATGCGGAATTGGCGCTGGACGAGACCGGCAAGTTCTTAGGCCTCCGGATCAAGAACGTGAACAACCTGGGCGCCTATCTGACCGGGCACGCCGGCATGGTCCCGACATTCATGAACTTAGGCGGGCTCGCCGGCACCTACACCACCCCGGCCATCCATGTGGAGGTGGTCAGCGTCTACACCAACACCCAGCCGACGGGACCCTATCGCGGCGCCGGCCGGCCCGAAGCCAGCTACGTGCTGGAACGAATGATCGATCTGGCCGCCGGCGAAATGGGCATCGACCGGGTGGAGCTGCGCCGGCGCAATCTGATCCCGGCCGACGCCATGCCTTATCAGACCGGGCTCACCTTCAAGTATGACTCGGGTGAGTTCGAGAAGAACATGGACATGGCGCTGGAGGCCGCCGACTACGCCGGCTTCGAGGCCAGGCGGAAAGCCAGCTTGGCCAACGGCAAACTGCGCGGCATCAGCATTATTCATATGATCGAGGCGGCGGGCGGCCCCCGGCCGGAACAGGCTGAAATCCGCTTTGATACCTCGGGCTCAGTCACCGTCTTCGCCGGCACCAAGGCGCAAGGCCAGGGCCACGACACTATGTACAAGATCATGGTTTCTGACATGCTGGGGATCGATTCCGACAATATTAACGTGATCGACCACGACACCGACCAGGTGGCGTTCGGCTCCGGCACCATCGGATCGCGCTCGGCACTGACCGGTGGCGGCGCCATCCGGGGCGCGGCCGACAAGATCATTGAGAAATGCACCAAGATCGCCGCCCATATGCTGGAGGCCGCCGAGACCGATATCGAGTTCGACAAGGGCGTCTTCCGGGTCGCCGGTACGGACAAGGAAACTTCCATCACCAATGTGGCTAAGGCGGCGTTTAACCCGATGACCCTGCCGCCGGGAACGGAAGTCGGGCTGTACGAACGCTCAACCTATGTGCCGGCTGCCGCCAGCTTCCCCAACGGCTGCCACATCTGCGAAGTGGAGATCGACCAGGACACCGGCAAGATCGAGATTGTCCGCTATATCGCCGTTGATGATGTGGGCACCGTGGTCAACGCGCTGACCTTGGAAGGCCAGGTTCACGGCGGCATCGTCCAGGGCGCGGGCCAAGCGCTGATGGAAAACATCGCGTATGATCCCGACTCGGGCCAGTTGCTGTCGGGCTCCTTCATGGATTACGCCATGCCCCGGGCCG
>JAYPHU010000067.1:0-5905 GCA_038127535.1 Rhodospirillaceae bacterium | reverse complement strand
TCGCGCATCACCTCCTGCCAGTTGTCGACTTTCAGCCAGGCATAGTCGTCGGTCCGGGTCCGGCCGTGCAGGGTGATCTCAAGAGGTTTTTTCGGTGCGCGGGGGGGTGTTTCGATCATGTTTGCAATGTAGGCGGAAATCGGATGGGGGCAAGGGCGGAAAGATGAATTTAACCACAGAGATCACAGAGGACACAGAGATAGAGGGGACCGGTACGGCCTCTCAGTGCTCTCTGTGTGCACGGTGTTTTTAAAATGGGTCCACGGGTCACGGCTGCGCCGGCCCGTGGATGACTAACCTATTGTTGCAGTTAAATACCTAGTAATGCGCGGACCGCTCCGAAGGAGCGTGATCCGCGTACCCATTTTAGTAATCTTCGCCAACCCGGTTGGCGTATGACTATGTATTTGTGTCCCCATAATACAGCGACACCACGTGCTTGGCCTCGGCGAAGAACAGCCAGCGTTCGGTTGCCACGCCGATCGCGGCGGAGAGGGTGGCGAGCACCGCAAGCAGGGCGCCAGTTGCCGGCGCGAAGATGGCGATCAGGAGCAATACAGAGGGGATGCCCACCAAAAGCGCGTAGGCGATCTTGCGTAGCTTTTCCGCATGCCTGCGGGCGACCTTGTAGCCCATCTCTTCCCGCAGATAGTTGGTGCCGGTGTGGGGCGGGTCAAACATCTTCACGCCCTCGCCCAGGCCCGTGGCGGTGGCGAGGGTGGAGACGGGTTTCTGCGTATCCAAGAGAGACCAGTAGCGGATTTTAAGGATCAGGACGAAGATCAGGGAAATGATGGTCACCCAAGACAACCAATCAGTTGCCGCCCCGAACACCCGCAGCAAGGCGTCCATCAACACCAGGCCGGTAACCAGCGCCATCAACAGATAGCCGGGCGTCACCCACTTGTTGTGCCAGGCGGCGATGGTGCGGAGTGAGACGTAGATCATGCTGGTGCAATAGACGGTGATCACTGCGCCCACGGCGGCCAGCAGCCCCATGATCGCCCAGAGGCCGGAGGTTTGTTCCAGGAACACCCAGCCATAACCGAAGATCGCGGCGGGACCATAGGTGATCACGGACGCCACACCTTCCCGCGACAGCCACGAGGACCGCCACTGACTGAACGCCCGCCATGCCCGCTCCGGATGGCCGAGATGGAAGGTGGAGGACAAGAGCCCGGCAGTAATGAGACCCAGCGAGATGACCAACCCGGTGAGCCCGAACCAGCGATCCGTGGGCAACAGGCCGGCAAAATTCAGAACACCCAGGACGGCCAACAGTCCATAGCCGGCGCCTGACGCGGTGGTGAAGAAAATGACGGAATAAGCGGGATGCATTTCGCGGCCTCAATCCGACAACAGCCGGTCGACCCAGCCCAGGAAGCCGCCGGCGGGCGACGCGTCGTCGAGTGTTCTCTGCCCTTCCTTCGAGAAGGAACGCGCGCGGGGCGGCAAATACTTGTTCACCGGTTTGCAGTCCTGTTCCGGCATCAGGTCGAACCCCTCCCGCGCCGCTACCAGCTTGGAGACGTCGGAATTGGGATCGCCCAGATCGCCGAAATGCCGGGCGGAGGCCGGACAAGTGGCGACACAGGCCGGCACCCGGTCCCGTTCCGGGATGTTGTCGTTGTAGATGCGGTCGACGCACAGGGTGCATTTCTTCATTACGCCGACATCGACGTCGAACTCCCGCGCGCCATACGGGCAGGCCCAGGAACATAGTTTGCAGCCGATGCACATGCTCTCATCTACCAAGACGATGCCGTCCTCGCCTCGCTTGTAAGATGCGCCGGTCGGGCAGACGGTTACGCAGGGCGCGTCTTCGCAGTGCAGGCAGGATTTGGGGAAATAGACCGTGCGCGATGTCTCCCCATCTTCTACCTCGAAGGAATGAATGCGGTTGAACCAGACACCGGTGGCCTGCGCGCCGTAGGGCGTGGTGTCGGTCAGGGGCGCGTGATAACCGCCGGTGTTCCATTCCTTGCAGTTGACCGCGCAGGCGTGACACCCGACGCAGATGTCCAGGTCGATGACCAGGCCCAGTTTTTTCTCTGTCGTCGCGGGGAGGCTGGTCATTCCGCAGCCTCCGTCTTCTTGCCGTAGCGCAGGATGGAAGCCGGCTCGGCAAGGCCGTCAGGTTGTCCCAGGGGTTCGAATTGGGGTTCGGACAGTTCGGCGTCTGCCGTGGTTTTTTCGATCCGGACCCGGAGGTCGTACCAGGCCGCCTGCCCGGTGATCGGGTCCGAATTGGAATAGCGGTAACCGCCGGACTGGGCCGGCAATAGATCATCGATCAGATGGTTGAGCAGGAAGCCGGTGGTGGCCTCCTTGGCATCCTTGTCCAGGTTCCAGGCGCCCCGGCGTTTGCCGATGGCGTTCCAGGTCCAGACGGTCTTGTCGTTGACCCCGTCCATGACTTTGACCTGCGCCTTAATCTGACCGTTGCGGCTGGAGAGCTTGGCCCAATCATCGTCCTTAAGCCCATGCGCTTTCGCCACCGCGCGTCCGATATAGAGCTTGTTGTCGCCGTGGATTTGCCGGAGCCAGGCGTTCTGCGAGCCCCAGGCGTGGTACATGGCGGCCGGACGCTGGGTGATGGCGTGCAGCGGGTATTCCCGGTCCACGTTGATCTCGTCCTCGAAGGGCGGATACCAGAAGGGCAGCGGGTCGAAATGTTTCTCGATGCGGTCGCGCTTGCTGTGCGGCGGCTGCACTGGGCCGTGGCCTTGTCCCGCCAGACGGAACTTCTGCAGCTGCTCGCTATAGAGAGACAGGAAGATCGGCTTGGCTTCGCGGATGAAGGCTTTCTCCTTGGCATAGTCGAGATAGCCCTGATTGACGTTTTTGAAGTATTTCAGCTCGTCGGGAAATTCCTCGAACCAAAAGCACTCGTTTTCGATATAGCGTTCGATCTGATTGGGATTAGGCGCGCCGGTGCCCGACAGTTTGCCGTTTCCGCCACGGAAGCCGGCCAGCATGCCGATGCCCGGCAGCCGCTCGTGGTTGGCCAGATAGTCCGCATAGCCGCCGGGGTAGCGATTTTTGCCATCCTCCGTGATCAGCGCGGAAAAGCCGAGCCGTGCGCCCAGTTCCAGCAACACATCCTGGAAGGGCATGACGTCCCGGTCTGGCTTTACCACCGGATGACGGATGGAGTCCGCCGGCCCGTCGGCCTCCGAGATTGGCCGGTCCAACAGCGAGATACAGTCGTAGCGTTCCAGATAAGTGGTGTCCGGCAGGACCAAATCCGCGTAGGCCACCATCTCCGAATAGTAGGCGTCGGAATAGATGATGTTGGGAATCTTGTAGTCGCCGTCGCCGTCCTTGTCGGTCAGCATCTTCATCGTGTCCGCCGTGTTCATGGCGGAGTTCCAGGACATGTTGGACATGTACATGAACAACACGTCGATCTCGTACGGGTCCTTCGCCCAGGCGTTGGAGATGACCGAATGCATCATGCCGTGAGCGGCCAGGGGTGCATCCCAGGAAAAGGCCTTGTCGATCCGGGTCGGGGTGCCGTCTTCGTCCAGCAGCAGGTCCGCCGGCTCCTGCACGAAGCCCAGATGCGGGCCGGGCAAGGGCGTGTTGCGGTGCACCTCTGCCGGCCGGCCGGTGGGGCGCGGCAGACTGTCGAAGCCCTTGGGGTAGGGCGGCTTGTAGCGCAGCCCGCCCGGCGTATCGATGCTGCCCAGCAGGATTTGCAACACATGGATCGCCCGGCAGGTTTGGAACCCGTTGGAGTGCGCCGAGATACCGCGCATGGCGTGCATGCTGACCGGGCGGCCGATCATCTTGTCGTGGCGGCGGCCGGTCCAATCGGTCCAGGGCTGGTCGATGACCACTTCTTCCTCGAACGCAACCCGGGCCAGATCGGCGGCGATGCGGCGAATGGCCGCCGCCTTGATGCCGGTCTTGTCGGCGACCGCGTCCGGGCTGTAGCGGTCGTGCAGATATTTCTCCGCCATCAGATGGAACACCGGGCGGACCTTGACGCCGTCCACCTCGAACTCGCCTTTCATGGCGGGCGCGGCATCGGCGCCATGGGCGGGCGCGGGGGAGTCTTTCCTGCGGTCCCAGATCAGCGGCTGGTCTTTAGCGTCCCGCAAGAAAAGCCCGTCGTTCTCGGTGCCCGGCGCGTCGATCACCAGATAGGGCGCGTTGGTGTAGCGGGCGAGATAATCGATATCGACCTTGCCGGCCCGGATCAGTTCGTGCACCAGGGATAGAATGAACAAGCCGTCGGTGCCGGGGGTGATCCCCAGCCACTCATCGGCGATGGCCGAATAGCCGGTCTGCACCGGATTAACCGAGACGAACTTCGCGCCCCGGGTCTTCAGGCTGGAAATGCCGGCCTTGATCGGGTTGCTGTCATGATCCTCGGCGACGCCGAACAGCAGGAAGTATTTCGTATGTTTCCAGTCGGGCTCGGTGAATTCCCAGAACGCGCTGGAGAACGTGTACATACCGCCGGCCGCCATGTTGACTGAACAAAAGCCGCCATGGGCCGCATAGTTGGGCGTGCCGTACTGCTGCGCCCAAAGACTGGTCAGCGCCTGGCTTTGATCCCGGCCGGTGAAAAAGGCGAGGCGGCGCGGGCTGCGGGCGCGGGACTCGGCCAGCCAGGCAGTAGCGATATCCAGCGCGTCCTCCCACTCGATCTCCCGGAACTCGCCGGAGCCCCGCTCGCCGACGCGGCGCAAGGGCTTGGTCAGCCGGGCCGGGGAATAGTGCTGCATGATGCCAGCGGAACCCTTGGCGCAGAGCACGCCTTTGTTCACCGGGTGGTTCTTGTTGCCTTCGATATAGCGGACCTTGCCGTCCTTCAGGTGCACCTTGATGCCGCAGCGGCACGCGCACATGTAGCACGTGGTGTACTTGGTCTCGTCCGCCACGGGCGGGGCGGTATCGACGTTATGCTGCGTTGAAGTCATGGATGGCCGCCTGATCCGAAATCCCTTTTCTGTGCATTGGGATAGCCCAGGGGCCGCAACAAAAAAATATTTTTGTTCCAACTCAAATCCGGACAATCACCCGGAGGATAAGCTGGAACCGCTATAACTACAATTATTTTGTGTATTATAGGCCCTAAAGCCTTGCTGAACCTAGCTTAGGAACTCTTCCATCCAGGTGTCATAGTCGCCGTCCCGGCGCGCCGCCTTCATCAGATCACCGGGCGCGGCGGTGGTGATGTCCGTCGGCGCGGTGCCTTCCCTGAGCGCTTTGATGACATCTGCGGCGGCTTTGACCGAGGCCATGAACGGCAGATGGCCCTGCAAGGCGATGCGGACCCCCCGCGACGCGAGGTATTCCTTGTCCGCCAGTTCAGCCGGCGTGCCGCCGAGGAAAATGGGGATGTCCAAGGCCTCGGCGATGGGGTCCAGCTCGTCCCGGGACTTAACCCCCGGGTAGAACATGACGTCCACCCCGGCGTCCTGATAGGCGAGGCCTCGGGCAATGGCGTCGTCCACCCCGGTCACGGCGACGGCGCTGCTGCGCCCGGCGATGACGAGGGACGGGTCCTGGCGCGCATCCAGGGCGGCGCGCATCTTGCCGACCCCTTCCTCGATAGGGATCAGTTTGGTCGTGCCGACGCTGCCGAAAGGTTGTGGCAGGTCGGTGTCTTCGATGCTGAGCCCGGCGACGCCGGCGGTCTCCAGTTCTTCCACCGTACGGCGTACATTCAGCGCATTGCCGTAGCCGTGATCCGCATCGACCATCAGCGGCAGGTTGCCCGCCCTGTTGATCCTTAGGGCCAGTCCGGCGAACTCCGATAGGGTAAGCACGATCAGATCGGGCGCACCCAGCACGGCCATGGAGGCGACGGAGCCGGCCAGCATGCCGACCTCGTAGCCGGCGTCTTCGGTGATCCGGGCGGACAAGGGATCGAACACCGATCCCGGATGAA
>JAYPHU010000066.1:0-6102 GCA_038127535.1 Rhodospirillaceae bacterium | reverse complement strand
TGGTGCCGGCGCACGGACTCGAACCGCGGACCTGAGGTTTACAAAACCCCTGCTCTACCAACTGAGCTACGCCGGCGCGTTGAAAAGAGGCGGATCATATACCTTGCCGGACCGCCCGGCGGCAAGTCTGCCGTTGCAAAATTCATACGAGTGAGAGGGTTAGAGCAGCTTGAACATCGAGACGATGACGGCTGTTTGCGCGATTATGGCCATATAAACCCATTTCAAGAGTTCCAACTTTGAATCCGAGATTGTCGCGGCGAGTGCCGGGCTGCTCTCTTGGATTTTGGCTTCCAGCTCGGACTTACATTCGTAAATCTGTGCCTCGGTCTCTCTGATCCTGACATCGAGTTTGGCCTCTGTTTCATTAAGCCGTCCGTCAAGCTGTAGTTAGGTCACGACCGTCCCATATAGAAATTCGCCCAGTGCCCACGCTGCGCCTTCGGCTTGTTTCTGGGAAAAGCCGGCGGCGGCCCGCTTCTTGGCCAGCTTGAGAGTGTCGAAATTCGCCATGGTGTTCATAACATAATCCTATTCACGTTTTGAGAGCAACGGCGATCCATCGCTGTCGTGAATAGTCTATGCAGGGGCCAGAGGCGATTTTTCCTAGATGATGGTCGATTGGCGCCGAATTAATCGATCGGTGTAAAGCCCAATGAACATGGCGATCAGGAAGACCACCGATTCCGTCCGGCCGTATGCCAACGAAGCGATCGCCGGGCCGGGGCAGAGGCCGATCATTCCCCACCCGATGCCGAACAGCGCCGCGCCGCCTATCAACCTGCCGTCGATGTCGCGGCTGGTCGGCACCCTGAATTCCCCATCCAGAACGGGGTGAGGCTGTCTGAGGATGACCCGGAAAGCAATGACCGTTACCGCCAGCGCGCCGCCCATGACGAAGGCAAGGCTCGGGTCCCAGTTGCCGGTGATATCCAAGAAGCCTAAAACCTTGGTGGGATTGACCATCTCGGAAACGGCCAAGCCGATCCCGAATAAAAGACCAGCGGCGAGGGCTGCAAAGTTCTTGTTCATGATTATCCCCCCATCGCCGCGCGGACGGCGATCAAGGTTATTGCTGCCACGATCATGAAGGTCAGTGTGGCCACAAGGGATCTCGGTGAAAACCGGGCAAGGCCGCAGACGCCGTGGCCGCTCGTGCAGCCGGCGCCCATTTTCGTGCCGAAGCCAACCAATAACCCACCGATGATCAGGAGTGGCATGGAGGACGTGATCTGAATATCTTCCAGGGGTCCGCCGGCGAACCGGTATAGTCCGACGCCGGCCACCAGACCAAACAAAAACAGAAATCGCCAGCTGCTTTCCGAGCTATTCATGGTAATCGCGCCGGCGGCGATGCCGCTAATCCCGGCAATACGGCCGTTGAGCCAGAGGAACATCGCAGAAGCCAGGCCAATAAGGACCCCGCCGATCAGGGCGGAGACAGGCGTGAAATTCTCCATCAAGAAGATCCTACTCGTCGATGCCGGAGAGTTTGCGGGCGAGGGCGCGCTTCTTGTCGACCTCCATGCCGCGGCCGATCTGAATCCGCTGCGCCTGGGGCGAGCCCGCGCCGTGCATGGACTCGGTCAGATAGCTCACCGCATTCCGGCCCATGGTCATGTTCTCGATGAGCCGCAGCATACGCATGCGTTCGACCGGGTCGGAGCCTTCCTTGCCGCGCAGGTATTTGCGGATCAACGGACCGACTTCCTCATTTTCCAGATCCCTTTCCGACGGTAGGGTGGCCATCAGCCCGCCGGCCAAATCCTGCGCCATGCGGGAGATTTGATACGGGAAGCGGGTGACGTTTTGCTTGCACACATTGGCCAGCATATCGTCATTGATCCATGCGCCCGACTTCAACGGCTTGGCTTCGTACGCCGAGGCCAGTGCGTTGCCGCGAATGGTCTCGTTCAGGTGGGTCATTTCGACCAGCTTGTCTTTGATGTGGGAGGCGCCGGCGACGCCGTTCAGGTCGGCGATTTCGGCAGCCGCGCCGATCAGCACGTCGCCTACGCCGGACTTACAAATATAACTGCAGCGGTGATAGGTGGCGAAGCGCTCCACCAGCATGGCGGCGAACTCATGCTCCCCGTTCATAAAGATGCGGTGCCAGGGGATGAAGACATTGTCGAAAATCACCGTGGCTTCCTGGGCGGCAAACTTGGAATTACCGCCGTCGATGGAGCCTTCCTCCAGCGAGCGCGTGTCGCAGGACTGTCGGCCATAAATATAGGTGATGCCCTCCGCATTAGCCGGGATCGCCCCGACTATTGCGTAGTCCTTGTCGTTCTCGCTCAGGCGAATGGTCGGCATGACGATCATCCAGTGGGAGTTGAGACAGCCGGTCTGATGACACTTGGCCCCGGTGATATAGACGCCGTTTTCGTCCCGCTTGCTGACATGCACATACATGTCAGGGTCGGACTGATCGCTGGGGCCCTTGCTGCGGTCGCCTTTCGCGTCCGTCATGGCTCCGCCGATGATCTGGTTCTTCACCTGAACCTTTTTGAGGAAATGCAGGAAGCGCTGGTGATAGTCGGTGCCGTGCGCCTCATCCACCTCGAAAGTGACAGAGTGCAAGGCATTCAGCGCATCCATGCCGACGCACCGCTGAAAGCAGGTGCCGGTGCGCTGGCCCAGCTTGTGCTGCATGCGGCCTTTGCCGACCAGGTCGTCCGCGCCCTGGACGATATGCAGGAAGCGGTTGATCCGGGTTTCGGCATAGGGCGACTCGACCAGCGCGGCCTCGGGCTCGTCAAGCGCCAATTGGTAGGTCTCGGCCAGGGAGTTGATGGTCGGCTTGATCAGCGGATGATCCACCGGCTCCTCGACTCGTTCGCCCATGAGGAAGACACGCAGGCCTCGGCCGCGCAGACTGTCGCGATAGTCGTCGGGGGTTTCGATCCGGTCGTAGTCGCCCCAAATGTCGGGGCCTTCTTCCGGGTAGTCGACGTTGGGGGCGCTGATGTTGGCATCCATAATTCTTATCTCCATTTCGTCCCGTCGCAGGAGGGCGGGGCGGACTGTGAAAATTTTTCCGGACAATACGCCAAGTCGGCGGCAGAGAACAGGGGAGACGTAAGGAAAATATCCAGTGCTCACTCCCGCCACTCAGGCGCGGCGATCGGCGCCCAATCCCGCTTTAATCCGAGATCATCGACAATCGCGTTGGCCGCGATATAGCCTGGCGCACCGTTCATGCCGCCGCCGTTGCCCACACCGGAGCCACACATATAGAGCCCGTTTACCGGGGTGCGCGTGCCGGCGAGGGATGGGTGCGGCCGGTTGACGCCGAGCTGGCCTGGGATATAAGCGCCCATGCGGACCGCGCCGTTGATCATGTTGGGCGTGTGCCGCGAAATCTCCAGCGGCGTGTAGAGGAACTCGGCCTGCACGTTGTCGTCGCCTAGGTTAGTGGCGTACTCCCGCCAGACGTTTAGGATACGATTGGTATAGTCTTTTTTCTGCAGGTCCCAATTGGCCGGATCGCCATCGACGGCAAAGGGGGCGAAGGGCCACCAAAAGGCGGAGTGTCCGTCCGCCGGTGCGTAAGTGGGATCGAATGCACTGTTGCAAGAGCCGTTGCCCATTAGCACGTCCGGGAACCGCTTCTCCTCGCAGTCGATGAAGCAGCTTCGCACTTGATCCAGATCATCCATGCCGAAGAAAATGTTAAAGGCTTCATCAATATCCGGATCGAAGTCGCGCGCCTTGTAGATGGGCTCGTCCTTGAGCGCGAGGTGCAGGGTGACCAGGCTATGGTTGCCCCAATGCCAGTTGTCGAGTTTTTCGACCGCCTCCGTATTGAACAACTTCCGCCCGGCCATCTCTACCGTAGTCGGCGTGTCGATGCCGCTGGCCACAAACTTGCTGGCGGTCAGTTGGGTGCCGTCATCCAGCACCACACCGGTGGCCCGGCTGACGTCGATAGTGATCTCCCGGACCTTGGCATTGGTGCGCACCACGCCGCCACCCTCCGCCACGATCCGCGCGCAGGCGAGGGGATACGCGACCGCTCCGCCGACGGGCAGGGTAAAACCGGTAACATTGGCGAAGATGCCGGGGAAGACCATGCCGCTGCCGGGCACGTTCTCCGTCGTAATCACATGCATATAAGAGGTGAACAGGGTGCGGATGCGGTCATCGTCGAAATAGTCGGCCACTACCGAGAACAAGTCGTGCTTCGAATGGCCGAGGAACTCCTTGGCCTTGGGGCCCGACAGCCGGTCGGTCAATTGCTCCAGCGGCAGCGGCGCGTTGTACATGAGCGAGACCAACAACGGCCGCATCTCCACGACATAGCGGTGATAGAGATCGCGGAAGGTGTCCGCGTCCCGCTTGGAAAATCTGGCGAGGGATGCGCAGGTCTTGTCCAGGTCCTGGTGGATGACCACGCAACTGCCGTCTCGGAACGTGCCCGCCTGTTGCACCGGCGGCTCTATATATGAATAGCCGTAGCGATGCAGTTCAAGATCGTGCATCAGTGGCGCGTGGCCGAAGCCCATGAAGAAGTTGGCGTGCAGATTGAACCTATGGCCGGGCAGGGTGGGCTCTTCGGTGGACGTGCCGCCGCCGATCTGCGGCGTGGCCTCCAGCACCGCGATCTTCTGGCCGGTCCGGGTCAGATACGCCGCCGTGGTCAGGCTGTTGTGCCCGCCGCCGATGATAATGCCGTCGAAGTCCGTCATGTTGCCATTCCCTGCTGCCCGTACATCTCTCGTCAGACTGTACGACGCGATGTCGAGTGAGAACAGAGCTCAAAGAGAACCCAGATCCGGTTTTTCCTTTTTTTACATCTCCTTTTACGCTTCACCCCCGAGTTGGAACCAACGCCAGTTGGAGCCAAGTCTCGGGGGACCATGGGCTTCAGCCGAATATACGGAAATGTCGATGGACCCCCGACAGCCGCTTCGCGGGCCGGGGCGACGCTTTTAGAGGAGGGGTAAAGGCGACACGGCAAAGGGTACTTCCACCAGGCGCCTGGCACCCGGCGAAAATAAGTCATTGAAATTGTTTCGTTTTATTTTGGCTGATGCCAGGCACTGGTGAATAGATTCTAACCGCCCCGCCGCAGCTCATACAGGCTGATCGCGGCGGCGGCGGATAGGTTGAGGCTCTCCTGGCCGGGGTCGATGGGGATACTAATCAGAAAATCGCACTTTTCCCGAGTGAGGCGGCGGAGGCCCGCCCCTTCCGCCCCCAGAACCAAGGCAGTTTTGCCCGATAATTTGGCTTCCGCGAGGGTTTGATCCCCGTCGCCGGTGAGCCCGGCGAACCAATAGCCCGCGTCTTTCAACTGATCCATGGTGCGCGCCAGGTTGGTGACCCGGACAAACGGTACCCGGTCGAGCGCGCCGGACGCGGCTTTTGCCAGGACGGCTGTGGCTTGCGGGGTGTGGCGGTCGGGTACGATCACCGCATCCGCACCGAATGCTGCGGCCGTTCTCAGCACCGCGCCGACGTTTCTCGGGTCATTGGCCTGATCCAACACCACTAATATTGAGTTTTCCTCCGCAGATTCGCAGATGGCCGCCAAATCGGGCTCGGGCAGGGGGGAGGCCAGGAGCGCCATGCCCTGATGCACCGCGCCCGGCGGCAATAGCCGGTCCATCTCCTGCCGGTCCATGACTTCCGCCTCCATGCCCTCGATCTGGCCGCCGGCGAACTCCTTGGCGACGACCAATTTATACTTCTTTCTCAGGGGGTTAGAGAGCGCGGCTTCGACGGCGTGGTTGCCGTAGAGCCAGATCTTGTCGTGACTACTCCCATGGCCGCCACTGTGCCCGCCGGACCGGTCCGGACGTTTGTCGCGATTGGGCGTGCGCCCTGATTTCTTGCTCTTGGCCATGATTGGCCGTAAGCTACCTTAAATTCGAGGCCTGCAACAGGCCGCGTTCCTGGCTTTCCCGGAGGGGAGGATTCGGGCGGGGTTCTTTGCGGCTTTTGTGTTGACAAGTGTTTGAAAATTATAGATAGAACGCCCCTTCAATTTCATGATCAGGAAATCAGACTTTTAGCCCGGAATTGGGCGCCACATAGGAGGAGTGCCCGAGTGGCTAAAGGGGACGGGCTGTAAACCCGTTGGCGTACGCCTACGTT
>JAYPHU010000065.1:0-6655 GCA_038127535.1 Rhodospirillaceae bacterium | reverse complement strand
GCCATTGGCAGCGACGCCAACCAGGCCTTCTGAGGCCGCACGACCGGCTTTCTTGGCTGCAGCCGCTAGACCCTGGGTCCGCAGCCAATCGACCGCCGCTTCCAGGTCGCCATCAGTTTCGTTAAGCGCCTTCTTGCAGTCCATCATGCCGGCGCCGGATTTCTCACGCAGTTCTTTCACTAATGCAGCCGTAATCTCAGCCATCAGTCTTCCTCATTCATCAGATGTTGTACGATGGGGGTGACCAAGCTCCCCAGGATAAATGTGCTACTCAGCCGTAGGCTTCTCGCCTTCCTCGGCCGGTTTCTCCGTAGCAGCTTCTTCGGCCGCCGGCAATTCTTCAGCCGGAGCCTCTTCCGCCGCACCGATGTCGCCGCCGCTTTGGGTGATCTCTTCCTGAATACCGGAGAGAACCGATCCGGCGATCAAATCGCAGTAGAGCGTGATCGCGCGGAGCGAGTCATCGTTGCCCGGAATCGGATAATCAATACCTTCAGGGTTACTGTTGGAGTCGATCACACCGACGACCGGAATGCCCAGCTTGTTCGCTTCTGCGACCGCGATGTCTTCCTTGTTGGTGTCGATCACGAACATGATGTCCGGCAGACCGCCCATTTCCTTGATACCGCCAAGCGCTCGCTCCAGCTTCTCCCTCTCCCGAGTCAACTGCAGCAGCTCTTTTTTGGTCAGGCCGACATTTTCTTCCGACAGTGTCTCGTCCAACGAGTGCAGCCGGCGAATCGAATTGGAAATCGTATTCCAGTTGGTCATCATGCCACCGAGCCAACGGTGGTTGACGTAATACTGACCGCAGCGTTTCGCCGCTTCGGCGACCGGCGAGCTGGCCTGGCGTTTTGTACCGACCAGCAGCACCCGGCCGCCCCCGGCGACAACTTCGTTTACCGCCTGCATCGCGCGATAGAGCATCGGAACGGTTTGTTGAAGATCGATGATGTGCACGCCCTGACGAACACCGAAGATGTATTCTTCCATCCTCGGATTCCAGCGGCGGGTAACGTGTCCGAAATGAACGCCGGCTTCCAAGAGCTGACGCATGGTAAAGGTTGGCAATGCCATGTGTTTCTTCCTTCTCCGGTTGAACCTCCGCGGACTGTGAGTTCCCTCTGGAACACCGGAGCGATACATCGGCGAATTTGCGCCGCGACCGCGAAGTCCGCGTGTGGATTTAAGCGCGCCTATTTAGGCGGATTTGTATAGGTTTTCAACCCTTAATCCCTTTTTACGAAGGGCCCGCTCCCACACCGGGATATCCTGACCAGCAGGGACCACCGGTATCTGCCCCGACATGTCGGCAGCGAAACCACGATGAAAGCCACCGTGCATAGCGAGATGGGTAATGATCAAATACCGGGGCAACGTTCCCGTACTGCCGCCGATCAGCTCGTAATCAATTTCTTCGGAGAGTTCTTCGTCGGAGAGGCCTTCCACATACGTACGAACTTCGGCATCAGATGCTTTTTTGGCCGCAACCAAATCATCCAAGTTTTCATACATGACGGTCTGCAGTCTTTCGAAGTTGTGCTTTTCCCCGCGCATGTGCGCCAGCCAGACCTTATCGATGACCAACAAATGGTTCATGTTGATCAGCAAATTATTCATCAGCGAGGGCCGTTGCTTGGTCACCTCCTCCGCCGGCAGTTCCTTTAGCTTGGCTAGATATTCATCATTGGCCCAGGCGTTGTATTCCAGCAACTGTAGTAAGAACCGTTTATCGACCATGGTGTTCTCCAGAATGATGTTTGAGATTTTATACACGGTTCCCCCGCCTCTCTCCAGCAAACGGTTAACACGGTGGACTATTTTCTATTATTTAATCATATGGTTAAACATAATGAGGGCTCTCTGAATAATATATTCTCGGCGCTCGGCGATCCGACCCGGCGTGCCATTAAGGCGCAACTGTCTTACGGTGACCTGAGCGTATCGGAAATCGTCGCGCCCTATGAGATGTCCCTGCCGGCGGTCAGCAAACATCTCAACGATTTGGAAGACGCGGGGTCGATCCGCCGGCTCAAACAAGGGCGAGTGATCTCGTGTAAGTTGACGCCAGAACCGCTGCAAAACGCCAGCGCCTGGCTCGACGACTATAGAACCTTCTGGGAGGGGCAGCTGGACTCTCTTTCCGACTATCTCGACACTTTGAAACGATAGCAGCATGTAATGGGTAAATTCCATGATCAGACATACACGAATGAAACCGCTGAATATTGGTACGCAAGAGACGCGTCGTTGGCCGAGGAAATGTTGCTTCGCCGCCAAGCAGAGAAAGTCGCGGCTCTTCGTCGGGCCATGCCCCTGGGCGGAAAAGTAGACGCAGACTATGAATTCACGGGATTGAACGGATAGACGGTCAAACTGTCAGAGTTGTTCACGGACGCCAGTGCAAACCTGTTGATCTACAGCTTCATGTACAAGACCGGCGGCAACGCCTGCCCCGCCTGCGCATCGTTGCTAAATTTCCTCCATGGCGACAGCCCGCATATCGGATCAAAGCTGAATTTTGCCGTGATCGCCAAAGCCGAAGCTGGATAGTTGAAGGACTGGGCAGAGTCTCGAGGGTGGAACAAGCTCACCCTGCTCTCCTTAGCCGGCACAACCTACAACGCAGATTACAAGGCCGAAGATGGAGAGGAGGACCATTGATAGCTGATCAATGTCTTCAAGAAAACCGATGACGGTATCTACCGCACCTGGGCGTCGGAACTGTTCTATGCAGACAACGAAGACGGACAACACCCCCGCCATGCCGATCAGATTTGGCCCCTGTGGAACGTCTTCGAGCTCACGCCCAACGACAGGCCGCAGGATTGTTTCCCGGCGTATAGCTATGATTAGATTTTTCTTCTAGCCATCCCTGCACCCATTTTAAAATCTCACCTAAATTGCGTCATCCCCGACCTGCCTGCGCGAAGCCGGAGCTTTGCTGCGACGGAGGCAGGCTCGCTGAGCGATTGTTGGGGAACCATACGATCCATATCCAGGTCCCCCCGAGACTTGGCCCCAACTAACGTTGGTTCCAACTCGGGGGCGACGCAATGAGGAGCGATTGAGGGAGAGCAGCACCGTCCCCCGATTTTCTGGGTGGGAGACCGCCTCAGAATATCTATATCTCCCGAACCTCGAGGATGCCGGGGACGGCTTTAACAGCCTGGGCGAGAACGGCGGAGACGTTGTACTTATCCGGCAGCCGGACCTCGATCTCCGTGTCCTCGTTGATTTGAGAGATCAAGGTGACTTCGCCTTTGCCCTTACCTTCTTGGTCCAATATTTCCTTCAACGGGCTGAGGGAGCCGGGCGCATCGATAAAGATTTTAAGCCCGGCGCTGGTGCCGGCGGTCGCCTGATCCAAGGCCTGAAAACCCTGAACGGTCAGGCGCACGCTTTCTCCTTCAAACTGCGCGGCGGCTTTGACATAGAGGGTGTTGCCAGCCTCCAGCTTATCCCGATGGGCCGACAGAACTTCGGAGAAGACGGTGACCTCATAAACGCCGGTCTGGTCCGATAATTGGACGAAGGCGTATTTATTGCCTTTCTGGGACGTCCGCTCTTTCCGGCTTATGACCGCCCCAGCTAGTTTCACCGGCCCGGACGTGCCGGACGCCAGCAACTCTCCAAAGGTTTTTACCCGCAGCCGCTCCAACCCCTTGGCGTAAGAGTCCAACGGATGCGCCGAGAGATAAAAGCCGATCGCGTCGAACTCTTCCTTCAGCCGGTCCATGGGCAACCAGTCGGGTATCTCCGGCAGGGCAATCGTGGTGGTTATACTTTCTTCCGCACCGAACAAGCCGATTTGATCGGAGTTGCGCTCGCTGGCCGCAGCACCGGCCTGGCGGACGATCATCTCCACCCCTTCAAACAGTCGCTTGCGATTCATCGTGAGTGAGTCAAACGCGCCGGCACGGATCAGGTTTTCCAATTGGCGTTTGTTGATCACCTTGGTGTCGCAGCGGAATGTGAAGTCCTCTATCGAGTCATACTTCCCATTCTCCATCCGCTCAGCGACCACGCTGTCCATGGCCGCGCCGCCCACGTTCTTGATGGCGGCCAGGGCGTAGCGCACGCACAGTTCTTCCTCGCCGTTTACGATCTTCTCGACGGCGAAGACGGCTTCGGATTTATTGATATCTGGCGGCAGCAAATCAATGTTGAGCCGGTCCAGTTCCTGCTTGAACGTATTGAGCTTGTCGGTGTTTTGCAGGTCCAGGGTCATGGAGGCCGCCATGAATTCTACCGGATAGTTGGCTTTCAAATAGGCCGTTTGATAGGCGACCAGTGCATAGGCAGCGGCGTGGGATTTGTTGAAGCCGTAGCCCGCGAACTTGGCAACCTGGTCAAAAATGTCGGACGCCTTCTTCTCCGGCACGCCCCGCTCCACCGAGCCGGCGACGAACTGCTCCCGCTGGGCATCCATCTCTTCCTTGATCTTCTTACCCATCGCGCGGCGCAACAAATCAGCGCCGCCGAGGGAATAGCCGGCCAGTTCCTGCGCGATCTGCATGACCTGTTCCTGGTAGATCATGATGCCGTAGGTTTCCGTCAGGATCGGCTCCAGATTAGGATAAAGATAATCCGGCTCTTCTTCGCCGTGCTTACGGCGGATGTAGCTCGGGATATTATCCATCGGACCCGGCCGGTAGAGCGCCACGATAGCGATGATGTCTTCGAAGGAGTCCGGCTTCATGTTGCGGAGAATGTCCCGCATGCCCGAACTTTCCAACTGGAACACGCCGGTCGTGTCGCCCTTCCCCAGCATCTCGAAGGTCGCCGGATCATCGAACGGCAGATTGTCGATATCGATCTCGATGCCTCGGTTTTTCAGATGCTCAACGGCCTTGGCGAGAACCGTGAGGGTCTTCAGCCCGAGGAAGTCAAACTTCACTAGCCCGGCGGCTTCCGCCCATTTCATGGCGAACTGGGTCACCGGCATGTCGGAGCGCGGATCGCGATAAAGCGGGATCAACTCGGTCAAAGGTCGGTCGCCGATCACCACACCCGCCGCGTGGGTGGAGGCATGACGATAGAGACCTTCCAGCTTCATGGCGATCTCTGTCAGGCGCGCGACCAGCGGATCTTCCTTGATCTCCTGCTGGAGGGCCGGCTCCCCATCAATGGCTTCTTTCAGGGTGACCGGGGCAGCTGGATTGTTGGGCACCAGCTTGCAGATGCGGTCCACTTGCGGATACGGCATCTGCAGCACTCTTCCCACGTCCCGAAGGGCCGCGCGGGGCTGTAAAGTTCCGAAGGTAATGATCTGCGCCACCCGGTCATCGCCATATTTTCCCTGTACATAACGGATGACCTCGTCCCGGCGGTCCTGGCAGAAGTCGATATCGAAGTCGGGCATGGACACCCGCTCCGGATTCAGGAACCGTTCGAACAACAGTCCGAACCGCAAGGGATCCAAATCAGTGATGGTCAGCGCCCAGGCGACGACCGAACCCGCGCCGGAACCACGGCCAGGCCCGACCGGTATCTCCCGGTCCTTGGACCATTGAATAAAGTCGGCAACGATCAGGAAGTAGCCGGGGAATCCCATTTGTTCGATAACGCCCAGCTCGTAGGCCAGCCGTTCCCGATAGGGTTTGGCGACTGCGTCCGGGTCATCAGCTCCTTCCGTGATCAACGCTAGCCGCTTTTCCAATCCGGCTTTGGCAAGCCCCGCCAGAACTTCGGCATCAGTGCCGCCACCATCACCTTTCGGCGCGGCGGGCAGAAGCGGGTCCTGGCCCTCCGACATCACGGCACAGCGTTGCGCGATCACCAAGGTGTTGTCGATAGCTTCCGGCAGATCAGCGAACAGAGCCCGCATTTCCTGGGCGGACTTGAACCGGTGTTCCGGGGTCAGCCGCCGCCGGCCGCTTTGACTGACATAGGCGCCCTCGGCAATACAGATCAGCGCGTCATGAGCCTCGTACATTTCCGCGCCGACAAAGAAGCATTCATTGGTGGCGACCAAGGGGAGATCGTGCTTGTAAGCCAAATCCAGGAATTGAGGCTCGGTCTGCTGCTCCACCTCCAGACCATGACGCATGATCTCCACATACAGCCGATCCGGAAATATCTCTTTTAACTGTGTCAGGACGGTCTCGGCCGCCTCAGATTGCCCCTCGGCGAGAAGCCGTCCCACCGCGCCCAAGGGACCGGCGGTTAAGCCAATCAAGCCGTCCGAGCGAACAGCGATCGTTTCCAGGGAAACCTGGTTCATCTCGCCGTCCGGCGACAAGTGAAACCGGCTAACGATCTCAAGCAGGTTCTCGTAACCGGTATCGTTTTGCGCCAGCAGGACCAGCTGATCCGGCTGCTGCAAATGGCCATTGCCATTGCCGTTGTTGAGCCGATGACCGTTGCCGTCCCCTGGCTGAAAGGACGTGACGCCGATTTGGCAGCCAACGATGGGCTGAATGCCGGCTCCGGCACAGGCTTTGGAAAATTCCAGCGCGCCGAACAGGTTGCCCGTATCGGTCATCGCCACGGCGGGCATATGCATGCCCTGACACTGAGCGACCAGGTCTTTGACCTTGATCGCGCCTTCCAGCAGTGAGTAGGCGGTATGGTTGCGAAGATGGATAAAATCAGCGTGGGACATAGAGAATTGATTCCAGATTCTCCGCCGGGCGTCACCTGTTAATCAGAG
>JAYPHU010000064.1:0-7360 GCA_038127535.1 Rhodospirillaceae bacterium | reverse complement strand
CAAACGACCGGCCGGAGAACACATAGTCCGCGCCCAGGCAGTAGGCTTTGACGATGTCGGCGCCGGTGCGGATACCGCTGTCGAACAAGACGGCCATGTCCCTGCCGACGGCGGCTTTGACCTCGGGCAGGACCTCGATCGCCGCCGGGGCCGCGTCCAGCTGCCGGCCCCCGTGGTTGGAGACGATCACCCCGTCCGCGCCGATGCGCCTAGCGACCTCGGCCGACGCGCCCGACATCAGACCTTTAATCACCATCTTGCCCGGCCACATGTCGCGGATACGGCCGATGATGGACTCGGCCACATTGGGGGAGATTTGCAGCACCATGGCGGCGCCCAGGGACTGGCCCTTGGCGGCGTCCTGAATATAGGAGACGAAGTTTTCGAATCTCGGCTGCCCGGCGGCCAGGGTCGCCAACGCCCATTTGTAGTGCCGCGCCACATCCCATATGACACGAGGCGTCATCTTGAACGGCATGGTGAAATCGTTGCGCAGATCGCGGATGCGCTTGGACGGCACCGGGATATCGACGGTCACCAGCAACACATTCGCCTGGGCCTCCTTGGCGCGCCTGACCAGATCGACCCAGATCTCTTCGCGGCCCGGAAGATACAATTGGAACCAGCCGTGATCAGGGGCAATCTCCATGATCCGTTCGACCGAGGTGGTGCCGACGGCGGAGAGAGTATACGGCACGTTCCGCGCCGCCGCCATTTTGGCCAAAATCTCGTCAGTGCCTGGCCAAATCAGATTGGCCAGACCCACCGGCGACACGCCGATCGGATGGCTGTAGGTCTTCCCGAACAGGGTCACCGACTGATCCCGGGTGGTTACGTCCCGGAGGTATTCCGGCTGCAACACGATATCGCCGAAGCCGGCCCGGTTGCGGTGCACATTAGCCTCCGTCCCCGCGCCGCCGTCAAGATAGTCAAAGGCGAGCTTGGGGATGCGCGTCCTTGCGCGCGTGCGGAGATCGTCGATGGTGAAGAGCTTCTCCGCACGCTTCTGTAAATTGTCTTTCGGGAAAATCTTATCGGCCACCCGCCTCAGTCCTTGTTAGTCTTTTGATAGGCCGCCTTGGCCACATCGACGGCGGCATTGAAATCCTTGCGAATGCCGTCGTGGCGGTCTTTTGCGGCGTTGTAGCTGTCCACGCGTGGGACGTTGGTCCCCTTAAAGCGGGGCATCACATAGCGAGCGAACATCTCGTAGGACCGCTGCGCCGGGCCCCAGTCGGCGAAATTGTGGGCGAAGGCCAGGAACACGCCGAAGCCGCCGGTGATCCTTTGCGCTCGCTCGATCTCGGATATGGCGTCATCCGGCGTGCCGATCAACAGCAGCTTGTTCTCAATCCCCCAGCCGACCGGATCGGCAACATCTTCGGGGAACGGGGAGTTGGGAAGCACGTCCCTTGAATACTGAACCCATTTGTGGATGCCGAACTCCACCTCGGCCCGGGCTTGTTCCCTAGTCTCGGCTAGGTGCATCATCACGGTGATGCGCCAGTTGCGCCGGTCCACAGTTTGGCCGTGCCTGGCCGCCGTTTCCTCGCAGACCTGCCAGTTGGCGGTCTGATTGGCCAATGCCTCGTCGGAAATCCCACCCAGGACTAGCAATCCGCCGCCATGCTTGCCCGCCGCCTCCGCACCGGACGGCGAACGGATGGATGTCACCGCCAGCTCCATCATCGGCTGGGTATAGCTCGCCATCTGCAGCTTGGCGTTCTCCAGCGTGAACCAGTCGGTTTGCATGGTGACTGTTTCCCCCTTCATCAGGGGAATGATGGCGTCCAACCCTTCCATCAAGCGGCGGCGGGAATGGGCCACATCGACGCCCATCTGATAGGCGTCCGACGGCAGCGCGCCCGGCCCTGCGCCGAACATCACCCGCCCCCTCGTCAAATGATCCAGGAACACGAGCTGATCGGCGATCACATACGGATGGTAATAGGGCAGGGACTTCACGCCGGTGCCGAGCCGGATATGCTTGGTCCGCTCGGCGGCGGCGGCCAGGAAAATCTCCGGCGCGGGGACGATCTCGAATCCACCGGAATGATGCTCCCCGATCCAGACTTCGTCGAAGTCCAGCTCGTCCAGATGCTGCACCAGTTGCAGATCCCGTTCGATCGCCAGGGTCGGGTTCTCATCCGTGGCATGATGAGGCCCGATAAAGGCGCCGAAGCGGAGGGTCGCACCGCTCATGACCTAAATGCCCTCGCGTTAGTCGCGGGCGCCCACCGGATTGGTCAGGACGCCGATATGTTCGACCTCCATCTTGATGTCGTTGCCGGGCTCGAGGAACGTGCTCGACGCCGCGCCCACGCCGGCGCAGGTACCGGTGGCGATCACATCGCCGGGCTTCAGGGTCAACTGTTTGGTCAGATGCACGATCTGCTCGGCGACAGAGAACACCATCTGTTCGGAGGTGGAGTCCTGTTTGAGATCACCGCTGATCCAGGTCTTTAGATCGACCGATTGGATATCGGGCACGTCCTCCGCCAACACGATCCACGGGCCCATGGGGGCGGAGGTCTCGAACGTCTTATGTTCCATCCAGTCCATGCCGAAGGGCCAGTCGGTGCGCCGCGCGTGATCCCGGGCCGACAGGTCGTTCATGATGGTATAGCCAGCAATGCACGACAGCGCATTGTCCAACGTCAGGTCCTTGGCGGCGGTGCCGACGACGGCGGCTATCTCCACCTCCCAGTCGAACTTTTCGGAATGCGCAAGGGGCAGTTTGATCTGTTCATTCGGGCCGATGATGGATGAGCTGGCCTTCACGAAGAAATAGGGCAGGAGCGCACTTTTATCGATCTCGTTACCCATCTCGCGGGCATGGTCATAGTAGTTGGCCGCCGCGCAATAGATAGCGCCCGGCCGCTGGATCGGCTGGCGCAAAGTCGCGTCCGCCAGTTTGGTCGCCTTTGTCGACGGGTTTTCGGCGATCTTGGAGAGTAGCGGCTTGGCGTTGGCCCAATCGTCCAGGATTTCATCGACATTGCGATAGACGTTTTGACCGGCGGCGTGGATCGCCATTTCGGCCTGGATATCGAACATGAAATCTCCGACGCCGACGCCGGGTTTGGTTTGTCCGTCGGCGTTGGCGTAGGACAGTAAGCGAAAAGACCCCATTTAGATGCTCCTTATTCGTATGGGTAGATAGTGTGGCCGGGCGGGTTAACCCGCGCCGGCCCGTTGTGAGACAACCTCATCGGCTTCCTTGCCGGTGAACTCCTGCAAGCGGTCAAACGCCATCTCGAACGACGCCGTGCCCTGGCTGAGGGAGCGCAATTCGTTGATCAGATCGAGGGTTTCCGATTCCGGCATATGGGCCTGCACCTCATCCCAGCCGATCCAGCCGTCCTTCGGCTCGAAGCCCAGGATTTGGCCGCGCCGACCGCTGATCACCCGTTGCACCCGCGACGTGAAATCCGTGGGCGTGGAAACGGTGATGTGGAAGATCGGCTCTAGAAGAACCGGACTGGCATTGGGCATGCCCTCGCGCATGGCGAGCGATCCGGCGGTACGGAATGCCTGATCGGAACTGTCGACCGCGTGATACTGCCCATCGGTCAGTTCCACCGAAATATCGACCACCGGGAAGCCCAGCGGGCCCTTATCCAGGTAGTCTTTCACCCCGTTTTCGACGGACGGGATGTATTGCTTCGGCACCACGCCGCCGGTGATGGAATCGGTGAATTGGAAGCCGGAGCCGCGGGGCAGGGGTTTGATTTCCACATGCACGTCGCCGAATTGGCCGTGGCCGCCCGATTGTTTCTTGTGCCGCGCGTGCTGGGACACGGGTTTGCGGATGGTTTCCTTGTAGGACACTTGCGGCAGGTGAGAACCGATCTCCAGCTTGTTGCGGTTCTGCAACCGCTCCAGCACGATCTTGATATGAGTTTCGCCCTGACCGCGGATCACCATCTCGCCGGTGTCCGGGTTGGGACCGTAGGTGATGGACGGGTCTTCCTCGACCACCTTGGCCAGCGCGTCGGCCATCTTTACCTCGTCGTCCCGCTTGTCGGCGCGGATCGCCAGGGCATAGACCGACTTGGGCGGATCCGGGAACTCGGGCCCCGCCACATCTCCGGATGGCGACAACGTATCACCGGCTTTGACCTCGTCCATGCGGCCGAGCGCCACCACTTCGCCGACTGCGGCCTCGGCGATCTTGTTCTGCTTCGCGCCCAGCATCTTGTACATGCCGCTGACGCGCACGCCGTTGAGGGTCGCTCCGTCGGCAATCTTCCCCCGCCACACGCGCGCGATGGACAGTTTGCCGGCCTGGGCGCCGTTGTTGATTTTGAATACGGTGGCCAGCGCATCACCGGCGGCATCGATGCCCAGCCGTTCCGCGGTCTGCGCCACCTCCGGCGCTTCGTGGCGGAAGAACTTCATCAGCCGGTTGATGCCCTGGTCATTGAGGGCGGAGCCGAAGAACACCGGCACGATGGAGGCGTCCTGTAAATCCTTGGACAGGTTCTCATAAACCTCCGACGTATCTGGCACGACGTCTTCCAGCAGTTTCTCCAGAAGCTCGTCATTGAAGTCGGCCAGGGACTCCAACAGCACCGTCCGCTCTTCTTCCGTCCGGCCGGACAGGTCCCCCGGCAGCTCAATCAAATCCGACGGCCCGCCCTCCTTGTAGGCGAAGGCCCGCTGGCTCACCAAGTCCACGAACCCGGTGATTTCCTCGCCGTCGCGGATCGGAATTTCTCGCAGCACCAACGGCCGTTCGGTCAGGCTTTGCAGAGCTTCGAAGCTTTCCTTCACATGGGCTTCCGCGCCGTCCATCTTGTTGATGAAGATGGCGTAAGGGATGCCCTCGTTGTCCAGATCCCGGATCATGCGGGTCGCGGCGAGAGCCTTGTCCATGCCCGGCTCCACCACCACCACGGCGGCATCGACAACGGCCAATGCGCAGTCGGCTTCGTGAATGAGCTCCACAGATCCCGGTGCGTCGATAAAGGTCCATTCCTCGCCCAGATAGTCGGCGGTGGCCACGTTGGCTTCGACGCTCATGCTGTGCTTGCGGGCCTCCGGCGAGCTGTCGCCGACCGAGTTGCCCTCGGTCACGCTACCCTTGCGGCTGGTCGCGCCGGCGAGGTTCAGGATCGCTTCGAGAAGGGTTGTTTTTCCGCTGAGATACGGCCCGACGATGGCGGCGCACCGGGGACCGGAGGGTTGCTTGCTGGCCACAATAGTCCTCCCAGAATGCTGATGTTTTTTTCGTCTTTTGGCGGTCTTGCGCCGCTAATCACGCCACGCGCCACCTTATCCGAAAGGGTAATCCTCTTGTTCCGGGAGTCAAAGGTAAAAACACCGCCCGCGACTCCCACTTTCGTCATGCCCGGACTTGATCCGGGTATCCAAGTGCCGAAAAAGATGGATCCACGGGTCAAGCCCGTGGATGACGGAAGAAGGAGAGAGGCGGCCACATAGGGTCATGACGAGCGCGGGGTAAGCGCGCTACAATCCTTCCCATGCCTGACATGCCCGAAGCCCCGTTATTCACGCCCGTGCCCCAGCCGGCCATCACCGAGGGGGAGGCGCTGAGCGTCGTCTCGTCGTTCGCGCCGGCCGGCGATCAGCCCCGGGCCATCGAAGACCTGGTGGCCGGGCTGAGACAAGGCGACAAGGATCAGGTGCTGCTGGGCGTCACCGGGTCGGGCAAGACCTTCACCATGGCCCATGTGATCCAGACTCTGGACCGGCCGACGCTGGTGCTGGCCCCTAACAAGACCCTGGCCGCGCAGCTCTACGGCGAGATGAAGGAGTTCTTTCCGGAGAACTCGGTCGAGTACTTCGTCTCGTACTATGACTACTACCAGCCGGAGGCCTACGTCCCCCGGACCGACACCTATATTGAGAAGGACGCGTCCATCAACGAGCAGATCGACCGGATGCGCCATTCCGCCACCCGCGCGCTGTTGGAACGCAAGGATGTGGTGATCGTCGCCAGTGTCTCCTGCATCTACGGCATCGGCGGAGTGGAGACCTACGCCCAGATGACGGTGAAGATCAAACCCGGCGACACGATCAACCGCAACGATCTGCTAAAGCGTTTCGTCGAGCTGCAGTACGCCCGCAACGACACGGCGTTTTATCGGGGTACCTTCCGGGTGCGCGGCGACGTGGTGGAAATCTTCCCGTCCCACCTGGAGGACCGGGCCTGGCGGCTGAGCCTGTTCGGCGACGAGGTGGAGGCGATCTGGGAAATTGATCCACTGACCGGGGAGAAGGTCGCCACCCTGGACCAGATCACCGTCTATCCGGCCAGCCACTATGTGACCCCGCGCCCGACCCTGCAGCAAGCTATCCCCAAGATTAAGGCGGAGCTCAAAGAGCAGATCGCCTGGTTCGAAAAAGAGGGCAAGTTGCTAGAAGCCCAACGCATCGAGGAACGTACCACCTTTGATCTGGAGATGCTGGAAACCACAGGGCACTGCGCCGGGATCGAGAACTATTCCCGCTATCTGACGGGGCGCAATCCCGGTGAGCCGCCGCCGACGCTGTTTGAATACCTGCCGGAAAACGCGCTCCTCATCGTCGATGAGAGCCATGTCACCGTGCCCCAGGTCGGCGGCATGTACCGGGGCGATTATAACCGCAAATCAACCCTGGCCGAGTTCGGCTTCCGTCTGCCGTCCTGCGTCGACAACCGGCCCCTCAAGTTCGAGGAATGGGACCATATGCGCCCACAGACCGTGTTCGTCTCCGCCACGCCCGGTCCGTGGGAGATGGAGGCCACCAGCGGCGTCTTCGTCGAACAGGTGGTGCGGCCCACCGGGCTGATCGATCCGGAATGCATCGTCCGCCCGGTCGCCACCCAGGTGGATGATCTACTGGCGGAAGCCCGGGGCTGCGCCGAACGGGGGGAACGGGTGCTGGTCACCACGCTGACCAAGCGCATGGCCGAGGACCTGACCGAGTACATGCACGAGGCCGGCATCCGGGTGCGCTACCTCCATTCCGACATCGACACGCTAGAGCGGATCGAAATTATCCGCGATCTGCGCTTAGGCGCGTTCGACGTGCTGATCGGCATCAACCTTTTGCGCGAAGGCCTGGACATCCCGGAATGCGCCCTGGTCGCCATCCTGGATGCGGACAAGGAAGGCTTCCTGCGCTCGAATACATCCCTGGTGCAGACCATCGGCCGGGCGGCGCGGAACGTGGACGGCCGGGTGATCTTATATGCTGACAAGATGACGGACTCCTTGGACTACGCCATCAGCGAGACCAACCGGCGCCGCGCCAAGCAGCAGGCTTATAACGAAGAACACGGAATCACCCCGGAATCGGTCAAGAAAGGCATCTCGGACGTGCTCGAAAGCGTCTACGAGATGGACTACGT
>JAYPHU010000063.1:0-8241 GCA_038127535.1 Rhodospirillaceae bacterium | reverse complement strand
ACGCGCGGCCTCGCCGCCATTCCCGGCCGAGAAGCCGAGTTCCGGGATCTGGTTCGCCAAGGGCTCGAGTGGGCGGCGTTTCTTGGTGTGAAACAGGCGCTCTGCCCACACTACGGATTGCGGCCTGAAGGCCTGTCGCAAGATGAGTGTGAAGCAACCTTGATCGCCAATCTCAAGTCCGTGGAGGCCGATCTGCAAAGCGCCGGGCTCACGCTGCTGATTGAGCCGCATAACGCCAAGGACTTTCCCGGTTACATTATCAGCCGGATGGAGGAGGCCCGCCGGGTCGTGGAGGGCGTGGGCTCGCCCAACCTCCGGATTTTGCTCGACACCTATCACACCCAGCGGATGGAAGGGGACATCACCGGCCAGATCGACCGACATTTGGACCTGATCGCCCACATCCAGGTGGGCAGCTCCCCAGACCGGCACGAGCCCGACACGGGCGAGGTGAACCACCGCCATGTCTTCGAGATGCTGGAAGCTGCCGGCTACACCGGCTGGGTCGCCGGGGAGTATTTCGCTGCCGGCGCGACCTCCGACGGGCTCGGCTGGATCACCGATTGGGGCCTCGCCACCGAACCGTCGTAGAGCCTGTTATTTCCCTCTTGATTGGCGCGGCCAACGGGGTAGGGTGGAGCACCCGTTGCCCGTTCGGTGCGGCGCGTGGGCCCGTAGCTCAACTGGTTAGAGCAGGCCGCTCATAACGGTCTGGTTGTAGGTTCGAGTCCTACCGGGCCCACCATTTTTCGGTTTATCTTTTGACCAAAAGCCCGAAGATAGGACTATGCCTGTAGAACGTCTCATTTCCGGATTTCGGCGCTTTCGTGAAGATTATTACGATGGCCAGCCGGATTTCTATAAAACCCTGGTCGAGAAGGGCCAAAGCCCGGACGTGATGGTCATCGCGTGCTCGGACAGCCGGGTGAATCCGTCGATCATCGCCCAGGCCCGGCCGGGTGAGCTGTTCATCGTCCGCAACGTGGCCAACTTGGTGCCGCCTTACCAGCCCGACGGCCGGCGCCACGGCACCAGCGCGGCTTTGGAGTTCGCGGTCCGCGACCTGGGCGTGAAGGATATTATTGTTCTCGGTCATTCCCATTGCGGCGGTATCCGGCGGCTCTGCGACGGGGCCCACGCCGGCGCCGAACGGGAGTTTATCGACGACTGGATTTCCATTGTCGACGACGCCCGCGATGCCCGTGAGAAGGGCGAAGAGTATTTCCGTTCGGTGGAGAAAAACGCGGTCATCGCGTCCCTCAATAATTTGGAATCCTTCCCCTGGGTGAGCGAGCGCGTGGCCGCCGGTGATCTTAAGGTTCACGGCTGGATATTCGATCTCGAGGCCGGATACCTGCTGGCCTATGACGGCGGCGGCGTCTGGAGCAACCTGAGCCGGTAGGCGGCCGGCGGGAGACCAGCGGCATGAATTTCGGCATTCCCAGACAAATCTACGGCGAGGAACACGAGATTTTCCGGGACAGTGTCGCCCGGTTTCTGGCCGATGAGGTTCTACCAGACTACGAGTCCTGGGAAGAGGCAGGCCGCACCCCGCCGGAGATTTGGCGGCGCGCCGGCGAGCTGGGCCTGCTCGGCACCAGCATCCCGGAACAGTATGGCGGCATGGGCGGTGATTTCCTGTTCGACGCCATCGTCATCGAAGAGCTGGGCCGGTATTCGGTGGCCGCGCCGGCCTGGGACATGCATGCCTATATCATTGCGCCTTTCCTCATGAAGCACGGGACGGAAGAGCAAAAAGCCGATTGGCTGCCCAAGATGGCGTCGGGAGAGTTTATTTCCGCCATCGGTCTGACCGAACCCGGCGGCGGCAGCGACTTGAAGGAACTGAAGACCAGCGCCAAGCCCGCCGGCAACGGCTATGTGATCAACGGCTCCAAGACCTTCATCACCAACGGGCATATCGCCAACCGTATCCTGCTGGCAGCGAAGACCGATCCGTCTCTGGGGGCCAAAGGTATTTCGCTGTTCTGGGTGGATCTGGGTTCGGACGGGGTCAGCCGGGGGCGCAATCTCAAAAAGATCGGCAACAAGGCCCAGGACACGGCGGAGCTGTTCTTCGACGACGTCCAGGTGCCGGCCGATTGCCGGTTGGGCGACGAAAATGAAGGCTGGGCCATACTCATGGAAGGCCTGGTGCGGGAACGGCTGGTGGTTGCCGTCCGCTCCATCGTCATGGCTGAGGCGGCCGTGGATCAGACCGTGGCGTATACCAAGGAGCGGAAGACCTTTAGCCAGACCGTTTTTGATTTTCAGAACACCCAGTTCAAACTGGCGGAGCTGAGCGCCGAGGTGGAGGCGCAGCGTCCCTTCATCGACCGGTGTATTGAACTGCACGTCACTGACCAAGTCTCCCCGGAAACGGCAGCCAAGGCCAAACTGGTCGCCACCGAACTGGCTGACAAGGTGTTAGACGACTGCCTGCAGCTCCATGGCGGCTATGGCTATATGTGGGAATTCCCCATCGCCCGGGCCTGGGCGGATGCGCGAGTGCACCGCATCTACGCCGGCACCAACGAGGTGATGAAGTACATCATCGCCCGCGATCTCTGAGCCGGATGGCGCGCGCCGGCGACACACTCAATGATATGTTTCTTGCCGCCTGCCAAAACCGGCAGGACGACGTGATGTTTGCCGACGCCGCGCTGCGGCTGACCGGCGGGGAGGCAGCGGCGCAGGCGGCGGCTTTCGCCACTGGCCTCAGGGATCAAGGTCTCAAGCAAGGAGACGTGGTTGCGGTTCTGTCCATGAGTTCCGTTCCCCACGCGGTCGCTTTCTTCGGCTGCCAGTTGACCGGGGTGATCCTTTGTTGTCTGCATGTGAACGACCTGCCCGCGCGGTTGAAGCAGAATATCGATTTCATCGGCGCATCGGCGCTGCTGGCGGATGAGGCCAATCTGGAAAAGGCCGAGGGGCTGGAGACAGGCCTGCCGATCCTGACGGTGAGTGCTTCGGCTGACTCTTTCTATAGCCGAAGTGTCAGCGCGTTTGTGGGGGTGGAGCTGGTTAACTCGGCCGCGCCCGGCGACACGGCGCTTTACCTGATGTCGTCCGGGACCACGGGCGATCCGAAATGCATCGTGCACACCCAACGCACGCTCGCTGCGACCGCCGGGCAGTGCAAGGCGCTCTACGATTGCGGCGCACCCGGCGACAGCACCATTGTGGTGATGGCCCCGTCCTTCGCCGCCTGGATACACACGGTACTACCGTTCACCTGCATCGGCGGGCGGATTTTTTTTTCGGACCGGTTTTCGCCGGATGGCTTCCTGCAGCTGCTCCAGGACGAAAAGATCACCTGCGCGCCCCTGGTGCCGACGGTCTGGCGCATGGTGCTCGCTGCCGGTCCGGACGGGTATGATTTGTCCCACACCAAAGGGGCATTCTATTCCGGGGAGCCGGGGACGCCCGATCTGATCCAGGCGCTGGCGGATCAGATCACGCCCAATGTGCTGACAGCCTATCTGGCCAGCGAGGGCGGCAATGCGGCGGGCATCGCGGCCGGGCCGGACATTCTGTCTGTGCCCGAAACAGCAGCGTCCACCGGCCGGTCTGTGCCGGGGGCAGAGGTGCGGGTGATTGATACTGAAGGCGGTATCGACGATCAACTGCCCGCCGGGGAGCTGGGGGAAATCGCGGTCCGGGGCGCCTCCCTGGCGGCGGGGTATCTCAACAACCCGGACCTAACGGCGGAGAAGTTCACCGGCGGCTGGTGGCGCACCGGCGACCTGGGGGTGTTGGATGAGGCTGGCCATTTGTTCGTCAAAGGCCGGGTGGACAATCAGATCAACACCGGCGGCATCAAGGTTCGCGCCGAAGAGATCGAAGCGGCGCTGCTGTCACATCCGGCCATCAAGTTGGCCGGGGTGGTCGGGGAACCGGATGAGCAATGGGGAGAACGGATCGAGGCGCATCTGGTGACCGCGACGGCGCTTACCAGCAAAGACATTCTGGATTACCTGGAAGAAAACGAACTACTCCCCCGCCACCTCCTGCCCAAGGCCGTTCACTTCCACGATAGCCTGCCCTCAGGGCCAACCGGCAAGCTCTATCGGCGAGGCCTGAAATCGGGCGGGTAGGGCTAATGCCCCCAGGTGTTGTCGTAGTCGCGCTTTTGCGAGTCCGGCAGATACTCGTCTTCCAGTTCCCGCACCTTCGGTGAGCCGATCAGGTCTTTCTGGTTCACCAGGCCATAGGGCCCCTCCGCCATCTTGGTGAAATAGTCTTTCAAGGCTTGGGGCCCCCGGTCACGAAGATCGTTCAGCACATGCCACGCCGCCTGCATGCCGGCGGTCGCCGCGCAGACTGGGAACAGGGCGATCCGCACGCCCATGTCGTTATATTCCTCGACCGTGGGCTGGGGCTCGCCGCCGCCCCAGATGGTCAGCACCGGGGCGGGTATCTTTTCGCAGGCCTTGGCCAGATTTTCCCTCGTGTCGGGGGAATTGAGCCAGACATAGTCGGCCTTGCCGTCCTCCACATAGGCGATGCAGCGTTCCAGGGCCTCGCCGAAGTTGCTGCCTTCCGCACCCATCGTGTCGTTGCGCGCACAGATCAGAAACTCCGGATCGATCTCGTTTCGGGCCTCATTGGCGGCTTGCAGTTTGCCCACCGCCTCGTCCATGGGGATGCAGCGCCGGCCGGCCAGGGTCGCCGACTTTTTGGGCGCTTCCTGATCCTCCAGGTTGAGCGCAGCGATGCCGGTAGCGGCCAGTTCCTTGACCGCGAAGTAGGCGTTCACCGCATTGCCGAAGCCGGTGTCGCCGTCCAACTGCAACGGAATGGACGTACGGGCGGCGGCGTGGCGGGCATGGTCCGCCATATCGCGAAGGCCGATAATGCCGTTGTCCGGCACGCCCAATAGGAACGCCGACATCTGCGAGCCGGCCAGGAAAAAGCATTCAAACCCGGCTTCTTCGGCCATGCGGGCATAGAGGGGTGAAAAGCCGCCGGGCATCACGGTGACCGTATCCCGGTCCAGAATTTCCCGCATCTTGCGTCGGGCGGCGGTGACGGCGTTGGTCATGTCGGTCTTTCCTTTATGCCCAGGGGTCGATGCAGCAGTGGATGGCGCCGTCTTCGCCCTGGCCGCCGACGGTGATAAGCGCATTGTGCACATCGCCCAGAGCGAACTTGTGTGTGCAGAGCTTTTCCAGCGGATAGCGTCCGGACGCGATGGTCTCCAAAGCCAACTCCACCGACTGATAGCTGTGCCCGCGCATGCCTTTGACCGTGAGGAACTTGCGGATCAGCAGGTCGCTTTCGAACTCGGGGATCATCTGGCGTTTTTGTCCGCCGAGCATCACCCGGCCCGCCTTGCGGACGATGTTGATGGCGGAAATGATTGTCTCCGGCCCGCCCGAGGCGCAGTCGAGCACCAGGTCCACCATGTCGCCGCCGGTGATATCGCGGACGGCCTCGGTCAGGTCTTGCTTCTCGATGTCAATAATGTGGGTCGCGCCCAACTCCTTCGCCAGGTCGAAGCGCGCCTGATCCCGGGTCAGGCCGGACACGATGATGCAGGACGCCCCGGCTTCCGCGGCGGCCACCACGCTGGCCAGGCCTTGCTGGCCCGGCCCTTGGATCAGGACAGATTCGCCAATGCCGATGCCGCCTTGCAGATAGGCCCATTCAAAACCGTTGCCGAGAGGCAGGGCGAGGGCGGCTTGTTCCGCCGGGACGTGGTCCGGCACCCGGTGAAAGACCGCGTTCTCCGGCAAATACTGATATTGGCTGTAGCCGCCCCAGAGCTTCGGTTCCCGCGAGACCGGCGTGGAGCCCAGCCGCACGGTGTCGGGCTTATTCAGCGTGTCGGTCTCGTCGCAAAGCCGGAAATCGCCGGTGCGGCAGAAACTGCAGTGACCGCAGGGCAGATATTCTTCCAGCGCCACCCGGTCGCCTTCCTTCAGGCCCCAACGCCGGAGCGCCGTTGCGCCGGCCCGGTCGATCCGGCCCACTGCCTCGTGACCCAAGATCAAGGGACCCTTTTGTTCCGGGTAATTGGAATAGTAAGGCCAGTCGCTGCCGCACACGCCGGTCAGTTCGACCTTAAGCAGGCCGGACTCATCCTCGATCTCCGGGAAGGTGAAATCCCACACTTCGGTTTCTCTGTTTTTGACGGCGACGGCCGCCTGCAGGTCTGCGCTCATGGCTTAGGGTCCAGTGCTAGATGGTCATATGTTGGGTGCCGGGTTCGGCGCCGGCGTCGATCACGTCCTGGATCACTTTGTCCAGCTTGGCCGCTTCGGGCCACAGATACGACGCGGCGCGGATGCGTTGATCCTTGGCGTTCAGACCCGGCGGGGGTGTGTTGTTTTCGGCCAACTCCGCCGCTGCCTTCAACAACTTGCGCCGCGCCATGACGATGGCCGTGTCGGAGGGGCAGAGGTTCTCCAGATGCCGCTCGACAATAGGTCCGGCGCTTTCCTGTAGCGACGCGTCCTGCATGGCGATGCCCTTCACCCCGCTGAAAGCGATGCCGGCCTTTTGGGCGTCCCGGTCCATAAAGTAGTTGTTGTCCTTGTTGGCCACGGTGCGGTGGGTGCCGGGGATCAGCGGCGCATAAATGCCCTCGTCGCTTTGGATGGCCGCATGTTCGTCCTCGGACAGAGGCCGGGACGGATGATGGGTGAAGGTCCAGGTGTGGCAGTTTTCGTCATCAATGGGCACCCAGGCATGGCCGTGCAAAGCATGATCGCCGTAGGGCGGGATGATCGTGTACCAGGGCATGATCCAGGGCGTCACCCGCCAATAACTCTGTCCTTCGTCGGCGGCCCGCCGCGCGCCGATCATCATCCCTGCCGGGAAATCCTGCACGGTGATGGTAGGCGCGCCGTCTTTTTGGAATTGCGCGCCCTTGGAGCCTTTTCGCATGGGCTCGTTCTCCAGCGCACCGCTGTGCAGCCACGAGACGTGCGAGCTGTCGATGCCGCCCTCCATCGCCTGGAGGTAATTGCATTCCTGCCAGCGCCGGTTGACGTAGCGGTTCTCCGCCGGCACGGCCATCCATTCGAAACCGGGCTCGTCGGGTTTCAACGCCGGCGGGCCCATATAGGTCCAGATCACGCCCCCTCGCTCGATACAGGGGTAGGACTTAAGCTTAATGCTGTCGCACATCTTGTCGCCCTTGGGCACGCTCGGGATTTCCAGGCAGTTGCCCTGGCGGTCGTATTTCCAGCCGTGATAGGGGCAGCGGATGCCGCCCTCTTCATTGCGGCCAAACCAGAGCGACACGCGCCGGTGGGCGCAGAACTCATCAATCAGGCCCAACTCGCCATCCGTGTCCCGGAAGGCCAGCAGTTTTTCCGACAACAGGGTGACGCGCACCGGCGCACAGTCCGGTTCGGGCAGTTCTTCGGCATCCAGGAACGGGATCCAATAGCGCCGGAACAGATCGCCCATTTGGGTGCCGGGTCCGGTGCGGGTCAGGATGTCATTTTCGGCTTCGGTAACCATGCCCGTAGCTTATCAAACGGCGCGTTCTTGTCACGCGCGGGGAGGGATCAGCGCCTTAATTTAGGCCTGATTTCCGAATAGTTTACTGGAAAAGACCCGCCGTACCCTTTACAGTCACCGCCACGTTTGAAGAATAAACGTGTCGTTTAATTGGGAGACGTATCATGAAAACTCGTATTCTTGCGATCTTTGCCGCCGTCGCCGCTTTGTTCGGCGTCAGTGTGGCTCAAGCCCAGACGGTCGGTTTCGCGACCCTGCCGCCGGGCGCCATCAACAACATCACCGTGCAGGTAATCGCCAAGGTGGTGCAGCAGCACACCAAGCTGAAAATGCGGGTGCAGCCGTTCCGCGGCACCCATGCCATGCAGACCGCCGTGAACAACGGACAGGCCGATCTCGGCATCAACGAAGTGGCGAGCATGACCGCTTCTCTGCAGGGTATTGCCGAATTTAAAGGCCGGCCGCTGAACAACCTCCGGGTGGTGTTCAATATCCGCACCCTCTCCGTGGGCATGTTCGTGAAGAAAGATTCGCCGATCAAGACGATCGCCGACATCAAGGGCCGCAAATATCCGTCTCAGTGGTCCGCGTTCCCCAACGCCATTCCGCTGACCATGGGCATTTTCGCCACGGAAGGCCTGACCTTTGATGACGTGGACGGCGTGCCGACCACCAACATCATCCGCGCCGCTGATGACTTTAAGGCCGGTAAACTGGACGTCGGGTTCTTCGCCGTCGGTGCGCCGAAGATGGCTGAAGTGAACTCCG
>JAYPHU010000062.1:0-8494 GCA_038127535.1 Rhodospirillaceae bacterium | reverse complement strand
CGTACATTTCGGCGATCCGAAACCTGCTCTCCAGCTTTACCAATATCGGCACGACTGTCGGCGTCTATGATTTCCCGGTGGCCCATGTGCATATGATCGCGGCGCTGTCCAACTGCAATCCGGTGGCGCCCTATCGGGGCGCGGGCCGGCCCGAGGCGACCTACGTAATTGAAAGGCTGATCGACGAGGCGGCGGTCGAGATCGGGATGGACCCGGCGGACCTGCGCGCCAAGAACCTGATTACGCCGGAGCAGATGCCCTATCAAAATCCGCTGGACTGCCGCTATGATTGCGGCGACTTCCCCACCGGCCAGACCAAAGTGCTGGAGATGGCCGACTGGGCCGGCTTTGAAGCGCGCCGGGCCGAGTCCGCATCCCGCGGCATGTTGCGCGGCATCGGTCTCGCCAACGGGATCGAGCGCGCCGCCTCGCCGGGCATGGACTTTGCCGAGGTGCGGTTCTCCACCGCCGGCAAGGTGACCATCCTGATGGGCACCAAGGCGCAAGGGCAGGGCCACGAAACCATGTACAAACAGATCGCCGGCGAATTTCTGGGCCTTGATCCCAACGATGTGCGGGTGATCGACGGCGACACCGATCAGGTGGCGTTCGGCATGGGCACCATGGGCTCACGCTCCACGGTGATCGGCGGCACGGCGCTCTACAATGCGTGCAACAAGGTCGCGGAGAAGGGCAAGAAAATCGCCGCCCATGTGCTGGAAGCGGCCGAACAGGATATCGAGTTCAAGGACGGCCAGTTCTCGGTCACCGGCACCGATCTCTCCATGAGCATCACCGACGTGGCCAAGGCGGCGTTCAATCCGGCGACCATTCCCGCCGGCATGGAGCCCGGCTTGTTCGAGACCGGCACCTTCTCGCCGGAGCAGGACACCTACCCCAACGGCAGCCACGTTTGCGAGGTAGAGATCGATCCCGGCACTGGGGAGGTAAAAATCCTTGATTACAATGTGGTCGACGATGTGGGCAATGTGGTCAACCCGATCTGCCTCAAGGGTCAAATCCATGGTGGCATTGCGCAAGGCGTCGGTCAGATTTTGATGGAGCAGGTCGCCTATGATACGGACTCAGGCCAATTGCTCTCCGGTTCCTTCATGGATTACGCTATGCCTCGGGCCGATAATTTCTCCGACATCAAGATCGTCTCCAACCCGGTGCCTACCCAGCTCAACCCGCTGGGGGTCAAGGGCGCGGGCGAAGCCGGCACGGTCGGCGCCATGCCGTCTCTGATGAACGCGATCATGGATGCGCTCCGGCCTGCCGGCGTTGAGCACCTGGACATGCCGGCGACCCCGGCCCGGGTCTGGGCGGCGATCGAGGCGGCGAAGGCTAAACAGGCGGCATAAAGAAACACTGAACGGCCTAGAAAAAATCGGTCGGCCCTGACCTCGTTGCAAAGTTCGTTATTGTGGCCCGACTCACCTCAGAGGAAAATATCGACGCTTGTCTGACATTGGCTGCAAAATATGTTATCGTATTCAGAGCTTTAACCTAGGATTTTTAGGGTAATTCTCTCGGAAGTTGCATGAATTCTTATTTGGTGACCGGCGCGGCTGGTTTTATTGGTTCATCCTTTGTCAGGCAGTTACTGGGACGGAATGAAAAAATCGTTGTCCTTGATGCACTGACCTATTCTGGCCGGCGGGAGAGCCTGGCGGAGGTCGAGGCCGATCCAAATTTGGAATTCGTGCATGGCGATATCTGCGATGCCGCATTGGTTTTGTCGTTGATTGAGACACACCGGCCCAAAGCGGTTATCAATTTTGCCGCCGAATCACATGTCGACCGATCTATCGAATCCGCCGCTGAATTTGTGCGGACCAATGTGGCGGGGGCCCATATTTTACTTCAGGCATCCCTGGACTATTGGCGAGGGCTTTCCACGAGCGATGGTGAGGCGTTTCGATTTCTTCAGGTTTCGACGGACGAAGTATACGGCTCCGTGGAAGAAGGCGAGACCCACGAAGGCGCGCCGTTCAATCCGAGTTCGCCCTACTCCGCCTCCAAAGCCTCGGCGGATATGATGACTCGAGCTTATTATCATACACACGGACTGCCCGTTCTGATCACGCATGGCTGCAATACCTATGGACCACGTCAGTTTCCGGAAAAATTTATCCCCCTGCTGATTCTTCGCGCGCTGTCAAAAATGTCCCTCCCGATTTACGGGCGCGGAACAAATGTCCGCGAATGGGTTCATGTGGAAGACCATGCCGAGGGTATTTTAACTACCCTGGATCAGGGTATGCCAGGAAAGGCGTATAACCTCGGAAGCCGGCATAGGGTGTCCAATCTAGAGGTGGTTTCCGAACTTTGCTCAATTCTCCGTGAGCTGGTTCCGTCCAGTGCCATAGAGGATTACAGCGATTTGATCGAATATGTGGAGGATCGGCCGGGACACGATCTTCGGTATGCGTTGGATTCGTCTAGAGCAAACAAGGATCTGGGCTGGAGACCCCATATCGAATTTCAACAGGGCCTTGCCGCCACCATCGAATGGTACATCGCCAATAGCAAATGGTGGCAGCCGATTACCGATGGCCAGTATCCACTAGGCCGAATTGGTTTGCTCGAGGAGGCTTAGGATATGCGCAAAGGCATTCTCCTGGCCGGCGGCACCGGTACGCGGTTGTATCCGCTGACCATGGCCGTGAACAAACACCTCCTGCCGGTCTACAATAAGCCGATGATCTACTATAGCCTGTCGGTTCTTATGCTCGCCGGCGTTCGGGATATCCTTCTGATCTCCACGCGGGAAAGCGTGCTGGAGTTCGAAAAGCTCTTGGGAGACGGCAGTCAGCTCGGCATCTCGATCGGCTACGCGGTTCAGGATGCGCCCAACGGCATCGCCGAGGCGTTCATCGTCGGCGAAGAGTTCATCGACAACTCATCTATTGTGCTGATTCTCGGCGACAACATCTTTTTCGGTGTCGGACTGGGCACCCGTTTGCGGCAGGTAAAGGACGACGGTAACGCGACAGTCTTGTGCCACGAAGTTCAGGATCCGCAGCGATACGGCGTTGTGGCGCTGAACAAGGATGGCGAGATCATCGAGATCGAGGAAAAACCCACTGTACCTAGATCCAATTTTGCTGTTACCGGATTATATTTTTATCCCGGCGACGTGGCGAAACTGGCCAAGTCGTTGAGCCCATCCGCCCGCGGGGAGTTGGAGATCACGGACCTGAACAACCTCTATCTTAAGCAGGGCCGCCTGAAGATGGAGAACCTGAGTCGGGGCTATGCCTGGCTCGACGCCGGCACCGAGAGCGCGCTGCTGGATTCCGCCAACTTCATCGCCAGCATCGAAAAGCGGCAAAGTCTGCGCATCGGCTGTATCGAGGAAGTTGCCTGGGCCATGGGCTGGATCGACAAGGCGCAGGTGATCGCTCTTGCCGACCAGAATTCGAATTCTTCCTACGGCGCATATTTGCGCTCCATTATCCGGGACAAGTCATGACGCCGGCGCAATTGGACCTGCCGGATGTAAAGCTGATTGAGAGTGAGGTTTATCGGGATCAGCGTGGCCTGTTTTCGACGAATTATCTGGAAGAAGAATTCACGGCGATGGGCATTCCCGCAAAGTTCCGCCAGGAAAGTTATTCGACGTCGTGCCGGGGTGTGATCCGTGGCCTCCACTTTCAAAATCCTCATGCGCAGGGCAAGCTATTGACGGTTCTCACTGGTCGGATTTGGGACGTGGTGCTTGATATCAGGAAGACATCTGCAACATTTGGCCAGTGGGCATCTGTAGATTTGGCGGCGAACGCCGGCCAGACTTTGTGGATTCCGCCCGGCTTCGCCCATGGCTTCCAGGTGGTCTCCGAAGAGGATGCTATCGTCTACTACAAACTGACTGAATCCTGGAGCCCCTCTTCGGAGGGCATCGTGAATTGGAACGATCCCGAGTTGGACATTAGCTGGCCGATTGATAATCCTATTATGTCAGACCGGGATGCGAAGGCCCCTTGTTTGAACCACGTTACGAATCTGCCGGAAGACTGAAGCAGGATCATTCTTATGGGGTTTCGCAACGACATTTCCGCTATCGTCGTAAATTACAACTCCGGCGGCATCATCGAAAATTGCTTCAGCGGTATATCGGAGATTAGTCGGGTGATCGTGGTCGATAATGGAAGCCGCGACGACTCGGTGGCCGGCATCCGTGAAAAACATCCGGACTTTCAGATTCTTGAGAACCATCAGAACCTCGGATACGGGTCCGGCGTGAATCGGGGGCTGGCAGTGGTGACGACCCCATATGTTTTAACCGTTTCGCCCGACACCAAAACCAATTCAGAACTCCTAGAAAAGATGCATGACGTTATCCGTGAAGATGAACGTATTGCCTGTGTCGTTCCCGGACTATCGGTACCGGGACACGGGACTGAATTCTGGGTCATGGGTCCGGGAGAACTCCACTGCCGGAAAGCCGACTTCGATATCGTTGGGCATTTTTGCACTTGGTTCACGTCCGGCGCTGCAGCGTTATACCGGACTGACGCCCTGAAGAATATTGGTGGGTTTGACGAGAACATCTTCCTCTATAATGAGGATTGCGACCTTTCCTTTCGATTATCGGAGGCCGGATACAGTATGATGATCCTGCCCGAACTCACAGCTCACCATATTAACAGCGGTTCCGCACCCCATTCCGTGCGGCTTCATTGGCGCAAAGACTGGAATTATGCCTGGGGCATGCTCTATCTTTTGAAAAAGCATAGAAGCGCCGCCGATGCTTGGCGGCAGGGCTTATCGATCGTCTGCAGACGGGCACCAAAGGCCCTGTTTTATCTCCTGACCCTCAATGTAAAACGATTCACGCGGGACAGTGCGACCTTCATGGGCGCACTCAATTTTCTATTGGGCAATCGTCCGACGCCCGGCAATTAACCTTGCCGAAAATTGGCGAAACCTCTAGAAATGTAGGATCTTGCTGACACCGGTCTCCCGACACCTCAAAAGCCTGTATTATGAACTCAGCCGCTAAAAAGTGCAGAATTTGTAGCGCTGTTCTAGTGCCATTTATCGACTTCGGTGACATGCCCATTGGGAATGCGTTTGTGACTGAGGACCAGTTTGTCGCCGAATATTTCTATCATATGCAAGTCGCCGTTTGCGAAAGCTGCTTTACACTCCAGGTCATTGATGTCCCCGATCCGGACGCCATGTTTCACGATCACTACGCATATTTTGCCAGCACATCTCAGTATATGACCGAACATTTTCGCCAAATGTCGGAGAATCTGATGACGAAATATGTTTCGGATGACGCCCCGTTTGTTGTGGAAATCGGATGCAATGATGGCATTACCCTGCAGAATTTTGCCAAGGCCGGCATTCACCATTTAGGTGTGGAGCCCTCCGAGAATGTTGCCGAAGCGGCTCGGGAAAAAGGTATTCACGTGATCAGTGAATTTTTCCATGCCCGGACCGCCGGGGAGATTGTGAAGGAGTATGGTCACGCGGACTTATTTATCGCCACCAACACCATGCACCATATTGAAGACATCAATTCTGTGGCCGAGGGCGTCGCCCGCCTGCTCAAGCCAAAAGGAGTTATGGTGCAGGAAGACCCCTATCTGGGCGATATGCTAGAACTGACCGCCTATGACCAGCTCTATGCGGAACACATGTATATCTGGTCTATCACGTCGCTCAACAACGCCTTCAATCCCCACGGTTTGGAGATTTTTGACGTCGAACGCAACCATTTCCACGGCGGATGCATGCGTTATTACCTGTGCCGGAAAGGGGCTCATTCCGCGACACTAAGATATCTGGAACAGGTGAGGTTGGAGGAACAAATCGGCCTCAATCGATCCGATACTTTTGAGCGGTTCCGTAGCCGGTGTGAACAATCCCGCGATAAACTACGCGGCTTGTTGGAAGACCTAAACGCCCATGGTAAAACTGTCACGGGGTATGGTGCGACAGCCAAGAGTGCGACTATCATCAATTACTGCGGACTCGGCACCGAGCACATTCAGTTCATCACCGACACGACTGCGGTCAAACAGAACAAATTTTCGCCCGGCGCCCATATACCTGTTGTCAAACCGGAGGAAATGTCTCGAACCTCTCCCGACTACGCTGTGCTGTTTGCCTGGAATCACTTCGACGAAATAAATAACAAGGAAAAAGATTTCGTTAGCCAAGGAGGAAAGTGGATAGTTCCTGTGCGCATGGTAGAGGTCGTATAGCAACCCCGCGAAAAAATTAACGATGACGAAAAAGGTTTTTTACGCCCAATCAATCTACGGCCGTGAGGAAATTGAGGCTGTGGTCGATGTCTTGGAAAATGACTCTCTGGCGCTGATGGGAGGCCGACGGGTCACGGAATTCGAACAGCGGGTGGCAGACCGGTTTGGCAAAAAGTTTGGTTGCATGGTCAATTCCGGATCGTCCGCTAATCTCGTGGCATTGGCGGCCCTGGGCCTAGATCAGGGAAGCGAAATTATCACGCCGGCCCTGACCTTTTCGACCACCGTCGCGCCAATTGTCCAGTTGGGCTTAAAACCGGTCTTTGCAGACGTGGAAACTGATACCTTCCTGATCGATTATGAGGAGATAGAAGGGCTAATCTCCACAAAAACCAAAGCCATCATGGTCCCGAACTTGATCGGCAATATTGCCGATTGGACCATGTTAAGAAGGATTGCCGATCAGCATGACCTGCTCCTGATTGAGGATTCCGCCGATACGGTCGGCTACACGTACAAAGGCGGCACGACCGGCGTTCTCTCCGATATAGCGACGACGAGTTTTTATGCCTCGCATATCATTACTGGCGCCGGCTTCGGCGGCATGGTCATGTTTAATGAGGACGGCCTGAATGACAAGGCGTCCTTGTTACGGGGCTGGGGTAGAAGATCCAGCCAAAAGATGGAAAGCGAAAGCATCGAGCAGCGCTTTCAGTCGGAGGTCGATGGCATAGAGTATGATGACAAATTCATATTTGACGAACTTGGCTATAACTTCCTGCCGTCGGAAATTTCCGCCGCCTTTGGCCTCGTCCAATTGTCGAAACTGGATGACAATATCCTGAGACGGAACCACCACTTCTCCCGTCTGCGTGATTATTTCAAGCGCTATGAGAAGTGGTTTGTCCTTCCCCGCCAAACCAATATGACGGAGACCGCGTGGCTGGCATTTCCACTCATTGTGCGCGACGACGCGCCGTTTAGCCGGCGGGAATTGCAGGTCTTTATGGAAGAAAGAAACATTCAGACCAGAACAGTTTTTACAGGTAACATTTTGCGCCAACCCGGCTTTAAATCCCGTGATTTAGCGGAAGATGCGACGGGTTTTCCGAACGCTGATCGCGTAATGCGGGGTGGCGTGCTTCTGGGCTGTCACCATGGGCTGGCCGATGAAGATGTCGACTACATCACCGGACAGTTTGATGAATTTGCCGGCGGAAAATAAGGTCATGAAGTCATGCCACCAGTCCTTTTGACCGGCGCCAGCAGTTTTTTAGGCAATGTGCTGGCCAATAGACTGATGGCTGACGGGTATGAGGTTCATTTCCTGGTCCGGCAACAGACGGACCAGGCCAGGTTGCCCCAAAATATTCCCGAAGCCCGGCACCATGTGATCGATGGCCACCACGAGACAATTGTAGAAGCAGTCCGCACCGTTGCACCGGCCTGTGTGTTCCATCTCGCTGGCTGGTATCTGCGAACACCAGAAGACGGTACGGTTGATCCCCTCATCGACGCTAATTTACGGCTGGGGATTCAATTGCTGGAAAGCATGAGCACCCTGGCCCGTCGACCGGTTTTGGTGAATTTCGGCACCTATTCACAATATTACAACGCCGACAAGCCACGACCTCTCGACCTCTACAGTGCCTTGAAGCAGGCGTTCAACGGCGTGTTGGCTTATTACAAGGATGCTTTTGGCCTCCAATACACCTCACTCATCCTCTACGACACTTACGGACCTGGGGATTGGCGTCCGAAAATCGTGAATGCCTTGCAACGGTCCGTGTCGGAAGGAGCGCCTCTTGCGCTTTCCGATCCGAACATCATCATGGATTTGATCCATATCGACGATGTGGCAGGGGCGGCAGTTCATGCCGCCGAAAGCCTGTTATCGGGCAGCACCGATCTAGACGGTCGCGTATATTGTGTGTCGGGTGAGCGATTGAGCATTCGCGACCTCGTCGAGGTATTTTGTGAGGTCGCCGAGACTAAAATCGATGCACAATGGGGGACGTATCCGCTGCCGGAGCGACGTGTAATGGAGCCGTACCGCGGCGAAATATTGCCGGGATGGCGCCCGAAAATTGCACTTCGATCGGGCTTTGCCGACCTGTTGGGCGTCTCCGGGACACTTCCCAAAAAATAATATCGGCATTCGCCATTGGGCGTCAAACCGTACCTTAGTCCTGAGAGATTTTGGCAAGGCCAAGGACAGAAAATGGTGCCGCCTGGGTGACTTGAACACCCGACCCTCGCATTACGAATGCGAT
>JAYPHU010000061.1:0-9663 GCA_038127535.1 Rhodospirillaceae bacterium | reverse complement strand
GGGTTATTCGCGACCGCAGTAGTTTTCTAGTCACAGAAATTTTAAAAGGCATTCGTTTCGGTGAAGACATCCGCAACTCATCCACTGAAGACCATTGCTACGCTGTTGGATTTGTCAGAGCGGCGGGTCCAGCAACTATCTCGGGAGGGCGTAATCCCTAAGTCGGAGCGCGGACGCTATGAACTCGTGCCTGTGGTGCAGGGTTACGTTCATTACCTGAGGGACCGGAACATCAATCCTGAGGTGATTTCACTAGACGTCGCGCGGCAACGTAAGACTGCTGCCGAGGCTGAGCTTGCCGAAATTGAACTCGCAAAGGCGCGAGCTGACGTGGTCAGCATTGAGGATGTGGCCAAGCGGTGGGATGCGATTCTATCAGGTGTGCGGACGAGAATGCTGGCGCTGCCAAGCAAAGTGGCACCAATGGTGACCCACGAAAATGATCAGGGAATAGTTAAGGAGTGCATCGAGAATGCCATCCACACAGCCCTCGGGGAACTCTCCGCAGAGCTATCAGACGACGCCGGAGGCGGAAACGAGCCTGACGCGTATCTTCGAGAAGAGCCTGCTGAAGATGTCGCCGCCGCCGTGGCAACGGGCCTCCCGTTGACGACCCAAAACATCGATGAGCCCGGCATCCGGGAGATGTATGGTGCGGACTATGTCCTCGTACGTCCAGATGGCCACGTAGCCTGGCGGGGCAACGACCTCCCCAAAGATGCAGCGGCCGTCATCGACACTATTCGCGGCATGTAATTTTGGTGATAATGACCGTATTTCGGCCTTAAAGTATCGGCTAAATGAGGTTTCCCGGCACTTTCGCCGGTTCCAGAGGATTTATCGAGATGAGCCACATTCGCGCTTTTGGTTTTGCCCTCCTGGCCGCCGCCTTTTTGGCTGTCACCGTCTGCGCCGACCCGGCGTCCGCCGCGGCCAAGCGGGAAGACGGCATTCACGCCCAGGAATGGTTCAAGAACATTTCGTTCCTCGATCTGAAAGAGGACCTGGAAGAAGCCAAGAAAGCCGGCAAGGGCCTGATGGTGTTATTTGAACAACCCGGCTGCGGCAGCTGCAAGAAACTTCACGAAATCAATTTCGCCGATAAGGATCTGGTGAAATACATCTCCGATCACTTCGACGTGCTGCAGATCAATATGTACGGCTCCAAGGAAGTCACCGACATGGATGGCACCGTCATCGACGAACGCAAGTATGCGGAACGGGTCCTGGTGCAGTTCACCCCGACCACGCTATTCTATGGCGAGGACGGCAAGGAGATCTTCCGCATCCCCGGCTATCTGCCGGCGCGCTTTTACAAGCGGGCGTTTGAGTATGTGGTGGACGAGGGCCCGCAGCGGGGCATCCTGCTGCCGCGCTGGTCTCGGGACCGCATCCGCGCACAGAAAGCCGCCAAAGGCGGGAGCTAGAGCGCTCCCGCCGTCCGGTAGATCAATTCAATAATCGAAGAACGTTGGTATAGCCCCAAGGGAGGCCGCCGTTTGGCGAGCTTAAAATATAGTCTATCAGGGCTAACTGACACTCGACGTTAACTCGATCTCGCCCAAGTACACGCTCTCGGAAACGGAAAGCTCAATACGTTTCTGTTCGTAGCCATCCGCCGTAATGACAACGACATAGGCGCCGCTTTCAGGGGGGAGGTTTTCGAATTTGAAATCGCCGAAATAGTCGGTTGTCACCGAGTCGGCTTCCACATCGTTTTGAAGAAGCGAGACTTTTGCCCCATCGATGCACTCAACGCCACCGTCGCGTTCGACGGTCACGCTGCCGCCGACAAAGCACTTGGTGTACCGGGAAAGATTTTTGTACCAAACCCGAGGCTGGGTATTCAGATCGGGCCGCAACTCTTCCAGCCCCTCCCGTTGTACGATTTCACGCATGTCCCCGTCGCTCGCCTTTACCGAGACAAGAGCTTTCGTCGCACAAACTTGGGGGCCACGAGGCTCCTTCCATCCGACGTCCAACAAATGTGCGTCAAAGAACCAACTTTGCGGCACCTCCCTTTCCTCGTTCCACGTAATGGCCCCATACGGGCAGGCATCAACCAAATGTTTTTGGCCCTTCGCCTTTACAGGATCAATTAGCACGATGCCGTCAGCGCGTTTCGAAATGGCCCCGTTTTCCGCGGCTTCCATGCACGGCGCGTCATCGCAGTGCTGACACATGACCGGCAGATAGGCGACGTCGATCATCGGCCATTGCCCGCGTACCTTCTGCTTAATCTCGATCCAGTTCTTGCCTCGACGCGGCATTTCCTCCGAGTACCCCGGAAAACTGTTCCCGACAAATTCGTCCTGGCACGCCAAGGAACACAGACCGCAGTTTGTGCACTCGGCGACGTCGACAATCATGTGCCACCTGCTCATAGGGACGCCTCCGCCTGCACATTTTCAGGGGTTCGCTTATTTGCGGTCCAGCGTTCGACTTCAACGAGGGCCGTGGAGTTTCCCATGGAGTGTGCTTGCTTTAACTGGCTTTTCTTTGGCGTCAAAAGGTTGAGGCAGCCGCCAAGGTCCGCGGATTGACCCGGTTTGCCGATAGGCTCATAGGTTGCGGAAGACTCGTAGCCATGGACCAAGCCCGGCCGCACCCGATGCGTCGGCACCGCCGCACAAATCACCGCGCCCTGATTGTTGTAAACGCGAACAAGATCGTGCCGGTTGATGCCGCGCCGGGCCGCGTCCTCATCGTTAATTCGCAGAATCCAGTAGTCATGACCGTCAATATGCACCCGGTGCTCTTCGAGATTATTGATAAACGCGTCCTTCCCGTCCCCTTGGGTGTGAAAACTGAAGCGGGGGTGCGGCGTTAACATCTGAAGCGGAAAGTCTTTCAGGTCCTCTTTTCGGTTGGCGCCTTCCTTGGCCGGAATGTACTTGGCGAGAACGGGCCGTTCCGGATCATTCGCGTCGAACCGTTTCAGACTTTCACACTCAAACTCGAACAGGCCGGTTTGCGTTTGCAGGCCCGTCAGGAATTCCTCGCTATAGTCAGACGGGAGAGGATGGGGCTCGGGCACGTCTTTCTTGCGTCCTTCATAGAACCAATTCCAGGCGGTCGGCACCCGGTCATCGTCCGGCTGGGCCGGCAGCACGGCATACCCTTTGCGGATAAACTCCTTCCAGCCCATTAGACTCGGGAGATCGGATGAATCGTAAATGCGTTTTACCCAATCGAGCTCACTCATACCCTCGGAGAAATACGCCGCCAATCCGAGGCGCTTGCAAATATCGAGGAAAATCTGATAGTCCGACTTGGACTCACCCAGCGGCTCAATACATTTGTGCTGGAAGGTGATGACCCGGTGATTGAGCTGCATCTGACCGTGGTGCGCATATCCCCCAAGAGCTGACCATTCGGAAATATCGGGACGTTCGAAATTTGTGCAGGCCGGCAGGATGACATCGGCGAACTTTGCTTCACCTTCAAACCAGATTGATTGGTTGACGACGAACTCTAGTTTGTCGGACTGATACATTTCGACAAATCGATTGGAGTCCGGCATCGTCCCCAGGATGGAGCCGCCGTATTTGTAGAGCATTTTCACCGGCGAGTGGCCCGGCTTCGGGTAACCGAACTTGGCAAACTGATTCTCAATAGCCGAGCCGTCCCAGAGATACCCTTCGGCCTTGCCCTCCAGGATCGCCTGGGAGAAATGGAGCCGGGGAATGACCTGGCTAACGCTATTCATGCTGGGCAGGCTGGGCATACGCTGATAATGGGCAACGGCCGCCGAGGTATTTCTCAAATCGCCCGATATGCCCCCATCCGCATAGCCGGGAAAATAAAAATTCAGATCAACCGGCGAGCCATACTGCAGATTGCCGAGGCCCACGCCCGGCCGCCCCAAGCCTTGCATCGCCGCAAGGCACACCATCATCCGCGCCCACTGAGTACCCGTCGCGTTTCTGCAGGCGCCGCCGTGGCCATTGCCGCCGCCGCCGCAGCTCAGATAGGTCCGTTTGCTGCCCCATCTGCGCGCCAGCGCCCGGATGTCCTTGGCTTTCAAACCCGTTTGTTCAGCGCCCCAATCCGGTGTTTTAGGCGTGCCGTCTTCTTCACCCAGGATGTAATCGCGCCACTTGTCGAACCCGTGCGTCCGGTTCTCGACGAACCATTTGTCATACAGGTCTTCGGTAATCCAGACATACGCAATCGCCAGCGCCAGGGCCGGTGACGTTGTCGGCCGGGGGGCGAGCCACTTGCCGCCCAGCATCTGAGCCGTGTCGTTGTAGTAAGGGTCGATATGGACGATATCGACATCCAAATCTTTCAGCCATTGCCGGCGGATGGTGCCTTCCTGCGCGGAGTACGCGGCTGTCCCCTCGGGATTTGACGCCCAGAAGACGACCATTTCGGCATTCTTGAGGAGATCCTCGACACCGCCGTAGGTTTCCGTTTCCCCCACTCGCAGCGTGTACCCATAATGATGAGAAGCGCCCCAGTACCAGCCTTCCCAGCTGTCAGGGTTGTGGTGAACCCGGGTCATGCCCACGGCGTTGATGAAGCGATTGTTGGCGCTCAGGTAATACCCGACATTCCCCCATGTGTGGTGGGAGCCGTGGCTGTTTGCGATGGCGCCCGGCCCGTGATCCCGCTTCATCCGCTTGATCTCGCCGGCAACAATATCCAGGGCCTCGTCCCAGCTGATCCGTTCATAACCGGAAATGCCCCGGTTGTGATAATTGCGCTCGGAAATCGGAACAGAAGGGTCAAAGTCGACCCGCTTGAGGGGATACAGCAGGCGATCCGGCGAATAGATCATAGATTTCCAGTTGAGGGCATGAGGCGCGAGCGTGGTCTTTCGGGGCGGCTTAAAGGATTTCCCTCGCGCATCAATCGTCCAGCTTTCGGGATCGCTGGCGTCAAATTCGATCGGCGTCATACGCACGATCTTGTCATCTTTGACATAGACGAATAGCGGTCCGCCATTTGTCATGCTGGTGTAGCGCATCGTGCCGTCCGGCATGCTCGTTCCAAACTTCCAGCCCACAGTTTGGGTCATCAGAATAGTTTGAGTGAACCAGTTCGTCAGTTCATCTTGGCCTGATAAATCGATATAGAAATCACGAAGCGCATTGATTTGTTCCAATTGGCGAATTGGCGGCATCAATAACTTCGCGGCTATGCGAGCATCCTTAAACGTCAGCACGACTTCCGCATCAGGATGAATACCCGATCGAGAGATAACGTTGCCATCTTTGAACTGATACCAGCGTCCAACCTTGCCGTTGCGGGTCCGGAGCTGCGCCACAAAGTTCTTCTCCTTCAGGCGCGCCAGAAACGCCGGATGCCGCCAGGCGGTAATCCGCAGGAGCCAGCTTAGCCCGAAAAGTATGATGCTGAATTTCATAAATGATCTCTTCTATACGTTAACTCTTGGCATGGCTGCTTGACCTTACAACATCGCTACGCGGGGACAACGACAAGTTCTTCTTGGGGCGTCCCGGACCGGTATCTGGCGACGTAATCATCGGCATCGATTTCTATCCCTGAGATGTTTTTCTTATAGGCTTCAGTCTCGAAATAGGCGTGAAAGTCTTCCTCCCGCTCGAAGTTGACGCACGTCATTTCCGCCTGATTACCATCAGGGTCCTCATAGTAAAAACTGGTCATGACACCATGATTCCAGGTTTGAAAAGGCAGGACTCCCGATGCCTTTAGCTTGTCGTAGCGATCAAAGAGTTCGTCAAAACTGCCATGTGCCAATTGGAAATGATGAAGGCCGGGATCATTGGTAATTTTATCTGCGGTGTTGTCGATTTCGAAAACGCCAAACATTTGAGCGTAAGGATATTGCCCCCGCAGCCGGAAAAAAGCGATCTGCTGAGAACCGGTCCAAGAGACTTTTTCCGGCCGGCCCCTGACAAAGATTGGTTCCATATCCAGGGCGACCGTGTACCAGTTCTTCATGACGTCGAACTGACCCGTCTTTAGAATTGTCTCACTGATTGCCGGTGCGGAAATGTTAAGGTTCATGGCAAGCTCCGTTATTATGAGCGTAAGCGTAAGTTGAACGAGAAACGGCGTAAAGGAACCATTGAGAATTGCTTATCAAAGAATATGGTCTGACGCACCACAACGCGGAAAAATCCTTCCCCGGACTCACGCTGTTTGCCCCCATCGATCATGATGAAGCCCTTTTGTTGAATATGGGCGGAGAGAGCGTCCACCGATGGAAACTCGGGAAGGGGGGGATCAACCATTGTATGCTACTGAAGAACGGTAATCTCTTTATCGGCGAGGGTTCCGGGGATGGCCCTGGAATGCGCGTCGGTAAGGGCGGCATGTTGAGAGAGTATGATTGGGACGGAAATGTGGTTTGGGAACACCATGATGAGTTTCAACATCATGACGCCCGGCGATTACCCAATGGCAATACACTCTAAATTGCCTGGAAACAGCTGGACCCCACGATCATGGCAAAGATCAAAGGCGGCAGACCCGGCACGTAGCAGATGTTTGATCCCAGAGGACCATGGCAGGACATGCTTCGCGAAGTGGATCACGATGGCAATGTGGTGTGGGAATGGGAAGCCTTAAATCTGGATATCGAGAAGCACAGTATTTGCCCCCTGTGCCGCCGGCATGAATGGGCGCATGCCAACACATGTGCGCCGATGCCAAATGGCGATATCATCGTGAGTTTCCGATATCTCAACTTGCTCATCATTGTCGACCGCCAAACCGGTAAGATCAAATGGGAATACCAGGACTCGGAGCTGGGCCACCAGCATGACTGCCACCTGCTTGAGTACGGCAATGTGCTGGTTTACCGCAACGGCTGGCATGCTCATGAATCCATGCATTCAAGTATTCTCCAATTCGACCCGTACACCATGGAACACATTTGGGAATATTTCGGCAGTCCCAAACTGAGTTTTTTGAGCCCCCATATCAGTGGCGCGCAACGTCTCGCCAACGGAAATAAATTGATATGTGAAGGTGGAAAGGGGTGTATCTTTGAGGTGACCAGGGATGGCGAAACCGTATGGGAATATATCGCTGATATCTCGAACGAAAATCCGCCCATGGTCCTGGTGAACTGGGTATTCCGCGCCTACCGGTATAGCGCCGATAGTCCTCAAATCCGAAACAGGGTGGAATTGTAGTGCCAGGTGAATAGAGCGCGCCGGGCCGGCTCCGAACGTGTCCCCGGTATGATCTCCTCCCAAACCCAAGGGATGAGCGGATCAGCTAAAGCAAGAACGTCAGATTGGGGATGGGCGTGCGCCGGTTGAGAAGCACAAGCCGTTTGAGGCTCATTCTCCACACGCCGTCGACGCGGCGCAGGCGGTGCTCGGCCCGGCCGGCGAACGTCCGCTGATCGCCTAAACCCAACTGGCGATCATCAGCGCTCCCTCCCCTAATTTCATGGATGATTTGCGAGGAGAAGAGTGTGACCTCTCCACTCGCAAGCTCTTCCGTGATGCCATCGCGCACCTGGATATTGGATACCACGTGCAGTGTCTGGGACGACGGGCTTTGCGCAGGGAACTGTGTTTGCCTCAACCGGTAGACCCTTTCCTCCCGGCGATGCGTATCATCCAGTATTAGCGACAGATGCTCGGTCGGCGCCGCATCGGCATTGATGGGCAGCCAATAGATGCCGTCCGCGGTGAAGAGGTCGAGCCAGGCCTGGTGGTGGCCTTCATCAATCAATCGGGCTTCCTCGAAGAGGAAATCCTCCGCCTCGGCACGGCTGAGTATGGCTTCGGCGGCCCGGCTCATGCGGCGCCCATACGCTCTTTCCAGGCCCGGTGGAATGATCGCTGTGGAGTCTCGTCGGTGGACTCGGCGACCCGGACACCTTGATTGTCGGCAGTCTCCCGACCCATTCCCCGGCTGAGCAGTAGCCACTCAACCTCTTCGGCTTGCAACCCGGTTTGATTGAATGCAAATATCTCGACATCGTCGGGAGACCCAAAACTGGCCGGCCCAAAGAAACGCTGGTACCCCGACAGGCGAAAATCGTTGTAAGCCTCGGAGGCCCCCTTCAATTTGAAAAAGTGAATGGCAACTTCGGTGCGATCGACGCTGATAGGCCGGATCACCCGAAACTGACCGTGTAGGATGGCGATACTCGGGAAGATCAACAGATTCATGGAATTCAGCATCTCGTGCATGCGCTGAGTCCCGTAGGCGTCTTCCAGCCAGTCCACATAGTCTTTGAACGGACCTCGTTTCAAATTCTCGGCAGCGTCCGGCGTGAGCGGGCTTTCCCAAATGCCGTGGCCGTTTTCGAATCCGAGGGTCCGACCGGTCATCCGATGGGCAAAAATCTCGTCGAGATCACCTTGGGTATACGCGCCATGCTGGCCGCCCTTATTGCCAAATTCCGCCACCAATTTGAAAAAGGACTCGTGGACGATATCGCCATGGTAGCCGTCCGTGGAATTTTCGGCCTGAAACTTCCAATTGCCCCGATACTCGGTCCGATGTGCGCCGTGAACCACTTCAACCTCGCCGGTCGGCGATCGGTCCAGGTGAGTGTCAAGAAACGGCTTTGCTTCACCTAAATAGTCGAGGAAGGGTATGGCATCCGGATCCATATTGCAGAAGATCATGCCCCGGTAGTTCTCCATGCGCGGCACCCGCATGAGCCCTAACTGGGACTTGTCAATGTCATCCGGATAGCCGCCCTTGTGCTTGGCAATGCCTTGCAGCGATCCGTCCAGACCGTAGACCCAGCCGTGATATGGGCATTGGAACCTCTTGACTGAACCTGCCTCTTCCCGGCAAAGGGCAGAGCCACGGTGACGGCATCTATTCAAAAAAACGTTGATCCCGCCGTCTTCGTCCCGAGATAAAACCACCGGCCGGAGGCCGATATAAGAGGTCTTGAAGTCACCTGGCTGGGCAATTTCGCTTTCATGACCCACGAAGACCCAGCACTTTCCGAACACGTGATTCATCTCAGCCCGGAAAATGTCCTCGCTGGTATAGACCGAGCCATGTACCCGGAAATCATCGGGCGATTCCAAGATGAGTTGTTCCGCTTCGAAACGGCGTGCATCGGTTGGCGGAGATAGTGTGTCCATGATTGTCACTCCCTCTCTCGCCGCATTGTATAAACCGGCAGACAAGGGGTCCAGAGGCAGTCTCAAGAGAACCCGAGAAGTCTAGGAGACGAAAACCGCTTTGACCGGCGGCGGTGGGTATGCCGGAATTGAAAAAATGGTGGAGCCCCGGGAGAATTGAACTATGCCGAGGCGACTTCAACGAAAAAAAGAAGTTGGTGGAACCGAGGGGAAGTACATTGCCGAAGTCGAAGAAACGCTCCGCGCCAGTTACGCCTAAGCCAAGGGACCCGAGCTGGAAGATGCGCCACGCATTGGGCCACAAAGTGGAGCCTGACCCAAAGGCTTATAAGCGCCGGGAAAAGCATGTGAAGCCGCTGGTTGAGGACGGGGTAGAGTAGGGGTGACCATCGGATTGCTGTGCGGAATAAATGCGGAATAAAACTATTCTGCTGTGTTTAGCTGGGGTCTTTTGTGCGTTGACGTGCTAAGCGACCTCGCGGTAAGTTCCGGTATTCCGCCAATTTATGGTGGTATATCAGAGACTTAGGGACTGGCGTGAAACACCCCACGATCAGATTTCTAATCCGACGGTCGCAGGTTCGAATCCTGCCGGGGTCGCCAT
>JAYPHU010000060.1:0-10212 GCA_038127535.1 Rhodospirillaceae bacterium | reverse complement strand
TTGCCCAGGCCAAGGTGCGGAGCGCCCGGACCACCCGCATTCAGGGCGAGCTCAACGCCGAATCCCACGAGCCCTTCCATGTGACCGAGTTCTTTAAGCCGGGCGTCCAGGAAATCGCCGATATCCTGCCCCCGTCCCTGGCGAAAAGTCTGTTGGGCTGGGCGGAACGCATGGGCCGGCTAAACAAGCTGCATTGGGGCATGGAAGTCCGGACCACCACTATCTTCGGCTTCCTCAAGGTCCGGTTGCTATCGGGCTTACGCTGGTGGCGGCCGCGGTCCCACCGTTGGGCGGTGGAACAGGCTCAAATCGAGACGTGGCTGGAGACCGTCAAGCGCGCGGCGGAGAAGGACGCCGGCGCCGCCCATGAGGTGGCGGAGCTCGCCCGGCTGATCAAAGGCTACGGCAGCACCCACCGGCGCGGCAGCCGCAACTATAAAACCATCATGGACACGCTGGTCCTGCCGGCGTTGGACGGCGCGGCCCTGCCCGCCGATTTGGCCGGGCGCATCGCCACGGCCAAACAAGCCGCGCTGGCCGATCCGGAAGGCACGGCGTTGGGCGACGCCTTAAAGGCCCCGGCAACAGATCAAAAAATCGCGGCGGAATAACCGCCGGCTGGCTAAGCAAGAACAAACAGGTGGAACACAGGAGGAATGGGCCGTTGAAACGCAGCGAAGACCGGATACTCACGACCCATGTGGGCAGCCTGATCCGCCCGCCGGAACTCCTCGCGGCGTCAGAGAAATTTCGGAAAGACGGCGACGCCGACGCATATCAGGAGGTGCTACAGGGATTGGTCAACCATGTGGTCGAGAAACAGGCCGACATCGGCATCGATATCGTCAACGACGGTGAATACGGCAAATCAAGTTGGTCCGGCTATGCACTGGAGCGGATGACCGGGTTCGAACACCGCCCTGATGATAAGCGGCCAGTGGTCTGGATGGGCCGGGATTTGGAGCGATTCCGCGACCATATTCTGAACGTCATGCCGGCGGCGGTGGAAGGCCGCCCGGTGGATGCCTGCGTCGGCGAGATCAGCTACAGCGATCCGGGCGCGATCGAGCGGGACTGTGAAAACTTGAAAGCAGCCATCAGCAACGTCGATGTGGTGGACGGGTTTGTCACCGCCGTCGCCCCGGCCAGCATGGCCTATGACGGAATCAATGAGTTCTATGAGAACGATCACGACTATATTTTCGCGATCGCCGAGGCGCTCCGCCACGAATACAAAGCCATTCATGATTCGGGCCTTGTGGTGCAGGTGGACGATGCGGTTCTTACCAACATGTATGACTATCTGGTCCAGCAAAGCCCCGAACGCTACCGGGAATGGGCGGAGCTGCGGATCGCGGCGCTCAATCATGCGCTCGAAGGCATCCCGGAGGATAACGTCCGCTATCACATCTGTTTCGGCAGCTGGCATGTGCCCCATGTGGCCGATGCGGAACTGGGCGATCTACTGGATCTGATCCTCAAGGTGAACGCCGGCGCCTATTCCATCGAGAGCGCGAATGTGCGCCATGAACATGAATGGCGGCTGTGGGAAACCACCAAACTGGCCGACGGCAAAATTTTGATCCCCGGCGTCGTCACCCACCACACGATCACGGTGGAGCATCCGCAGCTGGTCGCCGACCGGATCATCCGCTTCGCCAATCTGGTGGGCAAGGAAAACGTCATCGCCGGCACCGATTGCGGCTTCGCCCAGGTCGAAGGCTATCAGCGGGTTCACCCCACGGTCATGTGGGCCAAGTTTGAATCCCTGGTCGAAGGCGCTAGGATCGCCAGCAAGGAATTGTGGGGGTAGTCATGGATTTCGAGGTTGAACCCATCAGCGAGCATTTCGGCGCGGAGATCACGGGGCTGGATCTATCCAAGCCGCTGTCCGACGAGACCTTCGACAAGTTGCGCCAAACCTTCTTTGACCGGGGAGTCATGGTCTTTCGGGATCAGCATATCGAGCCGGAACACCAGGTGGCGTTCTCCAGCCGGTTTGGCGAGCTGATGATCCACGTGCTGGATCAGTTTCAGTATCCGGGTCACAAGGAAATCCTGGTGCTCTCCAACGACAAGGATGACGACGGCACGGCGACAGGGTTTGAAGACGCCGGGCGCTACTGGCACTCCGATCTCTCCTATCAAAAGTCGCCGTCGCTCGCGACCATGCTCTACGCCATCGATATTCCGCCGGAAGGCGGTGACACCATGTTCGTGAATATGTACAGGGCCTATGAGACCCTGCCCGACGACATTAAGGAGAAGATCGAGGGTAAGGAAGCCTATCATTCCTACACGCGAAACTATGAGAAGAACGAGAGCGTCAAAGGCCTGCGCCCGAAATTGCGAGCCGATCAATTGGCGACCCTGGAGGACGTGACCCATCCCATCGTCCGCACCGTGCAAAGCACCGGCCGCAAGGCGCTCTACGTAAATTCAGGTTTTACCTACCAGATCGTCGGCATGGACGAGGACGAAAGCACGGAAGTTCTGCAGATGCTGTTTAAGCACTGCCGCAAATCGGAATTCCGCTATGTCCATAAATGGCGGTTCAACGACTATGTGTGCTGGGACAACCGCAGCACCATCCACCACGCAACGCCCTATGATCCGGCCCAGCGGCGCTATATCCACCGGACCACGATCAAGGACCCGCTGCCGGTTATTTAGATCTTCGGCTTAAGCCGCCCGCAGCGCCCGCCAGACCTTCTCCGGCGTGGCCGGCATCGGCATGTCGTTGATGCCCGCGGACGAAAGCGCATCCATCACCGCGTTCATCACCGCCGGCGGCGCGCCCACCGTGCCCGTCTCGCCAGCGCCCTTGACGCCCAGCGGGTTGGTCTGGGTCGGCACTGGGTGACTGGCCGTTTTGAACGACGGCAGGTCATCGGCCCGCGGCATGACATAGTCCTGGAACGAAGCGGAAATAAGCTGGCCCGAGTCGCTGTCATAAGTGACATTCTCGAACAAAGCCTGGCCCACCCCTTGGGTAATGCCGCCGTGAATTTGGCCGTTGAGCAGCATCGGATTGATCACCGTGCCTACGTCGCCGACGATGTTCATGCTGACCAGTTCCACCTTGCCGGTATCCTGGTCGATCTCCACCTCGGCAACCTGGCAGCCGTTGGGGAAGTTGCCCGGTCCGGGATTGAAGTCGCCGATCCCTTCCAAACCAATACCCAAATGGGGCGGCCACATCATCGGCGTATAGGACATCTGCGCCACTTCGGTGATGCCGATTTCCTTGTCGGTGCCGGCCACCTTAAAGGTCCCGTCTTCGAACTCGATATCGGACTCGCCGGCTTCCAACAGGTGCGCGGCGATCATCTTACCCTTCTCGATGATCTTGTCGGCGGCGATCCGGAGCGCCGAGCCGCCCACGGTCATGGACCGAGAACCGACGGTGCCCCGGCCCATGGCGACCTTTTCCGTATCGCCCTGGATCAGCCGGATTTTCTCGAACGGTACGCCCAGGAACTCGGAAACCATCTGCGCATAGACGGTCTCGTGACCCTGCCCGTGGGAGTGCGTGCCCGCCAAAACGGTCACATCACCGCCCGCGTCGAACCGGATTTCCATGCGCTCATTAAACGGTGCGGCCCCTTCCAGATAGGAGGCCAGGCCCCGGCCCCGCAGCTTGCCGTTGGCTTCGCTTTCCTTGCGGCGTGCGTCGAACCCGTCCCAATCGCCCTCTTGCAGGGCTTCTTCCATAACCTTGTCGAACTCGCCGCTGTCGTAGTTGTACATCAGCGCGGTCTGGTACGGAATTTGGTCGGACGACACCATGTTTTTGCGGCGGAGATCAATCGCATCGACACTCATTTCCTTCGCCGAAATCTCGATCATCCGTTCCAGCACATAGGCCGCTTCCGGCCGGCCGGCACCGCGATAAGGAGCGGTGCCCGTGGTGTTGGAGAAATAGCAGTTGGTGGTGACATCAATCGCCGGAATGGCGTAGACGCCCGACTGCAGGAAGGTAAAGAACATCGGCGACACGCCGCCGGCCGCTGTCAGATAGGCGCCAACGTTGTAATGGCCGACAACCCGGAAGCCGGTGATTTTGCCGTCGCCGTCGAAGGCCATCTCGCATTCGCTCATCACGTCGCGGGCATGGGAGTCCGCGGCGAAGGATTCCACCCGGTCGCCGACCCACTTGACCGGCCGGTTGAGCCTCTTGGCCGCCCACAGAACCAGAATATCTTCCTGGTAGAAGCCGCCCTTCATGCCGAAGCCGCCGCCCACATCCGGAGAGATCACGCGGATGCCGTGTTCCGGCATATGAAAAATCATATGGGCCAGTTCCTGACGCACCCTGTGCGGACCCTGATTGCTGCCATAGAGCGTCATCAAATCTTCACCGGCGTCATAGTCGCCGATGCAGGCCCGAGGCTCCATGGAGTTGGTGGTAATCCGGTTGTTGAAGATCGTCACCTTGGTCACATGTGCGGCCTTGGCAATGGCGTCGGATACGCCGTCCACATTGCCCATCCCGAAGGAGAAGGAGAGATTGCTGTCGGTGCCTTCCCAAACCCGAACCGCATCGGGTTTGATCACCTCAGCGATATCGGTGACCGACGGCAGGATTTCGTAGTCGATTTCGACCAGCTCGGACGCGTCCCGGGCCTGGGCCAGGGTTTCCGCGACAATGAACGCCACCGGCGCGCCGACGGCTTTCACCACATCCTTGACCACGGCGCCGTGGGGCCGCTGCACGGGCTCGCCGCGCACGATCATCGGATTGATGGAGGCGCAGGCAATAGGCCCAATATGGTCAGCCTCATAGTCTTCGCCGGTTAAAACCGCGAGGACGCCCGGCGCCGCTTCGGCGGCCGAGGTATTGATGCCGTTGATTTTTGCGTTGGCGTGGACCGAGCGCAGCACATAGCCGTACACCATGTTCTGCAGCTTGATGTCGTCCACATACCGGCCGCGGCCGGTGAGAAATTTGGGGTCTTCCTTACGGGTAACGGGTTGTCCGATGCCGAACTTCATGGATCTCAAGTCCTTCCCTGTCTTCACGTTGTTTTGAGCTTCCCGGATTTTGCCATGGGAAACCGGTCCTGGCCACGCCAAATTGCCGTGAATTCGCCTTCCTTTTTCAGGATTGAGCAGGCGCGATAATACCGCTAGCCTGCGTGCCATGACAAATGCAGCTATCGTCGGTGTCGGCCGCTGGGGGCAAATCCTGGTCAACGCCGCTCAAGAATGCTCCCACATCAAATTTACCCATGCCGTCGCGCGGACGCCGGACAAGGTGCGCGACTTCGCGTCCGAGAAGGGCCTCGTCCTGACCGACAGTCTGGATGAGGCGCTCGCCGATCCCGATTTGGATGCGGTGGTGCTGGCCACACCGCACACCCAGCATTCGGAGCAGATCATGGCGGCTGCCAACGCCGGCAAACATGTGTTCTGCGAAAAACCTTTTGCCCTGACCGCCGCCGAAGCGGATGCCGCCCTCAAAGCGATGGCCGACAAGGGATTGGTCGCGGCGGTGGGCTACAATCGCCGGTTCTCGCCCAGCTTCTGCGAACTGAAGCGCATGGTCGATGATGGGGAGTTGGGAACCGTTTTGCAGATCGAGGGCAATTATTCCTCGCCGCTGCCTATTAAGCCCGAGGTTTGGCGCGCCGCGGAAGGTGAGAGCCCGGCAGGCGGCATGACGTCGCTCGGTGTGCACATCATGGACGCGATGATCAATGTTGGCGGCAAGGTCAAAGACCTGACCTGTTTCAGCCGCCGGCTGGTCATGGAAGTGGATGTGGATGACGCCACGGGCATTCTGATGAACTTCGAAGACGGACCGGTCGGCTATCTCGGCACCGTTTCCGCGACGCCTGCCCAAACCCGGCTTTGCGTGTTCGGCTCGAAAGGCTGGGCCGAGGTGCGGGATCACGACAACTTAACGTACGTCTTGTCCGACGGCGCCGGCGACAGCAAACATTGGGACGGCTACGAGTATCCCGGCAGCCAAACCATGACCGATGAGATGGAAGCGTTTGGCCATGCCTGTGAGGGCGGCCCGGCCTTCCCGATCCCACCCGATCAAATCCGGCACGGCGCCGCCCTGCTGGAAGCCATCATCGCGTCGGCGGAGTCGGGTGACAAAGTCGCCGTGAAATAGCCCAGCGCGCGGTCCGTCATGCGGCTCACCATCGGCAAGAAGATTTTCAGTATTGCGGCGGTGATTCTCATCCTCATGGTCGCGGCGGCTGCCGTTTCCCAGCGCATGATCGCAGAGATCAGCGACGATCTTGACCGGATCGCCGGTCATCACCTGCCGATATCCGAAGCCGCCGGGAACATCGCCGTCAACGCCTTGAACCAAGGCCTGATCCTGCAGCGGCTCTTCGCAATCGAGGAAGAAACCGAGGAACACCTAGCCCGCGCCGCCGCTGAACGGCAGCGGTTTGATACACTTCGCAGCGAGATCGAGAAAGAATTTGACGGGGTCTTCAAGGCGCTTAAGCGCGATCAACTTCTGAAGCGGTTTGAGCAGCCGCTCCAATCCATCCGTGGCGAATATGAAACCTTTGGTGAACTGGCGCCCTTGCTGGCCGATGCGCTGGCGGCGCGAGATCGGGACACGTTTCAGGCGCTGCTACCGGAACTGAACGCGATCCAAAGCCGCACCGACGCAAACATCGAAACCCTCTACCGCCACTTGGAAAAGTCAGTTCAGGAACTCACCGAGAAGGCGGACCAAAACGAAAAACTACTGCTTCAAATCAACACAGTTCTGACCGCCTGTGCGGCGCTATTGGGCCTACTGTTCGGCAGCCTAGTGACCAAGGGGCTGGTCAAATCCGTCCGCAATCTGGTCGACGGCACCAAGGCTGTGGAGATGGGTGATCTCGACACCCATGTTGAACCTCGCTCCAAGGACGAGGTCGGTTACCTCACCGGCAACTTCAATCACATGGTGGGCGAGTTGCGCCTGAAAGAGCGGATTAAGGACACGTTCGGTAAATACATGGACCCGCGCATCGTTTCAAATCTGCTCGATGCGCCGGAAATTGCCGATCCAGGCGGCGAGCGCCGGGAAATGACGGTCATGTTCATCGACCTCAAGGGTTTCACGCCGATCTCCGAAGCTCTCTCCCCGGATGATCTCGTGGCGCTCATCAACCGGTTCTTCAACCACATGAGTATGGCGATATCCAAATATAACGGCGTCGTGGACAAGTTCATGGGCGACGCGGTGATGGCCTACTGGGGCCCGCCCTTCACAAATAATGTGGAGCACGCCAGCCTCGCCTGCCAGGCGGCGATTGAGGCGCTGCGGCGGCTGGAAGACTTCCGCCGGGACGTCCGCCGGGAGATCGGCGAGCTGGCGGAAAAGTTGGACATTGATCTCCGCATCGGCATTTCGACCGGCGAAATGATCGTCGGCATGGTCGGCTCTGATGTTTCAAAGAACTTCACGGTAATCGGTGATCCGGTCAATCTGGGCGCGCGGCTGGAAGGCGCGAACAAAGACTACGGCACCCGGATTTTGGTGTCCGATGTCACCCGCCAGGCTTCGACCGGGCTGGTCTTCCGAGAGGTGGACCTGCTGCGGGTCAAAGGTAAGGTCCTACCGGTTCGGGTCTACGAGGTGTTGGGCCATAGCGTCGATGCCCCGGCGGAGATGACCGAGCTGGCGTCGAGGTTCGCAACCGGGCTCAAACACTACCGCACCCGGGAATGGGACGCGGCGGAAACCGCGTTCAATGCGGCGCTGGCTCACCGCGCCGATGATGGAGCGGCCGAGGTTTTTCTGGAGCGGATCAGGCATTTCCGGGAAACGCCGCCGGACGTGGGCTGGGACGGGGTCTGGACCCTGGAAACCAAATAGCCTAGGCAAGCAGCGCCCCGAAATTTTCGAACCTGTCGTCGATCCCAGCGGCCCGGATCGCGGCCCAGAACGTCGCCTGATTGCTGGTGACAACCGGTTTATCCAAGGTCTCTTCCAGCTCCGGGATCATCTCCAGCACCGGAAAATCCGTGCAGGAGACAAGCATGACATCCGCGTCAACATGATCGGCCGCCAGGACATGCGATTGGATTTTCTCCGCCGGGGTTCGGGCGATTTGGATATATTCCTGGGGCCCGCCGGCGCCGATACCGATTCCGGAAACGCCGGTCACCTGAAATCCGGCGGCTTCCAGAAACGCCTGTTCGTGGTCGTTCAATTCATCGGCATAGGGTGTGGCGACGGCGACGGTCTGTGCCCCCATCGATTCCAAGGCGGCAACGATGGACGCCGCCGTGGTGACGCAAGGCGTGCCCGAAACACCGCCCATAAAATCCGGGATGGCGTTCATGGGATGAGACATGGACCCGGCTGTACAGCCATAGGCAATCACGCTCATGCCTCCCTGGGCGAGATCACTCGTCGCTTTCTCGATATCCTCATAGAGCGCCTTTTTCCCGGCGTCTGAGCTGGTGTCCGTATGCAGGGGCATGCGCGTCGAATGAATGGTGACCCCGGCCGGCGCCATCATCTGCCACTCGGCCTCATTGACGGTGTTGGTCGGCGGGACGATCACGCCGATCTTGGCGCGGCGGCCGTAGCTGGTCTCGGCTGAAAAGGCGTTGGCCACGTTTTTAAGTATTTGCCTGGGTGTTTATATAGGCGACTTCGGGGAACAGGCCGGCTTTCATCACCTGGCCCGGCAACGGCGCCTCAAAGAAGCTTTCCAACCAGGTGGCGACATCAATCAGCGCCTCCAGATCAATGCCGGTCTCGTAGCCCATATTGCGCAACATGAAAGCCAGATCTTCGGTGGCGATATTACCGGTGGCCTTCGGTGCGAACGGACAGCCGCCCAACCCGCCGACCGACGAATCCAAAAATTCCACGCCTTCCGCCACGGCTGCGGCCGCGTTGGCGAACCCGGTATTCCGGGTGTTGTGGAGGTGGCAGCCCAGGCCGACTTCACGGCCCACTTGATCCCGCACCGCGCCCAAAAGCTCGGTCACCTGGGTTGGTACGCCGGCGCCGATGGTATCGGCCAAACCGATCTCACTCGCGCCGCCGTCCGCCAGGCGCTTGGCCAAATCTGCAACCCGATCCACCGGCACCACGCCTTCGAACGGGCACGCGAAAGACGCGCCGATGGCCGCAGACAGCTTCAGCCCGGCTTGGGTCACGGTGTCGGCGATGGCCTGATAGCCCTGCATAGTCTCGTCGATGGACGCGCCCTGGTTCTTTTGGTTGAAGGTCTCGCTGGCCACCACCACATAACGCACTTCATCGACACCGGCCTCTATCGCCCGCTCCGCCCCCCGCGCATTCAAGGCGAGACCGGCGAAGGTCACGCCATCGGGCCGTTTGATCTTTTTCATCACTTCTTCCGCGTCGGCCATCTGCGGCACGCGCTTCGGATTTACGAAACTGACCGCTTCGATCCGGGGCAGACCCGTCCCGGCCAGCCGGTCGATCAGCTCCACCCGTTCGTCCACCGACCAAATGCGGGGTTCGCTCTGCAGCCCGTCGCGGGGACCCACGTCACAGATTTCAATGCGCTTCGCCATATCAGAAAGTCCTACTTCAGATAATCCCATCGTCTCTGAGCGCGGCCAAATCATCGTCGCTGAAGCCGAGCAGGCCGCCATAGATTTCGTCGTTGTGCTGTCCCACTTCCGGCGGGCCGAGCCAGGCGATATCGCCATTGGGTTCCGACAGCACCGGCGCGATGCCCGGAATGGTGAAGTCGCCGAAGAAGTCGTCTTTCATCACCCGGATCATGCCCCGCGCCTGAAAATGCGGGTCATCGACGATATCGGCGATGGAATAGATGGGCCCGACCACCACGCCATTGTCGTCCAGATGTTTGGTAATTTCCTCCGGGGTTTTGGTCTTGGACCAATCGCCGATGATCCCATCCAGTTCGGCCGCATTGTCGCCTCGCGCCTTGTGATCCACAAAGCGGGGATCGTCCGCCAATTCCGGCTGGCCCATAGCCGCACAGAGGCGGCGGAACATCGGGTCGATATTGGCGGCGATCACCACATAGTTGCCGTCCCTGGTCGGATAGATATTGGACGGCGCCACGTTGGGCAGACCGGTGCCCGATGGTTTGCGGACAATGCCGGCCTTGTCGTATTCCGGCAGGGTCCCCTCCAATAACGCAAAGCAGCTTTCGGTGATGGCGGCGTCCACCACCTGACCTTTGCCGCCGCCCAGCGCGTCCCGTTGATAGAGCGCCATAAGGATGCCCTGCGCGC
>JAYPHU010000059.1:0-10445 GCA_038127535.1 Rhodospirillaceae bacterium | reverse complement strand
TGATCACACAGTTGGAATCACAGTCCTGAATCCGCCCGGCCAAAGCTTCGGGGGAAAACCCGCCGAACACCACGGAGTGAATGGCGCCGATGCGGGTGCAGGCCAGCATGGCGACGGCGGCTTCCGGAATCATCGGCATGTAAACGGTGACCACGTCGCCTTTCTTAATGCCCCGCGCCTTCATGGCGTTAGCCATACGGCAGACCTGCTCATGCAGATCCTTATACGTGATGGTCTTGGAATCGTTCGGGTTGTCGCCTTCCCAGATGATCGCGGTCTGATCGCCCTTGGTGGCGAGATGGCGGTCCAGGCAGTTGGCGCTGACATTCAGGGTGCCGTCATGGAACCAGCGGATGCGGACATCGCCGGTATAGTCCACGTCCTTCACCTGGGTGAACGGCTTAATCCAATCGACGCGCTTGCCGTGTTCGGCCCAGAACGCCTCCGGATCGTCCACGGACGCCTGATACATTTTCAGATATTTATCGTTATCGACCCACGCGCTTTTGGCGACGGCGTCGGGAACGGGAAAGAGCTGATTATCTGACATGGCTGGCCTTGAACCTCCCTGAATTCTGTTACCGGTATTATCGCGAGACCGGAACGGAAAACAAGAGGCGGCGCGGCTTATGCTAGGCGGACCTCCCCGTCCACGACCTCAATCGGCACGGACTTCAAGGACGCCTTCTGGCACGGTCCGAAGATGCACAGCCCGTCGACGATCTGAAACAGCGCCCCATGGGTCGAACACATGATCAACTTTTTGTCCGACGACAGAAATTGTCCCGGCTTGAAATCCAACGGCGCACCAATATGCGGGCAGGAATTTACATAGGCAGAGGCCTCGCCTTGACGGTGGATGACCATGATCATCTGTTTTTTGCCGTCGCGCTCGATGGTGAAGCCGGCGCTGCCCGGATCCTCGATCTCCGCCAGGTCGCAGAGTTTCTCGGCCGCGCCGCTCACGTCCCCTCTCCTTCGATGGGCGACGGCTCCAGCCCGGCGGGGATTTTTTTCCACTCGGTCCAGACCTCTTCCGGGAAGTCTTCGCCTTTGCTTTCCTGTCCGATCCGGAGTGTTTCCTCCGTGTGGGGAAAGCCGCGGACCAAGGTCGCCCACATGTCCCGGCCATAATCGCGCAGGTCCGCGACGTTGAGGCATCTTAGCGAATAGGAGATCACCAATACGCCGAGACCGTCCGTATGCATACGCTTGCGGTGGAACTGGCGCACCAGTTTATTGAGCTCCACCTGATAGCGCGCCATTTCCTGGGCGGTGGGGAGTTCGCCTTCGTCATAGAGGCCCTCGGGCAGAAATCCCTGGTCCTCCATATTGACCCGCAACACCGTGCTGACGGCAAGCACCACGCCCATGTCCTCGTCGGTCATGGTGCGCAATCCATCAATGAACTTGGTGAGTTCTTTGTGATTGGCGGTGCGCGCCTGTTCGTCCAAGGTCTTTTTCAGCCAGGCAAAGATCATCGTCTCAGACTCGTCGGCGCTGCCAGCTTAGGCGGGTACGCCGGTCATCTTACAGAGAATTTTCCAGTGCTTAGCGGAAACCGGGCCGACCGACAGACGCGTGTGGCGCACCAGAAAAAGGTCCTGCAGCCGCTCATCCGCCTTGATCTCCGCCAGAGTAACCGGGGTCTTCACCGGATACAGCGCCTTGAAGTCCACCATGCCGAACCGGCCGGACTCGTCCGTATGATCCGGATAATGTTCCTTGACCACCTCGACGACGCCGACGATTCGCTTTTCATCCACTGAATGATAGAAGAACGCCTTATCGCCGATCTTCATCTCTTTCATATTGTTATTGGCCTGGTAGTTGCGGATGCCGTCCCAGTGCTCGACACCCTTCTTCAAGTGATCTTCCCAGGACCATGCACCGGGTTCGGATTTGATCAGCCAATACGCCATGCCTACCTCGCTGTATCTCTCAATCTTTTGTTCTATTCATCCCAGGGGACGACCTGCATGAAGGCCTGGACCGTTTTACTCTCAAAAAGGGCCGCCTTCTCATACGGATCGCTCTGGGTTATCCGGGCGGCCTCGTCCCGGCTGTCGGCTTCCAACACCCAGACACTGCCGATCATGGCGCCGGACTCTTCATCCAGCGTCGGCCCGGCATAGCGCAGCCGGTCACCGAGAGTCTTGGCCCATTCCAGATGATCCGGCCGGGTTGCTTCCCGTAGCTCTGCGGAATTTGGTTTATCCATGCGATAGATAAAGTAGAGCACTGCTGTTTCTCTTTGTCGTCATGGAACAGAATCTTAGGCGGTTTCAGCCTTCAACGGCCTGGATAACAGCCCGGCTATGGCCGTGTCGATGTCCGCGCCGTGATTTATCACGGCATCCACGGCCGCGCAAATCGGCAACTCCACATTCATCCGGCGGGCTAATTCGCTAACCGATGACGCGGTAAACACGCCCTCCGCCACGGATTTGCGCCCACCCATGGTCTCTTCCAGACTTTTCCCTTCGCCGAGTGCGACACCCAGTGAAAAATTGCGGGACTGCATGGCATTACAGGTCAATGTCAGATCGCCAAGCCCGCTCAGACCCGCCAGCGTCTCCGCCGTCGCCCCTTTGGCCATGCCGAGCCGGGTAATTTCGGCGAGACCCCGGGTCACCAAGGCGGCGCGGGTATTGTCACCGAGCTTACGGCCCTCGACGATGCCGCAGGCGATGGCCAGCACGTTCTTCACTGCACCGCCGATCTGCGCCCCGACAACATCGGTCGAGCGGTAAATCCGAAACCGCCGGGAACTCAGGGTTTCCATCAGCACCTTGCCGACTACTTCGTCCCGGCAGGCCAGGGTCACCGCCGTGGGTAGATCCCGCGCTACCTCGATGGCGAAGGTCGGGCCGGACAAAACGGCAATGGGCCGGCGCGGCAGCACCTCCCCCACCACCTCGCTCATCAAGGCGCAGCTTTTCTCTTCGATGCCTTTGGAACAGATAATCGCCGGCACGTGTTCGGCCCAGGACGATGCGGCCTCGGCACACACGGCTCTCAGATGCTGAGCCGGCGCGGCCAAAAGAACCGCATCAGCGTCTGTCGCCTCAGCCAGTTTCCTGGTCACCTTGATCTCCGGGTCCAGTTCGTAGCCGGGCAGGAAGGTTTCATTCACATGAGTTTTTTTGATCGCTGCGACGGTGTCGTCTTCGTGAGCCTGAATAATCACGTCACTGCCGGCGCGCCGGACGGCCACCGCCAGCGCCGTGCCCCAGGCCCCCGCCCCGATGACGCCGATCCGGCTCACGTGTAGATAGTCCGGCGAATTTTCATGGGCCAACTATGGCCGAAGGAAGGATGGTCCTGCAAGCACCCTTGGGTCGGACCGCGGCTCAGGCTTTGACGCCTGCGCCATGTGCCGGTGGCGCGTCCGGGTCCAGGGGCCAACGGGGCCGGGGCTTGAAATCGAGTTCATCGGTCAGGCCAAGACGGAGCCGCTCCAGCCCCGCCCAGGCGATCATTGCCCCATTGTCGGTGCAGAGTTTGGGCGGCGGCGCGATCAGCCGCATCTCCATACCGTCCGCCGTTTCCTGAAGATAGCGCCGGAGCGTTCTGTTGGCGGCAACGCCGCCGGCCACCACCAGTGTGTCACCATGAGGATGCCGCGACCGAAATTCATTTATGGCCTTTCGGCACCGGTCGGCCACCACCTCGCCGATGGCCTGTTCCAACGAGGCGCAAAGATCATCGACTTGATCCTCGCCGATGGCCTCCGCCTGGCGGCGGACGGCCGTCTTTAAGCCGGAAAAAGAAAAATGACAGTCGGGCCTGCCGAGCATGGGCCGGGGCAGATCGAAGCCGCCGGGCGTGCCGTGCGCCGCCGCCGCTTCCACCGCCGGGCCGCCGGGATAACCGAGACCCAGCATCTTGGCCGACTTGTCGAAGGCTTCCCCGATAGCGTCATCCACGGTCGTGCCCAGCCGGGTAAAATCGTCCACACCCTCGACAATCAATAACTGCGTGTGCCCGCCGGACACCAGGAGCAGAAGATAGGGAAACTCGAGATCATCCGTCAGTCGCGCGGTCAGCGCATGGCCGGCCAGATGATTGACCGCCAGAAACGGCAGGCCGTGGACCAGGGCCATAGCTTTCGCCGACATCACCCCGACGATCACCCCGCCGATCAAGCCCGGTCCGCCGGTCGCGGCGATCCCATCCAAATCAGTAAAGCCGACGCCGGCCTTGTCCATCGCCTCGGCCACCAGCCGGTCCACATGCTGCAAATGGCTACGGGCGGCGATTTCCGGCACAATTCCCTGATAGGGTCGGTGCTCCTCGTGCTGGGATAAAATTGCTTCGCCTAGAATCCGTTCGCCCGCCGGGCGCTCGTCGTCCACCACGGCGGCGGCGGTCTCATCACAACTGGTTTCTATTCCTAAGACGTGCATCAAGATATCCACAGTTTGGCGGCGACATTCACTTGGACCCGGCGGCGAAAAAGCGGTATACCCCCGCCATCGGCATTGTTTAAGCTTTTCAGCCCGGAAAAACCACATTTCCTATCAGTATTCAGGAACCTTTCGGCCCCAATGACTGACGACGCTCCCCTTCGAATCGGCACTCGTGGTAGCCCTCTGGCGCTGACCCAGACCAATCACGTGGTCGAGGCTTTGAAAGAAAGCCATCCGCTGCTCAAGGCCAAGAACGCCGTTGAGCTGGTGGTGATCAAGACCACCGGCGACCGGATTCAATCCGAGCTCTTGTCGGACCTCGGCGGCAAGGGTCTGTTCACCAAGGAATTGGACTCGGCCATGCTGGAAAACCGAATCGACATCGCGATCCATTCCATGAAAGACATGCCGACCCTTGTGCCGGAAGAGATATCCCTGCACGCCATCATGCCCCGGGAAGACGTCCGTGACGCCTTTATCTCGCTGAAGGCCGCCAACCTGGATGCGCTTCCAAAAGGCAGCCGGGTAGGCACGGCGTCGCTGCGGCGGAAGGCGCAACTTTTGAATCTCAGGCCCGACCTCCAAGTTGTCCCGTTCCGGGGTAATGTAGATACCCGGTTGGAAAAACTGGACGCCGGCGAAGTGGACGCCACTTTTCTCGCCTACGCCGGCCTGCGCCGCCTAGGCAAGGAGGGCGCGGTGACCAGCCTGATGGAGACCGACCGCATGTTGCCGGCTGTTGGCCAGGGCAGCCTGGCCGCCACCTGCCGCACACACGATTCGCGCGCCAATGCCCTGCTGGCGGCCCTGGCGGAGCCGGTGAACACCGCCGCCGTGATCGCCGAGCGCACCATGCTGACCGTTCTGGACGGGTCCTGTCATACCCCGATCGCCGGTCTCGCTCAGCCCGATGGGCAGGGAAACCTTGTCTTACAGGGGATGATCGCCCGGCCTGACGGGGCGGAAAAAGCTGAGGTTACGTCGAAAGCTCCGATCACCGAAGCCGAGCATCTGGGCAAGACCGTCGCAGAGGATTTGTTGCGTAAGGCAGGACCCTCTATTCTGGGAGCGATACGGCAGGTACAACCCCATTTCATCCCGGTTCATCCGGATATGAAGCAGGAGACCTAGGCAGATGCGCGCACTCGTCACCCGGCCCGGAGCCGACGGCACGGCGCTCGCCGAAACCCTCAGCGAGCGCGGGATCGATGCGATCATCGAACCCTTGATGACAATCGAAAACCTGGACGGACCGGACCTCGACCTGAACAGCGTCCAGGCCCTTTTGGTGACCAGCCAGAATGGCGTTCGCGCCCTTACCGAACGCACTACGGAACGATCCATTCCGGTCTATGCGGTCGGCGATTCAACGGCCGGTTCGGCAAGGGAGCTCGAGTTCAAGCAGGTCCATAGCGCGTCTGGCGATGTGGAAGCGCTGAGCGCCCTGGTGATTGATATGCTGGACCCGGCCAAGGGGCCCTTGGTTCATGTGGTGGGGTCCGCGGTCGCCGGCGACCTGGCGGGCGATCTGACCAAGGCGGGCTTCGAGGTGCGCCGCGAGGTGCTCTACGAAACACAAGAAAGCAAGAGTTTTTCGCCGGCGGCGATTGCCGCCATTAAAAACGGCGATCTGGACACAGTCCTGCTCTATTCCCCCAGAACGGCCGATGCCTTTGTTCAATTGATTCGCAAAGCCCGGCTCGTGCGCTCGTGCAAAGACCTAACCGTGTTTTGTCTGAGCCCCGCCGTGGCGGAAAAAATCAGCGAAGTCACCTGGCAGGATGTCATTGTCGCCGAAAGCCCCACGCAGGACTCCCTGCTGACGGCCGTCTCCGCCAAAGCCGGTGTCGTGAAACAAAAGGAAGCCGATATGCCGTCATCCGTGCCCAAGACGCCCTTGCCGGATGCCCACACAATCGCCCCCATTCAGCGGCGGTCGGCGGGCAATCTCCGCGCTGTCTTTCTTACATTGTTGACGGTCGTCATCCTGGGCGTCGTCGTTTTTGCTTCCAGACCGCTCTGGCAGCCGCAATTGGCGCAGTTCTTCCCGTTCCTGGATGAAGACAATGATACCAAAGAAAAGCTCAAGAACCTGGCCGGCCGGTTGCAGGTACTGGAAAAAAAGTCGACCGACAACGTGCCCCAGCTTGAAGAACTGCAGGCGGAGCGGGCGCGCATTCAAGCCAGGCTGGATCAGAGTTTGAAGCGCATTTCAGATCTTGAGAACTCCATTTCCACGGTCAAACAGATGGTGTCCGCGGTCGATGCGGACGGCGGTTCCAAGGCTGCGTTGGAGACCTTGAAACAATTATCGGAACGCCTGCAAAAACTGGAATCCGGCAGTGCCGACAGCAGCGATACCCAGCGTAAAAAGATCGTCGATTTGGAAGTGCGCCTGGCCGAGTTGGCGGTGCGCAGCTCGCCACAGGGCCAAGCCGCCGCCGGCAGCCGGGCGCGCGCCTTTTTGCTGGCCGTCGGTCAGTTGCGCCAGGCGGTTCAATCGTCTCGGCCCTATTTGAATGAACTGGCGGGTGTCCTGACCCTTCTCGATCAGGACGACGCGCTGCGTGGGAAAGCCGCTGGGCTACAGCCGAGCGCAAGCCGCGGCATCCCGACGTTGGAACAGCTCCGCACCAGTTTCAAAAGTCTGGCCGCCTCTATCGTGCAGGCGGAGAAACTGCCCAAGGGCGACGGCTGGCTCGACCGAACCGTGGCGCGGATCGCCGGCTCATTGAAGTGGCGGCGGACCGATCAGCTCGAAGGCGCCAGTGTGGACGCGGTTGTTGCCCGCGCCGAGAGGTTGCTGGCGGCGTCTGATCTGTCCGGCGCGTTGGTCGAGCTGAACGCCCTGCCGGAAAAGGCATCTGGCCTCGCCCAGCCCTGGATGGCCAACGCCAAGCTATTGGTGCAGGCCGAGCAGTTTCTGGCGGACCTCCAGGTCACCGCCGTTTCACTTCTCACGCCGAAAGAGTAACCGTTAATGTTTCGAGCCCTCTGGTTCCTGATCGTTCTTGCCGTGGTCAGTCTGGCTGCGGCACTGGTGGCGGACAATCCCGGCTCGGTCAGTTTGAGCTGGCTTGGCTACGAGATCGAAACATCCATGGGAATTCTGATCGCCGGGATCATTTTTATTTCGCTGATTCTGGCGACCATCTTCCGGATTTGGTCGTTCTTTCGGAATGCGCCGCGCAGGATTTTCCGCGCGCGGCGGGAGTGGCGGCGTCAGCGCGGCTATAAGGCGCTAACCCAAGGCATGGTCGCCGTTGCCGCCGGTGACGCGGCGGAGGCGCGGCGGCTGTCCAAAAAGGCAGAGGACCTGTTGGCCGAGCCGCCTTTGACCATGCTGCTGTCGGCCCAGGCGGCGCAATTGTCCGGCGACGAGAAAGCCGCCGGCAAGTTCTTCGACGCCATGTCGGAGCGCAAGGAAACCAAGTATCTGGGTCTTAGCGGCAAGCTGAAACAAGCCCTGCAGGACGGCGACGAGGACGAAGCGCTGGAGCTCGCCGAGCAGGCCAACGAACTGGCTCCTAAAACCGATACGGTGTCGTCCACTTTGTTTGATCTGCAGGTCAAGAAAGGCAGTTGGCAGGAAGCCGAAGACACGGTCCGCAAGGCGGTCAAAAACAAGCATATGGGGAACGACGAGGGCCGCCGCCAACGCGCCATTCTGCAGTTCCAGCGCAGCATCGAGGCGGAGACTGAAGGCAAACTGGGCGATGCACTGTCTTATGCCAAGCGGGCCAATACCATGGCCCCCGATTTTGTGCCCGCCGCCGTCCGCCATGCGCGATTGCTGCAAGGCGCGGGCAAGCGCCGCCGGGCCGCTTCGGTGATTGAGGAGTCCTGGGTCACCAACCCTCATCCCCATCTCGCCGACGTGATGGAAGATCTGGCTCCGGGCGCGGGCCCCCAGGAAAAGATGCGCACCCTGGAGCAGCTCGCCGGCTATAACCGGGAGCATAAGGAGAGCCATCTGGCCATCGCCAAGGCCGCCCTGGCCGCCGGCATGTGGGCGGAAGCCCGCCAGCATCTGGAGGCGGCGGCCGGTCAAAATCCGTCCGCCCGGGTGTGCCGCTATATGGCCGAACTGGAAGAGCGCGAAAAAGGGGATGTGGAAGCGTCCAAGGAATGGCTGCGCAAGGCCGCCGGCGCCGATCCGGACTCGGCCTGGATTTGCGGCAATTGCGGCAATGTGGTTGCCGACTGGGAACCGGTCTGTGGGCGCTGCGAGCAGTTCGATACCCTGAGCTGGGGCACGCCGCCCCGGGTGACGCAAATCGGCGGCCTTGATCCGATTGCCCCTGGAAGTTCGGACGCGCCGGACGACACACCGGAAGCCGAAATCATTCCGCCCGGCGCGGAAAGCGGCGATCGGAAAACGTAACCCCGCTTAAGGAGACCGATGTGAGTGATCAAGCCGGCCTCGACGCCCATCTGGCCCAAGCGATCGCTCTCCATCAGGTCGGCGATTTGACCGGTGCGGCGGCGCTCTATCAGGAGCTGCTGAACGCTTATCCCACTCACCCTGATCTGTGGAACCTGTTGGGGGTCGTGGCCCATCAGCAGAACGACAACGAAATGGCGGTCAATTTGATCAGCCAGGCCATCGGGCTGCAGGGCGACATTGCCGAGTATCATAACAATCTGGGCCTGGCGCAGCGGGGCCTTAATGACGCCGATGAAGCGGGGGCGGCGTGGCGCAATGCGTTATTGCTCGATCCGTCTCACGTAAAAGCGGCCGCCAACCTGGCGTCTTTGCTGCGCTGGGCCGGCCGATTCGACGAAGCGCTGGCCATCGCCCAACAAGGGGCCGCCGCCGGGCCCCAGGATGTGGACGCGCTCAATAATCTGGGCAATGCGCTGAAGGACAGCGGCCGGATCGACGAGGCGATTGATGTCTACCGCAGGGTCATCAAATTGGCCCCGGATTTCGCCCTGGCCCATTGGAACCTGTCCCTCGCGCTGCTGGCGGTGGGCGACTACGGAGACGGGTTCAAAGAGATGTCGTGGCGCTGGCAATGGGCCGGCTTTCCGGGCCGGCGGCGGGACTTTGATCAGCCAGTGTGGGACGGAAACACAGAGGTCGGCGCGACGGTGCTGGCCTATGGGGAACAGGGGCTGGGCGACACGATCTTCGCGCTTCGGTTTGGAAAGGCGGCACGTGCGTTAGGTGTTCGCCTGATCGCGCAACTGCCGGACGGGCTCATCCCGCTGATCGACGAGGCCGTGGCCGACGAGATTATCGCAGAGACCACCACCCCACCCGCGTTTGACGCTCACTTCGCGCTCATGGACCTGCCCGGGCTCTTGGACATCACGCCGGAAAAGATGGACGACGAGGAGCCTTATTTGTTGGCGGATGAAACCGCCGTGGCGGACTGGCGGACGCGATTGGCCGAGACCGGTGGGGACAATCGAACGGTCGGCCTCAATTGGCGGGGCAACATGGCTAACCCGGTCGAAAAATTCCGCCGCCTTCCGATGGACGCGATGGCGAGGCTAGGTGAGGCTGAGGGGATCACTTGGGTCAGCCTACAAAAGGGCGAACCCGCGCCGGAGGGCGAAATGTTGCCCGCCGGTCTGGACATTGTCGATACCGGTCCCGCCCCCCTATCTAAAACAGCGGCGCTGATCGAGGCGTTGGACCTGTTGATCACCACAGACACCGCCGTCGCTCATCTGGCCGGCGCGCTGGGCAAGCCGGTGTGGGTGCTGCTCCATCACGCTCCTGATTGGAAATGGGGACTCACCGGCGAAACCACGCCTTGGTACCCTACGGCCCGGCTGTTCCGCCAAGCATCCGCCGGGGATTGGGAGAGCGTGATCACTGATGTGCTGGCCGCCCTGCCGTCGGCCAAACCAACCTCAAAATAGACTCTGGTAAATTATCCCGGTCCGGTATATTTAAAGGCCGCCGATCGGCCACCGTCTCGGCAGCCATCCTATGGCATGTGCCGCCTTAGCTCAGCTGGTAGAGCATCGCATTCGTAATGCGAGGGTCGGGTGTTCAAGTCACCCAGGCGGCACCATTTT
>JAYPHU010000058.1:0-10915 GCA_038127535.1 Rhodospirillaceae bacterium | reverse complement strand
TGAACGGAGTTGCGGAGATCGCTGAACCAGATCACCGCATGAATGATCGCGTCGCTGCCCAACTGAATTTGACCGTTGATCACCTGGCGGCCCGCATCCGGGCCCAGATAAGCGGTCAGCACGTTGCGGGTGATTTGTTCCCGGATGGTCATCTTGCAGGCCACCGCGAGGCGTTGCTGCACGCGCATCAGTTCCCGCATCTCGTTGTCGGTAAAGCCACCGGGCCGGTCGGTCGCCCAGGACCCGATCATCCCGTCCCGGAAGCTTTCGGCATCACTGCTGTCGCTGAATTCCAGAAAATAGCCGAGATAATCAGTGACGCCGGTCTCTTGAAGATCTTCCAGTAAGCCGAAGTCCACCCGGGCCGATGGGCCCGTCATCCGCCGGCGGAGAAACGGCAGCCGGTGTTCGACCAGATAGGCGAGGGGGGAGCGGGTCCAGCTGGTCCGGTTGTAGTCATCGGTGGCCTGAAAATGGGACTCCATCCCGCCGTCCCGGCTACAGGTGAGCGATATGGCGCTTTACAAAGGGTATAGGATGCGAAAGCCCACACTGGTGCGCTTCAGCGGGATGCCCGCCGCATTGATCCTGAGCGAGACCTATTCTAACAGGTATTCGGGGCTGGTGGTACCGAGCGCCTATCTCATCAACCAGTCGACCACCTTATCCGTCAGGACCTGGCTATCACCCGAAGTGTAATCCTGTTCCCCGTCGATGGTGCGTCTCCCCGTAAAGGGTTAGCTGTTTTCCGATGAAATCTGGGCGTGCGCGACGGGCAGCAACTCTTCGATCTTGGACCGTACCTCGTCCTCGGTCACATTTGCGCCCTTGTCGGCGATATCCTTCATCACCTTGCGCACCACGTCCTCGTGGCCGGGCTCGTCCAGATCGGCGATCACCACTTCCTTGGCGTAGTCAGCATATTGCGCTTCCGGCAGACCCAGTTTTTCCGCGAGCCAAAGCCCCAGGAGCTTGTTGCGCCGGGCATCAACCTTGAACTCCATTTCCTTGTCCATTTTGAACTTAGCCTCGAAGCCCTGTTCGCGCTGATTAAAACTGTCCGCCATGTTGTTGTCCGCCTTTTAAAGTTGGATTGATCCAGAGTCTTTTTTTACGGTTGTTGGGGGGGATGCGCAACCGCCAGGGGCCCAAGAAAATTTTGACCGTCTCGCGTCGTCAGGTGGGTTTTAAATGACGATCTCAATGATTACCTTACCCGCATGTGTACCTTCGTTATCCTGCGCCGGCCGGGTCATGATTGGCCAGTGCTGATCGCCACCAACCGGGATGAGATGTTGGACCGGCCCTGGCGCCCGCCGGGCCGTCACTGGTCGGACCGCGCCGACGTGATCGCCGGGCAGGATGAGCTGGCGGGCGGCACTTGGCTCGGTATGAACGACAATGGCGTAGTGGCGGGCATCCTGAACCGCCGGGGCTCCTTGGGTCCCAAGGAAGGGTTCCGCAGCCGCGGTGAGCTGCCGCTGGAGGCCTTGGATCATCCGGACGCGGCGGAAGCCGCCGAAGCTTTGGAGGAGATCAACCCGGACGCCTACCGCCCGTTCAATATGGTGGTCGCGGACAACAAAGACGCCTATTGGATCAGGGTGGCCGAAACCCATTGGGGTGTGCATACGAATGTCTCGCCCATTCCCGAAGGCGTTTCCATGATCACCGCGTCGGACCGCAACGACACCAGCTCGGCGCGCATCCGCACCTATCTGCCTCAATTCGAGAGAGCGAAAGCGCCGGACCCCGAATCAAGTGACTGGTCTGCCTGGATTTCACTGTTGGGCAGCCGAATTTTCGATCCCGACGAGGGGCCCCAGGGCGCCATGGCGATTCGCACCGACGCCGGCTTCGGCACGGTCTCTTCGTCGTTGATCGCTCTGCCTTCCGTTGAGAATCAAGAACTTAAGCCGGTCTATTTGTTCGCCGGCGGCGCCCCCGGCGAGGCCAATTATTCGCCTGTTTCCCTGGCGTAAAACGCCCGGCCGGACCCGCTGTTTGGGGTCGTTGTTTTCAAACTGGACAACTGGTATAGGACGAAATCTCAAAGATTCGGTCCGGGCGTAAAACCGGAGCCGCCGTATCCCTCCAGAGACGGATAGTCAGACATGGCGCGACGTAAACAACTCTATGAAGGCAAGGCCAAGGTTATTTTTGAGGGGCCCGAGCCCGATACCATCGTTGCCTATTTCAAGGACGATGCGACCGCCTTCAACAATCAAAAAAGAGGGACGATCACCGGCAAGGGCGTGATCAACAACTCCATTTCCCATTTTCTGTTTACCCATTTGGCGGAGGTCGGGATTCCGACTCACTTGATCAAGCGGGTAAACATGCGCGAGCAATTGCTGCATAAAGTGGAGATCATCCCGGTTGAGGTGGTGGTCCGTAACGTCATCGCCGGCTCCATGGCCAAACGGCTGGGCATGGAAGAGGGGGAGCCGCTGCCCCGTTCCATCGTGGAGTACTATTATAAGAGCGATGAGCTCGACGATCCGATGATCACCGAAGAGCACATCACCTGCTTCGGCTGGGCCACCCATCAGGAGCTGGACGAGATCATTTCCATGGCGTTGCGCATCAATGATTACATGAGCGGCCTTTTCATGGGCATCGGCATCCGTCTGGTGGACTTCAAGATCGAATTCGGCCGCATGTGGGACAATGATCAGCTCCGCATCGTGCTCGCCGACGAGATCAGCCCGGACAGCTGCCGGCTGTGGGATGCGGAAACTAACGAAAAACTGGATAAAGACCGGTTCCGCCGCGACATGGGTGGGATCGAAGAAGCCTACCAGGAAGTCGCCCGCCGTCTCGGCATCCTGCACGAGGCCGGCATGGCGGACATCCAGGGTCCGACCCTAGTCCAATAGGCGGCGGAGTTCCGATGAAAGCAAAAATTCACGTCACGCTGAAGAACGGGGTGCTCGATCCCCAGGGCAAGGCTGTCGGCCATGCGCTGGTAGCGCTGGGCTTTGACGGCGTCGGCGACGTCCGCCAGGGCAAGTATATCGAGATCGATTTAAGCGCGTCGGACGAAGCCGCCGCTAAGGAACAAGTGGACTCGATGTGCCGCCAGCTCCTCGCCAACACGGTGATCGAGAATTACGAGATCGAGATTGAAGCCTAAGAACGCCAGCCGATCATGAAATCAGCCGTCATTGTCTTTCCCGGGTCCAATCGCGAACGCGATATGGTCATGGCGCTGGCGGCGGCGTCCGGCGAGAAGCCGATCGAGGTCTGGCACGGGGACACGGATCTGCCCAAGGTCGATCTGATCGTTATTCCCGGCGGCTTTTCCTACGGCGACTATTTACGTTCCGGCTGCATGGCGGCCCATTCACCGATCATCCGCGAAGTGAAGGCGGAGGCCGAACGCGGTGTTCATGTGCTGGGGGTCTGCAACGGCTTTCAGGTACTGACCGAGACCGGGCTGTTGCCCGGCGCTTTGATGCGGAATGCGCGTCTGAAGTTCATCTGCCGGGATGTGCATTTGCGGGTCGAGCGCACCGACACGCCGTTCATGAAAGGCTACAACGCCGGTGATGTGATGCGGGTTCCGGTCGCCCATCATGACGGCAATTACTTCGCAGACGACGCGACCCTGGACGAACTTGAAGCCGAAAACCGGGTGGCGGTGCGCTACTGCGGGTCCGACGGCGCGGTGGACGACGCCAACAACCCCAACGGTTCCCAACGCAACATCGCCGGCATCTACAACAAGTGGGGCACGATCCTCGGCATGATGCCCCACCCGGAAAACGCGGTGGAGACCCTGGTCGGCGGCCTGGGCGGCAAGCCGTTGTTCGACGGGCTGGTAGGCGCGCTCGGAGAAGCGGCGTGATGTCGATCACCAAAGACGTCATTGCCGAGCACGGGCTCTCCGACGAGGAATACGACAAAATTCTCGAGATTCTCGGCCGGGAGCCGAACCTGACCGAGCTCGGCGTGTTTTCCGTCATGTGGTCGGAACATTGCTCCTACAAATCCTCCAAGAAGTGGCTGAAGACCCTGCCGACCGAGGCCCCGTGGGTGATCTGCGGGCCCGGCGAAAACGCCGGCATCGTCGATATCGGCGACGGGCAGGCGGCGGTCTTCAAGATGGAGAGCCACAACCACCCGTCCTATATCGAGCCTTACCAAGGCGCGGCGACCGGCGTCGGCGGCATCTTGCGGGATGTCTTCACCATGGGCGCGCGCCCGGTGGCCAACATGAACGCGCTGCGTTTCGGCAGCCCGGATCACCCCAAAACCCGGCACCTGGTCTCCGGCGTGGTGGCTGGCATCGGCGGCTACGGCAACTGCGTCGGCGTGCCGACTGTCGGGGGTGAGTGCAATTTCCATCCGGCCTATGACGGCAACATTCTGGTCAACGCCATGACCGTGGGCATCGCTGAGACCGACAAGATTTTCTATTCCGCCGCCACCGGCGCGGGCAACCCGGTGGTCTATGTGGGCTCCAAGACCGGGCGCGACGGCATCCACGGTGCGACCATGGCGTCGGCCGAGTTCTCCGAGGACTCGGAGGAAAAACGTCCGACCGTACAGGTCGGCGATCCGTTCACCGAGAAGCTGCTGATGGAGGCGTGCCTGGAACTGATGGACACCAACGCCATCATCGCCATTCAGGATATGGGCGCGGCAGGGCTGACCTCGTCGTCGTTCGAGATGGCGTCCAAGGGTGGCGTCGGGGTGGAGCTGGACCTGGATCAGGTGCCTGCCCGGGAAGAAGGGATGACGGCGTACGAGTTCCTGCTGTCGGAAAGCCAGGAACGGATGCTGATGGTCCTGAAACCCGCGGAGGAAGACACGGCGCGCAAAATCTTCGAGAAGTGGGAGCTGGATTTCGCCATCGTCGGCCACCTGACCGATACGGGCCGCATGGTGATCCGGGAAAAAGGCGAAGTCGCCGCCGACCTGCCCATCGATCCGCTGGCGCTCGCGTCGCCGGAATACGACCGGCCGTGGGAGCCGACGCCGGCCCAGCCGGTGATCGCGCCGGAAGACGTGCCGGCGGCGGAGAACCTGTTGGACACGCTCAAGACCATCATGGCGTCGCCGGACATGTGCTCCAAGCGCTGGATTTGGGAACAATATGATCATCTGGTGATGGGCGACACAGTGCAGCGGCCGAGCGGCGACGCCGCCGTAGTGCGGGTCCAGAACACACAGAAAGCGCTGGCGATCACCACAGATTGTACGCCGCGCTATTGCCTGGCCGATCCGGTGCAGGGCGGACGGCAAGCGGTGGCCGAGACCTGGCGCAATCTGACCGCCGTCGGCGCCACGCCGCTGGCGATCACGGATAATATGAACTTCGGTAACCCGGAACGCCCGCCGATCATGGGGCAGTTCGTCGGCGCCATCGAAGGCATCCGGGATGCCTGCAACGCGCTCGACTTTCCGGTCGTCTCCGGCAACGTGTCCCTCTACAACGAGACCAACGGCGAGGCGATCCTGCCGACACCCGCGATCGGCGCGGTCGGGCTTTTGGCCGATTTCACCAAGACTGTGGGCTTGGCGTTCCCGGGGGAATGCGAGGCCGTCTATCTGGTGGGCAAAGCGGGCGGCGAGGGCGGCACGCATTTGGGCCAATCCATTTATCAGCGGGAAATCGCGGGCGAGGAGACCGGTGCGCCACCGCCGGTCGATCTGACATTAGAGCGCCAAGTGGGCGACTTCATTCGCGCGCAAATTGACGCCGGACAAATTACCGCCTGTCATGATCTTTCGGATGGCGGGCTCTTGGTCGGCGCGGCGGAGATGGCGCTCGCCTCCGGGATCGGCGTTTCCATCGGGAACGTTCCCTCCGACAACGCACACGCCTGGGCCTTCGGTGAAGATCAGGCGCGCTATCTGGTCACCGCCAAAGACGGTGCGGCGCTGGCATCGGCGGCAGAGGTTGCGGGTGTCTCCGTCCAGGCCATCGGGACAACGGGGGGCGCAGCAATCACGCTCGGAGATGACACACTGTCCCTGGACGAGTTGCGCGCGGCCCATGAAGGCTGGCTGCCCGGCTATATGGGCGAGGCGTAAGAAGACTTGCGAAAGCCCCCCCTGATTTTATATCCCTATTAAAATAATGGACCCTAAAGGCGAAAAAACGCGCTACATAGGGTCATAACCGTCAACCAAAGGACCGAAGACAATGGCGATGGACTTGGCCGAGATTGAGCGCCTCATCAAAGACGGCATTCCCGATGCGAAAGTGCATATCGAGGATTTGCGCGGTGATGGGGATCATTACGCGGCTTATGTGGTCTCGCCGGCGTTCGAAGGTCTCAACCGGGTGAAGCAGCACCAAATGGTGTATGCTGCGTTGCAGGGCCGGATGGGTAATGAACTCCACGCGCTGGCGCTGCAGACCGATGTGCCCGGCGCCGACGACCAAGGTTGATGCAACCCAGATCAAGCGAACAAGAAGGACAGATTATGAGCGACAATCCCACCAACGACCGCATTCAGGCGGCGATCGATTCCAACGACGTGATGCTCTTCATGAAGGGCACGCCCATGTTCCCGCAATGCGGCTTCTCCGCCGCCACCGTGCAGGCGCTGGCTATGGCCGGCGTGAAGTTCGGCAGCGTCAACGTGCTGGAAGACATGGAAATCCGGGAGGGCATCAAGAGCTTCTCCAACTGGCCGACCATCCCTCAGCTCTACGTGAAGGGTGAGTTCGTCGGCGGCTGTGACATCGTCCGCGAGATGTTCGACAATGGCGAGTTGCAGGAACTGTTCGAGGAAAAAGGCGTCGAACGGGAAGACGCTTAGGCCGGGGGCTAGGTTCCTCTCTCTCGTATTACTAATGCGTCATGCCCGAGTTGGGACCAGTGTTAACTGGGACCAAGTCTCGGGTATCCATGGCTACTGCTGTTTGGTCCCCCGAGAATTGGCTGCGCCAACTCGGGGGTGACGGGTTTAGGTACGGGTTTAGGTATAAGGCGATACGCGGATCATGCCCGGATCAAGTCCGGTACAGGCTCCCGGTCCGAGCATGACGGCAGTATGTGGCTGGCCCAACTCGGGCATGACGCCTGCGGCGTCAAAGTCTCCCCTTCAACCTCGGATCATCCGGCGCGTAGCGGTAAGCCCGGAATATCCAGTTGGTCGTGCCAAAGGCGGGATGGGGCGACAGGAACGGGTTTACAAATTCCCACACAATTTCGCCTTCCGGCGTAACTTCGAACAAACAGCCCCGGTTACCCTCGCAGATGAGCGTATTCCCGCTCCACAGCCGTTGCACGCCGGAGATATTGGCGGAGAAAAAGCTGGTGATCGGATTGCCTCTGAATTCCCAAACGGTTACGTGGGTGTCAAAGTCGAATTCCCGGATGGTTGAGTACATATCCACGTCTCGGCCGTGGAATCCGTTTGCGAAGACCAGGACATTGCCGTTTTCCAGCAGATGGCAATCGTGTTGATGGCCGAAGGTCATGTCATGGTGATGCCATTTGACCTGTTTGGTCTCCCGGTCGATGACGATCAACAAATTGAGCACCCGGAAACTCACCATTACATCGCCGTTGGGTAGGGGAGAGCAGGTGTTCGCGTGGGCGTACTCCGCGCGCGGGCATAGCGGGCAGATGGGAAATTGGTCAAAATCCAGATCGCGGGTGGTCCATTCCCACACAACCTCCCCGTCTGGGTTTATCTCCCGAATGGAATCACCGTAAATGATGCCGTCTTTCTCTGTTCCCGGCAGGCCGCCTTGCACCTTCGCCGCCGTGGCGTCGTCAAATTCATCCCAGGCGATGTAAAGGTTGTTGCCGTTGGGCAAGCGGCGACCATCATGGTGGTGATTATTGTCAATATGTTCCCAGACCAGGTTGCCGTCCCAGTCATATTCCCGTAGCCGGCCGGCCTTGCCGGCATACAGGGGCGGGCCATCCTCTGTCGCTTCGTTGATAAACAGGTTGCCCTCGTCGGTCAGCTGACAGCGGTTCACCCCGCCCAAGTTGAGCTGCCATTGATTCACGACCTCGCCATCCATATTGATGATATAGGCCTTGTCGTGGCGCAGCGGTGCGAACAGCGTGAAACCGTCCGTTGACCGGTTCTTGTCATAGGTGTTTATGCCGCCATCTTGAAATTTCATCGCCGTTCTCTCCGTTTTCCAAGCGATTCATTTTTAGGCAATCACACGCTTGGACGAAAGCGCTTTCCCCGCTCCGAATATGTTTTCCACCTCGCGGGATAATTCCGCTACACTCACCCGCAAATTATTGTGAGAGCACGAGGACACTATGGACGCGCGTATCAAATGGGTAGAGGAACGGACCTTCGTCGGAGAATCCGGTAGCGGTCATTCGGTGGTGATGGACGGCGATCCCGCCGCAGGCGGGCGTAATCTCGGCATCCGGCCGATGGAGACCGTGCTCATTGGGATGGGCGGCTGCACGGCCTATGACGTGGTCGATATCCTGGAAAAATCCCGCCAGAAGGTCACCGATTGCGTGATCGAGATGACCACCGACCGGGCGGAGGTTATCCCCAAAGTCTTCACCAAGATCGCGCTGAAATACATCGTGACCGGGGTCGATCTGGACCCGAAAAAGGTGGAGCGGGCGGTGAACCTGTCGGCGGAGAAATATTGTTCTGCGTCGATCATGCTCGGCAAGACGGCGGAGATCACCCACGAGATCGAGATCGTGGAGGAAGGGTAATTTATTTATCCCTTCCCCAGCGCTTTCAGCGCTACCCTGCCCATCAAGGGAGGGGTGTTGTTACAGATCCCCGACAGCCGCTTCGCGGGTCGGAGATGTATGAAAAAAGGCCCGGAAATCCGAGCCCTCTTTCTACAGCCATTTTGTGCGATCTACTTAAATGGCGATACCGGTCTGGCGCCAAGTCGACGTGCTTTTGCAATCCGGGCAGACGCGCTCACCAATGTGGTTGGACTGAAAACTATCCGAACACATGAGGCACTTTCTGACTTTGGGCTGCAGGTTTTCTGCCTGAGGTTTCTTATTCATCTCTGAACGCGACGCCATACTACTCCTCCAGAAGGCTATTAATTCTTACAAATCTTAAACGTCAGCATGGAATGCTGCTCTATCCCCCCCCGGCTAAATTTTTTTAGCGCCATCTGTCTGGAGCCGAAGTAAACCTTCGCACCGGGCACAGAACTGCCGGGATCGTCACCACATTCTTATATGCGGAAACGCTTTTAGATTACCTATGAAATTTTTGCATGTCTATCATGTCGAATCCACGGACCTTGTGTCCCGGTCCGCGGCAACACGTGCACAGTTCCCTCTAATTCCCTAAACTTGTCTAGCTCCTTATTGTTCTAGATCAAGAAATTCGCATCATAAGCCTAAAGAATTCCTATAGACCCTGTTCATATTGGCATTGGTTTAATACTCATCTGCTAATCTTCAGGCATCATCCCAAGACGGCCGGACAACCATGACACACGAACAGTTGAGCGATGACGTTTACGGTCTGATCGACGCCGCCGATCTGGCCCGGCGTTTAGGCCGGAGCACCGAGGACGTGTCCACGGTGTTGAGGGACAATCCTTTGCCGCCGCTGGGCTATCGCCGGCTGCGGGAAGCTGAAAAGCCGGTTTTTATCAAGGGCTGATCTATCGGTTGAGAGCCATGCAACTAACTCAGGGCGTCCATACCAATCCCGACAATTGGCTAGGGGAATGGACCAAGGTGCTGGACCGGGTGCGCCGGGACGACGTCAGCCTGGAGACCCTGCGCCCCGACTATTATGACTTCGAGTCATTGCGCCTGGATCAGGACTATGTGTTCTCCGACGATCCGGCGTTTGAGCAGCAGATTTACGTCGCCGTTCTGTGCTGCCTCTTCGCCACTTAGGTCCCTGGCGCGGCGCGGGTGACCGATCTTGGCTGCGGCGCGAGCACCAGTCTGTATCTGTTAGCCAAGATGTTCCCGGAGATAGAATTGTGCGGGTGCTATTGGGAGGAACCGTCTCAGGAGATCGTGTCCCTGATCGGCGAGGCTGTGGGACGGCCGATCGATGCGGTGAACCTTAACATGAACACCATGGCGGGCTGGGAAATTGTCCCCATCGACGGGGAAACGGCGGTGACCACCCTGCACGCCATGAAGCAATTGGAGCGGAATTTTTAGCCGCTGCTCGAGGGTCTGTTGGCCCTTCGGCCGAAAATCGTGATCCATCTGGAGCCCCTGGCGGAGCTTTATGATCCGGACAATCTCGCCGACCGGATTCCGCAGACCTATCATCGTCAGCGGGAGTATCTGGAATGGTATCTGCCCCGGGCTGCGTGAGCTTCGGGAGGTCGGTGAGATCGAGATACTGGAAGAGCGCCGGTTGTTCTTCGGCAGCCTCTGGCATTAGGCCTATGGCGAGCTGGTGTGGAGGCCTCTATGACGGCGCCGGTCTGCAGCGTCATCGACGATGCGGCGCTCCGAGAGATGTAATTACTTTCAGCTTCAGGCCTTGGCGCCCAAATTGCCAATAACGTGAAGCTCAGAGCTATTGATGAGTTCCATACTGTGGTTCTTCCAGTTCACGACAGCTTCATCTGCATTACTGAGTTCGAACACGAGCTAAAGCAACTCATGAAAGAGGAGTACATGACTGTCATGCAGATAGACACAGCGCCAGCCATAGACCAGAAGGACTCGGAGTTCTATGTGCCAGACGATCAAAGGGCAGAAAACGCATACTACGCTGATGAATGCGGTGAGATCGAAGAGCCAGAGATAGAACCTGATCCCGGCCGACGTCAGAGACAAGACAAGCTAGAGAAACAAGCCTACAAAGCTAGAGAGCAATACAACATTTCCTTCGAGGATGCCTTTAAGGACGACTCCATTTACAGCAAGTACGCTGCCAACAGTTGGGATGATGTCAACTAACGGACAGTGAGCAGACTAAAAGAAACCAATGTATGAGGGGCTGAGACTAGCCA
>JAYPHU010000057.1:0-11126 GCA_038127535.1 Rhodospirillaceae bacterium | reverse complement strand
CCCCCCCCCCCCCCCCCCCCCCCCCCCCCCCCCCCCCCCCCCCCCCCCCCACACCTTACATTTCAGGCGCTTTTGCAAAGTAGGTAACTGGAGTTCTCTGCCGTACAATTCGGCTATATCGGCTGGTTCGAAAGTCTCACACCGCCTACAGGAGTCACAGAAGACCCGTAGCAGATTATTGTGGCGAATGAGTTGATCAAGTGTGGCGGGCATGGTTGATCCATTTTGAATGCCTGCAGTTCACTACTAACGAATGAAACGCTGCTCTTCTATAGAATTTATATTCCAGGTTTATTTTACGCTTAGGCTCTTCGCTACAACGCCTTCCTTATCCACAAAAATGTGAATAAGTATTTTTGTTTTAAGGCTAAGGATAATAAGAAGCTGGACCAAAGCTTGGATGCGTTTTGAAAGTCAGCCGAAATCCAGAAAGCAGTCGTGATGCCAATCATGAAATGTCGTCTGCTTCTAGCCACAAACGGACTAATGCTTAGAGGATGAATGGCAAAATCCAAAGCGATAAGGCGGGCACATAAGTGATAATCATGAGCCCGAGGACCGCCAGCAGGATAAACGGTGCCAAGCCAGGGTAAATACTGGAAAGAGGTGCCTTGAACACGGCCTGAGCTACAAAAATGTTGAGGCCAAAGGGTGGCGTGAAAGTTCCGATGCTGAGATTCACGACGACAATGATGCCGAAATGGACCAGATCGACGCCAAGGGCTTGCGCGATAGGCACCAGGAGCGGCGTCAGCACCAGAATGGCTGAGGCGGTATCCAGAACCGTGCCGATTAGAAGCAAAAAAATATTAATGACGAGGAGGATCACCCAAGGTTCGACATTCAGGGTATCTATATATTCTGTCGCCGCATTTGCGGCGCCGCTGATGGTCAATAGCCAGGAATATACCCCGGCAACTGCGACAATGATGAAAATTTGTGCGGTAAGGAACATTGACCGGGAGGCCACGTCGAAGAGTTCCCGTAAAGAAATCTCTCTGTACATCGCCATGGTGACAAATATGGCATAGACACAGGCGACGCCGGCTGCCTCGGTGGGGGAGAATATGCCCGTATAGATGCCGCCGAGAATGACAACCGGTGCGCCGATGGCCCAGGCCCCGTGCTTTGTTGCGGTGAGAAATTCGGCAAGACTGAACTGGCCGGTGGCCCTGATTCCGTTTCGGCGGGCATGAAAATAAATATAGAGCGCGAATAAGACAGAGATCAGGAGTCCCGGCACAATGCCAGCGGCGAAAAGTTCAACGACCGACGTTTCGGCCGCAGCACCGTACAGGATCATGGCGATGGATGGCGGGATGACATTGGAGATCGCGCCGGCAGAAGTTAGCATACCGGTCGAAAATTTTTCAGAGTATCCGTCGTTGCGGAGCGGTTTGTAAATTAGGCTGCCGACGGCGGCCACGGTGGCCGCGGTCGAGCCGGAAATAGCACCGAATACGGTTGCCGTTCCAAGCGCGGTCAGGGGAAGACTGCCTCGAACTCCCCCGACGATGGAGGTGACCCAGCGGATCAATCGGCCGGAAACACCGCCCCTAGCCATAAGTTCACCGGCAAAGATAAAGAACGGTACGGCCAGCAGGGCAAGTTTGTCGATGCTGCCGAACATAACCTGATGGAGCGCCGTGGTCGGCACGCCGGCAAAGAACAAAAGGGCGATCGCGGAGGTGCTGAGCAGGATCAGGAAAACAGGAAAACCCAAGATCAGCAGGATGATCGGCATCAGCACCATGACCCAAACCATGATCAGATACCTCCCCGTTGACGCATATTATTCAAAGTCGCCTCTCATGTACGCTCGCCAACGAACAATGACCGCCAATACGATCAGCACGAACCCAATCAGAATCGCCGAATGAGGGATGACCATGGGAACTTCCGCGGTGACGCTGAGCTGACCGTTGTTACCTAAAAGCTTTAAGACTTCGATGGACTGGAGGATGGCGAAGATTCCGCAGAGGATAAGAGAGATGATGGTGAGAGCGTTTATCAAGGTTTTCCAGGGCTGACCGATCCGCGCCGAGAGTAGGTCCATTTTCAAGTGTGCGCCTTGATAGGCGACCGCTACGGCGCCGATAAAGACGCTCCAGACAACAATGAAAATTAGGATCTCTTCAGCCCAGAAAATCGCAGTTTGGAAGATGTAGCGGCTGACCACGTTGGAAAAATTGATGGCAATCCCAACCAAAATCAGCGTGCCGATGATCGCCATCGGTATCTTGAAAAAAACGGTTTCTGCCGGGCCGTTAGTCTTCTCGTCCGGCGATGTCTGCGTGTCGCTCATTTGCCACCAGTCTCCGGGGCGTTACTGTAATCCCTAAATGGCAACCTCGCCTAGTCCTTTGCGTTCCGAATGGCAGACCAAACCACCTGCGGGGTGGCGGGCATTTCGATATCAGTGACTCCCAAGGGCTTGAGTGCATCCAGAATGGCACTGATTACTGCCGGTGTGGCACCTACGGTGCCGCCCTCACCAGCGCCTTTAACACCGATCGGATTGGTTTTACACGGTACAACATGGAAATCGACGCCAATGTTGGGAACGTGGTGTGCACGGGGGACGCAATAGTCCATTAGTGAGCCCGACAGGAGTTGCCCAGAATTACGATTATAGTTGGTGCATTCGTAGAGAGCTTCGCCAATTCCCTGGATAACACCACCATGCATCTGACCCGTGGCCAGCATTGGATTGATGACAACACCAATGTCATCCACCAAGTTGTACCGGTCGATTATGGTCTCACCGGTCTCAGGGTCAATTTCCACCTCGCAGATGTGGCAACCGTTGGGAAAGCTGGACATGGTGACGCTGAATTCACCATTAGCTTCCAAGCCAATGCCCAGTTCTGGCGGTACGCCGAACGGTTTGAAAGACAGCATGGCGACCTGCTTGAAGGGAACACTTTTATCAGTGCCAGATACCGAAAATTCGCCGTTCGCGTACTCGATATCGGCGACACTGGCCTCCATCATGAATGCAGCAAACCCTTTGCCCTTTTCGATAATCTTTTCAACAGCATCTTTCAGCGCCCCGCTACCTACAACCATGCTGCGCGACGCATAAGTGCCGCGGCCGACTGGGACGCGGTCCGTGTCGGTCTGCACAAACCGGATGTCCTCGAACGGTACGCTCAGCCAGTCGGAGACCATTTGCTTATAGACGGTCTCGTGCCCTTGACCGTGATTGGCGGTGCCGGCGTGAATAGTGACCACACCCGACATATCGACTTTAAGGTCCATACGTTCGTTCAGCGCACCTGCGTCTTCGATGTAGTAGGAAATACCAATGCCGCGAAGTCTGCCGTGGGCCTGGCTCTGCTTCTTGCGGGCCTCCGCTCCGGCCCAGTCGCCTTTCGTGAGGGCCATATCCATAACGGTTTCGAACTCGCCGCTGTCCCAGACAAAGTTCATATGGGTTTTAGCCGGGAATTCGCTCGGCTGAATGAAGTTGCGTCGGCGGATTTCAGTCCGGTCTAGGCCGATCTTATCGGCGGCCAGGTCCAACAGGCGTTCGACGGCGAATATTCCTTCCGGCCTTCCGGCCCCCCGGTAGGGCGCGGTGGGCGACGTATGGGTAAGCACGGCATGACCGGTCACATCTACGGCAGGAATATTATACACACTGGTGAGTAGGCGGAGATAGTGTGAAACCGGGTTTGCGCCGGAGCCAATGATATAAGCCCCCATGTTGGTTTTAGCCTCGCATCGGATGGCCAATATCTTGCCGTCGGCATCCAATGCCATCTCGCCTACGCCCCACTGATCGCGTCCGTGATCGTCGGTGGTGATATGTTCGGTTCGGCTGGCCACCCATTTGACCGGTCGTCCGGTCAGCTTTGCAGCGATCAGGACCAGAGCATCCTCGGGAAACGGGTTGGTCTTCAGACCGAACCCGCCCCCGACGTCTCGGGCGACCACGCGCATCTGAGCATCGGGTATGCCGAATACCATGCGGCAGAGTTCGCTTCTTAATATATGGGGAAGCTGAGTATTTGCATGGAGTGTATAACGGTCGTCGACTGCGTTGTATTCGCCGATCGCTCCTCGGGTTTCCATAGCGTTGCCGTTGAGCCGGCGGTGGGTCAATTCTGCGCTGACCACATGAGTTGCCTCGTCGAAAGCCTTTTTAACGGCGACTTCGTCAGCGACGCGGATGGTGAAAGAAGTGTTGTTCGCCGCATCCTTGTGAATAGGCGCAGCCCCGTCTGCAGTGGCGTCAATGACATTCACCATACTGGGCAGTTCTTCGTAGACGATTTCGATGAGATCAGCAGCAGCTTCAGCATAATCTACCGTCTCCGCGACAACCATGGCGACCCGTTCGCCGATATGCCTGACAATGTCTTCGGCGAGTACCGGACGTTGAGTACGGAAACCGGGGGGTCCGCCAACGTCTTCGGGCATAAAGCGGGGCAGGACCTTGCCCAACCCCATATCCGTCAAGTTTTTCCCGGTCAGAACGGCGATGACTCCGGGCGCAGAGTGGGCCATTGATGTATCAATAGAGACGATTTTGGCGTGTGCATGAGGGGAGTAAACGACGCTTGCATGGGCTTGGCCCGGCAGATTGATATCATCCAGATAAGTTCCCGTTCCGGTTAAGAACCTGGGATCCTCGCTTCGATGAACCGACTGGCCGACACCGTATTGCATCGTAACCTCCCCTAATGGCTTGATTAATTGCCCAACACCGTTGCCGTCCCAGTTTGGGATCGGTTGGATTGTTTTTGAATGAGTGGGGGAGGGGTGTTTCCCCTCCCCGGATTCCGATGGCTTAGTACTTGGCCGCGACTGCCTTCACGCGCTTGTAGAAGGCGTTCACTTTCGGATTGTCTTTGGTAACTACGTCACCCACATCCTTCAGCAATTCGCGCATCTTGGCGATATCGGCATCGGGTACCTTGTGCAGGCTGCCGCCCATCTTGGCCCAAGCTGCATTGTACGCTGCGCCTTTTTCCATTGAGAAAGCGGTGATCTTCGGCTGTAACCCCTTGCCGACTTCAACGACGGTTTTACGTAGATCCGCGGGCAGCCCGGCGAGCCATTTCTGGCTGACATGGGCCTGCGAGATAATCATCGTGTCGTCGGTCTGGGTTACAACAGTGCCAACCTTATTGTATTTGAATACCACGTAGATGACCATGCCACTCATTGTGCCGTCGATGGCGCCCCGTTGCAGGGACGGCAGGACTTCACCCAGAGGCATCGGCACGCCAGTCGCGCCCAGACGGCTCATCTTCAGGCGTTCGGCGGGGGTTGCGTTGATCCGCAGCTTTTTACCCTTGAAATCGGCGATGGAGCGAATGGGCTCCTTGGCGAAATAGTGAGCCATGGAGTGCGGGAACACTGCAACGCTTTCCATACCCTTGTCGCCACCCAGTTGAAGAATTTCCTTGTTCAGATCACCATCGGCCAGAACTTTGGCGGAATGGGCCTTGTCCTTGAACAGGGTCGGAATGGAGAATACGCCGTAGCGGGGGTCAACACCCACATAGAAATCGGTCGGGGAGACAAATGCCTCAATCGTGCCGAGCTGCACGCCTTCGATCTGGCGCGGAATGGCGCCGAGCTGGCCCCGCGGGAATACCTTCACTTCGATCCGGCCATTGGTGGCTTTCTCGAGGGCCGCCTTATACATGTTGGAATATTCGTGTTGTTGGTCCTTGAACGTCACAAGGCCAATTTTCATGGTGTAGTCAGCTGCGGATGCCTGCTGGACCACCGCCGCGCCGGCGACCACAGCCGTCGACAGGGCAGTAGTCAGTATTAGTCTTCCAAGTTTCATGATAACCTCCGTGTTAGAACTTTATCGTTTTGACTGAGTTGATATTAACAATAAACTTTTATGATTATCAAATCTCTTGAGGCAACTTTCTGCCAAAATTTTCGTTACCGGTGTGTATTTTGTGAAGGTAACTAAGCATTTCCGATGGAGCTCGTTGAATGTTTGCCCGGTTCATGTCGACCTTTGTATAATCAATTAATATTTGATCTCATAAACAAATCAAATCCCCAGGGATGGAGTTCAACATGAACCTAATCGGCATCGACAAGCTGGTTTTCGGCGTCGAGGATATGGCGCTCTGCAAGAAATTTTGGCTGGATTGGGGGCTGACGCAACTCGCAGACGCTCCGAATAGCAACATCTTCGAGACCGCCGACAAGTCCCAGGTCGAAATTCGTCCCATTGACGATCCCAGTTTACCGCCGCCGGTGGTGGAGGGTTCAACCGTGAGGGAGACCGTCTGGGCGGCGGCAAACCAGGGGGTTGTCGATGACATTGCTGCCGAACTCTCCAAGGATCGGGAGGTGACGGTTGATGACGACGGCACGGTGCATGCCCTGGACCCGGAAGGATATGGAATCGGGTTTCGGGTGGCACATATGCAGGAACTGGCAGCCTGGGAGTCCAAGTACAACGCGCCGGGACGCGTGGAGCGGGTGGATGAGCCGGCCGTGTTCTACGACCGGGCGACGCCTCAGAACCTTGTGCATGCGGTCTTTCACATCCAGGATATTGAAGGCACGCCAAAGTTCTACATGGAACGCCTCGGCTTTGATCTGACTGATGCATACGTGAACCGGGGCGCCTTTCTGCGTTGCGGCGGCGCCAACGATCATCACAATCTGTTTTTGTTCAAGCTGCCCGATAAAATGGGATTTCATCACACGGCCTTTGAGCTCAGGGATATTCATGAGGTCTTTGGTGGTGGTTTACGCATGAAGGAATTGGGCTGGAGTACGCATCTGGGCCCCGGACGTCACAATGTTACCTCGGCCTACTACTGGTATTTCCGCAATCCCTGCGGCGGGGCGGCGGAATACGGTTTTGATACGGATCGGGTCACCAAAGCCTGGGTGCCGCGGGAAATTGTGCCTTCTGACGGCGCCTTTGCCGAATGGTCCCTGGAAGAAGGGCTGGACCGCTTTGCCGGTCTTCAACGCGAAGTGCAAGAGGCCTGATACACTTTCGCGAGCTTGCTATTTTGCTATCTGGATCATAAGAACGAAAGAAATGGAAAAAGGTAGAATACAAAGTGAAAATCGGTGAACGGCTCAGGCAGACCCGACAAACGCGCAATCTAACGATCGATGAGATCGCCACGGCGAGCGGCTTGTCCCGTCCGTACATCTCCCAGGTGGAGACCGGAAAAGCATCGCCGTCCATTCCCTCACTGGAGAAGCTGGCACGGGCCTTGGAAGTCCCAATGTCCATTCTGTTTGCCGAGGAAGATGACGAATTTACCTATCGGGTGATCAAAAAGGCGGACCGGCAGGTGCTGGTGTTCGGCTCACCCGACGGCCCTGCACACGAGCGCAAGTCGATTCACTATCTTTCCGATCCTGGTCAAACCATTGAATTCTGTATGCTGGAATTGGCGCCAGGATATGTGGCCGGCGGTGACGATCACCACCATGAGGGCGAGGAAATTTTTTACGTCCAAAAGGGCAGTATCAAGGTGCAGCACGGCACGGATGAATTTGTTCTAGAGGAAGGTGATTCCGTGCACGTCAATGCCACCATTATTCACCAGATTGTTAATGTTGGCGACAAGACGGCAGAGGTCCTGGTATCCCGTACGCCTCCAGGGTTTTCGGATATCCGGATAGATCGGACGGATGGAGAAGCCTAGAGCCAAGGTGCGCAGTCGAAAACGACCCACCTTGCCTGAATTTTAATTGGTCTGCTTTGGGTCATTAGCTGACATATTTCCGCTTTGGTTATAGCGGCTGCTCTAACGCCATGAGCAGACCAAGATCCCCTTATAAAACTTCATCACTTTTATAGCAGTTCGCCCTAGTGGGGGAGGCTATTGGCGATTGCGCCTCAATTTTTGTAAGGTCATTTTTACTTGCGAGGGAATTTGAAGATGCCGAGGCGTGAAGCGTAACTTCGATGCAGTAGAAACTATCAAGCGCCATTACCTCTGGCTTGAACAAGAGGGTGAAGAGGACTTCACACTAGGTGATCACAAGAAAGCAGAAGTCCGAAGCATTAAGGAATTCAAACCAGCACTTACCAAAGTACAGCAATGTATCCTCAAGAAGGACTTTGGTTACTTTGAATGGCTTCTTGATGAAGTCATTAAGTGTGAGGAGGACGATTTCGCGACTCGAGATCCCGATTACGTCCCGCCCTCGCTAACAGAAGATGAACGTTATGCTGCCCTATAAGTATTGATAGAAGAGCACCTATTGCACATCACTCGTTTGAAAACCTACTCCGAGACGGCAAGTGACCGAATGTATGACCCAGAATTTGATGGATGGTTTGAAGAAACTCTCACCACGCTCAACGTCATTCTTGCAGAGAGCTATGGGCGAAAGCCCAAGAAGCAAAATCGAACATCTGCAATAAAACGACTTAAGGCAGGAAGACCGTCTGCTCTTCGGGCAACTTCAAAGCAGTGATGAAGCAGTCACAGTTCCCGGTGAACGGTCCCGCTTCTAACTAATCGCAGACGTTTATCCCTATATTGAGCAACGTGGCTCGAATTGACCTGCGCTAATGTCAAGGACACGGGGAAATACTTCCCAACTGTATTCAGCCGATAACTTTCGATAGCTCCACCCTTCTTTTTCGTCGAAACCTCACGTTGGTATCGGTGGAGCAGGTCTTCAACAGTGATCCTACAGTTGTAAACCGCGGCAGGACTAAACTCACCCCTATCAATTTCGCGCTCAACCATCCGCACCCACGCATGAGCATCTGTTTTATGTGTGAATGAACGTGTTTGAGAATGCCCCAAGCGCCGGATTTGAACATGCCATTTATCTCCGCGTTTTCTCATAGTCGCCATTGAACCCTCCATCATCATGCCGGGCGTGTGCCGGGCGTGTGCCGAGCTGAATTGATTGGAGTTCTACGAAAGAGGTTGGAAGTGATATCTATCTGAAATCATTCAGGTTTCGATGGTGGGCACGGCTGGGATTGAACCAGCGACCCCTGCGATGTCAACACAGTGCTCTCCCGCTGAGCTACGCGCCCGTTCCCATCGAAGCTTCATCATAGTGGCCGGACATTTCGCCCGTCAATGAAGCGCGGAGAGGCTTATATATTGATTTCCCCGGAAAGTGCAAGGCTGCGCTGCCTCGTGGCAGGCGGGGGCTGCCCCAGTTGCGTGACGCCCGGCGGATCATTATGTAAAGTGATCGGGTTTCGCGCATAATAGGCCGCAAAATCGCGCCGCCGCCGCGCTCACGCACAAGGAAACAGAACGCTTGGACAAGCTGACAACGGAAAACGACCTGGGCCTGTCCGCCGAGCCGATCGAGATATTGGCGCCGGAGGAACAGCGCATTCCGTATGTCTTTTCCTCGCCCCACAGCGGCCGCGACTACCCGAAATCTTTCGTGGCCCAGTCCCGGCTTGATGCGCTGACGCTCCGGCGCTCAGAAGACAGTTTTGTCGACGAGTTGTTCGGCGCTGCCCCACATTTCGGCGCGCCACTATTGAAGGCGAATTTCCCCCGCGCCTATGTGGACCCGAACCGGGAAGCGTTCGAGCTGGACCCGGACATGTTTGACGACGACTTGCCCGACTATGTAAACACCAGTTCGGTGCGGGTGTCGGCCGGGCTCGGCACCGTGGCCCGGGTGGTCTCCAACTGCGAGGAAATCTACGACGGCAAGTTGTCGTTCGAGGAGGCCAAGCGCCGGGTCGAGGGCACCTATCTCCCCTATCACAACGCGCTGAAGCAGCTAATCACCAACACCAAGGTCAAGTTCGGCGCCTGCATCCTGGTGGACTGCCATTCCATGCCATCCATCGGCGGGCCCATGGACGATGATCACGGCAAGGGCCGGATGGATATCGTGCTCGGCAATAATCACGGCAACGCCTGCGCGCCGGAGCTCATCTCCTTCGTCGATGACTGCCTGACCGCGGAGGGTCTGGCGGTACGGCGCAACAATCCCTATTCCGGCGGCTTTACTACGCGGCACTACGGCCAGCCGCGCACGAGCGTACACACCCTGCAGATTGAGATAAACCGGGCGCTCTATATGAGAGAGGACCGGATGGAGAAAAGCGCAGGCTTTGCCGAGCTGCAGGACAAACTCCGCACCCTGATCTCCAAATTGGCCGATTTCCGCTTATAGACCCCGATTTTCAGCGGTTTCCGCGCTTTTGGCACGCCGGTTGCTTCTAGAAGGGCAAAACGACGCAATAAAAGGCGCCGCTATGGTGGTGAAACGCGTGATATACGCCCTTCTGGGGCTTCTACCGGCTTTGCTGTGGACGACCGTTCCCAGGCCCGCCGAATCACGCCAATCCCTTGATTATAATAGGAATTTATGCCACTCGACGGCCCGCGCCATGGAGCGCGCGAACGGCATTCCCGAGGACCTGTTGACCGCGATCTCGCTCGCCGAAACCGGTCGTTGGGACAAGGTGAAGAAGGAAATGTTTGCCTGGCCCTGGACCGTCACGTCGGGTGGACCGGGGAGTTATTACCGCTCCAAGGCCGAGGCCATCGCTGCGGTGAAGGCTTTGCAGGCCAAAGGCGTCACAAATATCGATGTGGGTTGCATGCAGATCAATCTGCGTTATCACCCTAATGCGTTTGAGGATCTGGATCAGGCGTTTAATCCCCAGGACAATATCGGTTACGCCACCAAGTTCATGGCGGAACTGCACAAGATCACCGGCTCCTGGACACAGGCGGCGGCCAATTATCACTCCATGAATCCGGAACTCAATATCCCTTATATGGAAAAGGTGACCCGCCTGTGGGAAGGCGTCAGCGGGAAGAAGGCCAAGGACCTCCCGACCCACCCATCGCCGCAAACGGCCTACCGAGATCCGACCCGCCGGGTGGCGCAGATGGAGCTGCTGAACTCCCGCTTTAAGGCCCGGCTGGCGGCGGAACGGGGCACAAAGCGCAGCGTCAAGGCGCGCCAGCAATTGGCCGACTGGCGCAAACAACGGTCGTCTCAGAACCTCTTGGAGCATAATGCCGCGCTTCGCCAGGCGTTGCGCCTGAAACGCCAGCGGGACGAGCTGTTGCCCAAAAACACCGATTTCGCCGTCAAGCGCCGGGCCCAACTGGCGGCGTGGCGCAAGGACAAGTACGTCCGCCACAAGTAGTTTCCGGCCGGACTAG
>JAYPHU010000056.1:0-11196 GCA_038127535.1 Rhodospirillaceae bacterium | reverse complement strand
CTTAAATTGAGGGTATCGCTGTGGCACATTTTGCCAATCAAATGAAGGGCTGCTCCCTACCTCGTGCGGCCCCTGGAAGTGCCATACGTCTTTATGTATCGTCCACACTAATAAGCGTGCACTATAATCAGACCTATACCGTCGAACGCCTTATCGTTTTCGGCTTCAGGTACAGCTACATTTCGCTAGGGACAAATATCCGCCTTGAGGAGGGTAAATCCTGCCATATAATTTACGTTACGAAGTCTTCAATTTCACCATACCGGTCGGCGGACGCCGGACAAAATGACGGGGATAGCATGAACTCACTGAACGAAAATCTTGGACAAAAACCCTTGGTTCCACTCCTCGACCCGGACGACTTTACACCAGGTTACCGAGAGACCGTGGAAAAGGTCCGTTCCCGCACTGGCCATATTTCGAACAGCGCCAGAGCGACAGCACATGGAGAGGAATTGGCTGCCGCAACACGTCATTTTCTCGAATCAACCTGGATTCTTGGCGACCTGCCCCGGGAGTTTCGGGCGCTGATCCGTTACAAAGTCTCCACCACCAATACCTGCTTCTATTGTTCGGCCCATCAACTTGGGTACTTAAAAAAAATGGGGATAGGCGAGGAGAAAATTCGCAACATAAACGAGTTCGCACAGCATCCGGCGTTTGATGATCGCGAACGGGCAGCGCTGGCGTTCGCCGAGGCGATGACGCGTGATGCATCGAACATACCAGACGATACCGCAGACAATTTCGTGGCCCATTTTTCACCGAAGGAAAGGATTGAAATTGCGATTGTTGCCGCTGGCATGGGTATGCTCAACAAACTGAATGATTCACTGCGCATCCCGGTGGACGACAGTTCCTTGGATATCGCCGCCGCGCTACCTGAATATGCCCGCGAATTTAGTGATTAGCGGAAATTTGCTTTGTCGCGCTAATTATTAATGACTCACCCAAACCAAGTCTGATTGTGAATTTCAGGAAGGCTCAAGCCATGTTTGTCAGTTGCGAACTTCAGAGTGCTCCAAACAAATGGGGTGGTCCGCCCCGTGAGCGTAGATCTAAAGAACTCACCGTCGACATACACAACCATGTTGAGGTGCCGAAGGTAATAGAGTTGATGGCTGATGCCACCAAAGAACGCGCCCGCTCCCAACCTGGGTTCCCCTACTTCCGCAATGAGCTTACGCGCGAAGTGACGCGCCGGCAGCGTGAGCAAAATCGCCACAGATTGTCGGACCCCGCCACCCGGATCGCCGATATGGACGCCATGGGGATCGATATCCAGGCGCTGACCGTGACGCCGGCCCAGACCTATTATTGGGCGGAAGCGGGTTTGGCGCGCGACGCCGCACGCCTGATTAATGATCGGCTCGCTGAAATTGTGGCCGGCCACCCGGAGCGCTTTACCGCCATGGGCACAGTGCCTTTGCAGAACACGGAACTCGCGATCGCGGAAATGGAAAGATGTGTCGAAGAAATGGACATGCGGGGTCTTCAGCTTGCCACGAATGTAGACGGAGAGGAACTATCCCATCAACGCCTCGAGCCATTCTTCGCGCGGGCGGAAGAGCTTGGTATGTTTCTATTTCTCCATCCTGTTGGGTTCAACCAGGGGGGGCGTCTTATCGACCACCACTTTGGGAACTTGATCGGCAATCCGCTCGATACGACCGTCTGTATCATGCACCTCATTTTCGATGGGACCCTGGCCCGCCATCCGGGTCTAAAAATTTGTGTCGCCCATGGCGGCGGATTCATCGGCGCCTACCCGGCCAGGATGGATCACGGCTATTACGCCCGCGAGGACTGCCGTCTGCACATTTCGGAACCGCCAACGACTTATCTTAGACGTTTATATTTCGACACCATGGTGTTCGGTGACGATCAGCTCAAATACCTAATCGACAAGTATGGTTCTGAACATATTCTTCTCGGTACCGACTATTGCGCGGATATGGGAGAAACGGACCCCATGGGATTGGTTGAAGCGATTGAGACCCTGTCCGCGGAGGATCGCGACGCGATTTGCGGTCTAAATGCCGCGAAGTTATTACGGATCGGCTGACCGTGTTATTGGATAATTGATTCCGGAATTGCAAAAGCCGGAACCTGAGACGGGATAATCCTCATGAAAGCGATGGTTCTGACGGCGCCAAACACTCCGTTTCAACTAGCGGAATTGCCGGACCCTGTTGCTGGTAATGGCGAGGCCGTTGCCAAAGTGCTGGCCTGTGGCGCCGGACTGACGATCCAGCATCAGCGAGCGGGACGGATAAAAATCGATTATCCGCGAATTATCGGCCATGAGATCACTGCCGAGATCGTCGAAACGGGCAGGGACGCGGGTGATCTCAAAGTCGGCGACCCGGTCACAGCCTATTATTATTTAACCTGCGGTACCTGCAAATGGTGCCTCGGGGGCCGGGAGACGTTGTGCGACAACTTTGCCGGAAACGTCGGCCGCGACGTGGATGGCGGATACGCGGAATTTATTAAGTTGCCGGCGAACTCATTTATCAAGATCCCCGATGGGCTTGACTATCAGGCGCACCCGGCCGAGATCGGTGTTGTTACCGATGCAATAGCGACGCCTGTTAAACTGGTCAGAAAAACCCGTATCCAGCCCGGAGAAACCGTCGCGGTGATTGGCGCCGGGGGCGGTTTGGGCCTGCAGATGGTGCACGTCGCCAAGTGGGCCGGAGCCCGTGTCATTGCGCTGGATGTGCGCCCCGAAAAGTTTGACGCCTGCCGCGATGCTGGCGCCGAGTACGCCGTTGATCCCGCAACCGGAGATACAGTGGAGGCGTTATTGTCGATAACAGGTGGCGCGGGCGCGGACGTCGTTATCGATTTTGTCGCCAACCCGACTACCCTGGAGGACGCTGCGCGCGCCCTAGCCAAAGGAGGCCGTATGGCAATTCTGGGAGGGGGCGGTGTCGAAAACTCGTTCCCTGTGTCCGGTAATTGGATAAAATCCGGTGAACGGGAGATACTCGGCAGCCGCTATGCGACGCGAGATGAAGTTCGCGAGGCGTTGGAGATTGTAGCGCGGGGAGAGTTGTGGCCTATCGTGACCGAGACCGCCCCCCTTGAGGACGCTGAAGAATTGCATCAAAGGGTCGAAAAAGGCCTAATTACAGGGCGCGCGGCTTTGATGGTTGCCGCTGGCAATGACACGTTAAAATAGGAGTTACTGATGGGGAATATCGATTCAGATACGCAAGCTGCATTGGCGCCAGCAGGTACGACGTCCAGCAGCGTAGAGATCTTGCCGTTTTCAGCCCCGCTTGGTGCGGAAGTGCGATGTGATGTCCGTGCACTCGATGAGCAAGGCGCCGCAATCGTCCGCCAGGCGTTTTTGGATCACTTGGTCTTGCTGTTCCGGGGACAGGATCTGGATGACGAAGCACTAATGAAGTTTGGCCGAATGTTTGGCGAACTTGCCTCGCCGCTGCCGCCCGAACATGGCGCTGAAGGTGCTCGCACCAGTGACGAAAACGAGTACCCGCTGGTATCCATTATCTCCAACGTTATTGAGAATGGCCGGGCAATTGGCGGCCTGGGTGATGGCGAGGCCCAATGGCACACCGATTTTTCCTTCCATGAAATACCCTATGCCGCGTCGATACTCCACGCCTGGGAAATCCCTGATACTTGGGGCGGGGACACGTCAATCCTCAACATGTACGCAGCTTTGGAAAGCATCCCGATGCCGCTCCGGCGTCAAATTGAGGGTATGACCATTAAGGGCGATCAAAGTTACAACAGCGCCGGTCAAAGGCGAAAGGGCGTGCCGGAAACAACCGATGTCCGGACCGCGCCCGGACCAAGCCATCCGATCGTGAGAACCCATCCGGAGACGGGCTACCAAGCCCTATATCTGGGCCGCCGCAAACTTGCCTATGTAAACGGTCTACCCGTGGACGAGTCAGAAGATATGCTCGACGAGTTGTGGGGGTATGCGACGAACACGGCATTGGCCTGGACGAACAAGTGGCAGGTCGGTGATATCCTGATGTGGGATAACCGCTGTGCCATGCACCATCGAAAGGCTTTCGACCCGGAATCGCGCCGTATCATGCACCGGGTCCAAACGGCTGGTGACCGGCCGACATTCTCAATGAATTCCAGCAGGGAGAGACCTCATCCGAGATCGGCAAGCGCCGGTTAGTCCTCGGGTAGCCTAGTCCTCGTACATACCGGACCCGTCTTTCTGGATGAAGGCCTTTCGGTCCAGCGTGGCCGGCAGCCGTCCGTTTAAGGCCCGGTCCATCCATTCTGCGATAAAATGGAAGGTCTGTCGGCCACACATCGGCTTTGTCGTGTGGATGGAATGAAACTCGTCTTCAAATATCCACATCTCCTTTGGACAATTGAGAGCGTCATAGACCTTTTCAGCGTCCTCCAGTGGATTGAGCGGATCAAATTCCCCGATGCACATCAGGACCGGACACGTGATGCGGTCGGCGTGACCTCGCAGCGTAATCCCCTCGCACATTTTGTCGAAGGCGGCCTCATCGTCCATGCCCGCCATGGTCATAAAAACCTGTTTAAACCGGATTGCCGCTTCATCGAAGATCGTCAGTAAATCCCAGTAGTAGCAGGCGACAGCGCTTGCCACAGCCGCGTAGCGGTGTTCATCCGCCGCGGCCCGCATGGACCAGAAGGAGCCAAAACTGCGCCCGGACAATCCAATACGTTTCTCGTCAACGTCATCCCGGGCAGCCAAGAATTCATAGGCAACTGTCGCAGCAGCAGCGTGGTTGTCAGGAGTCACGAAGATCCCGCGTTCGAGCGCTTCACCTTGGCCCGGACCGTCTATTGCCAAGACGTGCATACCCCGTTGATGGAACTCGTTGTCCAAAGGATTTGGATAGTTTTCTTTCGTATTGTCCATGCCTGGAATGAAGACGATGGCTGGGGCCTTTACGCCACCGGGTTGCAGGTGGAGGACGCCCGGCAGCGATTTGTCGCCGAAGGGTATTTCAACCGTTTCAACGGGATAGTCCATTAAATCGTGCATCCGCTTCGCGCAGTCCACGGCTTTTGCCAAGAGGGGCCAACGGTCAGGATTGTCTGCCGGAATCATAAAGTGCTGAGCCTCCCGGAAACGCTCGGATGCTGTGCGATACAGGGCACGGGCATTGATAACATCGCCGTGCCGTTCAGCGGAGCGCGCCAAGTTTTCCGCATGCTCAGCTTCCTGCACCGCGTATTTTGTCACCATACGCATACTCTTTGCCTGAGCGGGAAGCAGCCGCGAATCCAGTTCGTAGTGAACCGGCCGGCCCGTCACCTTGAGCATATAGTCATTGATCCACTGCTGGCCGTCCCGTTTTCGAATTGAACGTTTCATCAGTTTTGACCCCCTGTGTCTTGTGTGAAGAGTTCAGAAACCAGCAAACCACAAAGAGTCTTTACGCCCAATCGATTTTGATCATCATATCTTCTGTCCATAGGGCTATTGTTCAGTTACGGGAGGATGTGATGGAAAAGAAAGAACTCGGAATTGCCGTCATCGGTTCAGGCAGGATTGGGACGTTACGAGCCAGCATGGCGGCGCGGCATCCCTCTGTTCGGTTTTTAGCCGTTTCGGATCAGGACAAAACCCGCGCGGACGTTTTGGCCCAGCGGACCGGCGCCCACCTGGTCACCGATGACAATTATGCTGCAATTTCCCATCCGGAAGTAGATGCCGTCGTGGTCGCAACCCCAGAACATGAGCATGTTGAAGCGGTTGTTCAAGCGGTCGAATTGGGAAAACCAGTGTTTTTGGAGAAGCCCCTGGCGCTCACGTTGGAAGATGGCGACCTCATAGCCGATGCGGTTAAAAAATCGGGCGTCGAGGTGGTGATCGGTTATTCGCGCCGCCATGACCGGCGCTGGATGATGGCGAAGGAGCATATCGCCGCGGGCCGCGTCGGCGAAATAATATCCATCCAGTCCCGTGTCATAAACACCCGGGCGCAAATGCTGGAGATTTTGAAACGATCCCCTGAGGCGTCGATAGTGTTGGATGTCCTGACCTATTACGTCGACATGGTCTGCTGGTATCTTGAAGGTATTCGTCCGGTCGAAGTGATCGCGCGCGGCAACGGAAAGGTGTTTCGGGATTTGGGCCATGATACAAATGACTCCACCTGGGCCCTTATCACCTTCGAAACAGGTGCAATCGCCAATATCGGTATATTTTACGCGCTTCCGGCCACCTACCCTACGTTTGGGCAGAGCCCCCGGTTTGAGGTATACGGGGACGAGGGTGCCATCCTGCTCGACGTCGATAACCGGGACAGCATCTTATTTTCGGAAAAGGGTATTCCGCACAATTATGTCCCGGATCACGACGCCAAAATGCTTTTTATGCAAACCAACTCTTCCGGTGATTGGGCGCTGGATGATTTCTGGGGACCCATCGCCAACGAGACCCGATCCTGGCTTGATCACCTAATAACGGGAGCCCGTTGCGGTCATACAACATTGGAAGAGGGGCGTCGTACCCTGAGTATCTGCTTGGCTATTGAAGAATCGGTTAGAACTGGCGAGACAATCTCCTTAACCTAGAGAGTGCTAACAGGATCATTGGCTTTACTATTATGTTGGACTTTGACGCAAAATTTTAGCTAAGCTCTGCATTATAACAAACTAATCAAATCTACTGCAGGAGGTATTCATGAATAAGCACAAACTCACCCATTTTAATTATGCAATTGCTGCCTCGGTCTGCGTGACCCTCTCGTTGGTCTTCGCTCAACCGGCTCAGGCCGAGTTCCCTGAACGACCCATCGAAGTCGTCGTGAAAGCGGGCCCTGGGTCGGGAGCAAATGTGCTTGGACATAAGATCGCTCAACTATTGCCCAAGTATATCGGTGGCTCCGCTGCAGCGCTTTACAAAAAGGGCGGGTCGGGTGCCGTGGCTCAAGCTTACATACAAAAGCGCAAGGCGGATGGCCACACGATTTTCCTGGATACCACTACCACTGCCATCGTTATTGCCCTTGGCAAGGTTCCGTTTAAGGAAACTGACTGGATTGGCGTAACGCGTATGCAGGTGGATCCGCAAGGTGTTGGTGTACGAGCCGACTCAAAATGGAAATCCTTTAAGGATCTAACCACATGGATCAAATCCAACCCGGGCAAATTACGCTGGACCGGTGCGCATTCGGTGGGAATGGATCCCTACACGGTAGACCTTCTTCTCCAGTCTGCAGCGATTAAAAAATCCGAAATTAAATACGTGCCGTCCCGCAAGGCCAATGAAATGAAGGCTATGCTGCTTGGTAATCATATTGATGCGGCGATCCTCAATCCTGGCGAGATCATTGATCAAGTCCAGGCGGGCAAATTACGCATGCTGGGAATTGCCCATGACAAACGGCTCCCTGCCTATCCGGATTGGCCGACCTTCCAGGAAGGTGGGTTCAATGTTCAAGCAGCGATTTGGCGCGGCGTACTCGTCAAGAAAGGAACGCCACAGCCAGTGATCGATAAGCTACATGGTGCCTTGCAGAAGATTCTCAAGGACCCGGAATATGTTAAATATGCCTCATCTCAGAATATTTTAAGTGGTTATCTGGGTGGACCGACAAAATTTGACGCCTTTTTCAACAAACAAGTTAGTGACCTCAGAAAACACTTTGCAAAGTAGCTGGCTTAAACTGATCTGATCAGTCACGAGCGAGTCGCTTACATGGTATATCGACATGACAAGTAGGAAGGGCGGCGAGATTATCGTCGCCCTCTCATTGATCGTCGCATCGATATTCGGTTGGATTGAAACAACCAATTTCAACGTGGAAACCGGCATGGTGAAAACCCTCGGTCCGGCCTTTTTTCCACAGTTATTGCTGGCCGGGATCGCTCTACTGTCAGTAGCACTGATCATCCAGTCGGTGCGTATGACACCCGCAGCGGGTCCGGTGGAATGGGGATATTGGTACAAAGTTCCTCTGGCGGCCGGTGCCATGCTGTTCCAGGCGCTGGCATTTGAAGAGCTCTCCGCCTTTGTGGCTGTCGGCATTTCTCTTCCGCTGTTGCTATGGATTGCGGGTGTCAGGCCAAAGAACATCATTTTTGTCACCGCCAGCTTCCTCATTTTCGTCTATTTGTTTTTTATCTTGCTGCTGCGTGTGCCTTTGCCGCTGCAGTTCCTACCAACGATTTTGCCCTGACCTTCCCATGACCGGTAGCATAGGAAAACCATATGCTTGAAAATTGGATCCTAGGCGTAAGCCAACTCGGTCAATGGCAAGTACTTGTCGCTATGGTATTAGGCGTCGGGCTCGGGATTGTTGTGGGTGCCATGCCGGGTCTTAGTGGTCCCACCGGCCTGGCTTTGATGATTCCCTTTACGTTTGTTCTGACGCCTATCGTCGCAATCGTTCTCCTTATTTCGATATACGTCGGCGCTGAATACGGGGGGTCGATTACAGCCATAACAATCAATACGCCGGGAACACCTTCCGGGGCCATCACGGCAATAGACGGCTATCCTCTTACACAACAGGGCCAGACCGGAAGGGCATTGAGTGTGTCGATTATGTCGTCGACGGCGGGAGGCGTATTCAGCACAATCTGTCTTGTCCTTTTTTCGATCCCGCTGGCCAAAGTGGCCATCGCTTTCGGGCCCATCCAGTTTTTTGCGTTAGGCATTTTCGGACTTACTATTGTTGCCAGCCTGGTGAGCGGCAACTGGATCAAGGGCCTGATCGCAGCGATGATCGGTCTGCTGATCGAGAGTGTGGGCGCGGAACCGATGACCGGAACATTCCGCTTTACGTTCGGCCAACCGGCTCTTTGGGATGGTGTGTCGTTCGTCGCCGCCATGTTGGGCTTGTTTGCCATTACCGAAGTGTTTCACATTCTCGAATCACAATTGAAAAGCCGCATCATCGATACCACCAAAATTTCCACCGAGCGGATATCATGGCGCGAATTCGCGGGCCTTTGGAAGACGTTGTCGATCTCCAGCATTTTGGGAACGATCATCGGAGTCATGCCTGGCGCCGGCGCGTCTATCGGCAGCATTGTCGCCTACAACGAAGCAAAACGGGTCTCCTCAACACCGGAAAAATTCGGCAAGGGCGCGCCCGAAGGTGTTTGCGCGTCGGAAACCGCTAATAACGCAACCGTCGGCGGCGCGCTTGTCCCGCTTCTGACGCTCGGTGTTCCGGGATCCGGCAGCACGGCAATTCTCTTAGGCGCTCTCGCCCTGCAGAATATTAATCCCGGACCTCAGCTGTTTGAAAAACATCCCGACATCGTATTCGGCATTTTTACGTCGCTGTTTTTGGCCAACTTTGTGATGCTGTTTTTGGGACTTAAATTTATTCGTGTTTGGCTCAAGGTGGTGGAAGTTCCGCCGCCCGTGTTAGCGGCTCTCATCTTCAGTGTCGCCTTCATCGGCGCATTCAGTGTCGGCGGCAGCATTGGAGACGTGGTGGTGATGCTGGTGATTGGCCTTATCGGTCACATCTTGCGGAAATTCGGATTTCCTCTGATCCCGGTGGTCATTGGTTTGGTCCTCGGCGATATGATTGAAATTTCACTACGCCGCGCGCTGATCCTTTCCGACGGCAGCTATTCCGTTTTCTTCACCGATCCGATCAGCCTGGGGCTCCTATTAGCCGCAGCGGCATCTCTTATCTTCGCCATTGTCAGAGACGTGCGCGCAGCCCGGCGGAAAGAACGTTTTGAGTCCCTCTAAACGCCCGAATTCTAAACCGGCGAAAAGACCGTTTTGCTCGACGCCGAGGTGCGTGACACTACAAAAGTTTGTGTGGCGCCGGCCCCGCGTTCCGGTTCGGCCTGAGCCCTGGAGTAGTTATTGTGACCATTAAGCTGTACGAGAATTTTCGAAGTGTATTTTATTCGCCTTTCTACCTGGTGGAGGCGCTCGGCTTTTACCGGGACGAAGGTTTGGATATGCGCATTATCAGCTCTGATGCGCCCCAGCCCATCCCCGGGCCTGATGCGGAAGACATATGGTGGGGTGGCCCCATGCGACTCCTTGTGGGACGTGATCAGGACCCGGCCTGCCAGTTGGTTGGATACTGCGAAGTGGTCACACGCGATCCGTTTTTCCTGATTGGAACAGAACCTCGCCCCTCATTTCAGATGTCTGATCTGAAAGATTGCCGCCTGGCTACTGTGAGCGAGGTGCCGACACCCTGGATGTGCCTGCAGGATGATCTTCGCCAGGCCGGGATAAATCCGTATTCCCTGGACCGGATCGGCGGCCGGACCATGGAGGAAAATGTCCACGCTTTTCAAGACGGAACGGTTGACGTCATCCAGGTGTTTGAGCCGTATGTTACGACGCTCTTGTCAGAAGGGCAGGGTCATATCTGGTACGTGTCGGCCTCGCGCGGGGCGACGTCCTATACCACATTGTTCGCCAACAGACATACGGTCGCTGACAGGCGCGGTGAATGCCTTGCCATGACTCGCGCAACGTATCGCATGCAACTCTGGCTGCGCGAAAACGAAGCACCTGAGATTGCGGCGGTTCTTGCTCCCTATTTTCCAACTCTAGATGCGACAACCCTGACGGACTGCATCAACCGTTACAAAGCCGCGGGCATCTGGGGGAACAATCCGATACTGCCGCGGGACGGTTTCGAACGATTACGGGACGCCTGCCTCTCTGGTGGTTTGATCAAATCCGGGGCAACCTACGAGGACTGTATCGACGGCGAACTGGCTCTAGCAGCGATGCAAGAAGTCGATGGGAACGGGGGTGTGGCCACAAACAAAGCCGAAGTTTGAACTGAAGGCGGTATGGCAGCTAAGGGTCAGGAGCGGTCGGCACTTTGGACATCAGACTACTTCTGCTCTCGGATCGAAAACCGACCAGTTTAACCCCATCTCTATGATTACGATTGTCGTCGTGCTATCCGTTAGCTATGAACTTCTTTGACAAATGTTATTGGGATATAGACCAAGCAGAGATCTGGGTTGTTTTTCGCGACGCGGAATTGGTCGGAAACTCTACGCCTCCAAAAAACCAGCGTGCGTCACACTTGCTGCTCTACCCCACGATGCACGGCCACCAACAAATCGGCAGTGTCCAGCCCCCTCTTTAAGTACCACCTGTCTGCAGAGTCTCTGGCACGGGCGGTCTCATATTTAGGGCCTGGTGAGGGCGGATATGGTTGTATTGTTTGAGCCATGTGTTGATGACGGCCTGCGCCTGTCTGA
>JAYPHU010000055.1:0-11551 GCA_038127535.1 Rhodospirillaceae bacterium | reverse complement strand
CTGGTGAAAGCGGTGGCCATCGACCGACGCAGTCTGGGCGGATCGGAATAGAGCCTAACGATTTAAGGTTTTTTCTTGAACATGTCGGCGATGCTGAGATGGCGGCAGTAATCGCTCAGAAGATTTTCGTCTTCGAGGTCAACCAGCGTGTTGGACAACCACTCTTCGTTTTCGGGATGGCTATTGGTGTCGGTCATGAAAACAAGGTCGGGAGGATGCCGCGTTGAGTCAAGACTTGAAGCGGATATTGTTCATCAGTTCGATCAGGTAGATACGCCTTTTACCTTAAGTGCTGATCCGGTTCTCCGAGCAGGCGCCGACAAAGACCGAATGAGTTTTGATCGCGGCTGAGGTCGAAAACTCGCCGGGCTTAAAATATATTTTGGCATTGCCGCAGATGCCGAACTTATTGACGCGGACCACGTAGTAGTCGCCGTAAGCCCCCGCGTCTTGATCACATAGCTCGGCGCGGCACGCATTTCTATAACGACAATGCCTTTCACACTGGAGAAAGCCCGGGCCAAGGATTCCGCTACGTCAAAGGCCCGGAAGGATTTTCCGCGCGGCGACCGCTGGTAGATGATCGTGCCGTATTTGATTTTGAGTTGCTCGACCTACTTATCGTCATCTTCGATGCGATAGAACCGGCGCAGGAACTTCGTATCCCCTTTGAAGGAGATTTCCGATTCATACGGCTAAATTTCCACCCGTTTCCAACGCTGGGCTACTACGCTGTCGGTTACGGCGGTGAGAATCCCGACACAAAAAACGGCAAGCAGGAAGGCGATTTTAAACTTCATGAGAAACCAATGTTATCCGACCAAACCGGTTTGATAAATAATTCCGAACAACGTACACACCATTGTGTCTAGCGCATAATGTTCATAAGAACTGTTAACGCCCCCTCAGATGTCGTATCAGGCTAATATTTTCAAATAAATTCAATTGGTTAGGAAAAGTGATCTTTATAAGTTCCCGCGCGCACAGGAGGCAACATAAATGAAAACCATCCACGCCAAAGACCTCAAATCACTGATCACCAGCGGTCAAGAGCTGGCCATTCTGGATGTTAGGGAGGAAGGCGTCTATTCCGAGGGACATTTGCTCTACGCCTCATCTCTGCCTCTCAGCAAATTGGAGCCGTCGATTTTTCAACTCGTGCCCCGAAAAGGCGCGCCGATTGCCTTGTGCGATGACGGCGACGGCTTGTCGGAACGGGCGGCGGAACGCCTCGCCGAATTCGGATACACCGACGTTGCGGTGCTGGAAAACGGCATGCAAGGCTGGCGTGACGCCGGTCATGAAGTCTTTAGCGGCATCAACGTCCCCAGCAAAGCTTTCGGCGAGATCGTCGAGCACGAGCAGCAGACACCCAATATTTCCGCCGAGGAATTGAAAGCCAAACTTGATGCCGGCGACGACCTAGTAGTTTTGGACAGCCGCCCCTATGACGAGTACCACCGGATGAATATTCCGACAGGCCTGGATGTGCCCGGCGCGGAGTTGGTGCACCGAGTACATGATGTCGCCCCCTCCCCCGATACGTTGGTCGTGGTCAATTGCGCCGGTCGCACCCGCTCGATTATCGGGGCGCAGTCTCTGATCAACGCGGGAATTCCAAATAAGGTCATGGCGCTGAAAAACGGTACCATGGGCTGGAACCTGGCCGGCTATGACTTGGAACACGGCAGTGAACGGCGGGTTTTGAGCTCCACCGAGGCGGGAACGGCCAAAGCCACGGAGGCGGCCCGCCGCGTGGCGGAAAAATACGGCGTGCGGACCATCACCATGGATGACCTATCCGCCTGGCAAGAGGAAACAGATCAACGTACCCTTTACCTGTTTGACATCCGTAATCCGGAAGAATTTGAGGCGGGGCATTTATCGGGCTCCGTCTGGGCGCCCGGCGGCCAGTTGGTCCAGGGTACCGACAAGTACGCACCGGTGCGCAACTCCCGGGTCGTCCTCATCGACGATAACGGCGTGCGCGCCACAATGACGGCGCACTGGCTCATCCAGATGGGCTGGAACGATGTCGTCGTTCTCAAAGGCGGATTGGACAGCGGCAAGTTGGAAACCGGGAAATACCAGCCCGTGGTTGCCGGCTTGAATAGAGCCGACGCGGACGCGATTTCCGCCGCCGATCTGAACGCCTTGTTACCCGACGGCGCAACTGTTTTGGATTTAGGCCGCAGTCTGGACTTTAAGGCCGGACACATTCCCGGCGCATGGTTCGGCGTCCGCTCCCGCCTCAAAACGGCGCTGGACAATGTGGACATTGCGGGAGAGCTGGTCACCACCTCCGACGATGGCATCCTGGCCCGGTTCGCCGCCGCCGAAGCCTCGGCCCTTTTGGGACAACCCGTGCGGTACCTGGACGGCGGAACGAACGCCTGGCAAGCGGCGGGATTTGTTCTGGAAGACGGCGACGGACGGCAGGCTGACGAGATGAACGATATGTTCCTCCGGCCGTACGACCGGGCTAGCGGTATCGAGCAGGCGATGAATGACTACCTCACCTGGGAGATTGAACTGGTCAATCAGCTCGAACGGGACGGCACGACGAACTTTAAGCTATTCAACTGATCCAGGACTTTGGTTCCATTCGCGGGCCGTGATGGATTGACCGGTAATCTCGACCCCATTCTGCCGGCAGAGATGCATCACCAGCGGCGTCATGACGTCGGGGTCCAAACCGCCGCGCCCGTCCACGTCCGCCCGGCCACCTGGATAGATCGCGTTGGCCGAGATGCCGTGCTCCCGCATTTCTTCGGCGACGGTCTTCATCAGACCTTCCAGCCCGAATTTGGACGCCACGTAAGCGCATTTTCCGACGGCCGGCTTGCTGCCGGCGTCAGATGAGACACCGATCACCACGCCACTGCCCTGCTCGATCATGTGCGGCAGCGCATAATGCGTGCAGAGATAGGCCGCGCGAAGATTGACCCGTAGGACCAAATCCCAGTCGTCAACCGAAACCTCGTGGGTGGGACGGCGCGGAAGGCAACGCCAGTCCTCAAACTCATCATTCTCTCGAAACTCCATCCGGATGCCGGCATTGTTGATGAGGATGTCGAGCCGGCCAAACGTCTCAAGGCAAAACTCAATCAGCTTTTCAGCAACAGCCTCGTCGCTGACATCCCCTGTAAACAGCGCCGCGCGACCGCCCGCCTCATTGATCTCGCTCTCTGTGTTCGCGCCAACATCTTCCCGGACCTCGGATATCAGTACAGACACTCCTTCCGCCGCCAGGCGAAGGGCCATGGCCCGGCCGAGGCCACTTCCACCGCCTGTGACAATCGCCACTTGATGATCTAGTTCCATGCGATTCTCTCTCCCGCCGGTATTGCATCACTGGAGAAGAAGTTATCTCATTGGCCTTCTTGTGAAAATGGAGCCTGCAGGTGAGTAAATCTGATAAATCGTTTGATCTGTTTGAAGCTTCCATCGGCGACTTGCACGACGCCATCAAAGCCGGGGCAACCACGGTTACCCAGGTCGTCGAAGAATACATCGCCCGCGCCCAAACGTATAACGGCGTTTCCAGCATGCTGGTCACCGAAGACGGCAAACCCGTCGCCGAGGCGCCCGGCGTTGTCCGCGCCGGCGCACCGATCAAGTTTCCTACCGAAACAATCCCGGCCGGCGAGGTTCTGCCGAATCTCGATGAGTACAGAGGCCCGCCCTTGGAGTTTGGCCGGATGGAGGCCACCGCCTCAAAACCCGATGTGTCCCAGCAGTTCGGTATGATCGCCGGCATCCCCAACGCCGGTCAGGTCAATGCTCTGGCGACATTGAACATTCGTGGTGAACGCTCGGTCACCTGCTGGGGCGACTATGACCGGCATCCCGATGACGGCCCTTTGCCCGACGGCGCACCACCGGTGTGCGAGATGTTCCGGCAGTTTCCGGACGCGCTGGAAAGAGCGCGCGAACTGGATGCCACGTACGGGACCAATCCGGACCTGGACGCTCTGCCCATGTACGGTGTGGTGTTTTCCTTCAAGGACCCGTTCGACACGAGGGATATGCGCTCCACCGGCGGCGGCGACGCGGCCTATGACATCGACTTTCCCGCGCGCGACCACGTCCTGATCGAGCAACTCCGCAACAAGGGCGCTATCATCTACGCCAAAGCGGTAAACACCGAATACAACGGACGCGCCGGTAATCCCGGCGGCCGCAACACGCCGGACCAAGTACTGCCCTCCACCCTCGGTTACCAGCGAGCCACCTGGGGCGGCAACCCGTCCAACCCCTACGACACGACGCGATCCGCCTCCTTAGGCTCCAGCTCCGGCTCGGCTTTGTCGGTCAGCACCAACCTGGTGATGGCCAGCCTGGGTGAAGAAACCCGCGCGTCCTGCCGGGGGCCCTCTAACCACAATGCGGTCTGCCTGATCCTACCCCACAAGGCCATGTTGGGCTTCGACGGCGGCGCCATCGGTGCGGATATCTATTGCGACCGGTCCGGCATTCACGGCCGGAGTCTCGCCGACTGCGCCAAAATCCTGGACGCCCTAAAAGACCCGGTGAACGGCTATTACGACCCGCGCGATCCCTATACGACCGTACCCCGATCCGCGGTTCTCGACACGCCTTATGCGGACCATGTGGCTGGCGATCTCGGGAACAGCGCGCTCAACGCCATCCGGCTTGGCGTAGTGCGGGAGTCCATGGTTTACCCGACAGATTCGCTGACCGAAAAACCGATTGTTGATGCAGCGGTCATGGAAATTAAAACCGTTCTCGGCGATCAGTTGGGAGCAACACTGGTTGAGTCCGGCGATCCCTTGTGGACACCCGATCCGGGTCTGGAACAAATGAGCCCGGATTTCCGCCGGGCGCTTCATGCGCTGCTCCCCGTGTTCATGCCCGACATTTTGTTCCGGCTCGGCCCGGACGGTACACCCCTGTTCAAGGAATTCGCCGCCGCGATCAAGCCGACCGAATTCCTGCCGGGCAAGACCTTCGGCGACGGCGATGTGGACCCGATCGACTATTGCGTCGCCCTGGCCGAAGGCAAAATCTGCGGCCCGGCCAATCTGGATATCGCCACCATTCAACAACAGGAATTGGCCAAGACCTTCCGCTTTCATATAAGCCAATACCTGATGCGCCGGGCGGAGGATTGGAAAGCCGCCGGCTTCCACGAAGCATTGGACAATTGGGAACACCTCAACGCCCGGTCCAAGTTCTGGGGAGACGATCAGCGCGCCGCCTTCAAGAACTGGGAGGAAACCGATGACCCCAGAAATCCGCTGGACGGCCGTCAGGGGGTGAACGAGCGGATCATGCTGCGGGAACTACTACGGCGCGTCGATATGATGGTGCTGATTGAGAACAAGCTGGACGCCTTCGTCCGCCTGCACACGCCCTGGCCGCCGGGTTTGATCGGCGGACCGCACCAATACGACATCCTTCACAACCTGCGACCGGAGAGTCTCTACGGCCCAAACGCCGGCCTGACGGAGATTCTGGTGCCGGCGGGCTATGTGAGTGTCGCATACGATCCGGTTTTTAAGCTGAACGACGACAAGACCAAGTACGTCTCTGCACCGTCAACGACCCCAACTGAATTAGCGGCGCCGGGTTTGCCGTTCTCGTTGGTGTTCCGCTCGGAACCAGGGACGGAGGATAGTCTGGTTAGGATTGCCTCAACCTACGAAGCGGCGACAAAACGCCGAATCCCACCGCCTGATTTTGGACCGTTGAATTAAATCGGCTCCGGCATTTTGTCTTTCTTCGGATCAAACCGATAGCGCGGCAATTGGTCCAAATCGCCGCCGGTCACCCGGATGACCCATGCGCCGTCGGGATGGGCGGTAGAGTGGATCACGTCGGGGCCATAGGCTTTGGAATCGCCCGGCCCTAAGCCATACTGTTCCGCGACTTGCAGTTCCGCATGATCGTCCGCCTCGGCGTTTGAACGTCTCCATTCGGTCATATTGGTAACGCCCCGGCAGTTGGCGTAGACCGCCCATGACTGCCCGTGGCTGTGCGGCTTGCCACTCTTCCCGGCCTTTTGCACATGGGCCAGGACCAGCATGTCCGTATCCGGGTCATGCCAAAGTTCCTGCTTGCCGGGCGGCATGTCATCGTTAAACGTGGCCGACACAAAGTCCGGATTCACCACAAGCCGCTTCAGCTTTTCGGCCACCGCTTCCAGCGCCGCCTGATCCCGGCTTGCTGTCAAAATATCGTGGGCGTCGCTACAGAAGTCTTCCAGTGAATAAGCCATCCTGTCCTCCCGGCGTTACGTCATCTCTATGTATCCAACGTGCTTTGCACGAACAAGTTTTCCGGCGGGTAAATCTCATCGATCAGTCCCTGATCGTGGGAATACTTGATGAACCGTTCCAGGTTGGCACGGTTCTTCTTGAACCCGTTCTGCCAGGGGTTGCCGAGGGCGTCGCGCTCTTCTTCGACCTCATGGCGGGCCCAGGCCAGCCGCGTAAATCCCGGATCATCGTAATAGCGTTCAGACAGATCCAGGGCCTGGTTGAACATGTCGATGATCACCTGCGCCAGCCAGAGCTCCTCCTCGATCAGCGATTGCCGCACCGCCACCACATGCATGATGGGAAAATCGCCGACCGTGTCGAAGTACTGCTTTTCCTCCGCCCGGCAGTCCTGGAACAAATGCCGGGCTGGCGTTTCACCGGCGGCAATCGACTTGGGCGGGCGGGGCAGGAACATAGCGTCCACCTCCCCTGCGACAAGTTTGTGTCCGAGCCCGGCCTGATCGCCGATAAAATCGATCTTAACCCCGGGCTTGGGTTCGAACTGCACCTTTTCGCTGGAGGTCAGGAGCCAGTGAATCTCCTCCCACGGCACGTCGTAGTAAAATTTTAGATCACCCTTGGCCAGCAGCGATAGGGTTGTCTGAAAGGAACTGACCGCCACTTTCTTGCCGATCAGGTCTTTCGGGTGCCAAATGCCGGAGTCAGGGTGCACCCACATCTGGCTCTGGCTGAAGAGCCTGCGGGGAAATACCGGAATGCCAGCCAAGGGCATCCCCCGAACCTTTGCCATCAGGAACGTGGACATGGAGAATTCGCAGATATCGAACTCCCCGTCATGGATCATCCGCCCATGCCGGTCCGTGCCGTCCCGAAGCGTGTTGTTCTGCCCGGCCTGTTTGACGTCGAGCTCTAACCCGTCCGGCAGGTCGAGGGTGCCATCAAAAAACGGCATGTGCCGGTCATAGCGGTCAATCGCGAGGGAGAGTTTCAGTTTGTCGGGCAAGAAAGTGATCCCCTCTGGTTTCTTTTGATCTTCAACGGGTCAATCCGAACGACCTTAAAGCCTTGCCCCACCGATGGAAAGAATCTCCCGGATTCCCTATCTCTTAAAAATCCAAACGGGACAAAATCAGATTAGGCGAGTATCCTCTCCGCAACAAAAATCAAACAATCAAATAACAGGAGGCTTCCATGGCCGGTAAACTCAGACATATCGCCCTTTCTGTCCCCGATCCGCAGGCATCGGCGGAATTTTATGAAAAGACCTTCGGGCTGACCCGCGCCCAGGAATACGACAACGACTACGCCTCCGTGGTCTATCTGACCGACGGCGTGATGAGCCTGACGCTCCTCAACTTCAAATCGGACGTCCTGGCCGGCAAGGAGAGCCATCCGGAAGGCCGCGGCAAGGAATTCGTCGGCCTCCACCATATGGGCTTCTGGGTCGATGATGTGGACGAAAGCCGGAACCTGGCCGAAGAAAACGGCGCCAAATACATCATGGGTGAAATGTCGGACACCGACGATGGCTATTACGAGATTAAATTCCGGGACGCCAACGGAGTAATGTTCGACATTACCCACTCAGGCTGGGCCGGCGCGGAGAAGTAAGCCCGCACCCGGAGGGGTTTTGATCATTCGCCGAACCTAACGCCGATCCCGGCCATGGCGTCCCGGGTTTCCTTGCCCCACTTCTCTTCGATAATCTCCCCGGACTTGGCGGCGTGAATAACCGTGTCATGTTCTTCGCCCGGCGGCGACTGGATCGCCACGAACAACCTTCCCATTGTCTCGCCCACATTGCGAAACTCGCGGTAGACGCCGGCAGGGATTGAAATAAAGTCGAGTGGGCCAAGCTCGACCGAATGCTCAGCGTCCGCCCCCCAAATGATTTCAAACGTTCCTTCGATGCAAAAGAAGTTCTCCACCGTATCGGTGTGTTTGTGGAGACCGGAAGAATCGCCCGGCGGGCATTCTGCGATAGTAACCGTCAAGCCGGGCGCTCCCTTGACCGGCGCGATTTTTGACCGGCCTTCCCAGCCTTCAGGACTCATCACCGGGAACACCTTGTCCGACGACATCATGCGCATGGCCTCCGGTGGGATGCCGTGTTCGGCGTTCATCGTATCCTTGTACGGCACCAGATCGGCGAAGCGGGCGATCCGCTTTTCCATTTCTTCCGGTGAGACGGTTGCGTCGTCTTTTGTTAACCCCGACATGATCAATTCCTTTTCCGATTGTTCTCACCTGAACTAAACCGCTTCCTATCGGGGAATTCAATCACTAGGGGAGATGCATAAAAATGAGGATGGCCTGCCAGCCGAAGCCACAAGGGAAATTTGGGCGAAGGCTGGCGACCCTATCTAGCCCCAAAGCAGAAAGGACTGATCTATCCATCGTGGCACATCGTAGAACATAGAGTTACGTTACGAGGTGCTGCGATGCGTACTCTTTGTTTAAAATTGGTATTGGTCTTTTCAGTGGTTTTGTCATCAACCGTATTTTTGAGCGAGCGTTCCCACGCATTAGATCTATCTGATTTCCTTTGGAAGAACAGGCTGCTTTTGGTCTTTGCCCCGCATGAGGAACACGAGAAACTGAAGGAGACGTTTGAGATACTTGAATTAAATTATGAGGGTCTCGAAGACAGGCAACTGGTCGTGATACGGTCTTTAGCCTCCCAGAACGGCCAGGATACTTTGCGCCGGTATTTTAATGTTAACCCGGAGGAGTTTAGAATTGTCCTGATCGGTAAGGACGGCGGGCCTAAAGATCAAACCGACCATGTTGTCGATATATGCGCAATTTTTGGTTTGATAGATGCTATGCCAATGCGGCAGCAGGAAATGGCTTTGGATTCATACCGTAATAATTGTTCGACCGCGTGATTTTACTTTTTTGTACCTTGATATTTTAATTTTGCGACAATGCGGTAGTCGTAATCACCCGATAATGCCGAAAACTGATGTGGTTTGCTGCCGAAAACATTTTCATAAAAATGTCTGTCATGTTGGTCCGAAAAATAGCCGGAAACAGGTGTAGCTTTATCTTGGTATTAACACCGACTTTGTGGTTATGTCGTTGGAACTGATCACCGACTGGAAATTCGTCTCCGACACAGTGATGGGCGGCGTATCTCATGGCAGCATTTCTCATGAGAATATCGCTGGCCTACAAGCCACGCGCCTTACCGGTGAAGTGTCTTTGGAGAATAATGGTGGTTTCGTCCAGATGGCGTTCGATATTAGCAAGAACGGCAGAGATTTCGATGCGTCTCGTTTCAATGCTATTGAGTTAAACGTTATCGGAAACGATGAGACTTACGACCTTCGTCTTCGCACATCCGATCTAAATCGACCTTGGCAATCATTCAGGGTATCCTTTTTTGCCCCATCTAAATGGACAACGGTTAGTTTTCGTTTTGCGGATTTTATCCGGCACAAGACTGATACTTTGTTTAATCCGAAACATCTTCGCAGGATCGGCGTTCTTGGGATTGGAAGAGTTCTCACAGCGGATATTGCTGTATCCAGAATCCGATTAATAAATCAATAGATTCCAAAAATGAAAAATACGGTTCCTCTCCTATTTTTCCTCGCCATGTGTCTTGGAGTAGCGGCAGTTGGTGGCTGGATTACACAAACCTCGGTCAACGACTGGTATCAAACCCTCATTAAGCCTCCAATGAACCCTCCCGATTGGGTGTTCACCCCAACGTGGATCGCATTGTATGTCATGATGGCGGTAGCCGGTTGGCGCGTCTGGTTAAGGCCGGCGAACAGCTTACACCGCATGGCTATGGTAGCCTTTGCTATTCAGTTAATACTCAATTTGATGTGGTCGTTCATTTTCTTTGGGGCCAAATCTCCGGGTTTCGCAGCAATAGAAATCGTTTTGTTGTGGATCAGCATACTCATCACGCTTCTGTTGTTTTGGCGTATCGATCGTTTTGCTGGCTGTATAATGTGTCCATATGTTCTTTGGGTGTCGTTCGCCATTTATCTGAATATATCAATTGTCTTACGGAATTGACTGACTGATTGGACTCTCAAAGCGGACGACTTAGGTCGGATTATCGACATAAGCGAGTGACCCAACTCGGAACTTCCTTAATCACGTCATTCCTTGATTACCTGATGTGGAATGGAACGCTTCCATGCGTTGTCCGTAGTATCCGTCATCAGCTGTGGGGAAAGCGTGATGCCTTCCCATCAATGCGCCGGCGATCCGCTCGACGCCATCGACGCGAGGCTGTGTCCTGCCGGCGACGGTCAGTCCCCTGAAATCCTTCCACTCTTCTCGGCCGGCGACATCTGGGTGAGTTCTAGCGATAATAGTTCGTCATACCAGCCAGCCCCTTGTCTTACTCGGTTGTCTGCAAGTCTGTAGGCCCGTATTTGGGCCTGTGTGAGGCCATCTGCGATGTGGACCGGCACTTAGCTGCTTTGCCGCCAGCAGGCGCGTGTGGCCCGCAACGACGGTCATTTCGTTATCAACCACGATGGGCTGGCGAAAACCAAACTCACGTATGGAGGCCGCTACCTTGGCCACAGCCTTCCGATTATTGCGGGGATTGCGAGCATACGGGATCACTCGATTAATATCGACTTGTTGTGTCTTCACTGAAACGAAGGCTTCTTAAAATTTCTATGACCAGAAAACTACTGCGGTCGCGAATAACCCGCATTGGATTGCTTAGGTAGGACCCGTCGGCCTATGATCGAGCAATGCGATACCTGTTCACGATAACGATGTTGATCCTCGCTTTGGCGATAATGCCGCCCGTCAACGCTCAGAAACCCGCCAACGCTGAGAAACCCGTCAACGCTCAGAAATTTGAGCCTGACTACTACGCAGGCTATAGCGCATTTCATAAAGAAGAGATCCGCCAAAGTTGCTTGGTCTTTTCCCTAAGATGCAACACAGATCGCATAAGATTCTACGATACGGCGTTGACGCACTTTAAGCCACTCGCTGAGGAAGGCCATCCCTTGGCGCAGTCGAGACTTGGCCAGATGCACGAAAATGGCTGGGGAGTTACCAAAGACGAAAACGAAGCCGTTAATTGGTATCGCAAGGCCGCTCAGCAGGGCACTGCCATGGCCCAGTTTAGCCTCGGTTACATGTACTACCAAGGCAGGGGTATCTCGAAGGACTTCGTCATGGCTTACGTCATGTACAATCTCTCCGCGAAAAATGGCAGCTCAATTGCCAAGGATTGGCGCAAAACGGTCGAAGCAAAGCTCGATAACTCAGAGCGCAGGCTGGCCCTGAAACTATCCAAGCTCTGCCTAGAAAAGCCAGCG
>JAYPHU010000054.1:0-11985 GCA_038127535.1 Rhodospirillaceae bacterium | reverse complement strand
TCCGGTCAGACAACGGCCCTGAGTTTGTAGCGGAAGCTGTCAGAAACTGGATCAAGGCTGTTGGCACTCAAACAGCCTATATTGAACCGGGATCACCTTGGGAAAATGGATACTGCGAGAGCTTCAATGCCCGGTTCAGAGATGAACTCCTGAACGGAGAAATCTTCTATAGCCTGAAGGAGGCACAGATCATCATCGAGCAGTGGCGGAAGCACTACAACACCAAGAGACCACATTCAGCATTGGGATACAGGCCGCCAGCACCGGAAACCATCGTGACCATGGACCGGAGAAACACCATGCACTAACATTCAAACCGGACCAATCAACAGGGGCAGGTCAGTGTCTCTGAAATTTTAAATCCGCGCCCCGGGCAAAAATTTTGGCGAATTACGGGATATCTAATTCCCCTTATATTTATTGCCATGTTTGCGCAAAACACGATTAATCGTGTCGAACGGATTGCAGTTCATCACACGTTGTTGTCTTTTTCGGCGGCTACAGAAAACGTTTACAAGAAGTATGCTCAGTCAGCTATTAGTCCATCTTACTCTAGTTGGATCGACAAAGTGCAAACTCAGATTCCAGCACAAGCGACAATCCTAAGCTGGGGTTCGATCGGATATTTATTAGATTATAAGAGAAACAGAATACTGACATTTAATCAGGTCGGCTTGGCGAATCCGCTTATGAATTTACCCTTGAATTCTCCACCGAACGATTATCTTAAATACTTTTCTAAACTAGGTGTCGAATATGTGGTTTGGGAACATGCGGGTTACGCCACTAAGTCACCACAGGAATACCAAGGTTGGACGCAGATTGGCTATTCTCATTATCGCAAGTTAGGATATTCGATGTTGTCGATGTATCAGTTCATGAGATTTTTGGCCGGTTATCGAAAACCAATTTATGCAGACAATCGTGTAGCCGTTTTCAAATTGTAGTTGTGCATTGATAAAGAGCCTTCTGATGAATCGACAAGAAAGAAGAGCCATAAATAAGAAAATGCGGCAACGCAATTTAAGACAAAATGACAGTGTCATTGACTTGGACAGCTTATGGGAACACGCGAGGCAGATGCTGTCGGAAGGCCGCCCCGCAGAGGCCCTGCCATATATGGAAAAGCTTCTAAGGCACGCACCCGGCAATACAGAATTGATTTTTAATTATGCTGCCTGCCTCTATGAGGCTGGCCATTACAGCCAAGCAGCTGAACATTTTGATCAAGCCTTAGAGGCAGGCTTGCAAAATGAACAATTGTCTGAGCTTTCCATGAGATCGCATTTGCTCGCAGGAAACGTGGACAAGGCAATTGATATTGCGAGAGAGACCGTAGTTTCCCCGTCGTCGGAGCTCGTTCTTCAGCTTTGGGCTATTTTTGATCAAGCGCAACGGTACGATGGGGCAATCAAACTGTTTAGTAGCTGGCTACCGGCATTTAGCCATATCTCTGAACTGCGTCTCAGTCTGGGTTTGGCCTATTTAAATTCAGAGTTGTTTGAGGAAGCGAAAGTTATCTTTTCTGAGTTTCTTTCTGAGGATACTCCGTCACTAGTCGCCCGGCGTAATTATGCCGCAACTTTGTTTAGGATGGGGGAGATTAGCGCGGCCACTGAACACTATGAGGCTCTTTGTAAGGAATTACCAAAGCAAGACTCTACGTGGAGTGATTACCTTTTAGCTTTGAATTATGCAGATCGAATGACTCAATCCGAACTTGATGCAAGTCATACAAGCTGGGGGAAGAGTGTAGCTACCGAAATACCGCCTCGTATCAGCAATGTAATTGATCGAGACCCCGGGAAAAAACTTGGGATCGGATATGTTTCCTCGGATTTTTGTTATTCGGCGGTTGCTAATTTTCTTAAGCCGATCTTAGAGAATCACGATAAACGCTCATTTGAGATTTTCGCATACGCCAATCTCAACTTTAGCGACCTGATGACTCAATCATTGAAGAATCTTTGTGATCATTGGCGTCCAATTTATGGGGGAACAGTTCAGGAAATTTGCGAACTCATAGAAGCCGATAATATTGATATACTTATCGACTTGAACGGGCATTCTGCTGGCAATGTGCTGCCAGTATTTGTGGCAAAGCCAGCTCCTGTTCAGGTTTCCTGGCTCGGTTATCCAAACGCGACCGGTGTTCAAACAATTGATTACATCGTGGGAGATAAAGTTGTCTCACCAATTGATCCGATGGAAGAAAGCGCGTCCAGTCCACTGCGTCTTGATGGTGGCTATCATTGTTATCACCAACCATTCGACGTGGCCCACTCCCCGCCACCTTGTTTAGCGAATGGTTACGTCACATTCGGGTCATTCAACACGCTCACAAAGCTCTCAGACATGACACTTCGGTTATGGGCTGAAGTGTTATCAAACGTCTCAGACTCTCGATTGCTGATTAAGCGTTCGCCGTTGCGTCATGAATCAGTACAGAGGTCACTTCTGAACAGAATGACTAGGTTAGGTATTCCGACTGAGCGAGTCGATTTCGCTTGGGAAATACAATCGACGGCCGGACATTTAGGTGACTACGCAAATGTCGACATTGCTCTAGACACATACCCCTACAGTGGCACAACAACGACCTGTGATGCTCTTTGGATGGGGGTTCCAGTAGTTACCTACATCGATGATCACAGAAGTTCTAGAGTTAGTGCGAGCTTGCTCAAACAAATCGGATATGGGGACTGGGCCACTACGGATGATGACGAATTTGTTCGGTGCGCCGTTGATCTTAGTTCAGACTCTGCCAGGTTGGTTCATCTCAGGGATAACCTTAGAGATGAGATGAAGTCATCGAGCTTAATTCAACCTGATCTTGTCGTGGGTGCATTGGAGGAAAAGTTGAGGGAAGCGTGGCATCGTTATTGTGAGAATGACTGGTCCTTATCGAACTTGGGAGTTTTATATACTTGGCTGATTCTATAACAGCCTCGCCCCAGTCCTCGCCTATTCGAAACGCTTGCCGTCCACTCATGTCCCTTAGTGCACAGCCACCAAACCTTCTTTGAAGACCCTGCCGCTACCGCATTGGGAGTAAGCTCCCCATTCTTGTCAGGGTGCCATTCTGCAGCTAGTTCTGGACTGGCTTCCAATAGTGATCCGAGGCGTCTCAAGGTCTCATCTGCTCGTTAGAAAAAGAAAATCAGGTTTCTTCAGTTTCTTGTTGGCGCCCAATCGTTTGGTATTCCATTATCGTTGTTTGAATTGCTAAGCTGAGATGTATCATCGCTCCCCATTGGCCGACCGTGTAAACGAAACTTATTGTGGCAACTGCCAACAAATAAGGAACCCATTTATCGTTTGGCGTAAATATGAATATCACTGCTAGAGCTATTATAACGCCGATAAAAGGGTACAATCGTGAGTACCGGTTACTAAATCACAAGTGGCTCTCTACTTTGTCGACAGCTCGTACTAACGCTATTTCATGTTCATTATTCATTTAAATTTTACTCCTCAGCCTATAGGTGCGACAGCATCCCGAACTGCTCTCTTCTCATCTTCCAAACTCCCTCTCAAGTATAAATGACCCTACATAAGAATCCTCAAGTCCACCAGGGCCCCCCCCCTAGCCAGTCTCAGGTAAACACTAGAGATAACTTTTGTGAAACTTAAGTAGTAGCTAAGGTCAGGCTTTAGACACCCTTTAGAGAGTCCATAGAGGACTCCAGACTCACAACTCTGGACCAACACACAATCCATAGCCCCACAACAGGATGCCTTTGTAGAGTCCATTTATAGGCTTCAGTCAGGCTATGGTCTGACCAGAGAAGACTTAAGTGTTCTAAAGAACCTAGAGGGGATTCACTTCTGTCACACAGAATGTTACACAGATGATCTAGCTGGTCTGAAGACAGACGTTTGAAAGACTAGAGAACTGAAGGGCTAGAGTGGGACTAAAGAGCCACCGGCAGTGTCCCTCTCCCTCCGCCATTAACTCTAGTCATTCTTAAGTCCACTTTAGTTACAAGAGCTTAGCTAAAGTCCAACTGATGTCCTCAGACCGTTGTGTCACAGATTGTTACACGCAAGACCTTAGATAGCTGCTTTGTGCAGCTTTAGCCTCTCTACAGCCTCCACCATCTTCTCTAGTTCATACTCTTTGCCGTACCGACTCATAGTGATTGAGTTATTGGAGTGACCAATAAGCTGAGCAATCAAATATTCTGTAACATCAGCTTGTTTAAGTTCATTGGCGAACGTGTGTCTGAATGAGTGGAAGGTAAGCTGATTGTCTTCAATACCGATGGCTCTCTTGAACTTACCGAAACGCTTTGAATAGGCAGACGAGTACTTCCCATAAACATTCGCTTTGAGGTTCTGCCAGAGACGTATGGAGTGGGTGTTATCTAAGCTATTTACATACTCAATGAAGCCTAATTCCAGAAGACGGCTATGGAGTGGAACAATCCGTTCTGCATTGATGGTCTTTAGTGGTCCTGCTTCAGAAGACACACTGATACAGTACACCCCATCAATCTGAACAATGTCCTCTATCCTCAACTGACATAGCTCTTCAATCCTGAGGCCGGTGAAGTAACCCAATAGTGGTAGCCAGTAGTTCTCCGGGTTCTCGTCAGTTGGGTTAAGGTTATTAAACACCAGAGAGAGTGTCTCTTCATCGTAAGCCTTACGCTCTAGTGAGACCTTACGCTTAATGCTGACGGTTAGACCTCTAGCTGGATTGTCTTCAATAATCTCTTCAGACACAGCCCAATTAAACATGGCGGATAGGAACTGGATGTTCTTATTCACTGTCTTCGGGTTCATCGGTTTAAGACCCAAAGCCAGAACGTCAGATACAGTCATCTGCTTAGCGTAGCGATTAGCTCGTGGTGGAAGTCGAAGCATGGTGTCTCTAAAGGACCGACAATCGCTACGACTAAGCTCAGCTATAGGAACATCACCTAACACCCAAAGACATAGATCAAACACATATCTGGTATTTAACAACGTCCTCTCATCAATGTGCTTAGACCTATCATCCAGATAGGCAAAGATAAGGCCCGACAGCATGAGTGTGGATTGACCAGATGCAGTCTTACGTGCCCTCAGACGTATCGGGAGTAGCTCATGGGCCAATCGATGGAGTTGTGACTCATCGGCACCAGATAACAATTCTACCCTCAACCTCTGGAACTGCGGAATGAACCTATCACGAAGCTCCAGAGAGAGCTTATTAGCTATCCGCTTCTGCTTAGTCTTAAGTGGACATTGGATATGAGTAGACCCAACTATGTCTGTTAAGTCGTGGGGAACTCTAAGTCTAAAGTGGAACCAACCGCTACGATTAATACAAAACATGATGCACTCCCGTGTAACAATCTGTGACACAACGGTCTGAGGACATCAGTTGGACTTTAGCTAAGCTCTTGTAACTAAAGTGGACTTAAGAATGACTAGAGTTAATGGCGGAGGGAGAGGGATTCGAACCCTCGATACGCGTTTACGTATACACGCTTTCCAAGCGTGCGCCTTCAGCCGCTCGGCCACCCCTCCGTCACACGGGCGCTCACAAGCCGTGACGCCGCAATGGGCGGGCAAATTAACCGACCCGCCCCGGCTCCGCAACGATTTTGACGTGGCTCGCCGGCGGGGTTGAAAATTTCGTCATCCGTGATTTTCCCAGTAGGTATGAGGGCCGGCTGCTGGTATGATACGCAGATGCAGATAGGGAAAGCATCCGGCTGGTTCCTCCTGGTCGCCGCCTTTTTTCTAGCAGCCGCGGAAACCGCCGCACACGCCATCACAGGAGAATACGGCATCATGGGCATCGCCAGGGTCATGGAGATCCTGGTGCCGGCGTTTTTCGTTGAACTGGCCGGCGCGGTGCGGGGAGGCTTGCACCCGGCGCTTTGGGATCAGGCGTTGCTGACCGTCATGGCGTTGCCCGGCTGGTTCCTGGCCGGCGCACCGGGCTTGGCGCTGGCCTGGCGCTACCGGGAACGGCCGGTCCTTGAAGATGGTGACGAGGAAGATCTGCCGTACACCACCTATGACGATATCCAGGCGGCAGCGGATGAGGAAGCAGAGCTCTACGGGGACGGTGGGCCGTCAAAATATAAGGACATGGGGGATTTTGACCCGACCGATCTGACACAGGTGGATTCGGACATGGATGATCTGTTTGTCGCCCGGGTGCTGCAACATGGGGAGGAGAACGTGCCCGACACGTCGCAGCCATTTAACCTGATCGTGGCCCATCAGATCACGCCGCCGGAGAGCCCGGATACACCGAAAAAAGAAGACTAGTCGTCGCCCATGCGAAGCGCCGCCAGGAAGGCGGATTGCGGAATTTCAACCTGGCCGAACTGGCGCATGCGCTTCTTGCCCTTCTTCTGCTTTTCCAACAGCTTGCGTTTCCGGGTAATGTCGCCGCCGTAGCACTTGGCGGTCACGTCCTTGCGGAGCGCGCTGATGGTTTCCCGCGCGATGATCTTACCCCCGATGGCGGCCTGCACGGCAATTTTGAAGAGCTGGCGCGGGATCAAATCCTTGAGCCGTTCGCAGATCGCCCGGCCCCTGGTCTCCGCCTGTGACCGGTGGGCGATGAAGGCCAGGGCGTCGACCGGTTCCGCATTGACCAGGATCGACACTTTGACCAACTGTGATTCGCGATAGCCGTCCATTTGATAGTCGAAACTGGCATAGCCGCGGGTGGTGGACTTCAGTCGGTCATAGAAATCGAACACCACTTCGTTCAAGGGCAGTCGATAGACCACCATGGCCCGGCTGCCGGCATAGGTCAGTTCGATCTGTTCGCCGCGCCGCTCCGTGCAGAGGGATAGTACGCCGCCCAGATGTTCGTCCGGCACCAGGATGGTGGCGCGGATCCAGGGCTCCTCCACAAAATCGATCTCGGTCGGTTCCGGCATGTCGGCCGGATTGTGCAATTCCATTTCCTCGCCGTTGGAAAGGTGGATTTTATAAACAACGCTCGGCGCGGTGGTGATCAGGTCCAGATCAAATTCCCGCTCCAGCCGCTCCTGGATGATCTCGAGGTGTAGCAGGCCCAAAAAACCGCACCGGAAGCCGAAGCCCAGCGCGGCAGAGGTTTCCGGCTCGTACTGAAAGCTCGCATCGTTCAGGCGAAGCTTGGCAAGACTGTCCCGCAAATCCTCGAACTCCGCATTGTCGGTGGGGAAGAGGCTGGAAAATACAACCGGCACGGACGGTTTGAAGCCGGCCAAAGGTTCGGAAGCCGGGCGTTTCTCCTCGGTGATGGTGTCGCCGACCGGGGTTTCGGCTACGGTTTTGATCGACGCGGTGATGTAGCCGAGATCGCCGGGGGTCAGTGCATCCACCTGCGTGATCTTGGGCTTGAAAATGCCCACCTGGTCGATCTGGTAGGCGGCACCCGACGACATGAATTTGACCTTCATGCCTTTCCGGAGTTCCCCGTCGTAAACCCGGATCAGGATCATCACGCCCAGATAGGGGTCATACCAGGAATCCACCAGCAGCGCTTTCAAGGGCGCGGAAGGATCCCCTTGGGGTGGTGGTAGGCGTTTGACCAGTGCCTCGAGCACATCGGGCACGCCCATGCCTGTCTTGGCGGAAATTTCAACGGCGTCGGACGTATCAAGCCCGACCACCTCTTCGATCTGCGCCTTGATGCGGTTCGGCTCGGCCGCCGGCAGGTCGATCTTGTTCAGCACCGGAACGATCTCGTGGTTGGCGTCGATGGCGAGATAGGCGTTGGCCAGGGTCTGCGCCTCGACGCCCTGGGTCGCATCGACAACCAGGAGAGAGCCCTCGCACGCGGCCAAAGAGCGGCTGACCTCGTAGGAGAAATCCACATGGCCCGGCGTGTCCATAAGGTTCAGCTCGTAGGTATTGCCGTCCTTGGACTTGAAATTGAGCCGGACGGTCTGGGCCTTGATGGTAATGCCCCGTTCCCGCTCGATATCCATGGAATCGAGAACCTGTTCCTTCATTTCGCGGTTGGTCAGCCCGCCGCACACCTCGATCATCCGGTCCGCCAAGGTGGACTTGCCGTGATCGATATGGGCGATGATCGCGAAATTACGTTTCTGGGCGAGGTCGGTCATAAATGGTCTGAAAGCCGCAATATCGGTGGTGTTAAGCCGTGCTGTCTATCATCCGCGGCGGATGAATTCCAGAACTGGATCATGGGCCCGCGAGGAATAATTGTTTACCGCCGTTCGGTAAATCAGGTAGCCTTTGGGCAATCAAATATAACAACAGAGGCATGGAACCAGAGGGGCGAGCGGATCACATGGCGGACGATATCCAATGGCCCGTGAAAACACGGGAAATGCAGAACAATCACATGGATTCCACGTTCTGGAACGACTTCAAGTTCCGGGCAGATGACATCATCATCGGCACCTGGGCCAAGTCGGGGACCACCTGGGTGCAGCAGATCGTTAGCCAGCTTATTTTCAATGGCGCAGAAGGTTTGCAGGTCGCCGACATTTCGCCGTGGCTTGATCTTCGGGTGCCGCCGAAGGAGATCAAGCTGCCCGAGGTGGAGGCGCAGACACACCGGCGCTTTTTAAAGACTCATTTGCCGGTGGACGCGCTCGTGTTCTCGCCCCAGGCCAAGTACATCTACATTGCCCGGGACGGCAGGGACGTGGTGTGGAGCATGTATAACCATCACGTAAACGCCAATGAGGCGTGGTACGCGGCGCTCAATGACACGCCGGGGCGGGTCGGCCCGCCCATCGGCCGGCCGGTGGATGACATCATTCAGTATTACCACGACTGGCTGGATAAGGACGGCTATCCATTCTGGTCGTTTTGGGAGAACATCCGGTCCTGGTGGGATATCCAGCATCTGCCGAACGTCAAACTGATTCATTTCTCGGCGCTGAAGGATGACATGCCGGGCGAAATCCGGGATATCGCCGGCTTCCTTGGGATTCCCATCGACGAGGCCAAATGGCCTGAGATCCTGGAGCATTGCAGCTTTGACTATATGAAGGTCAATGCGACGCCGAGTGTGCCCCTGGGCGGCGCGTTCTGGGATGGCGGCGCGGAGACGTTCGTCTTTAAGGGTGTCAACGGCCGCTGGCGGGATATGCTGTCCGAAGAAGAGAGCCGGAAGTACGAGGACCTGGCGCTGAAGGAACTCGGTGAGGAATGCGCCCATTGGCTGAAGACCGGCCGGTTTCTGTAGGCCGGTGTCTTGCCGGGTGTTCCGTAACCCTTTAACAACAACCGCTTAGCCCTTCATCGGACGATTTCCATGCCCGCCAAAACCGCCAACCTTGTCACCGTTAAACACCGGGTTTCCATTGACCAGCGGGTCGCCGCTAACAATCATCAGAGCGGGGTTCTGTGGTTCACCGGCCTGCCCGGTTCCGGCAAATCGACCCTCGCCATCGAAGTGGAACAGAAACTGTTCGAAAAGGGCTGGCAGGTCTATGTGCTGGACGGGGATAATGTCCGCCAAGGTCTCAGCGCCGATCTGGGGTTCTCGCCGGAAGACCGGACGGAGAATATTCGCCGCATCGGGGAGATGGCGGCGTTGTTTGCCGATGCCGGCTTCCTGGTGATCACGGCGTTTATCTCACCGTACCGGGCTGACCGGGAACTGGCGCGCAAAGCCTCCGGCAAAAAGTTCCACGAAATCCATATCGCCGCCAACGTGGCGGTCTGCGAGGACCGGGATCCCAAGGGCCACTACGCCCGGGCCCGCGCGGGCGAGATCGAGGAGTTTACGGGTGTCTCCGCGCCTTACGAAGCGCCGGCCACACCGGAATTCGCGCTCGATACGGCCACCCAATCTGTGGACGACAGCGTCGCCGACTTGATGGCCTATATCGAGAGAAAGTTCAGTTTTTAGTGTAAGGGCTTAACCGAAAAGTCCCGACACCCAGCTCATGGACGCGACACCGAACAGGCTTTCCTGCAAAAGCAAAAGCACCAGATAGAGACCGGCCCCGGCCAGGACCCGGAACCAGCCGATCTCCCGCGAATTGGCCGGTGTGCGTTTGGCCAGGATGGCGGCGAAGGGGATGTAAGAGGTCTACGTCGCGAAGGCGTCCCGGTCCGCGCCCAACAGCCTGGCGCGCCGCTTGTCGATCAGGATCGGACCTAACAGCGCCCAGACGCCGATTCCCCGCATCATGAGATGCCGGGTGATGCGGAAGATGCCCCTCGGTCCACCCGAGACGGCCGGGGGATGAGCGGTGGCAAAGGTCGGGCTCTTGGGCGTCAGGGACGCCATCAGAAATATACAGACGGGGAGCATGAGAGACAGGGAGAGATGCCTGACGCTGGTGGATGCGAACCAGACCTCGTAATACGGCGCGGCATTGAACGCCAGGATCATCCGCGCCAGCGCCGCTGCCATAGCCAGCGAATACAGCCCCAGAACCGGCCTTTCAACGAGCCTCGCCACGATCGGATCGCGGATCGGTCTTGCGGAGAGGACCAAACGCCCGCCCACAAAGGCAACGGACGCCAGGATCAAATGAAATATGCCTCCGATTGAGGGACCCTGGCCGGCTTAAACGTCCGGCACGTCGATTGCGTGCTGGGCGCAGGCGGCGGTGACCGTGTTCTGCAACAGGCATGCGATGGTCATCGGACCGACGCCGCCGGGCACCGGGGTGACAGCGGACGCCACTTTGAGGGCGTCGTCGTAATCCACGTCGCCGCAGAGTTTAGATTTACCGTCTTCATCCGGGGGCAGGCGGTTCATGCCGACGTCGATGACCACGGCGCCGACCTTGATCCAGCTGCCTTTGACCATTTGCGACCGGCCGACGGCGGCGACCAGAATATCGGCGCGGCGGCATTCCTCTTCTAAGTCCTGGGTGCGCGAGTGTGCGATGGTGACCGTGCAGTTTTCCCGCAGCAGCAGCGCCGCCATGGGCTTGCCGACGATATTGGAGCGGCCGACGACCACGGCGCGCTTGCCGGACAGATCGTCGCCCATCTGATCCTTGATCAGCATGACGCAGCCCAGGGGCGTGCACGGCACCAGCCCGTCCGCACCGGTGGCCAGTTTGCCCGCATTGATCACGTGGAACCCGTCCACATCTTTCATCGGGTCGATTTTGGCCAGCACGGCCTGTTCATCAATGTGATCGGGCAGGGGCAATTGCACCAGGATGCCGTTGACGGCGTCGTCACCGTTCAGGCCTTCGATGAGTGTCAGAAGTTGTTTCTGGGTGGTTTCCGCCGGCAGTTTGTGTTCCAGGCTTTTCATGCCGGCCTCCACGGTCATCTTGCCCTTGTTGCGGACATAGATTTCACTGGCCGGGTCCTCGCCGACCAGCACCACGGCCAGGCCCGGCGTGAGATTGTGGGTGTCTTTTAGTTCTCGGACCTGATCAGCAACGCTGTTGCGCAGTTTCTCGGCAAAGGCTTTTCCGTCAATGCGTGCGGCTTCTGCCATCGGATGTTCCCCCGTTAAATGACAGTGATGAGTTTCTTGTCCGGCCTCGGCTTAAAGGTGCCCGCCGTATTCCCGCATCAGATTGCGGATGAAAAAGATCAGCAGGATCACGATGATTGGCGAAACATCTATTCCGCCCAGGTTCGGGATGAATTTCCGGAATGGCCGAAGCACCGGTTCAGTGATCCGGTAGAGAAAATCCCCGACCATGTAGACAAACCGGTTGGAGGTGTTCACCACATTGAACGCCACCAGCCAGCTCAGGATCGCCGAGATGATGATGCACCAAACATAGAGGTTCAGGATGTTGTCGATGAGGATCAATAAGGACTGCATGGAACCCTATTTATACTGATTGCTGATCGTGTCCAGACACTAAAGTCATAGCGATATTCTGGCAAGTTTCATGAGACCCGGCCCGGCGCAGTCCCCACTTGACAGAGTCGGGGTCCCGACACATTATCCCGCACCTTTGCCGCCCGGCGTTTTATCCAGCCGGGCCGATATGGGGCCGTAGCTCAGATGGGAGAGCGTCGCGTTCGCAATGCGAAGGTCAGGGGTTCGATTCCCCTCGGCTCCACCACTTTTTCGTT
>JAYPHU010000053.1:0-12526 GCA_038127535.1 Rhodospirillaceae bacterium | reverse complement strand
GCGGTGGCGGTTGTCACCACTGATTACGAACTGAACGTCGACCTACCTTTGGCGGCGAGCGAGATCGATGGCAAGGACCTGCACTATCAACTGGGACTTTCCGGGGCGATTTCAGGTTTGGAGAGATGGCGCCGTAGCCGGCGGCCGTCCCACCTGGGACCTTATCCGGTGGAAACGTTAAAGCGGGTCGACAAAATCACGACCCATATATTTGAAGATGAAGTACCACGCGTGCCCAGCCGGGCAAATATGTATGTCCGGACGGCGTTGGGTGATTTGAGTGAGAAAGCTCGCAAGGAAGCGGCGCGCTGGTCACAAAAGCATCCCGTTTCTCAGGGCATTGTCCGGCCCAGTTGGGCGATTAAGCCCTTACAGGATGGTCAGACAGCCTCCCGGCGCGTCGAAGGCGATCAGAGCCCGGAGGACAATAGCAAGGCGCTAAAGGCGCTTAGCCACTACCTTGGGTCATCCATCACCGGCATCTGCGAGGCGCCCGCCTATGCCTGGTACTCCCACGACAAACACGGCAAACCGATTGAGCCGTATCATAAGTACGCGATGGTGGTACTAATCGACCAAGGCTACGAGACGTTCCTGGGTGCCTCCGGCAACGATTGGATTTCCGGGTCTCAGTCCATGAGGGCTTATTTGCGGGGTGCGGAGGTCACCGGCGTGATCGCGGAAATGATCCGGGAAATGGGCTATCCGGCGCGAGCACACACCAACCTGGACAGCCATGTGCTCCACGTGCCGTTGGTTCTGGCGTCAGGGCTGGGTGAGCAGAGCCGGATCGGCGAGAGCGCAATCAACCCGTTCCTGGGTATGCGGTTTAAAACCTCGGTGTTGACTACCGATATGCCGTTGCTTCCCGACAAACCCATCGATTTCGGCGTGCAAAAGTTTTGTTCGGTTTGCGACAAATGTGCCCGGGAATGTCCGTGCCAGGCGATCCCATATGGAGACAAAGTCATCTTCAACGGCTACGAGACGTGGAAGCCTGATAGTGAGCGCTGCACCATGTACCGGGCGACCAACATCAAAGGTTCGGCGTGTGGGCGATGTGTAAAAACCTGTCCCCTCAGTAAAGATACGACATGGGACGGCCCGCTGCTTCACCAGGTCGGAAGCTGGCTCGGCGTCAACGCCATGTGGGCTAAGCCGGTGCTGGCGCCATTGGCGGTTTGGCTGGACGACGTACTTGGCAATGGCAATCCGGTGGACGCCAAGAAGTGGTGGCTGGACATGGAAGTGATGGGCTGCAAGACCTTCCAGTATCAGCCGGAGAACTACACCGTAGCGGCCTCGGACGCCAACCGGCCGAAGATTGATCCGGGGAAAAAGATCAGGAAGGAAACGAACATTGCGTACTTCCCGGCATCGACATTGCCGCCACCGGACTTGATGGGGCCGTACCCGACGGATCGGAAACTGGGTCTACAGCAGGCCAAGGAAGCCGAGAGTGTCGAACAGGCGCTCAAACGGCGGGCGACCGGCGGCAAGCCCCCGGAAACCTATACGCCCAGCTATGTAACCGGGAATTACCCGGCACTGAAAGAAGACGCCTAGTTCCGCTGCGGAACGCCTGAGCCGGTCTCCCATCATTGATTTGGTGAGGGGAATCTCTTATGCCAAACCCTGGGGGAGAGGTAATTTCCCCTTGATCCGGTCTTAGGAGTTTAGATGGCCACATCAAACGGCACGAACAGCATGACAGGTTTTGCCCGTGCGTCCGGGCAGGATGAGAAATTCAGTTGGCACTGGGAGGCGAAAAGCGTCAACGGAAAAGGGCTCGACCTTCGATGCCGGTTGCCACAAGGCATGGAAGGACTGGAGCCCCAAGTGCGCAAGCGGGTGTCGGATCTGTTTTCCCGGGGGAATTTTAGTCTGCACCTCGCCACCCACGACACCGGAAGCGGCTCTCAGTTCCAGATCAACCGGACATTTCTGGATGAGCTGATCGAAACCGCCCGGGAAATTAAAAAAGCCAACGATAACATTGAGCCCATTCGCCTTGAATCCTTACTCTCTGTGAAGGGTGTGATTGATGTGGCGCCGGACATTGAAGACGAGGCGGAGATTGAGGCGCGGCAAAAAGCGATCCTCAATGACTTAAATTCAACGCTGACCGGCCTGGCGGAGGTCCGCGCTGATGAGGGGCGCAAAATCAAGGAGGTCTTGACCGGCCTCCTAGAGAAAATTGGCGATCTCAGCCAACAAGCGGAATCTACTGCGGAAATGCAGCCGGACAGGATAAAGGCGAAACTCGCCGATCAGGTTTCGGAATTGCTTTCGGCTCTGCCGGCCTTGCCGGAAGAACGCTTGGCACAGGAGGCCGCTGTTTTGATGACTAAGGCCGACGTGCGGGAAGAACTCGACCGTCTGACGGCGCATAGGGAAGCGGCTGAGCAGCTCTTGACCGATGGCGGCGTCATTGGCCGGCGGCTCGACTTTTTGTGCCAAGAGCTCAACCGGGAGGCAAATACTCTTTGTTCGAAAGCGGCCGAGATAGAGCTCTCAAACATCGGATTGGAGCTCAAGGCGACGATCGAACAACTCCGCGAACAGGTACAGAATATTGAATAGTGGCACGACATTTCGGTCACTATCCCGGCGCGGATTGATGCTTGTGCTATCATCGCCCTCGGGCGCCGGAAAGACCACGATATCAAGGGCCTTGCTCGAACGGGATCCGAACCTGTCGATGTCCATTTCCGTAACGACCCGACCGCCTCGGCCGGGGGAGGTCGAAGGCAAAGACTATTTCTTTGTCGACGAAGCGCGGTTCCACGAAATGGTGAAAAACGGGGAGCTGTTGGAACACGCCCATGTCTTCGGCAACTACTACGGCACACCTCGCGAACCTGTGGAAAAGGCGCTATCTGCCGGAAAAGACATTCTCTTCGATATCGACTGGCAGGGAACGCAGCAACTGACCGGAAACGAATCGACCGGTAAAGACGTCGTTACCGTCTTTATCTTGCCGCCGGACACTGAGGAATTAGAGAAACGCTTAAAGACCAGGGCTCAGGATACGGACGAAGTGGTTCGCCAGCGGATGGCTAAGGCTGCAGATGAAATGAGCCATTACCGAGAATATACCTACATCGTCGTCAACGTTGACATTGAAGACAGTGTAGCCCAGGTCCGCTCAATCTTGGCTGCGGAACGTCTTCATAAAGATCGCCAGATCGCGCTTCATGACTTCGTGCAAAACCTGAATCCTAGAGGTGGCTAGTCTATTTGGCGGGCAAGTGACTCATAATCGGCGACAGTAAGGGTTTCCGCCCGACGGGAAGGATCAATACCCGCACCGTCAAAATCCAAATTCAATCCACTCAATGACGTTCGCAGCATCTTGCGCCGCTGATTAAAAGCGGCGGCGACCAGTTTTTCCATGGAATTCCAAGACGGAGCAGTCCGATCGATCTGCTTTGGTTTCAAGGAAACCACACTCGACATCACTTTTGGCGGCGGTGTAAAGGCGCGTTTGTCGACGTTGAAAAGATGAGATACGCCGAATCGCCATTGGGTCATGACGGAAAGGCGCCCATAGGCCTTTGTGGACGGTTGCGCCGATAGCCGGTCAGCCACTTCCTTCTGAAACATTAAAGTCATGCCTTCAATGAGGTGGGATCGTTGCAGCCAACTAATCAGTAACGGCGAAGAGACATTGTAAGGGAGGTTGGAAACGATTGTGTGCGGTCCGTCGCCGAGCATGGCCGGGTCAAACACCAACGCATCTTCCTCGACCAATGTGAGGCGCCCGTTTGCCGCCTGTTGAAGGCTTTGTAGCGCCTCTACGCACCGGCCGTCTTTTTCGACCGCTACCACCCGGTCCGCACCACTCCGGAGAAGGGACCGGGTCAGCCCACCAGGGCCTGGCCCGACTTCGATAACCGTCTTGCCTGCTAGGTCGCCGGCAGTCCTGGCAATACGATCAGTGAGATTACTATCAAGAAGAAAGTGCTGGCCCAACTTCTTTTGGGCGGCCAATCCATAATCGGCGATAATCTCACGCAGCGGAGGCAGACCGTCGATGCGATCGGAAGTCATGACCGGTCCGGCTACTCTCGCGACTGACGGGCCAGCGCCATGTGTCCCGCGAGCCGTAACGACGCTACCAGACTTGTTTCGCTGGCCATGCCCGTCCCGGCGATTTCCAACGCAGTTCCGTGATCCGGCGATGTGCGAATAAACGGTAGTCCCAGCGTGACATTGACGGCGCTGTCGAAATCCAAGGTCTTGATTGGGATCAACGCCTGGTCATGGTACATGCACAAGGCTACGTCGTAGCGCTCCCGCGCTGTAGCATGGAACATGGTGTCGCCGGGAAGGGGGCCGATCACGTTGTGTCCTCCAGCTTTTAGGGCCTCAATAGCAGGCGTAATGATTTCTATTTCTTCACGGCCCATGTGGCCGCCTTCCCCCGCATGGGGGTTTAACCCGCTGACGGCAAGCCGGGGCTCGGGGATGCCGAAGTCCATTTTCAGCGATTCAACGGTCACTTCGGCGGTCTCGACGATAAGTTCAGTCGTCAATTCTTCTATAGCCTGACGCAACCCAACATGGCGGGTAACGGTCACGACTCGCAGCCGGTCAGAGACCAACATCATGATCGGCGTGAACTTATCGCCCGCGAGGTGGCCCAAATATTCCGTGTGGCCGGGAAACTTAAAGCCCGTCTTGTATAGATTTTCCTTGTGGATTGGATTGGTCACCAGCGCGCCACAGCGCCCGCTGGCGACAAATTCAACGGCTTGGTCAATGGATCGCCTGACGCCAGGCCCGTTTGCCGGATCAAGGTGACCCACATCGCCGATGATCGGTTCGTCAATTTGCAGAACCGGCACGCCTTTCAAATAGGCAGCGGCTGTGTCCTCGGGCGAGGCAATTGCTTCAGGTTTCACGCTCCACGCCAGCTGCTTTGCGAGCCGCTTTAGCCGGTCTATGTCATCGATAACACAGAAAGGGGCCAGTTCATGGCGATGGTAAAGCCACGTTTTTAGAGTAATTTCGCCTGAAATTCCGCCGGGCTCCCCCATGGTCAGCGCCGTGGGGAGCAGAGATGCCGTCATCGGCGGATCTCCACTACGGCGACCCTCTTTAAGTCTCTCAGCATTCTTCTGGACAGGAGATCTGCACGCTCCCGTGCCAGATACTCTACAATCCGATTTCTGACAGCATCCTGTGTTTTTTGCGTGTGACGCTTGCAGACCATTAAGACCAACATGCCGGCGGGCGTTCGGATTGGTTCACTCAACTGGTTTTCGGGCAATTTTTCAATTCTTTCCCGAATATTTGCGGCGATATCGCCAAGTTTAATATCTTTTACGGACCCCAGGTTGGCCGATTTCAGTTTACCGCCGATTTGGTTTAGCGACGCACAATTCTTGGCATTTTGTTTGAGGGATGTAATGTTCTGTTTTCTCGCTTGTTCTGTCTCTTCGGGATCGCCGGCATTGACCCGAAGAAACAACTGCAACAAATCGATACTTGCTTCTGATTGTTCCAAGCCCAGCGCGACGCGTTTGTTCCTTAAAAGTAAAATGTAGTACCCGTCCGTACCGCGAACCGGACGGGAAAGATCACCTCGGCTCATCTGTTGAAGGACATCGGCGAGATCAGGATCAATCTGGTCAATCCGCAGCCAGCCAAGACTACCGCCGTTGGCGGCAGACGCACTTTGCGAAAAGGAGCGGGCCAATGCCGGGAACCGGGCGCCGTTCTTCAATTGGTCAAACAATCTATCAGCGACTTGTTTCACGTCCGCTTCGGGCTTTGACCTATCGTAGGCAAGAAATATTTCTGCAACCAGATATTCTGGTTTTCCCCTGTTGGCGTTGATCAGATTGATGGCGTCCTGGACTGTTTCCTCATCAATGTGGATGCTGCGCCGGGCCTCAAGTTGAACAATTTTACTCCAAGCCAGGTCTGCCTTAGCCTGGCGTTCGAATGTGGCGGGATCGATGCGGTTGGATTCTAGCAACTTAGTCATCCCGCCAGGGGGCAACTTATTGCGTTGCTCCACACTACGAATGGCCCTGTCAAGTTCAGTGCGGGAAACCAGAACTTTTTTCCGCGCCGCTTGCTGCAACTTAAGTTTTTCATCAATCAAGCCGTTTAAAACCTGGGGAGCAATGCGCCTATATAGATCAGGGGAAAGACCTGATGAAAACAGAGTGAACCTGACCCTGGCATCCAGATCATAGCCAGTGATAATTTCATTGTTCACCACGGCAGCAATCCCTTGGACCTGTTGGGCCATTGCAACGTTAATTGCGCCAAGCAAAGCTCCGGTACCAACAATGGCGACGGCGATCGACTTGTTTAAGGTATAGATTGGGATTCTGGAAAACATGGCCTCGATTATAGCACCAGACATTGAGGTCAAGCTAATCCCACTAAGAGCCGGATGCGCTGACGGCGGTTTGAACGTCACCGAGAGTTTTGAACGTCAACCTGAACAAAATTGAATCGCTTGGCTTCAGATCCCGATCTTCAAAAAAGTCGCGTCTCAAAGTGGCGCTGAACACAAAGCATTCGCAATCGTAGGTAAAACCTAATGAAACCCGCCGTAGCTCGCCACCACCCTCCAAGTCGTAGACGCCGGAGAAATTGCTTTTCCAGTTGCGGTTTAATTTGGCATTAATAGAACCAGAAATTTCTTCGCGGCCACCAAAATCTGAATCTTCCTGCCGGTCAAAAAAGACGTAATTTGTAGATAACCGCAGGGCAGGAGGACCTCCCGCGACGGAAACTTCGCTTCTCCTTGGCGAAAGATCATCTTTATCAATTCGGGTCCGGTACGATAAATCCAGATTGTCCCCAGGGCTTACACGCAATCGTCCAACGATATCGGAGAAGTTGTCCTCCAGACCTGAGCCTTCGCCGAACGTGTCGTCTGATCGAACACGGTAACTCTGGCCAAAAAATACGGAGGTCCCGCCTCCCTTGTCACCGAATGCAGACCACTTGAGGCCATAAGATGTTCTGGGGCCACCGTCTACGCGATCCCAACCGGTGAAGCGGTTGGCGCTATATAGATTGGTGTCGTCAAACTCCAGATCTTCGCTGTCTTCGTTCGGGATGTTGTTGGGATTGCCTCCATAAGGGCTGATGACAACGGATACAATTGGTTCCAGCGTTTGGCTAATGGTGCCGTCTCGCCGGCGTAAGGGGAGGCGCCAATCTACCTTGGCTTGCGGATAAATCCTGCCAGTTACCCCGCTGTCGTTTCCCTGTTGGCCTGGTACATTGAAGTTCGTGACGTGGTACATGTCCCCACGGAGGGACAGATTTATATCAATAACCTCTCCAAATGAACCTATATGGGGAATATGCCAGCCGCCCTCTACTGAGAAACGTCGGGTATCATGGCCCTCCCGCCTGGTGAGAGCTACTGAACTCAGATTAATTTTAGAAGTGGCGCCAAATCGATTAGGTTGTCCGACATGGTTGAATTCGAACATCGGCATGACGATAGGCGTATTTCCGGGATCATCTTCCTCTCCAAGTCCTTGAAAATGATACGCGTCAAGGAGCATGTAACTCCGGTTTTGAAACCCTTCAAGAAAACCGCGTGAGACAAGAGTGTTGGGAGAGGAGAAACCGTATCTGCGCAGGTAGGTGTCGTCGCTTGCTAAATTTAAGTCGGCACCGCCTCGCCATGCTTCCCCCAAATCCTTGCGATATGAGGCATCGACATGCCCGCGAAATTCATTTTCAGAATTGTAAGTGAAACTTCCCGTGAAATCGGTGCCGCTGGTATCGGTTACAGCGCGGTATTCGCCTTCCATGATCAGTCGTTCTTTGCTGGTCAAAGTCGGTTTCAACGTGATGTCCCGATTTGGAGCTAAATTGATGAAATACGGTGCGGAGGCAACCGTTCCTAAAAACGAGTTTCCGCCGAAGCTTGGTGTTAGAAACCCGGTTTTCCTTTTTACAGTGGGGTCGGGATGAGAAAAATAGGGCGTATAGGCCACCGGGAGGCCCATAATTTCCAAGAACGCGTCAGAATATTCGATTGTTTGGGCTTTCTGATCGTGAACAATCTTTTTGGCTTTTACCTGCCAAAGGGGCGTGTCCTGGGGCTGATTTGCGCAGGTTTCGCAAGGGGAATAAACGGCCTGCCGCATTTCCGTACGGTTCCCGCCGGAACGACGGGCGCCGGCTGCAGCAATCCGGGCATTGTCCGAAAGCCGAATTCTCAAGTCTTTAATGATGCCGTCTTTTAGATCACCTGTCAGTTCCATATATTCGGCGAACAGGACCTCCCCCGACGGTTCCAATAGGCTAACGCCGCCGGTCGCCGATACGATATTTTGGCGCTGGTTGTAGCTGATCGAATTGGCTAGAAGTATCCGCTCACCTTGCGAAATTTCCACATTTCCCCGGGCGGAAATAATGCCGAGCTCCTGGTTGTTGGTGACCTCGTCAGCCGAGAATAGGAACGCATCCCGCAGATTTGGATTTTCCGCAGCCGAAACGGCTCCGGACATCCAGATACCGGCCAGTAAAGCCCAAATAATGTTCCTGACGCCTCTCATTGCGGCTAACCATCTTCGAGATGGAACACCATTGCAAGCCCCAATAAAGCGCTGATTCCTGAGGGAGTCCAAGCTGCCAAGACGACGGGAATACTCTCCCTGAGACCTAAAGCAAAAACGACGTCGGAGAAGAAAAACAATAGAAATCCAGCCAGCACGCCGCCGATGACAAGGAAGCTGGTGGAATTCCGCTGAGACTGCTTTAAGGTAAATGTTGCAGCTATCAGAACCATAGCGCACAACAGGAGCGGGGCCGCCAGAAGTGAATGCCAATAAAGACGGTGCCGGAGGGCCGAGAATCCCGCACGGTCCAGATTTCGGATAAATGCAGGCAGCGCCCAGAATGAGAGCGTCTCAGGCGGTGAGAAACTGTCATTTATGTTGTTCAAAGTAATATTGGTACTGATCCAATGCTCGGCTTTAAATTGCGGCCGGTCTGCGTCTCGTTCGTGAATCCATGCGTCTTTCAAGTGCCAAAAACCGTCCTCCAATTTGGCGCCTTTGGCGCTGATATGACGGCGATACTTATCCACGCCGTCGTACATGAATATCGTGACGTCCTGCAGTTCGATATTGTTGCCTGAGAGGGTGAGATTGGGTGCATGGATGACGGATTGATTTTTGTTGTTGGATTGGCGGAGCCACAGACCATTGCTGGAAAGAGCCAGTAGGCTGGTTTCTCCCTTAAAGTACGTTGCTTCTAATCGGTCATGTTTGGTCAGAAACGCCGACGCCATGGGGTTAAGGATCATAATTTTGATCAGGCCGATCATGAAGGTTACAGCCAATACCGGGAGCAGGAATTGCCAGGCGGAGACGCCTGCGGCTCTGGCGACGACCAGTTCGCTGCTTCGCGTGAGCCGCCAAAAAGCAACCATGCCGCCGAATAGCACGGCAAACGGAAACGCCTGTTGCCCCAAAAAGAGCAGCTTCAGCAGACTCATGCGAATGACCAGAGTCACACCAATATTCTCATATCCAGAGGCGCGGCGGAGCAGCTCAATCGTGTCGAATAAAAATATCAGGCCGATCAGGATGGCAAAGACAGCAAGAAAGCTGATCAAGAATATCCGGCAGACATACGTGGAAAGGATTGCCGACATATTCATCTGGCGGCCTCCCCATAGGCGGCCGTGGAGTCATCTCGACGCCGAAATAGGCGGGTAATGGACATGGGAAACAAGAGGACAAAGATGCAGATGACCAATGGTAAGGCAGCGCTCAGGTAAAGAACTGGAAGTAAAACCAAATTTTTTGCTGTAATGTTCCCCAGCCCTAAATTCACAATCATGAGCGCCACAAAGACGCCAACGGCCACCAAGATTCTGTTGAGATTTCCCCGGCGTGAAAAATCTCCGGCAAGCAGACAGGCGACAGCCAACAAGGCAAATGTTAAGACGGTCAGCGGCTGGATAATTCGCTGATGTCCCTCGACGACAAATTTCCCAAAATCCTTGGGATTGCCGACGTCCTGAATTCTAAGGGTCAACAGCTCGTCAACCATGCGTTCCCGCCCCTCTCGAAACCGGGCAGGGGGTTTCTTAAGGATACCCATGAGGTCCAAATCGTAGCGGTCGAAGAAGGCCACGGAAGGTTTACCCGGATCGTCCTTATCAATGATTATCGAATTTCCCTTCAACAGAACGACTTTTGCGCCATCTGCAGCTTCGAGTAGAGAGCCACTTTCCGCATGATAGGTAACCGGACGCTTCGGATTGCGACTGTCGTGAACCAAAAGTCCTCTCAGCTCGTTTTCCGTCGAGCGTTCGCGGACATAGACCGTGATCGCATCCGAAAAGGAGTTAAACACTCCCTCTTTCAGGACGATGTGGGCCAAGCTGTAGCGAATATCCCACTGCATCTCTCTGAATTTTTGATAGGACTTCGGCGTTCCGTACAGCGTAAGCGAGTACACGAAAAGCATCAGCAAGAGAGAGAGCCACAGAACCGGGCGCGCCAGAGAGAGAGGGCTGATGCCGGCGGCCCTCAAGACGACGATCTCCCGATCCGAAGTGAGCCGGGTATAGACAAACAGAACGGCGATGAACAACGAGATTGGAACGATTTGTGTCAGAAAATTTGGCAACTGCAGCGCTGTCATAGCCAAGAATAGCTCGACTGATAAACCGCGATTAACGATCGATTCCACCGCCCTAACAGCGACGAACAACCAAATGACGCCTGTCATGACAAAGGCGATTAACGCCAATGACGTGATCAGCTGCTTAAAAATGTATCGTGTAATTCGGTTCATGCCCGTCAAGTATACCTGCAATCAGCGACATAGCGGAAATCAATGTTTGCCTAAGTCACACTTGGCTTAGCGTTGATTGGTTTTTAATTCATGAAGGCGTGCTTTGCTCAAACGAATTGTGTTTCGTCAATCCGAGTAACCGGCCCGGATGCTCCAGCAACGCTGGCTCGAAGGGCTGCACAGTCGTTTAGAAACACATGCCCGAAGTAATAGGCCGTCTGCAATTTGCTGTCATTGAAAGGCCGATCTGAATCAGGCTCGCCACTTTTGGTATGGGCCATCAGCGCCATTTTAGCCATTAGCCATCCAGCGATGACATTGCCTACCAGGGTCATGAACTTGGTGGCGGAGGCCAAAACCCGGTCTTCATCCTCACTCCAGGTCTGCAGCATCCATTCGGCTGTCGCCTTCAAATGACCAACAGAATTGGCTAATTGCCGACCTAACTCTGCCAACTCGTCAGGCTGTCCGGCAAACTCTGAGCTGGTGAAATCTTCAATTTCCCGCAACACTTCGAATAGCGTTTCGCCTTTCTCCCGGATGATCTTCCGGCCGATCAGATCATTGGCCTGGATGCCATTACTACCTTCGTAAATTGCTGTGATCCGGGCATCACGGTAGTGCTGAGCAGCGCCGGTTTCCTCGATGTAACCCAGTCCGCCGTGAACCTGGATACCGAGGCTCGTGGCCTCAATCGCCCGGTCCGTAGCCCAGGCTTTGACGATGGGAGTCAAAAGGGCGGTTCGGGCGTCGAATTTTTTCCGGGTCTCTTCGTCCGCATGTTTCCGCGAAACGTCCATGCAATGTCCGGCATAGACTTCAAGCGCACGCGACGCCTCCCGACGAATTTTCATGTCGAGGAGCATCCGCTTGACGTCCGGATGTTCAATAATCGCTGTCGTTTCAAGCTGACCATCGTCATTGCGGCGGCTGCCTTGCTTGCGTTCTTTGGCGTACGCCACAGCTTGCTGGTAGGCGCGCTCGGTAATGCCGACACCTTGCACGCCTACTGTCGTTCGGCTCATATTCATCATGGTAAACATGCCCTGCAGGCCTTGGTTTTCTTCGCCCACTAGGTAGCCAATCGCGCCGCCGTCATCACCGTAAGACATAACGCAGGTGGCGCTGCCATGGATGCCCAGCTTTTCTTCAATGGACACCACCCGGATGTCATTCCTGTCGCCGAGTGAGCCGTCGTCGTTAACCAGGAACTTGGGCACGATGAACAGCGAGATGCCGCGCGTGCCGGGGGGCGCATCCGGTGTCCTGGCCAAGACCAGATGAACAATATTGTCGCTCATGTCTTGATCACCACCGGAGATGAATATCTTTTGGCCACTGATCAGGTAGTGGTCACCATTTTTAACCGCTTTAGTGCGAAGCAAACCGAGGTCCGAGCCTGCCTGCGGTTCGGTCAGGTTCATGGTTGCCGCCCAATCACCCGCAACAATATGCGGCAGATAGGTCTCGCATTGCTCCTTGCTGGCATGCTGCTCGAACAAATCGATGGCGGATAGGCTTAGCAAGGGGACCAGATTGAAGCCCATGTTTGCGGCGTTCCAAATGTCGAAAGCGACGATGGACAGCAGCGCGGGTAAGCCCTGGCCGCCATACTCGGGATCGGCCGAGATACTCAGCCAGCCGCCTTCTGCCATTTGCCGGTAGGCGTCGATGAACCCTTCCGGCGTTCTGACCACACCATTCTCCAGACGGCAACCTTCGATAT
>JAYPHU010000052.1:0-13227 GCA_038127535.1 Rhodospirillaceae bacterium | reverse complement strand
AGGGGATTGGGCGCCTTGTCATAGCCGCCCAGATGGGCCCCTTCGTCGCAGGCAAACCGCCAGGTCATTCCGGTCGCTGCGTTGACCACCACAGCCTCTTTCTGCTGGCCGCCGAGGGATCGCACCCAAGTGCGCAGCGATTGACCGAGCGGGTTCGGCGGGGTGTCAAATCCGGCATCTTCTGCATTGCCGACGATGAAATAAAACGGCTCGCCAAGTTCTTCGAGGGGTGTCAGAGACATGATTGATCCTTCAAAATCTGGTGTGTTTGTTGATCTAGTGGTTTACCGAGCCGCCATCGACCACGATGCACTGCCCGGTCATGAAATCGCTTTCCGGCGACGAGAGAAAGATCAGTGCGCCCGTCAGGTCTTCCGGCACTTGTGGGCGCTTGAGAGCGCGGCTGTTGACGGTCAGGTCTGCCGAGATCGACCGGCCCCCGTCCATATTGTTGATGACGTTTTCGCTCATGGTCAGGCCCGGCGCGATGGTGTTGACGCAAATGTTGTCGTCGCCCACTTCCCGAGACAGGGACCGCGTCATGGCCAGGACCGCGCCCTTGGACGTGACATAGTGCAGAAGGTTCGGCGTGCCCTTGAACAGGGTGCCGGAAGCGATATTGATGATCTTGCCGTATTTTTGCTTGCGCATTTGCGGCACCACGGCCTTGGCGCAGAGGAATGGGCCTTTGACATTGACGGCCATCAGTGTGTCCCAGTCATCGGCGCTAATGTCTTCAAACGGGCCCGGCGTCAGGTTGCCGAACAGGGCCGCGTTGGAGACCATGATGTCGATCCGGCCGAACCGCTCGACCGTCTTGGCGACCATATCATTGCAGGCGGCCTCGTCGCTGACATCGGTGTTAAGGGCCAAGACTTCCGCGCCCTGGTATTCTTTTTCGATGACACCTGCTATCTCGCTGCAATCGAGAATATCCGAAACCACCACCTTGGCGCCTTCCGCCGCCAGCGCTTTCGCGTATGTCGCGCCGATGCCCTGCGCTGCGCCGGTGACAATAGCGACTTTATCCTGAAGCCTGCTCATCCCTGATTTCCCCTTTAAATCATATTTTATTCGGTGGCGCGCAGTGTATCAGCTTTGCCCTGCTTTTCCAGGCATCACGAGGTTTAGAAAGGCCAGGTCTTTGGCCGTTTGCGATAGCCCATCGCGCGGGCCACGCAGATGGACGAAACCAAGTAATAGAGAGCGCAGACCACAAGGTGATAAATCTGCGCGCGGTTCATTTCTTGGCCCAAATCGTCGAACAGTGCGAGCGGAAGTAGAAAGACGGTGAAGTTTCCCAACAGGCCGACGATCCAATAAGTGAACGGCAGGCCGAGCTGACCGGTCCACATATAGAAGAAAAAGCTGACGATACCCTGTAGGGCGGCCGCCACGGCGTTGGTCCTCCGGTTAGAACAAATTCGAGAGAGCTAGCTTAGTCCTGATTGGGGGAAAATCGCGACTCAAGAATACTTGATGGGTTGGGCTACTTTCCGCTGCCGATGGCGTAGATCCCGCGGGCGATCTCCCCTTCGAGCGGGAATGACAGCATGCCCATGACTTCGTAGCCCATTGCCCAGGGCATAGCGTAAAAGCGGAACAGAAAGAAAAACCACGCGACATACAAGGGAACCAACGGCCGAATCAGGAAATCCGGGGTGATGCGGTCAAAGGCCTTGAGGATCGGATTAGTCACCCGGACAAAGAACTTCATGAAAAAGAATTCGGAATCTTCCCGCAGGAAGATATTCATGCCGGTGCGGCCGATCAGGGTCCACATGACCATACCAAGGATATAGTCGATGCCGATGACCCAAATGGGAAAAGCTTCAGTCACGGGGGAAATCCAAGCTCAGAATTAAGGGAAAACAGCATAAAAAAAAACGGGGCGAAGACAAGCTTCGCCCCGAATTTTATTAGATCACAGAAGACTTAGTGATCGCCGGACAATACGGTCGTCCCTTTCGGAATACGCATATTATCGACCATGTCTTGGGTCTCCTGATCCGGTTCTTTGGTCATCAGCGTGACGACGACCATGGCGACAAGGCTGACAGCCATGCCGATAATGCCGAACCGCAGGTGGTTGAGGTCGAGAATCTCAGCCCCACCCAGCCATCTGATATGGACCAGATAGTATGTGCCCGCGGCAAAGCCGAGGATCATACCTGCAACGGCGCCTTCGCGATTGGCCCGCTTCCACCAGATACCGAGCACTAGCGGGAAGAACAGTCCAGAGGCTGCGAAGTTAAACGCCCAAGCAACCGCACCCAAGATACTGGTCAGCTTCAGACTGGCGACTGCTGCGCCGGCTGCACCGATCAGGATCAAGAGGACACGTGCCGCAACCAAACGCTTCTTGGTATCAGCGTTCGGGTCGATCATCTTGTAGTAGAGATCGTGCGACAGGGCGTTGGCGATTGCCAGCAGCAGACCGTCAGCCGTGGACATGGCGGCTGCCATACCACCGGCGGCAACAAGGCCCGAGATCACGAACGGCAGACCGGCGATTTCCGGAGTTGCCAGCACGACGATGTCGCCGCGCATGAAGAATTCGTTGATCTGCAGGATGCCGTCACCGTTGCTGTCGATGATCTTCAGGAAGCCGACATTGCTCCATTTCTGGATCCAGTCGAGGTTCGAGACATCAGCGAAGGATTTGCCGATGATGCCTGTCGCCAGGTTCGGATCAAGAATTTGCAACTTAGTGAATGTCGCCAAAGCAGGCGCTGTGAAGTACAGCAGGAAGATGAACAACAGGGACCAAGCCACAGACTGACGGGCTGCTTTCACCGACGGTGTGGTGAAATAGCGCATCAGAATGTGCGGCAGGGACGCCGTGCCGGCCATCATCATGAAGGCCAGGGTGACAAACTTCCAGCTATCCAGGGCGCTGCCGGGATCGTTGTGAAGTTTCGTCAACGCGGCAAGGCCGACACCGGCAACCGGTTTCAGCTCACCAACCTTGTGCATGACTTCCAATTCCGCGACCCGCATCACGGCTTCGCCGTAGGCGAATTCCGGAATAAGGCCAAAGCCCTGCTTATTGGACATCCAGAAGACCGGCACTAGATAGGCGATGATCAGCACGATGTACTGCGCCACCTGGGTCCAGGTCACCGCCCGCATACCGCCGAGCATGGAGCACAGCAGGATGCCGAGGAGGCCGAACCAGACGCCGACTTCAAACGGAATTTGCAGCGCACGGGCGGCAATCGTGCCCGTGGCATTGATCTGTGCGGTCACGTAAGTGAAGGACGCAACCACAAGAACGATCACGGCGCATAGCCGCGCAAGGTTGCCGCCATACCGTGTGCCGATGTAATCGGGCACGGTGTAGCAGCCGAACTTACGCAGATACGGCGCCATCAGCGAGGCCACCAGCACATAGCCGCCGGTCCAGCCCACAACAAATGCGAGGTACCCATGACCGCCGAAGTAGATACCGCCGGCCATCGCCACGAAGGACGCGCCGGACATCCAGTCCGCGGCTGTCGCCATACCATTGAAGACCGCCGGAACTTGCCGGCCGGCGACGTAATACGCGCCAACTTCCATGGTCCGTGACAGCCAGCCAATACCGGCATAGATCAGGATGGTGAATGCGACAAAGAGAATACCAATTGTCTCCGCGTCCATGCCCATCTGTTCCAGGATGGCCATGAGTAGGATGAAGACGATGAAGCCGCCGGTATACAGTCCGTATACTTTTGGCAGATTGTCGATGAAATTACCCTTCATTGAGCTGTTCCTTTCATCCGCTATTCGTCTTCGGCCACGCCGAACTCTTCATCGATTTTATTCTGCGCATAGGCGAGATAAAAAATCTGGAGAACGAAGACGAACAGCGAACCTTGCGCGGCCATGTAGTAGCCGAGCGGGAAGCCCAAGAAAGTTGACCCATTCAGGTCGTTAGCGAACCAATGGACCACGAATGAAAAGATGAACCAGATGACCAAAGTCAGGATCGTCAGGTTCCTAGTTTTTGCCCAGTGTGCTGCTCGCACTTCGGGCGTGATATCGGACATGAGTTTAAGCCCCCTTCATAGTTGAAGCCGATACCGCGCAGAAACTGTTACGCTACGTCGGTTGCCACGCGGCTTATTTACTCCCTGTATTGATCCGTTTCTTTAGTATGTTATCGGACCTAAATTTATACATCCCTGCAAGCCAAACCGAGGATAAGCTTGTCCAGAAGGCTTGCCGAGGCCTATAAATTTAGCAGCAAAATTACATCAAGTCTGGGTAAAAGCATAGTTAAATGTGGCAAAAAGCCTTATCCGTCTTTAAAGATTTGTTTTATTTCATAGGGTTAGCCCTTCGCGCCCTCCATTTTTGGCGCAAAGATGAACCGGTCACCAGTCCTGAGGATTTGGCGCGATTCGCAGAGACCCGATCCAAGTATGTGAGCCAGATTACGCTCTATCAGTACGTCAAAACCAGGGCGGGCACCCGATACACGCTGTTATTTGAGGACGAAACTTTTTCCAACTCCCTTAACATCGCCAAGTGGGAGATCTATTTGGTGTGTTTGGGAGATCTCTGTGTCTATCTCACCGCACGGATTGGCCAGGCGACGTCCTTGAGTCAGGAAGAGCAAACGGCCCTGGCGTTATATCTCTTCGACACGGTTTTGGAAGATGAGGAAGTGCCCGACTTCCGGCCCCACGGTTTTGATGAAGCGACTGAAGAATTTCACACCGGTGTCGGCCGGATCAATTGGGATGAAGTGCCCATTGATGACGTTGCTTTTCTGCGCAGCATGGATGCTCTCTATAAGTGGGCGCCGATTGCGGACGAGTTGAAAAAGTATGACGGTCTGGCGGTCAAAAACTCGATCCGGTTCCGCTGGCGGCATGTGCGCGATCAGTTGAACAAGATTTGGGAACCGGAAACCATCGCCCAGCAATGGCGGGACCGTCGGGCTGTAGCATCAGCCAATTAAATCAGAAGAGTGGAGGGAAATGACCGCCGTCCGCAAATTGCAGGAGCAGTGCGGAGCATGAGCAAAAAACTCGCGATCATCACCGGCGCGTCTTATGGGGTCGGACAAGCCAAAGCCTTATTTCTGGCGGCGCACGGCTATGACCTCGCCCTGGCCGCTACTAAGCGGGAAAACCTAGCGGAGACCGAGGAGCTTCTGGCAAAGAAAGACGCCAGGGTACACGCCTATGCTCTCAACCTCAGGGAGCCGAAAGAGATCGAACAACTGGTAGCCGCGATTGCTGTGGATGCCGGTGTGCCCGACCTATTGGTGAACAACGGCGGGACGATCCTGGATCAAACATCGCTGGATATCTCTCCCGATGATTGGGACTCGGTCTTCGATGTGAACCTTCGCGGCACGTTCTTCATGACGCAGTCTGTCGGCCGGCTGATGATCGACCGGGGCGAGGGTGGTGCGATTGTCACCATCTCTTCCAGCTTTGCCTTTAAAGGCGCGGCGAACCGGCTGACCTATGGCGTTTCCAAGGCCGGGTTGATCAACATGACCAAAATGCTGGCCATCGAATGGGCGCCCAACAATATCCGCGTGAACGCCGTGGCGCCCGGCCGGATCGACACCCCGTCGCCGCCCCGCGCGCATACGTCCAACAATCCCGAGTATATGGCCGCCATGCTCCAGCGCATCCCATTGCACCGGCTGACGACGGCGGAAGAGGTGGCGGCCGCAGTGACCTATCTGGCGGGCGAGGGCGCGGCCTCTGTCACCGGCCAATCGATCATCATGGACGGTGGCCTGACGGCGTAATTTTAACGCTTCCGGTCTTGCCCTATCGGGGGCGGCTATGATGTATATGGGCCAGATACCTTCCAGGGGAGAACCAACGTGAAAATCGCCATACCTGATCTGATTTCCAATTCCTATTTCCCGGCGGCCGCGGCTGTGGAACTCGGCTTCTTCAAGGAAGAAGGCCTGGACATGGAACTCGAACTTATCTTTCCCGTCGACCGGACGCTGGAAGTATTGCGGGATGGCGATATCCAGTTCGTCGGCGGCTCCGCCCACTCCACGCCCCACGCGTTTCCCGAATGGAACGGCGGAAAGCTGTTGGGGTCCTTGGCCCAGGGCATGTATTGGTTTTTGATCCTGCGCAAGGACCTGGGCGCCAAGCAGGGCGATATCGAGGCGGTGAAGGGCCTTGACATCGGCGCCGCGCCGCTGGTGGATTTGGGTTTGAAGCAGCTTTTGATCGAGGCCGGGATTGATCTGGAAAAAGACAAGGTCAACATCGCGCCCGTCCCCGGTGCATTCCAGGGCAACAACGTGAACTTCGGCGTGACTGCCGCGCAAGCGCTGGAAGATGGCAAGATTGATGGTTTCTGGGCCAACGGCATGGGCGCGGAGGTCGCGGTGACCCGGGGTGCCGGCACCATGGTCATTGATGCACGCCGGGGCGACGGTCCGCCCAATGCCTTCAACTACACCATGCCGTCGCTGATCACCTCGCAGAAGATGATCGACGAACAGCCGGACGCCTGCGCCTCCGCAGTGCGCGCTTTGGTGAAAACCCATAGGGCGCTGAAGGAAGATGTTAGCCTGGCGACCAAGGTGGGCGAGAAACTATTCCCCGCCACGGAGGCCGGCTTGATCGCCCAGGTAGTGGAACGGGACTTGCCGTATTACACCGCCGCCATCACGGAAGAATTCGTTCAAGGCATGGCCGCGTTCCAGCGGGCCGTCGGCTTGATCGAGGGCGAAGTCACCTACGAACAGGCGGTCGCCACGGAATTCTCCCAGTACTGGGAAGACTAGTATGGCAGATGCGTCCGCCGATCGGGTGCTGATCGCCGGCGCGGGTCCCGTGGGCCTGATTGCCGCGCTTAAGCTCTCTCAGGAAGGCATCCCGGTCACCTTGTTCGAGTCCGGGGATCGTTTGTATAACGACCCCCGCGCCGCGACCACCCATCCCGCGACCTTGGAAATGCTGGAAGATTTAGGCGTCGCCAAGGAGGCGGAGGAATTCGGCCTCGTCTGCAAGGATTTCTGTTTCTGGGACCGGCCGACGGGTGATCTGGTCGCGCGTTTTGATCACAGCCTGTTGGCCGATGAAACTCGTTTTCCGTACGTGGTCCAGTGCGAGCAGTTCAAGCTATCGAAAATCGTACAGAAGAAGCTGGAGGCGTTTGCCGATACGGAGATTTTGTTCTCCCACGAGGTGCTCGGCCTGGAAGACAAAGGCGATGAAGTCGTTATCGACGTGTCCACGCCGGACGGGCCGAAACAGTTTACAGGGCGCTATTTGATCGGGTCCGACGGCGGGCGCAGCGTCGTGCGTAAATCGGCGGATATCCCGTTTGAAGGGTTTACCTATCCGGAGCGGTTCATCGTCTTCACCACGCCCTATAATTTCCAGCAAAACAAAGACTTCTCGTACCGCAATTACTTCGCCGACCCGGACGAGTGGTGCAATCTGTTCAAGGTGGCCTCCGACGGGCCGCCCGGCCTGTGGCGGACGGTCTTCCCCACCCGGGAAGAGGAAACCGATGAAGAGGTGATGAGCGACGACAGCATCCAGGCGCGGCTAGCCAAGTTCTTCCCTAAGGACGGGGAATACGACGTGGTCCACCGCAACATCTATGTGACCCATCAGCGGGTGGCGCAGACCTTCCGCAAAGGCAGGGTGATGCTGGCCGGCGACTCGGCGCACGTGAACAATTCCATCGGCGGCATGGGGCTCAACGGCGGTATCCATGATGCGGTCAGCCTGACGGAGAAACTGGTGCAAGTGTGGAAGGGTGAGGCGGAAGAGGGCCTGCTCGATCTTTATGATCGGCAGCGCCGCACCACCTGTGTCGAATTCGTTCAGGCCCAGACCATCCAGAACAAAAAGCGGCTGGAGGCAAAAGACCCGGAGTCCCGCGCCAAAAACCTGCAGGAACTCAGGGAAACGGCGGCCGATCCGGCGCGGGCCAAACAGTTCATGCTGGGCACCGGGATGATCTCAATGGTCCGCCGGTCCTACGAGATTGAATAGGAAGAGTCATGAACGATCTGGACGTCTATGAACGGCAGAACTTCGGCAACCAGAGCGGCTTTGGTGAGCGGCCGGCGCTGCTGATCGTCGATTTCGTCAACGGCTTTGCCGATCCCGACGCGTTCGGCGGCGGCAATATCGACGGCGCGATCGCCAACACGAAGCGCCTGCTGGCCGCCTGCCGTAAAAAGAACGTGCCGGTCGCTTTTACCCGCGTGGTTTATGCGGATGACGGCTCCGACGCCGGGATATTTTGCCTGAAGGCGCCGGGCTTGCGGGGCCTCACCGAAGACGTGCCCGCCAGCCAGGTGGTGGATGATCTCGAACCCATTGAAGGCGAATACATCGTCCGCAAGACCCAGCCCTCGGCCTTCTTCGGCACCAGCCTGCAGAGCTGGCTGACGGTTAAGAAAGTGGACACGATGATTGTTACCGGCTGCACCACGTCGGGCTGCGTCCGAGCCTCGGTCATCGATTCCATGAGCTATAACTTCAAGACCATCGTCGCCAGCGACTGCGTCGGCGACCGGGCCATCGGCCCGCACGATGCCAACTTGTTCGATATGGCGCAGAAGTATGCAGACCTGATGACCGCCGATGAGGTGATGGCGCGGCTCTAGGGCCTATTCGAGCGCGTCCGACTTCCGGACCGCGTTGATCATCGAGGTCTGCAGCATCACCGCGATGGCCTGATCCTTGTCCGCCGCCTTGGCCCGCAGCTCGTCGTAGGTCTTCTTTCGGACCGCCGGATCCCGTTCCTCGATCATCTTTTTGTTGCGGATGGTTTGCTGTTGTACGTATTCGACGGCGATGGGCCGGCGCTGGCGGTCGTACTGATCCAGCAGCGCTTCGTCGCCGCCTTCCTGCAGAATGCTGATCAGCTTCGGCGCCAGATTGACGGCGTCATGCACCCCGCCGTTCAACCCCATGCCGCCCAACGGATTGTTGACGTGCGCAGAGTCGCCGGCCAGCAGCACCCGGCCCTTGCGATAGGTCTCCGCCACCCGCTGATTCACGTTGTAGATGGTCCGGTGTTCGATCGGGTAGTCGGTGTCAGCTTGGGCGACCCGCTGCATGCGCATCCGGAGGTAATCGTCCCTCATCACTTCCTCATTGCTGAGCTCCAGCGAGGTCGGGAACAGGAACCGCCAGAACTGCGGCGCATGAATCAGGGCACACCATTCGTCAGGGTGAGAGATATAGGCGACGCCGCCCATATCCGGGATGATGCTGTCGACGGGCAAAGACGTGCTGACGGTGACAAAGTGTTCTGGGTAGGTGAAACCTTCGAACGTGATGTCCTGGGATTTGCGCACAGTGCTGCGGGAGCCGTCGCATCCCACCAGGTAGGAGCCCTCGATGGACTGTGTCCCATCAGGCGTCTCGTAGGTGGCGGTCACGCCGTCGGCGCTTTGGTCTATCTCCATCACCGTGGCGTTGAAGATCAGGTTTACGTCCGGATAGTCGGCTAGCATGTCGACGATGATCCGGGTGAGTTTAAACTGCTCACACTGCAGTCGATAGGGATGGCGGGTGTAATCGGTCAGCATGCCGTGGTCGAACTCGGCGATCAGGCCATCGTCCAGATCCCGGTATTGCAGCATCGGCGTGATCAGACCCTGTTCGATCATCTGCGGCGTGACGCCCAGATCGTCCAGCATGTCCAGGGTCGGCGGGTGGAAGGTGGAGCCCCGCATATCCATGATCAGATCGTCTTCGGCTTCCAGGATGGTGACCGGCACGCCGGCCTTCGACAGGATCAGGGCGGTGACGCAGCCGACCGGCCCGGTGCCGACGACCAAAACAGGCTTTTGAGTACCCATGGGATTTAATGTTTCTCCAGCAGCCAGCCCTTGTTGATGAACTTGTCATCAACGCCGGTGGTCCGGAACGTGTGCCAGATGGTGGCGACATTGATCGGGATGACCGGCTTACCCAGGTGTTTCTCCAGGGTCGGGAAGATATCCAGGCCCGTCAGGTTGGTGCCGGCCTGAACGATGGCGTCCACGTCGGGGGCGTCCAACTCGTTCAGAATCACGTCGATGACTTCCTGCGGCGGCGTGTGCGCGATGGAAGTGGCGGTGTCGCATTTAAGGCCGACCACCTTATGCACTTCATAGCCGGTTTCCTCCAGGAAGCGGTGCACTTGTTCGTCGCCGACCGGCTGATACGGCGTGAGCGCCGAGACCTTTTTCGCGCCGAAGGCTTTTAAGGACGCGTCGAGCGCGTTGGCGCCGGTGGTGATGCCGATTTCGTCGCCGCAGACATCACGAAGCCGCGATGTGAATTCCGCATTGCCTTCCAGGCCGCCCCAGAAGGTTTCCGCCGACATGCCCATCATGATTTGCGACGGCTCGCAGGTCATGGCGTCCCGCATGGCGTGGGGAATGGTGTGGCGGATGGCGTCGATGAATGCCAGAAACATATTGTCGCTGGAGAGGTCCGGCTGTTCCACAAAGAAGCGGCAAAAATGCCAGGTGACCCCCGGCGGGATGATCCGCTGGCAGTCATATTCCACGCCGATATTGGTGGACGGAAGGATAACCGCGATCCGGCCTCTGGCGCCGATCCAGGGTTCCTGGGCTTTGGTCAATTGGGTGGCCTGATCCATGCCGGCATCCTCCTTTGGGATAACCACATCTTGATTGCGTGTTAATCGAAAGATTGGATAATGGTCAAATGAACCCGACACTTCAAGCCGCCCCCAAAACTCTATGAGTAATTCAGATTGCATCCTAATCGCCGGCGGCGGCCCGATTGGATATACGACCGCGTTGAACCTGCAGCACTACGGCATTCCGTTCATCGTGTTGGAGGCGGAACCGCAGATTTTTGACGATCCGCGGGCAGGGACGATCCATCCGCCGACCCTGGAGATGTTCGGGGCCCTGGGCATGACGGAGCAGTTCCTAGCGCGGGGCTATGTGGTCGGCAATTACCATTACCGGGACCGAAAGACCGGGTTGGTCGCCGACTTTGATCTGGGCGTGCTGAAAGATGATACGCCCTATCCGTTCCGCCTGATGCTGGAACAGCACAAGGTTTCAGCCATGATCGATGGCGCGCTGGAGCGCAACGACCAACAGCAGTTCCTGCGTAATCACCGGGTGACCAAGGCCAAACAAGATGCCGACGGCGTGACCGTTGAAGCCGCGACGCCGGACGGACCAAAGACCTTCCACGGGCGCTATCTGATCGGGTGCGACGGCGGGCGCAGTCAGGTCCGCAAGAGCATGAACGTACAGTTCGAGGGCTTCACCTTCCCGGAGCGCTTCCTGGTGGTGACCACGCCCTATAATTTCGAGGAAGCGGGCTACGCGCTCACCAACTACGTGGCCGACCCCGAAGAATGGTGCGCGTTGTTCAAGGTGCCGGGCCCGGACGAGAGGGGCATCTGGCGGGTGGTATTTCCGACCGATCCGGAAATGTCCACGGATGAAATTTTTGACGACGCGACGATTGAGAAACGCCTCCAGGGCTTCCACCCAAAGCCGGAGCCGTTCACGGTGGTGCACAAGAACCTCTACGAGGTGCATCAGCGTGTGGCGTCCTCTTATCGCGACGGGCGTATCCTGATCGCCGGGGATGCAGCGCATATCAACAACCCGCTGGGCGGGATGGGGATGAATTTCGGTTTCCACGATTCCTTTAGTCTGACGGAGAAGCTCGCCAAAATTTGGCAGGAGGGCGCGAGTGAGGACCTGTTGGACCTGTATGACCGGCAGCGCCGTACCGTGGCGGAGGAGTATCTCCAACGCCAGACCATCGAGAATAAGCGCAATCTGGAAAATAACGATCCGGCCAGCCGGGAAGCGTTCCATGAGGAATTGCGAGGGATTGTCGCTGACGTCGAAAAGGCCAAACCCTACCTGCGCCGCGCCGCGATGATCGAAGGCATCAAGCGCGCCGCGTCGATCGACTGATCAGGCGTCGGCTTTTTCTGCTTTCCGGCGGTTGAGTTCCATCGCCAATCCCGCACCGCTGAGGATCAAGCCTGCGACCTGCACCCAGCCGGCGCCGATAAAGGCTTGCGTCGGTATCAACAACGATAAACCACCAACTACATAAATGACCCGATGCGCGGCATTGAGGTGAGTCAGGAAAAAGCCGGTGAAGCCCGCGGACGCAATCCAGATGCCCGCGACAGCCGTTACAAAGGTAAGTGCAATGTCGAAGGCAGAGCCGACCATGATCAGGTTGGGCGCGATCACGAACAGGAACGGCACAATAAACGCCGGCCATCCGAAGCGGCAGGCGGCGACGGCGGTCCGCATCGGCCCGGTCTCGGCGATCTTCGCGGCGACAAAGGCGGCCAGGGCCACCGGCGGGGTGATCATGGACATTAAACCAAAATAGAGCACGAACAGGTGCGCCGCGATGGGCTCAACCCCCAGCTTAACCAGGGGTGGCGCGACCAACACCGCCAGCAGGAAGTAGATGGCGGTGGTCGGCATACCCATGCCGAGGATGATGGACACGATGGCGGTGAGGAATAGCAGCAGGAAAAGATTGTTCTCGCCCACATCAACCAGGATAAGCGTAAGGCCGAAGGCCAGGCCGGTGGCGTCCAGGATGCCCAGAATAACGCCGGCCGCCGCGCCGATAATGATGATGTCGGCGGAGGCTTCGCCCGCTTTCTTGAAACACTCCATGACCGAGCCCCAATTGAGGCGACTGCCCTTGTAGGAAAAGATCATGCCGAGGGCGACGATGGAGAGCGCGCCGAAGAGCGCCGCTTTTTCCGGCGGGGAGTTCCAGGAGAACAGGGCGACCAAAAGGATCACGAAGGGGACGATGAAGTACCAGCCTTCCTTCATCACCTTGCCGCCCGGCGGTATCTGATCCTTGGGGATCGGCTTGATCCTAAGGCGTCCGGCTTCCAGGTCCGCCTGCAGGAACACCGCGACGTAATAGAGAAGCGCCGGCAGCAGCGCCGCCAGGATGACTTCCTTGTATTCAATCTCCAATAGCTCCGCCATCAGGAAGGCGGCGACACCCATGATCGGGGGCATGATTTGCCCGCCGGTGGATGCCACGGCCTCAATCGCACCGGCGACAGGCCGCGTATAGCCGCCCTGGCGCATCAACGGGATAGTCAGCACGCCGGTGGAGGCGACGTTTGAGACTGCGCTGCCGGAGATCGAGCCGAACAAGCCCGACGCGACAACGGCGATCTTGGCGGAGCCGCCGCGCGTGTTGCCCATGGCGGCTGAGGAAATATCGGTGATAAAGACAGACCCGCCGG
>JAYPHU010000051.1:0-15634 GCA_038127535.1 Rhodospirillaceae bacterium | reverse complement strand
CCTTAAGCATCTTCGAACGCGCATCCGCCTCAAACTTTACTTCCTTCGCTGCCATCTTGGCTTACTCCTAATCTTTAATGTGCCTGAACGGAATACGCAGCCTTAGCTGACGATCCCCATAATGTCGGTTTCCTGCATGATCAGCAGGTCTTCGCCGTCGATGGTGACCTCCGTGCCGGACCATTTGCCGAACAGAACCTTGTTACCCTTTTTGACTTCCATCTTGGCGTAAGAACCATCTTTCTTGCGGGCGCCGGGGCCGACGGCCACGACTTTACCCTCGGACGGCTTTTCCTGCGCCGTATCCGGAATGATGATGCCGCCGGCAGACTTGGTTTCCTCGGAAACTCGCTTGACGGCTACGCGGTCATGTAATGGTTTAAAACCCATAATCTTCTCCTCTTCGTGCACCGGTCCAGGCCGGCGCCAAAGGTGTTTGAATAAAGAAATTGGCACTCCCTGGACAAAAGTGCCAATCATTTAATTCGGGAGATCAATCCCGTCAAGGGGATTGTCGGATTAAATTTATTCGAGCGCCGCTGCCCGGTCGGTTTCCGCCTGGATGGCGGCCATACGAACGGCCTTGGAGACTTTGTTGAAGGCCCTGTTCTCGAGCTGGCGCACCCGTTCCCGGCTGATGCCGTATTCCTGGCCCAGTTCTTCGAGAGTGATCGGGTCTTCCTTGAGGCAGCGTTCGATAAAGATATGCCGCTCCCGCTCATCCAGTTCATCCATCGCCAGCTTCAGCATCTCGTGGCGGATACCGTCCTCTTCGGCGCGGGCGACGATGATTTCCGGCGAGGGGGTCTCATCCTCTAGCGTGTCGATGAACTCCATACTGTCTTCTTCGGTATGAGAGACAGGGGCGTTCAAGGAGAAATCGCGGGCTGTCATGCGGCGGTCCATATGCGCGATCTCATCAGCCGGCATATTGAACTGATCGGACAGCGCCGTCGCCTGCTCCTCCGTCATGTTGGAGGCGTCGGCGATTTCCAGCCGGCGCTTGGCCTTGCGGAGGCTGAAGAACAGTTTCTTCTGCGCCGACATGGTGCCCATTTTCACCAGGGACCAGGAGCGCAGGATATATTCGGTGACCGAAGCCTTGATCCACCACATAGCGTAGGTGGAGAGCCGGAAACCCTTGTCCGGGTCAAACTTCTTCACCGCTTTCATCAGGCCTAAATTGCCTTCGGAAATCAGATCGGCGACCGGCAGGCCATAGCCCCGATACTGCATGGCGATCTTGGCGACCAAGCGCAAGTGGCTGGTGACCAGCTTATGGGCCGCCTCCGACTCGCCATGGTCGAGATAACTTTTAGCGAGCATGAATTCTTCCTCGGCGCTCAGCACCGGGAAGCGTTTGACCTGGTTAAGATAGCGGGACAGGCCGCTATCGCTGGACAATACAGGTAATGTGGTAACAGTCATTGTCAATCTCCCGTTTACTTAACGCAGTCTTATCCGAAATCCGGTCGTATAAAACCGCTGACACGACATGCGGACCATTCCGCAATTGTTTCGGTGTTCAAATCCGGGCCTCGCGGCCCGGCAACTATGCCTAAACGGGACTTTTCAAGAGAGCTTTGATCATTGGTCACATTCTCCTATTGAGCAACATGCCGTCTATGTTTGTGCCGCCTTTCGGCCGACGATCCCCCGGTGACGAGGCCCCTTTCTGGCGACCTCTACCGACTGCGACGCTTGAACCTGAACGATTTGACCGGAAAAAGCAAGAAAAATCGGCGCGCGACAGCCAACATTACGAAAATTTAATTTTAGATATCAGCGTGTTGAGGATCGTTTTAGAACGATCCTCAATCCTGGAATATTGTGTCTTAAAGGCCTAGTTCGACGCAATAAAGGCGATAATCGCAACCACCACGATGATGCCGATGCCCCACACCATGGGCGACATGCCGCTGTGTTCGGGCGCATTGTCCGCCGACGCCGCGGCAGGTGTGGCCTCCGCCGCTGGGGCTGCTTCCGCCGGGGCCGCCTCTTCCGCCGGGGCGGCGTCCGCGCCGCCGCCGACAATATTGGAGAACTTGCCGAAGAAATCGTCCGCCTGCTTTTTGGCGACGCCTTCCACCAACCGGCTGCCGACACTTGCGAGCTTGCCGCCGACCTCGGCATTGGCTTCGTAGTTCAGCACCGTATCGCGGCCGTCTTCGGTCAGCTTAACCACCGCGCCGCCCTTGGCAAAGCCGGCGACGCCGCCCTGGCCCTCGCCCGAAATCTTATAGCCGTTGGGCGGATCCAGATCGGAAAGGGTGACCTTGCCCGAGAATTTCGCCTTCACCGGGCCGACCTTGGCGGTAACCTTGGCGGAGAAAGAGGTGTCGGAGTCCTTGTTGAGCTCCTCGCAGCCGTCAATGCACTGCTTCAAAATCTCCGGATCGTTCAACGCCTCCCAAACCTCTTGTCGGGGGGCGGGAATGCGATATTCGCCGGTTAAGTCCATTTTGGGGCTCCTCTCACGCTCAACACGAATTTGACGCTTTATAGTATTCGGGCTCGTGACCTGTCCAACCGAAACTTATACAATGGATAAATAATCAGACCGGGAGACTTAGATATGCCGAATGATGGAAACGCGCCAGAGCAAGGCGCAAATATCTGGGACAAATATCTTTCAGAGCGGGATTGGGAGGTGTTTGACGCCGCCGGGTTCGGCGCAAATGCGGGCTACGGCAAGCGCCCGGTGTTGATGATCATCGACGTGAGCTATGCGTTCTGCGGCGACAAGCGCGAACCGGTTCTCGAGTCCATAAAACGATGGAAACTGTCCTGTGGCGAGGCCGCCTGGGACGCCTTGCCGGTCATCCGAAAACTGATCGACACCGCCCACAAGAAGGGCATCCCGGTGATCTACACCACCGGCTACGCGCGGGAAGACCGATGGGACCGGGGAAGCTGGACCTGGAAGAACCCGCGTGGTGAGGGCACGAACGACGAGCCCCCCGCCCCGCCGCCGACCAACCGGGACGGCAATGATATTATGGACGAGATCGCGCCGGGCCCGACCGACATCGTGGTCTGGAAACAGAAACCCAGCGCCTTTCACGAGGCGCCGACGCTGAGCTATCTCAACCTGTTGCAGGCGGACAGCATCATCATGACCGGCACCACCACGTCCGGCTGTGTCCGCGCCTCCACGGTCGATGCGTTCAGCCATAACTATCGTGTGAGTCTCGTGGAAGACGGCTGCTTCGACCGGGCCGATGTCTCGCACGCCGTCTCTTTGCTGGACATGCACGCGAAATACGCGGACGTGGTCACCAGCAATAGCGCGCTTGAGTATATGGAATCCCTGCCCGACGGATTGTTCGATCTGCCGAAGGGAGCCTAGCCATTCCCACCCGTCCCCGCGCGCTCATCATCGGCGGATCGGTCGGCGGCCTGTTCGCCGGGCTGCTATTGCGCCAGACCGGATGGGACGTCAGGGTGTTCGAGCGCTCCAAGGGCGAGTTGGCGTCCCGCGGGGCCGGCATCGGCATCTCCCAGGAATTGATCGATCTGTTGGACCTAGTCGGCGCGCCGCTGGATACCAATAGCGGTATTGTCCAGCATTCCAGCCTCTGGCTCGGCAATAATGGCGAGCTGAAATATGAGTTGGAGGGCGGCACATCGGGGAGTTCCTGGGCCCGGGTCTATTCAACGCTCCGCGCCGGCTTTCCGGATGAAGACTATAATCCCGGCAAAGAACTGGTGGACATCAAACAGGACGCGCACAGCGTCACGGCGATCTTTGCCGACGGCTCCCGGGAGACAGGTGATCTGCTGGTCGCCTCCGACGGCAACACCTCAACCATCCGTCAAAAGTTTCAGCCTGAGGTGCGGCCGCAATTTCCGGGCTATGTGGCGTGGCGGGGCATTGTCGACGGCAGCCTGGTCAAAGGCGATGCACAAAAGGTCGTCCACGACCACATCATCTTCTCCTTCATCGACAGCGGCTTCATGCTGACCATGGAAGTGCCGGGCGCGGAAGAGGCTACCAGCGAAGACGCGCAACGGTTCTATTTCATCTGGTACCGGCCCACCGCCTCGGACGAGGCGTTACGCGACATGTTCACCGATGCCAGCGGCAAGTATCACGGTGTCGCTATCCCGCCGCCCCTGATCCGGCCAATATTTATCGAGCAAATGAAGGCGGATGCGGCGGCCGAGTTTTGGGAGACCGTGGCCGAACCGGTGATCCGCGCACCGCAGCCGTTGCTGCAGGCGATCTCTGATATGGAGAGCGACCGGCTAGTATTTGGCCGGGTGGCGATCATTGGCGATGCGGCGTTTATCGCCCGGCCCCATGTGGCCAGCGGCATCACCAAGGCTGCCCTGGACGCGGAATCGCTGGCCGACAGCCTGGCGGCCCATAGTGAGTTGGACAAGGGACTGGCAGCGTTCGAGACAGCGCGCCTCGCCTTTGGCCGGGAGATCGTCGCCCACAGCCGCCGGCTCGGCTATTATATCGAACACGACCGGATCAAGGACGCGGACGACGCATTGAAGAAGTTCCGCGATCCCGTCCATGTCATGGATCATTACGGCGCAACGCACTTGCTTCGTTCGCCGGATATGCAAAAATCCCCCACCTGATCAGGAGTACCGACTATGCCGGACGATATTCCCAATTTTGGATTCAGCGCAAGCATCCACGAGGGCATCCCTGTGTCCGACGAGAAGCTCGATGAATGCATCAAGTTTTACTGCGATGTGTTCGGGCTCAAAGTACTGCCCCGCCCGCCGGCGCTTGACGAACTTGGCCGCGGCGCCTGGCTCGGCGACGAGGAAGACACTGTCCAGTTCCATCTGATTTCCAATGACGAGACCTATATCCCGGGCAAAGACGCCGGTATCCAGCCCGCCGGACGGCACACGGCATGGCGCATCAAGGACGTGGATGCGTTCCGGGCGCGCATGGAAGCCCTCGGCGTGGACTATCATGAAATGTCCAACCTGATCGGCGAGCCGCAGCTCTTTGTATTGGACCCGGAAGGACACACCTGGGAGTTCCAGGGCCCGCCCGGTTCCAAGTAGCCAAATTTTGAGTGGCTGTCGTGCCGGCTAATAGGCCTGCTGGGCCAGCTGCAGAATCAAATCCGGCCGTTCGGTCAGGAGATAATTGATCTCCTCCCTCGTCGCCTGACGTTCCTTATTGCCGACTTCCCGAATATGGAGATTGCCTTGGCGGTCCATCCGATATCCGATGATATTGGGTAATCCGTACTGCATGGCGATTCTCCTTACGGTTGGTTCTTATTGGACACTATGTAATTTTTATAAAATCAAAGAGTTGCAGCTATTCACCTCATCCTGCTCATTTTTTGAATATTTAATAGTCTTATATAATAGTGACTATATATTATGCAATTATGAAAAGGTAATCAACCCTGACGTATATTCATTAGATCATTGTCATGGGAAAGTCACATCCCGCCTCTATAAAAGCGCCACGAACAAAATCGCTAACAAGTGATGGTGGCTATGACCCAAAACAATACACCGGCCAATCAACGCCAAGACCAAGAACTCGGACTCGACGCGCTTCTCGAAGATACGAGCGTAAAATTGCTGATGGAACGGGATGGCGTCGACGCGCAAGAAATTACCGAACTGTTTGCTGAGCTCCGTGCTCAGCGGATCGCCAAACGCTGGCGCACCGCCGCTTAAAATTTAGAGGCTGGTGTCGTTGACGCCGGCGATGAAGTTGTTCAGGCGGGTCCGGGTCTTGTAGCCGTGGTCCGTGTCTTCATCGGCGCGGAATTGATAGCTGGCGACGGTCGCGGCCAGAAAATTCACGTCCCGCGCCCGGGCGAATTGCGATGCTGGGATCGGATTCAGAAGCTTCATAAGTTTTTTCTCGTCATTGATTTGGCCGTTCTTCATCCGGCGCATGGCGGCAACGATAAAGCCCTGGGTCTGTCGGCTGATCTCTTCGATGCCGCGCTCGTTGAATTTGGAATGAATCATGACGAGAAGCACCTTGGCCTCGCCATCGATTCGCGACGGATGGTTGGCGCTTTTCAAACTGCCGACGATATCCAGGTTCTTCACAAACCACACCGACACCAGAATGGCCAGGCCGACCAGCCCGGAAATTCCCTGCATAACCGGACGTTCCCAGAAAAACAACACCGCTACACCAGCGGCGAGAATGATCAACACGCTCAAGCCGATACGCGCAAATACTTTCATGGAGAACCTGCAAAAACTCTGAACGGATTTTTATGGGCGGGATATTAGTCCCAGCGGGAATCCCATCGAATACGCAATTACCGAAAGAACGGTACGTAAATGAGGAAGGTACGAATACGCTTGGAGATTGCTCGACTTATCCGGCCTGGTAGTCGCCTTTAATGAACTGGTTCAAGCGAAGCCGGGTCTCGGAATTTTCATCCGCCGTCAAATAGTAACTGGTGAGCGTGGCCGCCAGATATTTAATATCCCGCACCTTGTCGAATTTATCGGCTAGTACGGGCCGCAAGGTTTTTAAGAGCTGCTCCTCGCCCTCGATCTCACCTTGTTTCATTTTGAGCATCATCGCGGCATTCAAGCCGTGGGTCTGCCGGCCGATTTCATTGATGCCCTTTTCATTGAATTTGCCGTGGATGTAATCCAGGAAAGCCTTAGAATCTCTGTCGAGCCGCGCCGCCTTTATGGAGTTGTTGCGCATAAAGCTCTTCAACAACCAAAGCGCCTCGATCGCGATCAAGGTGATAATCGCCGTGCCGATCTGCATGGCCGGCCGGCCGGAAAAAAAGAAAACGAGACCGCCGCCGATCAGCAGGAGCACAACGCTGGCGGCGATGCTGATCTTAGTATTCATGTGATGGGCCTCGCATTTTTCATTGTCAGACAGACACGTCCATTCTTCTTAATTCGCGCAAACCCTCGGGCACATACGTAATTTCCTCATGACACGAAAAATGCGCCATAAATCCAGAGGGAATATTGGATAAACTACACCCATCAACCATTTTCAAAAGTCAGGTGAATCACTTACTCGGCCGCTTTTTTCCCTGACTTTCTCGCCCGCGCCGCGTCGGCATAAATTTTAACCGATTGATCCAGGGTCCGGCTTTTATCCAGCGTCTCCCTGGTTTCCTCCCTGAGTGGCGTTTCGTCCAGCAGCCGGAACGTATCCGCAGCGCCCTTATGCATATTGGGCGTGACACCCGCGTCGCCGAAGGTTCGCGAAATTTCATCCATCTCGCCTGCCCAGCGGCCCGCATCGGCGGCATAGAACGGCACCCGCTTGTCCATGGAATCCCAATGCCAGGCTTGAGACGTTTCCAACTCGGCCCGCAGTTCATCACTAACCCCAAGAAGCTCCGCCGCCGTCAGCACCAATGTGTGCAGGGTCATGGTGCCCTTGGTCAACCCGGCGTAGCACATTTTGATCGCAGCAGCTTGGGTTAGGTCATCACCCATGGGCCGGTAGCTGATTCCATCGCCATCCAGGAAAGCAAGCTTATCGGTGTCCGGACCGCTGGCGTAGAACTTGGGCCCAGAGCCCTTGCCGGGCCGCCCGCCGATGATGCCGATTTTGACGAACGTCGCGCCAACTTCCTCCATTACCGCCGCGATCTCCATAGTCGTGCCCGGCGAGACCGCGTTACAGTCGGCAAAGATCAGTGTATTACCGCTGACCTTCGTGGCCGCCGCCAGGTCCTTGGCGAAACTCAAGGCCAGCTCCGGCGGCATGATGGACAGCACCACCTCGGACTGGGCCACAAGCTCCTCGAGCGTGCCCGCGTCTTTCATATAGGCTCGGGCGGCGCGCTCCAGGCTGATCTCGCTCCGGCCCTCCAAAAGGGTCAGCACCCGATAGCCTTTTTCAACGATGGCGCCGGCCACACCGTGCCCCATGTCGCCGGGGCTCATCACCCCGATTGTGCCTTTGCTCACGTTCCGTCCTTCCTGTCGCACTCCGGTTTGGCTCGATTATCGTCACTGGGCGCGTGGAGTCCATGGCATGAAATTGATATTGACGCGTATGGGTTTTTCCTTTATTTAACTATTATATTAATTAATAATATTGTTAAATACTGATGCCTGACCTTGATACAACCTTCAGCGCTCTGGCCGATCCGACCCGACGCGCCATCATTGCCCATATCGCCAAAGACGGGGAAGTCACCGCCGGCGAATTGGCCGCACCTTTCGCCATGTCGGCGCCGGCCATCTCCCGCCACCTCAAGGTATTGGAGACTGCCCGGCTGATCGACCGAAAGACCGACGCCCAATTCCGAAGGTTGAGTTTGAACCCTGAAGGCTTTCAAGCGGCCGCTGATTGGCTCGATGAATACCGCAAATATTGGGAGGACCAGCTTGGCGCGTTGGCCGATTACCTCATCGAAATCCAACAACCAGGAGACAGAAACGATGGATACGGTGAAAAATCACGACCACCCAAAAGAACATCAGGCGAAAGGCCCAAACGCCGTGGCTGAGAACGAATTTTATCTTCGACTTAAACGCACCTTCGATGCGCCGAGGGATCTGGTGTTCCAGGCCTGGACCGATACGGCACACCTGTCGAAATGTTGGGGACCGGAATATGAGGAGGTCACTCACTGCGAAATGGACGTCCGGGTGGGAGGCGGTTATTGCACCTGTATGACCGGCAAGGACGGCGAGGAACACCGGACCCGCGAGGACTATCTGTAGATTGATCGGCCCTCTAAGCTGAGCTTCACCTGGTGCTGGGAGATCGACGGCGATCCGGAGAACACCACCAATGTCACCCAGGTCGCCATCACGCCCACCGAGACCGACGACGGTAAAACGAACCTGCTGATGATTCATTCCGGCTTCGATACGGAAGAGGGGCGCGATAACCACAATGGTAGTCGGACCAGTTCCCTCGACTGCCTCGAACAATTTTTGGCCTCGGCCTAAGGAGATACATTCATGTCAGATATCACTCTCTACGGCTTTGCCCCGTCCAGTTACACCTGGTCGGTGCGCATGGCCTGTGCGGAGAAAGGCCTCAGCCACGATCTGGTCGGCGCGGACTTCGGCTCTAACGAGCTGCTGGCGGTACACCCGTTCAATAAGATCCCAGCCATGCGCCACGGGGATTTCATCCTACATGAATCCAGCGCCATCATGCACTACATCGACGACGCGTTTGACGGCCCGGCGCTACAGCCCGGTGATGCCAAGGGTCGCGCCCTGCAGGAACAATGGATCAGCGACATCATCGACTATATGTATGACTGCTGCGTCCGGAAGATCGTGATCCAGCGAATCGTCGTGCCCATGCGGGGCGGCGAGCCGGACGAGGCGATGATTGCCGAAGGTGTGCCCCTGGCGCGTCAAGCCATGGAGATGACCGACAAACGGCTTCGGGAAAGCGATTTCCTGGCCGGCGACGACCCCTGCTTGGCGGACTTTTTGATGATCCCCATCGCGGTCTACCTCACCAAGGTGCCCGAAGGTGAGACCATCATGGACGGGCTGGATGGCCTGACAGCTTGGATCGGGCGCATGACCCGGCGCCCGGCCTTCGTCGAAACCGTTCCCCAGCCGCCCGGCGAATAGCAGCGCGATTAACCGCCGCGCAATTTAGTGATCGTGGTGAAGGCGGAGATGTATTCCAGGCTGGTCTTCACCTCGACCAGAGACGGGCCGTCCACGGCAAAGGCCTCGGCAATAACAGGTTTGATGTCTTCGTCGGAGGCGATGGTGAAGCCGCGCACGCCATAGGCTTCCGCATACTTGGCGAAGTCCGGGTTGGTCATGTTGGTGGCGATGGTCCGGTCTGGATAGCCTTTCTCTTGGTAGAGCCGAATAGTCCCCAGACTGCCGTTGTTCGACACGATAAACCGGATCGGCAAATTACGCTCCACCGCCACGGAGATTTCCTGACCGGTCATCTGAAACCCGCCGTCGCCGGCAAAAGAGACCACTTGCCGGCCGGGAAACCGCAACGCCGCCGCGACCGCGGACGGCACGCCCATGCCCATGGCCCCGGCGGAGCCCGCCATCTGCAAATTCTTGGGCGTGTAGGGAAACAGGCGCTGGACCCAGGTGGCAAAGTTGCCGGCATCCATGGCGGTCACTGCATCTTCGGCCATCACCTCAACCAGGTGATCAATCACATTGCCGAATACCACGCCGTCATCGGCCTGCTGCCAATCCCAAGTCAGATTACCCACCGCCAGCGCGTGGGTTTTTTCCACCCAGGCCTTGCGGCCGGCAGGTGGCTCCGGCGCGTTCAACTGCGCCATGGCTTTCAAGGTTTCCGTCGCGTCCGCCACCATGGGCAGATCGGTCTCGAAGGTGCGGCCCACATGGTAGGGATCGGGATAGACATGGATCAACGGCTGCTTCGGCTTGGGCGCGAGGGGCAGTTGAAAGCCTTGCGTGGTCACGTCGCCCAGCCGCGTGCCGAGCGCCACCACAAGATCAGCCTCGTTCAGCGTATCGCGGATCGCCACAGGCCCATTGAAGGCCAAATGGGTGACAAAGTTCGGATGTGAATGATCGAACACGTCCTGCCGCCGCCAAGCCGCCGCCACCGGTACGTTCCATTTCTCCGCGACGGCGAGGAGTGCATCCCGCCCTTCTTCCCGGTTGATCTGCCCGCCGGCGATGACCAACGGCCGTTCCGCCCCGGCCAGCATGTCGCAAAGTTGCGATACCTGCGCCATTTCGGGCTGCGGCAAAGAAACCTGGGCCGGCGCCAACGCGCCATTTTCCGTGTCGTCCAGCAGCATGTCTTCGGGCAGGGAAACCACTACAGGGCCGGGCGTGCCTTCTTGGGCAATGTGGAACGCCATGCGGACCGATTCGGCGAGCTTGTCGGCGTCCCGGATTTCCACCACCCATTTCGTCATGTCGCCGAAGGTCTGGACGTAATCCACTTCCTGGAACGCCCCCCGGCCAATGTCTTCCCGAGCCACCTGCCCGATGAACAGGATCATCGGCACCCCTTCCTGCTGGGCTACATGCACACCGATGGAGGCATTGGTCGCGCCCGGTCCCCGGCTCACGAACTCCACGCCGGTCTTGCCGGTGCACTTGGCGTCCGCCATAGCCATGAAGCCGCCGCCGCCTTCATGGCGGACAGTGACCACGTCGATCTCCGGCGCGTCGAAAAGGGCGTCGATCGCGCTCAAATAGCTCTCACCGGGGACACAGAACACCCGGTCGACCCCATGGGCCTTCAGACTATCGACTAAGACATTCGCGGCTCTCGCCATACGCTCTACTCCTTACGCTCGGGGCCGAGAGGCTTAAGCCAGATTAAACAGTATTTCCGCGGCACCGCCAAACACCGTGGCAGACTGATCGCCGGGCAAGGTCTCCACGAGCTCCTTCAACTTCGGAATGTCGGCGGCGTGGGGGTAGTCGGTGCCGAACAGCACCCGATCAGGACCGGCCAAATTGACCAGGGACTGCAACCCGTCCTGCTGATAGACGATGGAGTCGTAATAGATGTTGCTCAAGTACACGCTGGGCAGCTCGGTGATCTTTTTCTCGAACCTGCCGTAATTGAAAAACAGATCCAGCCGGCCGGAGATATAGGGCAGATACCCACCGCCATGGGAAGCGATCACCTTGATCTCCGGAAACTTCTCAAAAAATCCGTCCATCACCATCCGGGAAATCGCCAGTGTGGTGTCGAAGGTAAAGCCCACCGCGCCCAGCAAACGATAGGTCCCGAGGTCCATATCCGCAGAACCTAAAGGGGTGGTCGGGTGGATCAGCACCGGCAGGCCGGCGCTTTCGATCGCTTTCCACACCGGATCGAAATGAGGATCGTTCACGTGGCGCTTTCGGATATTGGCCAGCGTCATCACACCAATCGCGCCCAGTTCTCTCGCACGCTCCAGCTCCGCGACGGCTTTGTCCGGAAACTCCCACGGCAGGCTCGCCAGGAACCGGATGCGGTCCGGATATACCTTTTGCGCTGCCGCCATATCGTCGTTGATGATTCGGGCCGCTTCTGCGCTAACCTCTTCCGTGCCCCAAAAGGCATTGGGTGACGTCAGGGACACGACCGCGATATCGACCCCGAACTTATCCATGTTTTGAATGCGGATGTCATAGTCGAACATGTCCGGCACAAACCCCATGGAAGGCGTACCGTATTCGATCATAAATTCAGAGCCGTTCGGCGCCGTGCCAATCTCCAAATCCGGTTCACCGCTACGCCGCACCAGATCAAGAAACCCGTCCGACAACATGTGAGTGTGAATATCGATGACCGCCATTTTTCCCCCATGGTGTGCCGCGTGGCCCATTCCGCCACTTGCGTGATCTTCCCAGTTTTAGTGTTTCAAATCCCGGCTTTCTACTAAATATGCCGTTTTTATCCATTCCTTAATATTTAGTCCCGCACATTAGCCTCAAAATAGACAAAAACTCTAGGAGTTTGGTGATGGGACGATCATTGCGGCGGTTGACCGCCCTATCCGGCGTGACGGCTGCCTTTTTAGCAGCGAGTCCCGGTTCCCTGGCTCAAAGCATTGACCGAGCAGACGGCGCACAAATTGCCGCCGTACAAAATCTGGCGCCGGCAGCCTCTATAGTAACCGGGATCCGGGTCGGCAAACATCCGGGCAAAACCCGGGTCGTGCTCGACGTCTCTCAGCCCACCGATGTCCGCTACGACGTCTCGGCAGACGGCAAGGCGGTGTTTATCGATCTTCCGACGGTTAAATGGTCGGCCAAACCGTCCGCCCGCCACGCCAAAGGGCATGTGGTCGACTATACATTTTCAAAAGAAGGTACGGGCGGCCGACTGAGCATCCTCACCAGCGGTCCTGTCCGCATTAACAAGCCGTTCTTCGTTACGCCGGGCGGCAACCGCGGTCACCGCATTGTCATCGACATGATGCCCACAACAATCAACCAGCCGGCCGGTGGCGCTTTTCGGCAAGCGAGCACATTTACCCCAGTGTCCTTGAAAACGAACCAACCGGGCGGGGTGATGGTTGCTTCCACCGCCAACATCGGCGCCCCGACAAATGATCCGAGCCTGGAGCCTGAACTAATTGTCGCGGTCCGGGCCGAAGAGGAACTGGTACAGATGCGCGCGCCCAACAACCAGCCGATGCGACAGCCGGCGCCGATGGCTCCGCAACAGCAGATGCAGCCTCAGTTGGCGCCTAAACAGATGCAGCCACACCAGCAGCCGAGCATTCTGGGCTTCCAGAACATCTATCTTAAGGCCGGTCTTGGGGTAGGCATCGTACCCGAAGTAACCAGCACCGGCAGCGGCAACGAAAACGCCATGGAATTTGATCCCGGTTTTCTGTTTAACGGGGGATTCGGCATCGACCTAGAAAACGGATTTCGGGTTGAAGGCGAAATGAATTATGCATTCAACAGCTTAGGTAAGGTCACAGGGACGGGTAACGGCAGTTACTTCGACACCACCTTTACCGACGGCGATGTCACCATACTGTCATTCATGGCCAACCTCGCCTACGATTTTCCCCAGCAAAACGGCTTTACGCCCTTTGTGATGGGCGGCCTCGGACTAACAGGAATCTTCGTGAATGACCTGACCGCCGACGGCACCGTTATCGCGGACAGTAGCGACTGGGTGTTCGGCATGCAAGCCGGCGGCGGGATATCCTACAAGCTGGACAAGCTCACCACCCTGGAGGCGCTCTACAAGTACTTTGAAACACAGGATCCGGAATTCGGTGATCAGCGGGGCATCCCTTACGAATCCGAATATTCCAGCCACAGTTTCCTCCTTGGTGCACGGCTTAAATTCTAAGCTAACCTGGCGTGACAACGGGGGACGGGGTCTGCTAGCGTAATCCCGTAAACCCTAGCCTATTACTTTAGTCAGAGTGTATGTATGACGCCAGCCGGGCCCTACCCTGGAATGACATCCCGGCCGTTCTTGCTGGCCGCCGGATTGACAGTGTTCAGCAATTTGGTGTTCATCTCATCTCATGGAATCGTGCGCCACGTCGGGACCGATCTTCATCCATTTCAGATCGCTTTCTTTTCTAATCTCTTTTCGGCCGTGTTTTTCATCCCGGTCCTGCTGAAGAGTAATTTTCGGATTCTGAAGACGGATAAGTTCAAGACCCATTTGTTTCGCGCCTGTTTCAACGCCGCCGCCCTGACAAGCTGGTATGCCGCCTTGGCCCTGACAATGCTGGCGGACGCGACCGCTCTGGGGCTGACAGGGCCCTTATTTGTCACCATCGGCGCCGTTCTCTTTCTCGGAGAAGCCATCCGCGGGCGCAGGCTGACCGCCCTTGTCGTCGGTGCCATTGGGGCATTGGTCATCATCCGGCCTGGTTTCGAGCAAATCAGTGTAGGCTTTATCCTGGTACTGCTCTCCGCTGCCTTCGCCGCCGGCACCAAGATCATCGCTAAACACCTGCGCAACACAGACAGCGCCATCACCTGCAGCGCCTACGTCGCCATCCTGCAGACGCCGATTACTTTTGTTTTCGCCATCTTCGTTTGGAAAACCCCGACCATGGCGCAGCTTGCCTGGATGTTTGGCGTCGGCATGTGTGCAGCCATTGCCCAGCTCAGCATGGTACAGGCCTACAGCTACGCCGATGTCAGCGCGCTGGAACCGTTTGTCTTTACCCGCCTGATTTGGGCAGCCTCTATCGGCTGGTTGGCGTTCGGCGAAGTTCCCGCCTTCTGGACTTGGGTCGGCGCGGCCATCATCGTCGCATCCTCAACCTATATTGCCCATCGGGAAGCCCAGGTGCAGCGAACATTGCCGTCGGACCGAACCTCGACCGGGCTCTAAGGAAAATTGTGCTGGCAACCATCGGAAACGAAAGGGTATGGTGGATGAACAGACGCACCATGACTCATCGGACATCACTATGGCAGGCATAGAAAAAGCCAACGGCCAACGGCCGAGCGGCCTTTTACATATTCTCGACCCGTCTTTGAAACTTGCGCCTCACCCGAAACAGGAAGAGTACCAATTCGATCTGGACACGGCGCTTTCTTCGGTTGTCCGGCTGACGGCCGAGGTGCCGGAAGATGCGTTCAGCGCCCGCACCCTGGGCACCGAAAGACAGGGCAATGCCGTGTTGTTGAACGGAGACGGCATGCTGCTGACCATCGGGTATCTGGTGGTGGATGCGCACACGATCGTCCTGCACGCCCACGGCGGTCAAACGGTCAATGCCGAGCTTGTCGGCTATAACCACGAATCCGGGATGGCGATCATTCATGCGCTGTCACCGTTGGACATTCCGGCGATGCAGCCGGGCACGGCCGAGGACCTGAAAGAATCAGACACGGTGATTATTGCCCCGTACGGCGGCGTGGATCACGCCATCAACGCGGTCGTGGTTTCCCGGCGGGAATTTGCGGGATCCTGGGAATATATGCTCGACAGCGCCATATTTACCGCCCCCATCCACCCGAATTGGTCCGGCGCCGCATTGATCCGCCAGGACGGCACGCTCTGCGGCATCGGCTCCCTCTGGGTCAATGATGCGGAAGAAGACCGGAGCGACAGCCCCGGCAACATGTTTGTCCCGATAGACCTTCTTAAACCCATATACAACGACCTGGTCTCGACCGGGCTGGCGCAGGTGCCACACCGCCCCTGGTTTGGGATGTACACGGCGGAAGCCATGGGCCGGCTTTTTGTCTCGGGCATCATTGACGAAGGACCGGCGGA
>JAYPHU010000050.1:0-15792 GCA_038127535.1 Rhodospirillaceae bacterium | reverse complement strand
GCGGATAAAGTTCAGACTTCAAAATTGGAGAGTAGTCACCGCCGTTCATAGCCATTAGCGGGTATTTTCTTTTTATCGGATTGGCAACTTGTTTCTGTGCTATCCGAATTGGAAAATATATGACTAGAATTGCCCAATCGAGATTATTTTAAGCCGTTCATGCGCATTTTAAATTTACCAATGATTTGTGCCGTGCCAATCGTCTACGCTCATAGTGTTACTGCCGACCCAAATTATATATTATGATGAAGTGCGGGTGGGCACCCACAACGCGAGTACCACGATTGATAAAGATACCCCAATCGATTGATCTGATCATCATAAAACAGATCAGGGAGGAAATCCGTGGCCACATTTTCGACACTGATCGCTAAAATTTCCCTAGCAAAGTGGTGCAAAGTGGTTGTTATCGGCAAATCGATTTTTCTAATTTGCATGATACAGTTCGTTTTTGCCTATAGTATCCGAGCTGAGACCTTCAACTTCATCGTTCCGAGTGAGGTCCTCTTAGATTTTTCACGGGCGGATCCTGCCGCTAAACGAAAATATTGTTCTTCATCAAATCAAAGCGCCAAGAGAGAAATAAAGAGATATCTGACGGAGTATCCGGTTCCTGAAAAAATTGTTGGTTACAATAGTCGAATGGACAACGAACAAGACGTCGAATTTGCTCGCCTCACAGGTCGTTTTGTCTTGCGTTTATCTGAAGTGATGACCGACGCATGGGCTTCAAACACTCATGAAGATAAGGAATTGGCATTAAACGCACTTACGCGCTGGGCAGAAAACAACGCACTTTTGCAAACGAAGTCGTGTACCCGAAATGGGCGCCTGACCGAGGGTTGTACGGAATGGAAACAACGCGACGGGCAGGATTTATCGGATTCGAAAGATTTCAGTACGGTACAAATGTGGGTAATGAAGCTCGCAAACGGCTACTATTTCACACTGGCCGATTATCTGCGAAACGATCCCCGCCATACGAAAATCACCAAATGGTTTGGTGACTTTTTCGACAGAAACAAGAAACCTTCGAAGGTCTATTTTGGGTTGGATCATGGGTGGTATTGGCCAAAAATTCTTGATCTTCATCGACGCGGCAAGGACCCCACTAAGCTGGTTCAGAAGCTTATCGAACATCTTGATACCCAGGTGTTAGATGATGGCGCTCTTAAAGACCGGACAACCCGCGGGAATAAGGCACTTTGGTACCACCACTCAGCCATGCACGAAACCATGGTTTCACTGGAAGTAGCTAGGCGGTTTGGCGTTTCTATTCCAAAGGACTTGGATCGGAGGATCGAACTTGCCGGGTCCCTCTTTATAAATGGTTACAGAGACAACGCATTCATGGATAAGTGGGCAAAGGTTGCACACAACGGTGTTTACGAGCAAGGAAAGCAGGATTTCCGCAATACAATCGACAAGATGCCAAACGGTCATTCATGGTTTTATATTTATGCGTATCGATACCCAGATTCTACTCTGACCACTGCATTGGAGGATATGTTAAGCGGCGCCTTCCGCCAGGCAGTGAAAGAGGGAATGGTTGGATTCGGGCTAGGGTGTATTTATGCGGCTGCAAAAACCGGACACTCAAAATAAGCTTACAATTAATCTTCATACTGTTATCTGGGGCGACGAGCCGGGACCTGATTCCGATCTATGGCGACTGAGATTGTGATGTCTGCTTCGGGTCATCTTCAGCCGTAGACCTATCTGAGTGCACGCGTCTGCTTTCGGCTGCATAGCAGACCAATCGGATTTACAGTTTAGACGATCGGCGCACTGATTGGCCAACTTGAGGTATTCTGTTGGCTCTAAACAATCATTTTTGGGAACCACATGCCTGAACCGCCGCGGACCAGCAACTCTCACCTTTCGCTGTACTTATCCGGGCACGCCAGGCTGAACTATAAAATGGTTGCTTGATAATCTTGAGCACCATAAGGATTTTTATTAGAGCAATAGAAAATGTGAAATACATCAACCACAACGGGGTAAAATCCATGACACTTAAAAGAACATTCTTGGGCTTTTTGGGGGTTGCCGCGGCGGCATATTTGTCCACCGCACCCGCGAAAGCGGAAATGGCGTCCGGCGTCGTTCTCGCCAACACCTGCTTTTCCTGCCATGGCACCAACGGCAAAAGCCGGGGCGATATGCCGAGCATCGCCGGTAAGTCAAAAGGCTTCATCGTTTCGAGCATGAAGAATTTCCGGTCCGGCAAACGACCCTCGACCGTGATGATGCGGATTTCCAAGGGCTTCACCGACGCCGAGATCGATGCCTTGGCCAGCTACTTTTCGGAGAAATAGGGGGACGACATGACTGATATTTCAAGACGCGCATTCAACGCCATCCTGGGTTCCGGCCTCGCCCTGGGCGCCGCCGGTTTACCCCTCGGCTCCCTCTTTGCTCAAAGCAAAGCCAACGTAGTGATTGTCGGCGGCGGCTTTGGCGGCGCGACAGCGGCCAAGTACCTGAAGCTCTTCAACGCCAATCTGTCGGTAACCTTGATTGAACCCTCGACCAGCTATGTCACCTGCCCGTTTTCCAACACGGTGATCGGCGGCATTAATTCCATGGAGTATATCACTCAAAACTACGATGCCCTGAAGGGCATGGGTGTGACGGTTGTCCACGAGATGGCCACCCGGGTCGACGGCGCCAAGAAGACGGTGACCTTGTCCAACGGCAACAGCGTCGCCTTTGACCGCTGCATTGTTTCGCCGGGCATTGATTTCCGCTGGGACCAGGTCGTCGGGCTGGACCAGTCCACAGTAGAGGCGATCCCCCACGCCTGGAAGGCGGGCTCGCAGACGATTCTTCTGCGCAAGCAATTGGAAGCCATGCGGGACGGTGGCACGTTTATTATTTCGCCCCCGCCGAACCCGTTCCGCTGCCCGCCGGGCCCCGGTGAACGGATCAGCCTGGTCGCCAACTACTTCAAAAAACACAAGCCGAAGTCCAAGATTGTTGTGCTGGATCCCAAGAAGGGCTTCTCCAAACAGGGCCTGTTCAAGGAAGGCTGGGCCAAGCTCTACAAGGGCATGATCGACTACCACAATGTCGACAATGACGGCGTGGTGGAAAAGGTCGATGCCAAGACCAAAACCCTACACACGAACTTCGGGCAGTACAAAGGCGATGTGGTGAACTTTATCCCGCCGCAATATGCCGGTGCGATCGCCCGGTCCTCGGGGCTGGCCGACAATACCGGCTGGTGTCCGGTGGATCAGCGCACGTTTGAGTCGACGCTGGTGCCGGGTGTTCATGTGATCGGCGACGCCAGTGTTGCCGCGCCCATGCCCAAGTCCGGCTTCTCCGCCTCCAGCCAGGCGAAAGTCTGTGCGGCGGCGATCAGCGCCATGCTGGCCAACGAAGCCCCCGGCACGCCGAAGTTCGTCAACACCTGCTATAGTCTGGTGGCCGAGGATTACGGTATCTCCGTCGCGATGGTCTACGGCTATGAAGGCAACAAGATCATCAAGGTCAAAGGCTCCGGCGGGCTCAGCCCATCCGGTTCTAGTGATAGGTTCCACAGCCGCGAAGCAAATTATGCGCGCGGCTGGTACGAAAGCATTACGCAGGACATTTGGGCTTAGTTTGTCGACCCAAGTGTCTCCAATTCTCTGAGACTCTGCCCCTGAGTGGATTTATCCGCTCAGGGGTTTTCTGTGTCCTTATAAGCTAACTAAATTCTTTGATCTGGTAATCTTCAGGTAGGCCCAGCCATTCAAAGGCACGATCTAATTCCCGGAAAAGGCGCCGGCCTGGAGGTAAGCGGACGGGCAGTCTATTTTGTCGTCAGCGGCGCCGGAACGCTAGTAGACCAGACGCTTGGAACACTGACGACGATTCATCTGGAGGATGGCGAGGCGGCAACGATCAATGCGACGCAAGAGACCGAACTGGTCCAATTTGGGCTGCCGAACCTTTCCCACCTGATGACGGAAGACGGCAGTAAGGCGGCGGCGCGGGCTGCCGAATAGGGTTTAATAGTATTGAGACGATATTTGCCTGATAGTTGCGGTGCCGATTTGTCAATCAAGACTGCACCTTCAATCTTCATATGTCGTCCTACTCATTAGTAAGACCAACCTTCGGCGATATCAAATTCATACGATCCACTTTCTGGCAGGTGTTACGTCTGCTCGAAGCCGTTCTCGGACATTTTTTGACGACTTTTCTCTAGTATTGAACTGCTGATCAAAAGAATAAATAAACAGGGGCGCTAGGCCCCTGTTTTGGATTGGAGTTGATACCTTATGCCGCTTTCTTGGCCTGCTCTTCCAGATAAGCCAGCATTGTGTCGGCATCAGAAACCTCGAACGGGTCTTCAGCATAGTTATCTTCGAAACCTGGCTCCACAAACATCTGTTCAATCTTACCGTCTACGACATGCATGGAATACCGCCAAGACCTTAAACCGAAGCCAAGGTTTTCTTTTTCGACTAACATCCCCATTTTGCGGGTGAACTCGCCATTACCATCGGGCAACAGAAATACTTTTTCGGCGCACTGAGCCTTACCCCACTGATACATGACGAACGCGTCGTTAACCGATAGACAAATTACTTCATCGACGCCCAGAGCTTTGAACTTGTTGTAGAGTTCTTCATACCGAGGCAAATGTGTCGTTGAGCAGGTCGGCGTGAAAGCGCCCGGTAGGGCAAAAACGACGACGTTCTTGCCCGCAAATATCTCTTCGCTCGTGAGGTCTTTCCACTCGAATGGATTTGCCCCATCTATCGCATCATTTCTGACTCGTGTTTTAAAGGTGGTTTTTGGTACTTCGTTGAGTTGAGTGTGAGACATGGCTTTTCCTTTCCATCTATCAATGTTGTTCGATGGAAAGAAAATAGTCTCGTCCGATAGGTTGGTAAAATACGTTATAATCATAAAAATTATTGAATAAATCTATTAAAATAGCGGCAAACCGTAAGCCTTGAATACCCCTACAACTAAGTCGTCAAAATGGCGGATAAAGATACAGCCCTGCTCTAGGGCAATGTAATACGCGCATCACATTGCATTGATATAATTGGGCGATTGTTTGGCTCTACACTCGATTAATTGGAATAGACTGTGCGCCTTTTTTCTCCAGTGCGGCTTTCGCAATTTTGATATAAAGCACACCGTCCTTGATTGTCGCTGAGATTTTCCCCTCGTCAGCATCTGAAGGAAGTCGAAACACTCTCTGAAACTTGCCATAGGCTCGTTCTGAGAAGTAGTAGCTTTTCCCTTCCTCGGCACGACTGGTCCGCTTCTCACCTGTGACTATGAGGCGACCGTCGTGGACATCGACGTTGATATCATCAACTGACACCCCCGGAAGTTCTAAACTAATTTCATAATACTTGTCCGTCCTTGCCGCTTCCGAATTGGGTGAAAAAAGTCGGCTACCTTCTCTCCAAACCGCCGCATCGGCTCATACATATCGTTAAACTAAGAAGCAACCGCTTCAGAAAGATCAGACTTTTCTGCCATCTTCGTGCCTCCAACTAGTGAACAAAGATCATCATTGGGGAAATAATATACCCCCCACGTTGGAGAACATTGATGCCGGTCAAGTTTTACTGAGATTATGAATTCAATATCATACTTCAGACTAATGCTGCATTGTCGCGCCAGACCCTTCTTTGAAAAGTGGAATTTAAGAATAAACCCGCTGTGAATTTACATCTGTTACCCTAGATGTTGGTTAAGTACAGTGTTGGTTAAGCACAGTACGTATTGGTTTGAATGTCCGGTTTGACCACATGTTAAAGAAATTCGGGATCGTCGCCACGTTATGTGTGTTTGTTGTGGGATGCAGCAGCCTTAAACTCGCCTATGGGTTTCTGGAAACGATGGTCCGTGATCGAGCGGAAATATATTTGGACATCCAAGAAGAAGATAATCAAAACCTTGAAAACCAAATTAGTGCGTTGGTCTCATGGCATCGAAAAGCGATGCTACCCCAATATGCCGCATTCTTTAGAAGCCAAGCACAGTTGGTAGAAGGTTTTGCTACAACCCGCCGCCAAGTCGATAAGGCAGTCGCAACGTTCCGCATGTTGATTAGGGACACCAGCATAGGGGCAGCACCGTATATCTCACGCGTACTTATTAAACATACCTCAGAATCCAAAGTGAGCCACATTCAGGAAGCAATGCAGGAAGCTTTAGGCAAGCGCCGAGAGCGGCGTGATAAACCGCTGAAGGAGCAAATTGATAATGCCGTTGAAAGATCGGTTAAGAATTATGAGCGTTTTCTTGGTTCGTTGACTGAAGTTCAAATCGCGATTGTCCGCAAACACAAAACGAACACCTATGATCCAACGGGCAAGTGGCTCTCTTGGAGAGAAAAACGTGATCGGGACTTTGTGCGTTTTCTCAGAACCAAACCGACGATCTCAGATATCGAAGAGTACGTTAAAGTTGCATTGACCAAGCCTGAAAAAATTGTGGGGCAAGCTTACGGTGAACGGGCGAACCTATGGTGGGCAGAGCAGGCTTCTCTCCTTTACGACCTGATGCTCTCACTCGATACAGAACAACGCAAAACGCTCACTGAGAACCTGCGGGGCTATGCCACTGATATGGTGGAATTGGCCGGTGCATCTTAAGGCAACACCTCCAGTTACCAATCAAACTTCACTGATTCCCCTGATCTAGGCATGTCCGGAATGGATCATCTTCAGCCGTAGACCTATCTGAGTGTACGCGTCCATACTCACCTGACGGATCGCGTCCATCCGGCTCATGTCTTGCCCAACCAGTACGTCAACTTGCCTTAACTTCGATACAACTTCTTCAGGTTTGTGTCGTTTGATACTCATTATCAGTCCTCCCATTCCTATCATAACGGGTGGACCACTCCTGCTGGGGAGGCTCAGAATATCGTCGTTTAAAAAATAGCTGCAATACCGCCGATCTCTCTATCTAAATTTATATATTGAAATATCTAAAGTACTTCGACACCATAATTCCTTAATAGAGATAGCCAGCTACGGAGGCCCTTATGTTTTCTCATGTAATTGTGGGAACCAATGATATTAATGCTGCTACAAGATTTTATGATGCCGTTATGTTAACTCTTGGATTCTCCAAGGGGGACTTCAATGCTGAGAAGCAACGAACCTACTATCGGACCGCTGAAAGCAATTTCGTTGTTACAAAACCGATTGATGGTAATCCGGCCTCAACTGGAAACGGATCAACGATAGGTTTTAAATGCAATTCGACTGAACAAGTAAAAGCATTCCACGATGTTGCGGTTGAGAACGGTGGAACTAGTATAGAGGATCCTCCTGGCTGGAGAACAAACGGCTCTAATCGAATGTATCTGGCTTATGTGCGTGACCCAGATGGGAACAAGTTAAATGCGATATTCAGGGAGTGACCATTTTTGCTGATGTCTAGGCCGGGCGCGAAACTCGCGCTTGCTTAGGCTGCCAAAAATGGAGTGTTTGTTTTTGTTGTTGCTGGTCATTATCCCAACTTCTGCGATAAGTGCTGAACATCAATTTGTGACCGGACCTGAAATTAACAAGAAAAATTCTGGATCGGGTTCCAAGTCATCTAGCGATTTGAACCTCCTGATCTCCGATCAATTTGGCGATTCTGAGAAAAAATTAAAAGCCATCCAAATTTTTTTCGATTCAGATAGATCCGTGTCCGGCAGTATTGAACATAAGATTGAAGAATTGATAAATCGCGCCCGAATGGCAAGATCGCTCAGTCGAACTAGCCAAGAAATTGATTACCGTCCTGCTCAATACCAAAGCATAACTCACCAAAAATGGTGGTGAATTTTTGAGAATTTGAAGTCAGCTATAGCTTTCAAAGCCGACTTCATCAGCATATCCGGCAGATGCCCGAACGTGACCCGAAGGGGACATTTTTGGAATTTGAACTTTCTCAATGCAATCCAACAAAATCCAATATTCATTGAAAGACTTAGAGTTCAATTTCCAGAAGGTCTTGGGCGATGACAATCTCTCCTTTGTAGATCTCTCCGACCTCCGTCAATAGGCGCCGGTGGGTCTCCTCCGTATCCATGGATTGGCGCAGGTGACTAAGAACCAGTTTACGCACGCCGGCTTCCGCGCCGGCTTGAGCTACCTCTAGATGCCCGGCGGAACCCCGTTTCCACTCCGGTTTGAGGACCTCCTCGGACATTTGGAAACACATGTGGACCAGCACGTCCGCGCCCTCGGCCATGCGGTTGAGCGCCATTGAGGGACCCGCATCTCCGGAATAGACGACCGATTGCCCTCCTGCATCAACCCGATAGGCGAGACTGGTCAAAAAAGGCTGTGCATGAGGAACGGAAATCGCTGTTAGCCGCCAGCCGTCGCCTTCGTGGGTAAACCCGCTGCTGATTTCGGTGACGCTTGGATTTGGCCATTGCCGGGGTAGCTGCCCGCCGCGCATTTCAAATATTTCTTGGCTGGCCGGATGTTCGCACCGGGCGGTCAGATCGAGCGCAAAGACGCCGCCTTCTCCAAAATACTTTTCTGAAATTTCGGCCATGGGCGCTGGTGCATAGACTTCCAACTCCGCCACCTGTCCCGCGCCCCTGTCCCAGCGGGCATGAACCAACCGCGCGTAGTCCATCATGTGATCGGAATGCAAGTGTGTTAGGAACAGAGCGTTTACATCGCCAGGGGCATAACCAGCCTGCAACAGCCGGTCAAATGTGCCGCCGCCGCAGTCCAATTGAATGCGTTGATGTCCAAAATCAATCAAGTAGCCCGCTGATGCCCTAGGCGCATACGGTTCGGGAGACCCGGTGCCGAGAAGTACCAGTTTCATTGTTGCCTCCTATTCATGTCCCTGGCCCGGCACCGGCGTCGCGCCGGGCGTGCCGGTGTTAAACGCGGCATCAGGACCGCCGAACTGGGCGACCAGTTCGTTCTGATCATCCTTGGCGGACCGGTCGGTTTTCTCCGGATCACAAATCTCAAGCAGATACCCGTGATACTCGGCCACCGTTGAGGCACGAGCCAGATCGCCGGCCAGGTTTGTGGTCTCTTCAGGATCGGCGGCCAGGTCGAAGAGCTCCGGCTCATAGTCCACATAGTAATTGTACTTGTACTTGCCACGCCGGATCATAAAAGCGCCGGTGGGTGAAGTGGCTGCGTGATACTCGCTGAACGCCACCCGCTCGGGGTCATCGTCCGCACTGGCGATCTCCAACCAGGATTTGCCTTGTAGCTCCTGCTCCTCATCCGTCTCCGCCAGATCGACACACTCCAAAACGGTTTGATACGTATCCAGCAGGCTCACCGGCGTGTTGCAGACCGCACCCGTCGGCACATCCGGGCCCGCCAGGATAAGCGGCACGCCGGCGGATTCTTCATACAGATTGGATTTCCCCCACATGCCTCTGGCGCCCACATTGTCGCCGTGATCGCTGGTGAAAACGATCCGGGTGGTCTTGCTGAGACCCGTCTCCTCCAGCGTCTCCAGCACCTCACCAATGAGCGCATCCACATAGGTGCAGAGGCCGAAATAGGCGGCGACCGCCATCTTCCGGCGTTCCGGCGACAGGCCATTATCCACGGGATGAAATTCCGCCTGCCGCTGAAGCCAGGGATGCCGCTGATAGCCCTCCTCCGGATCGAGTTTCCGTGGAGGCAGGCTCTCCAGCGGATAGAGATTGTAATATTCCTCCGGCACGACGAGCGGAAAGTGCGGGGCGACAAAACTCGAATACAAAACCCAAGGCTTGTCATCGCTGGCCTTTGCTGCATCGATCAGCCACTGTTTAGTCTCATCAGCAATAAGCCGGTCATAGCGGTTATAGTTGGATTCGCCCGGACCAATGTCCTTCAGCATTTGCCCGTCACGATGAGGCGGCAGCGGATCGCGCACCGATCCCCAGACCTGACCGATCCCCGCCATGACGTGCATCGGGTGATGCTGCTTGGAAAAGCCGGTGTTCAGTTCATCGTTCTTATAGTGAAGCTTGCCGATGGATTCCACGCGCAAGCCTTCATCCTGAAGCCGGTGCCCCCAGCCCTTGATTTCCCCGTCATAGGGCAGCGCATTGTCCCAATAGCGGGTCTCATGGGTATAGCGGCCGGTGGCAAACGCCGCGCGCGCCGGAATGCAAATGGCCGAATTTGTGTAGGCGGCGGTGAAGCGCGTTCCTTTTTCCGCCAGCCGGTCCAGGTGCGGCGTCTTGACCTGATCATGGCCATAGCAGCCCATCATCCGGTAGTTAAATTCATCGGACATGATGTAGAGAAGGTTCATCGGCTTCATGAGACAGTTCCTTTATTCAAATTCTGCTCCTTTCCGGACTCCAGCTTGCGCCCCCGGGAGAAAAACACTACCACCAGGACCGCCACCAGAATAAAAGCGATGGAGATGGGGCTGGCGAACAGGAACCACGGATCGTTGCCGGTCGCGGCAAAGGCTTGACGCATGGCGGCTTCCAGGTTGTTGGCCAGGATAAAAGCGATCACAAAGGGCAAAACGGAAATATCAAACTTGCGCATCAGATATCCAATCAATCCGAAAACCAGCGTGACAATGATCGCGAACATGGTTGGCTGCTGAGAATAGATCGCGGTCAAGGTCACCAACAAAATCACCGGCATGAGCTGCTGCTTTGGCACTTTGACAACGAACCCCATGGACCGCATGAACACGCCGCCGATCGTCCAGTTCAGAAGGTTCGCGAACACCATGGCGGTGAACAGGCCGAAGGCAATGACCATTTCCGGATTAACCTCATCGGGGATGAGCCGGAACACCTGTGGTCCGGGATTGAACCCGCCGATGGACTCCATCGCCAGAATAAGGAATACCGCCGCCACGTTACCGGGAATACCCAAGGACAAGACCGGTATAAGGTTCGCCCCGGCGACCGATGAATTGGCCGCCTCGGTCGCGGCTACCCCTTCCGGCGTTCCTTCGCCGAACGGCACCTCGCCTTTATGCATTTTTCGTCCCGTCGCATAACCGAGGGTCGCCGCCAGGGTCGAGCCGATCCCGGGTAGCGCGCCAATGCCGGTGCCGATCACGGCGGAGAGCCCCATGAACGGCGCGATCTTCCTGATGTCGCTGAAATGCAGCTTGTTGTCGCCGGACATTTCTACATTGGTGATGGCGGCGCTCTCCCGCATTTCCCGCCACATTTCCTCAAGGCCTTCAAAGACGGACCCCAGGATGAGAACGCCGAGGATCACGCTCACCAGGGGAAGTCCGCTGCCGAGCGCGTCCAGGTTCATGGACAATCTGGGATAGCCATCCAGCCCGGTACCAATAAACGCGAAGAACATACCCAGCGCCGCCGCCGCCAAACCTTTCCAGACATTGCCGCCGACCACCGCCGAAATGAACGCCAGCGAGAGGATGATCAGCGCAGCTTTTTCCGGAAAGTCCAGATAGCGTTCCACAATGATCGCCAGGAACGGCGCCGTGGTGAAAAGTACTAAGTCAGAAAACGTATCTCCGCTGACCGACGAGAAATGCGCGACCCGCAAGGCCTTTCCCGCCTGCCCCTTCCGGGTCATGGGAAACCCGTCCAATGTGGTCATCAATGAATCCGGCGTGCCGGGCGTGTTGAAGAGAATAGCCGGCACCGCGCCGCCGACCGTCGCGCCTTTCATCACGGCCACCAAGAACCCGAGCACGGGCAGAAGCGCATCCGCATCAACGCCGAATATGGAGATCAGGATCGGCAGCGAAATCGCCATGGTGGAGGGACCACCCAGTCCCGGCGTCGCGCCGACAAAGACACCGAGCAGAAAGCCAAACACCACCATGGCCACGGTCGTGGAGATCACCAAGGGCCCGATGCTGAACAAAGGGTGCGCCGTAAAAACTGCGAGGATGCCCAGCCAGATGTGGTCCAGGATCCCCATCAATAATCCCCATTGGGCGGCAAGAGGGTATCGTTAAACGGCAAGTCAAAAACGACGATGAGGGCCAGAACGGCGGCCGCGGCAATCCAGATTGACCGGCGGCTCAGGCGGTTCTCGACGACCATGATCAGGCCCGCAACCAGTGTGCCACCGCCTAAGACAAATCCTACAAATTTGTAGGGGAAGTCGTCCTTCAGATGTCGGTAGATGCCGACGTCGCCAAATAGGTTCACAATCGCAACCAGCAACGGACCGGCGTAGACCATGATGACGAGCGACAGGACAACCACGCCGGCGATACGGGCGAGAAACGAAAAAGACCGGTTGTCGAGGGGTGCCGCGGACGGCGGCGCCGGCCGGAAATAGCTGAACGCCCCCATTAGCAGCGAGACGATTAATAGCGCCGCCGCCGCCACCGTGGGGGCCATGGAATCACCGATATTTACCTGCCGCCGATAGACCTCGACGATGCCCGTCTCGATATCATTGGGGATCCAAACAAACAGCATGGCTGCGGCCAGGAGCGCAAAGAACCCGGCCACCCCGACTGTCCAGCGGTCGATCCGCATCGGTGTATCCTGAAGGAGAACGGGTGGCGGCGCACAACACCGCCACCCGATATAATCAGCCCGAGGCCTTCATCAGGGCCTTCGAGCTTTCCAGGCCATCTTTCAGAAGCTTATCGAGCGCCGGTCCGGTGATCAGTTGCGGACCGCCAAAGGCCTTCGTCACGAACGCGTCGAGCTTGGTGCCCTTGGTGTTCAGCGCTTCCGCGACGGCGGCGGCGATGGAGACCCGCGCATCCGCCGGAATGCCCTTCGGCGCGAAGATCAGGAACTTGGCGCCGCCATCATAAGGCAGGCCCATTTCCTTCAACGTCGGCACGTTGGGAGAGGCTTTCAACCGGGTCAGTTCGCCGGAGATGTAATGAGTCATCGTACCGGCCTTCACCGCACGGTTCTGAATGCCCGCACCAAACCCAAGGTCCACGTCACCGGCGGTCACCGCGTTGAGCACTTTCTTACCGCCGCGCAAGATCACCGGGTTGAACTTCACACCGGCCTTCTGACCCAAGAGATAAATCAGATCGGCGTGTTTCGGGCTCATGCCGCCGATCTTGATGGTCTTGCCCCCTTTGGCCGCCTTGACGACGTCATCCCAGGACTTCCAGCCTTTGTCGGTCTTGCCGTACACGCCCATCTGGGAACCGGCGGTCGTGGTGATGAAGGTAAAGTCGTTCAGGGAGTAACCGGCATTCTTGGTCGCTGCCATGGAATAGTTGAAGCTTTCGGTCACGGCGATGCCGATGGTCTGGCCGTCATTGGGTTCGCTTTTCATCTTACGCGCCAGCGTGACACCACCCTTGCCGGTGACGTTGGACGGTAAAATCTTCCAGCCCTTCTTCTTTTCTATCTCGGAAGCGATCAGACGGGCCTGGGTGTCGGCGCCGCCGCCGGCCGCAAAGGCGATCATCAGGTTGATTGGGCCTTTCGGGCTCCAACCGCCGTGACCACCGGCTTGGGCCTGATCGGAAACCGCTGCCAGCGACACCAAACCGCCTAAAGCAGCTACCGCAAATCCCTTGGATATTGATGTGAACTTCATTGTAATCCTCCACAGAATAAATACGCGTTTCAATTTAGTTGTTGATACAACTGTATCATATTTTACTCGTTTCGCAACGGGCGGCTCCTCTGATTTGAAGTGCCGTCCCTTTCCTTTGTCTAGGTCTCTAATTCTTTCAACATACGCTCACTCTCCGTCTTGAGGCGGCCAATGATTTCTTCAAATATCTCACGGTTATCTTGCCCGACAGCAGCGCTGAGTCTGTTCTCCCGTTCATCGGAATAGCGCCGAACCTCGAGATACTTTTTACGGCCCTTTGTGGTCAAATTAAGAATAACCGCGCGCCGGTCCTCTGGATCCGGCGTTTCGCTGACTCGTTTGTCGGCGATCAGTTTTTTAACAGCCCGGCTGACATTGCCCTTATCCATTTTGGTGAGTTCGCAAATCTTACGGGCGGTCATTGGGCCAATAGTTTTGAGCATGACCAGAACCCGCCATTCGGTCATGGTGACACCGCATTTGCTGAGATACGCCCGGCTCGCCCATTGGGAAATCACGTTCCCCAAGGTCGTGATCTGGAACGCCAGGCGGTCTCGGATATCGAGTTCGTCGTCTGGATCCAATTTTGCCTTTATCTCACTCATGGTCTCAACCTTAAGCTTCGTGCACCGGTAGCTCGTCCATCATCTTGCCCGGTCGGGCGTGGATCATGTCGGTCAATTCCTTTTGCAGAGCTGCATACCCCGTATCGTCAAACAAGTTGTCCATCTCGTCCGGATCATTCTTGAGGTCATACATTTCACCCGCGCCGGAAATCAGCTCAAGCGTCAGCTTAGCGTCTTTGGTCCGGACGGTGCGGAGGTTCAACTCAACACCGGTGCGGCTCGGCTGCTGGTTCCATTCGCTGTAGGCGACGTCGCGCGTCCCCTGCCCTTCGATAAGAGATCGCAGCGACTCGCTTTGAATATCAGCAGGCTTCTCGACACCGGCCCAGTCATAGAAACTGGCCGCCAAATCGAGGGTAGAAACCGGGTCATCGACCACCTTGCCCGCCGGCACGCTAGGCCCCTGCATAATCATGCCGACCCTGAGCAATGCCTCATAAGGTGTGGGCCCTTTCAGATAAAGGCCGTGATCACCCAACAAATCGCCGTGATCGGATGTGAAGATCACCACCGTATTCTCATCCAGTCCGGTTTCGCTCAACGCATCCATGATCCGGCCAACCCCATCGTCGATGAAGGATATCTCCCCGTAATAGTTAGCGGTCATCTGACGGAGCTGTTTGTCCGTCTGCGGCACAATGCGGGAGTACTCCAAGCGAAGGATCTTCTCCCTCTCCCGCTTGGCCTGCGGCACGTTCTCCAGGGACGCCCTGTGCCACCAGGGACGGCGATCCAGGTCCCGCTCATGGGTCCGCGAGATATCGACATCGTCTTCGTTATGCAGCCGGCTCCAGGGTTCGGGGCAGTCAAACGGATGATGCGGATCCGGATAAGAGGCCCACAAACAGAAAGGCTCCTCCTGATCGTGCCGGCGGAGGTAGTCAATGGTCCGGTCGGTCACCCAGGTGGTCGAATGCCAGGCGGCCGGCAGTTTGGAAAACCAGGTCTGCGCGCCCTCCTGAACCGGGCCGAAATCCCTCGCCCAGAGGTCCCAGGCTTCGCCCTCTTCACCGTGCCCCCAGAACCAGCGTTCGAAGTGCTGCCCCCGTGGCGGCTTCTCACACGGCAATAGATCATGCCAGTGCCCCAAGATCATCAGCTCCGCATGGTCATATCCCATATAGGGCCCCGACCAGTCCTCGGGAAAATCGGCGGACTGGGACCGCGATTCCGGCGCGCCGTAGGGCGTGCAGTTGGGATTGTCGCCGAAGTGACCCTTGCCGATGAACGCGTTGGCGTAGCCGTGATTGGCCAGGGTTCGGGCCCATCCCGTTTCGCCAATCGCCGGATCAAGACTCACGTGATTGTCATAAACGCCGTGACTGAGCGGCAGAAGCCCGGTCAGGATGGACGCGCGGGCCGGCTGACACACAAGGTTGGGCGTGATGGCTGCGCTGAAGCGCGTCCCGTTGGCCGCCATCCGGTCCAGATGGGGCGTCCTGATCTCGCGGCCTTCAAAGCCATAGCAATCCCAGCGGTGCTGATCCGAGGTTATCAGCAGAATATTCGGGCGGTTGGTCACGCGCCATGTTCTCCCTGGCTTTGCCCTTCTTATGGGCTATTTGATTGTATCGACAACCAATTGAGAAGGCAATTGAACCTGTGCGGCAAACTGTACGGCCATGGAATTGTCTCCTTTTGGCTATTAGCGGACTAATCTAGCCGACCTAAAAGTTGTCCGCTTCTAGCCAGAA
>JAYPHU010000049.1:0-17245 GCA_038127535.1 Rhodospirillaceae bacterium | reverse complement strand
TTGCCTGCGACGAAGGGGCCCATCTGGGCGGCTATGACAAGGCGCCCAATCCCCTCACCTATCTCTGCACCGGTTTGGTTGCGTCTTATATGAATGAGATCACCGCGCTGGCGGAACAGCGCGGCATCGAGCTCAAGGATCTGGAGCTGATCCTGGACAATTTCTATTGGCGGGAAGGTGATTTCCGCAAAGGCAACATGGTCAGCGGGTCTTTTCCGCCGGAACTGCTCGCCATCTGCGAGGCCGAGGCCGATGATCAAACACTGAACGCCCTGCTGTACGAAGGCGTCGCCGCCGCGCCGTTGAACGGCCTGGCCCTCGGCAGTCATCCGAGCCTCTTCAACCTGGTTCATAACGGCAAACAGATCACGACGACCGAAGTCACGCCCCTTGGCACCGAGCCCTATCCCGATCCGGGCGATAGTTTCTCTAAGATCACCCGAATGGAAAACAGCCCGGCGGCCGACGGCCTGATCACTTTCCTGAATGACAGCCATCCCCGTTATGCGGAGTTCATGGCACAAAGATCAAAAGACCCGGAACTCACCGATGATCAGCAGCTCATTCACATGAACAGCAGTTGCATGATGCGCCCCGACGGGATCAAGGACATCATCAAGAAACAGGGTGGCTCTACCGCCGCCCCGGAATGGAGTTATCTGTCGGAAGAGGCCAAAGGCTATGGCGGTCAGGGACGGGCGCCGGATGCGGCGTCGCTGATTTCCGCCGGCATCGGCCTCTGCTTCATGACCCAGATCGGGCGCTACAGCCATATGGCCAAGCTGCCGGTCGGAGACTACAGCATTGTGCAGGACACACACTTTTCTCTCGGCGGCGCGTCCGGCGGGACGGGCAAGGCGGCCGTCGCCAAACCGGTGGAAACGCACATCTATCTGGAGAGCGAGTGCACGGATGATCAGGTTCAGGAAATCATCGGTGTTGCCGAGCGCACCTGCTTCCTGCACGCGTTCTGCCGGGATGATTTGAAGCCGAAAGTCCGGGCCAGCCGGCGGTCGAAGGCGGCCTAAACGTCCTTCACCGGGATGCCGCCCATCCGCACGATTTCATATCGTTCGTCTAAAGCGGAGGACAGGGGCTGACGCTTATCGTCAGCCAGGCCGATCCACATGCGCAATAGATGCCGGCCCGAATCCGCGCCCGGATCGTCTTCGAACGCATCTCGGCCATGCATGGTGGCGTGGTTGTTGATGAGCTGAATGTCGCCTTCCTGGAACATCATGGAGATACGCAATTCGGGCCGCCGGGCGATTTCCTGGACTAAGTCCAGGGCCTCCAATTGCCGCTCCGTCGGCGCGTATTCTGGGCCGAACCGTTCACAGGACTTATAATAGCTGCGATTGCCGAACCGGGCAGAGATATGTCCGTCCTTCGCGCTGAACATGGGCAATCTCATCCAGGGTGTATACCCTTCCGGTTCCTCGCCCCGCCAGTCCATGTAAAAGGGTTCGTACAGAACTTCCAACAGATCGGGGCGTTCGCGGCGCACCACATTATGAACCGTCAAGGAACTCACCAGGTGGCTGAGCCCGCCCTGCTTCGCCTGCTGCAGGCAAAACAGGCCCAACACATCCACCGGCAGAAAATCGCAATGAAAATCCATTTCCTGGGCAGTCTGATAGCCGCGCGCCATGGGATCGACAAAGAACCGGCCTTCGTCCATCACATGGCCCAGCAAATGACCCCGCGCATTCTGTGACACCGGGAAGCCGATATTCACGCCGATGCCCCAATAGAGGAGCTCGCATTCCTCCTGGCTGTATTTGTCCCGGGGGATGCCCCGGGCGATGACGAACCCTTTGCCGTGGCTTACATCCTCAATCATCCCGTTGAGTTCCTCCGCCGCTGTTGCGAGGGGAAAATCCGCTTTGTCGAAGGGGATTTTGAGCCCGGCCTTCTTGACCTCCATCAAAGCTGCGTCCAGTTCGTCCAGAGACTCCGGCCGCCATTGATGGATCCAATCTTCCTTGGATTGAATGTCAGAGCCGATCCACGCAGCCGGGCCAGTCAGTTCGTCTTGAATTCGTTCGAGCATCGTTCTTGCCTTTGATTTTCGATGACAAATTATGGCGGCTGAGCCGGGAATTGTAAAACCGGCGGTGAACGTTCACCGGCTTGCCCGGACCTGCCGGTTAGCCTAGTGTCAGCCGGGCAAACAGGGAAAGGCGAACCGATGGTTTCTCAGGATATTGCAGATGATCTGGCTCCTACAGGCGTGTTGCGCGCCGGTATCAATCTTTCAAACGTGCTGCTGGTCACCGACAAGGCGACGAACGGGGACCCGGTCGGCGTCTCCCCCGAGATGGCGGCGTTGATCGCACAGCGTCTGGGCGTACCCTTGGAACTGATCCCCTACGACACGCCGGGCGAAGTGGCCGACGCCATCGACAATTGGGATATCGGGCTGATCGCGGCGGATCCAAAGCGCGCCGAAACCATTACTTTCACGACGGCCTATGTGGAAGTGGAAGCCACGTATCTGGTCCCGGACGGCTCGTCCTTCCAAGACGTCGATGACGTCGATGCGGAGGGTGTGCAGATCGCCATCGCCGGACGGGCAGCCTATGATCTTTTCCTCGACCGGCACTTGAAGCATGCCGAACTGAAACGCGGTAAAGGGCTGGTCGGCGCACTGGCCTTGTTCAGGGAAGAGAAGTTGGACGCCCTGGCGGGCCTGCGCCCGGCGCTGCTGGACAATCAAAAGGAGTTACCGGGCTCCCGCGTATTGGACAGCTGTTACACCACGGTGCAGCAGGCCATCGGCACCCGCCCCCAAAGCAAGCTGGCCGCCGAATTCCTGCAGTCATGTGTGGACGAGACAACCGGCAACGGCACGGTCCAAGGCTTTATCGACAAGCACGGCGTCACCGGCCGGCTGAGCGTCGCCCAAAAGAGATAGGCGCACCCGTGGCCACCCGTGAAATCGGCATCATTATCAACGGCGCAACCGGAGGGATTTGCAGTAAGCAGCATATCGGCAACAGCTTGGCGCCAATCATTGAGGAGGGCGGCCTGCCCATCGGCGATGATGTTGTCCTGCCCAAGCTCATACTGGTGGGCCGGAATGAGGAAAAACTCGCCGCCGTCGCCAATGCCAACGGGCTGGACGCCTGGACAACTGACCTGGACGCCTCCCTTGCCGACGACAATTATTCGATCTTTTTTGATGCGGCCTCGACCCATCTGAGGCCGGGTTTTCTGCGAAAAGCGCTAAATGCCGGCAAGCACATCTATACGGAGAAACCGGTCGCCCCGAGTGTCGAGGAAGGCCTGGCATTTTTGAGAGACGTGCGCGCCGCCGGCATCAAACACGGCGCGGTGGAGGATAAAATCCATCTGCCGGGCTTCCGGAAGCTGGCTCACCTTGTGAATGAGGGTTTTTTTGGCCACATCGTTGGCTTCCGCCTCGACTTCGGCTGGTGGGTGTTTAACGGCATCGACAGGGCATCCCAACGGCCCAGCTGGAACTACCAAAAAGTCGGCGGCGGCGGCATCTTATCCGATATGTATCCCCACTGGCGCTATGTGGTGGAAAGCATGCTGGGCCCGATCTCCGAAATCGTCGCCAGCACCTGGACGGCGCAAGGCAAACGGGTCGACGAAGCCGGCAAGCCGTTCGATGTGGATGTGGAGGATAGCGCCTCGGTCATCTTCCGGATGGAAAACGGTGCGGTGGGCACGATCCAAAGTTCCTGGGCAACCCGGGTGAAGCGGGACGATATGTTCACCATGCAGATCGATGGGACCAAGGGTTCCGCCGTCTGTGGGCTTCGGCATTGTTATAGCCAAACGCTCGAAGACTCGCACTTCATCACCGGCTCCAACATCGGCAAGGACGAAGCGGATATGAAAGTCGCGGTGAATTATCACGAAGATTGGAAAAAGGTGCCCGCGCCCGGCCCGTATAAGAATTCCTACCGCGTCGGCTGGGAGAAATTCCTGGCCCATGTCCACGCGGATGAGCCCATGTCGTCTGACCTGGCCGCCGGCATTCGGGATGTGCAACTGGCCGAAGCCTGCCTGACCAGCGCGGCAGAGGACCGTTGGGTCTCCATGGCCCCATTTAAAGAGGACTAGTATGGCCCGCCACATCGTCTGCCTTACGTTCGATTTCGACACGGAATCCGGTTTTATTTCGAGGGGTTGGACCACACCCACGCCGCTCTCCCGTGGCGAATTCGGGGTCATCGGCTCCCAGCGTATTCTCTCAACCCTCAAAGACAGAGGCCTTCCCTCCACCTGGTTCGTTCCCGGCTTCACCATCGAAAGTCACCCGGCAGCGTGTGAGGCCGTGGTCGAGGCCGGACACGAAGTCGCGCATCACAGTTGGGCGCATGTGCCGCCGGCGCAGCAAAGCCGGGACGATGAGGAAGCCGACGTTAAACGCGCCAATGACACCATCGAGAAGCTCACCGGCAAGCGGGCGCGGGGCTACCGGTCGCCGTCCTGGGACTTGTCCGAGAACACCATCGATCTCCTGATCAATGAGGGTATGGAATACGATTCAAGTCTGATGGGGGGCGATTATCATCCCGGCTATGCGCGGCGCGGTGATCAGGTGAAACTGGATGAACCCATCACCTATGGCGAAGAAACCAGCCTGATCGAGATGCCCATCAGCTGGTCCCTCGACGACTATCCGCACTTTGAATATATCCGGACCCCGGAGATGACCCTGCCCGGCCTGCAGTCTGCCCGCACGGTCATGGACAATTGGTGGGACGAATTCCAATACATGCAGAAATCCACCGACTGGGGCATTCTCACCTACACCATGCACCCCTATGTCATCGGCCGGGGCTACCGCATGCTGGCCTTCGAGGGATTGGTCGAGAAACTTATGAAAGCCGGCGCTGCGTTCATGACCATGGAAGACGCGGCGCAAGAGGCCCGCCGGCGCCTGGTAGCAGATTAGGTTTTTACAGTGACGGCCTGGGCCCACGTGGTCTAAAGTAGCTGCCGAATTTATCAATCGGAGGATCACGCTATGGACGGCAATCTGAGATTTGAAATGCCCCTCTACCCTTCGATGGAGGGTGAGGTGTCGCCGGAAGAATGGGAAACCCGTGTGGACCTGGCCGCCTGCTACCGGCTGGTCACCGCCAATGGCTGGAATCCCGGCATTTACAATCATATCTCCGCGCGCGTGCCCGGCGAGCCCGATTACTTCCTGATGAAGCCTCACGTGCTGCTCTGGAGCGAAGTCACCGCCTCCAGCCTGGTGAAGGTCAACATGCATGAAGAGCTGGATGAAAGCTCCGGCGTCAACCGGCCCGGCTTCGTCCTGCATTCGGGGATCATGCGGGCGCGGCCCGACGTCATGGCCGCCGTCCATATCCATGAAGAATCCAGCATTGCCGTCTCCATGATGAAGGACGGGCTCCTGCCTTTGTGTCAGGACGCGATTTTTCTCTATGGCCGGGTCGGCTATCACGACTATTACGGCATCACCGAAAACGCCGAAGAACGGGAATTGATCGCCAAGGCCATCGCCGACAAGCCGGTTCTCCTGATGCGGAGTCACGGCTCGGTCACCATGGGCGCGAGCGTCGGCGAAGCCTTCCGCCTGACCGAACATCTGGTCAAGGGCTGCAAGATTCAGATTGATCTGATGGCGTCCGGCGCGGAATTGATCGTACCGTCCGAAGAGACGTGCAAAAGCGCCGTGGCGCAGCACTTGTCCCATCGGAAAGGCCGCGGCACCGCCGACTGGCCCGCGAATTTACGCCGATTGGATAAGATCGATCCGTCGTATCGGGACTGACGGGAGTCTTCATTTTGAAGACGACCGTCATGCCCGAGTTGGGACTAATGCTAATTAGGACCAATTCTCGGGTATCTGTGTCAGCCTAATTTATGGTCCCCCGAGACTTGGCCCCAACTACCGTTGGCACCAACTCGGGGATGACGCAGTAGAGTGAGTGGGGCTAAATATGGACACCCGCACCATTCTAATTCCTCCCCGCCCTGATCTCCTGACGGGCGAGGTTCGTGTTCGACGCGACGATGACGATGGAGCCGATCCAGACCCAAATCTCGGGCACTTCGGCAAACACCAAAAATCCGACAATCGCCGCAAAAATTGTGCGGGTGAAGGTTAACGGCGACACGATGGTCACGTCCCCCAGCTTGTAGGCGTTGGTCAGGCAGACATACCCGCCCGTGGCCACCGCCCCCATCAGGATCAGCCATAAGAACTGTTCAAAATTCGGCGTCACCCAGAAAAACAGCACCGGGATCAACGACAGGGGCACCGTGATTGCGCTGGCATAGGCGACGACCAGCGACACCGGATCATCCCGGCTTTGGATTTTGCCCAATAGCAAATATCCCGACCACAGGATGGCAGCCACGATGATCGCCGCCGAGCCGACGGACACCTCGATCAGACCAGGCCGGACGATGATCAGCGCACCCAGCAGGCCGACGCCGACGGCCATCCAGCGGCTCATATGGTTCGGTTCTTTTAACAGCAGGATCGCCAGCATGGAGCCGACGATGGGTTCGATCATCATCAGCGATGTCGCCATGGCCAAGGGGATGAGGGTGACACCGTAATACCAAAGCCCGCTCGCACCGGTCTGCAGAACCCCGCGGCCGAAAATGATCGACCAGCTTTTGGGCCGTCTGATCGTGTGCCGGATCCGCCAGATAAACGGGATCAGCACCATCAATCCGAACAAATTGCGGAAGAACACCATCTCCAGCACATGGATGTCCGCCGCCAGATGCCGGATCACGGCATAGTTAGCAGCAAAGCAGAGACCCGACAGGACCATCCACATCATGCCCCGTAGATTGCCGGAGCTCAGAATGTTTTCAGCGCGCGTTTTCAAATGATTACGGCCTTACCCAATTTCGCGTCAGAGAAGACCAAAATCGCCGGTGAATGCCAAACACTACCCGCGCCGTTGACTTGGAAACCAACATGACATTGAATCAGGGTAATGACCGAAAAGGGAGGCTCCACATGACCGACACCACCATGGAACCGTTTGTCCGCAACGCCTGGTACATCGCCGCGTGGCCGGAAGAACTGGAAGACGGGTTTATCGCCCGCACCATCATGAATGAGCCGCTGATCATCTTCCGGGACAAGGACGGCAAGGTTGGGGCCCTGGAGGACCGGTGCTGCCATCGCGGTGCGCCGCTGACCCACGGCACGCTGATCGACACCGGCATCCAGTGCGGCTATCACGGCCTGGTTTTTGACGGCAGCGGCGCCTGCGTGGAAGTCCCCGGCCAGAAGAAAATTCCGTCGGACGCCTGCGTCCGCTCTTACCCCATTGTCGAGCGCCAGCAGATCATCTGGATTTGGATGGGCGATGCGGACAAGGCGGATGAAAGTAAAATCCTCGACTATCCGTTCCATGATCAGCCGGAGAAGTGGCCCCACAAGAAAGCCATGTTCCAGATCAAAGCCAATTACATGATGATGATGGATAACCTGATGGACCTGACCCATCTCGGCTTTGTTCACGCCAAGACCATCGGCGGCAATCCGAGCGTCCATGTAAACGCCGCTGTTACCGCCACACCGACGGAAAACGGCTGCATGCTGGAACGTTGGATGATGGATGGTGCGCCCCCGCCGACCTATGTGAAAGCCGTCGGTTTCAAAGGCAATATCGACCGCTGGCACCGCTTCGAATATGTGGCCCCCAGCTCCGTCGTGCAAAACACCGGCGCTATCGATGCCGGCAAGGGCGCGAAAGAAAACCAGGATCAGCCGGGCCTGCACTTCCAGCTTCTCCACCACGCCACGCCGGAGACCGAAACGTCCTTCCATTACTTCTGGTCGGCGGCCAACGGCTACCGCCAGGACGATCCGTCGGCGACGGAGCAGCTTTATAACGAGTCCTATCCGACCTTCCTGGAAGACAAGGTGATCATGGAAGCGCAACAGGAACGCATCAATCTCGACCCGTCACGGCCACTGGTGCACATTCCGGCGGATACCGCCATGTTTATCGCCCGCAAGGCGCTCCGCGCCATGATCGAAGAAGAACAGGCGGCGACCCGAGAAGCGGCTGAGTAACCGGAAAAGAGAGCCGAGCCATGAGCTACGATCTCACGCCCCTGCATCCCCTGTTCGCCGTCGAAGTGAAAGGCTACAACGCCGTCGGCCCGATTACCGACGAGATGGTCGAGTTTTTGGAGGACACGATGGCCCAATATGCGGTCGTGGTGTTGCCGGATCAGGAATTGACCGACGACCAGCAAATCGAATTCGCCGGCTATTTCGGTCCCCGGGAAACCCCGGCGTCCGCCGCCTCCGGCAACAAGCAGCCGGTCTACCGTCTGCCGAAATACCTGTTCGACGCGTCCAACCTGGGCGTCGATAACGAGATTTTACCGGAAGATCATCCGCGCCGGACCATGCGCAACGGCGACCGGCTCTGGCACACGGACTCCTCGTTCAATCCCCTGCCGACCAAATGGTCCATGCTGCACGGCCGCATCATCCCGCCGGAAGGCGGCGATACGGAATTCGCCGACACACGCGCCGCCTATGACGATCTGGACGAAGAAGAGAAGGCCCAGATGGAAAATCTGGTGGTCGAGCATTCCCTCTGGCATTCAAGGCGCAAGGGCGGGTTCGACGATGTCACCCCCGCTCATGAGCAAAGCCTGCCGCCAGCCTATCACAAACTGGTCCGCACCAACCCGCGGTCGGGGCGGAAATGCTACATCACCGGGGCCCACGCCCGCTATATCCCCGGATTGTCGGAAGACGGCAGCGAAGACATGCTGCAGGCGCTGACCAACTTCGCCACCCAGGAAAAGTATGTCTACGTCCACAAGTGGCGGACCAACGATCTGGTGATCTGGGACAACCGCTGCACCCTGCACCGGGGCCGGCCCTACGACGACATCACCCACAAGCGGGACATGCGCCGGACGACCATCGACGAGTTTGCGCCGTCCTGGTCCTTCGTGGCGTAGACGGGAACCAATTTAGTGAAAAAGATCGCTATAGAGGAAGCCTTCGCCACAGAGGCACTGGTCAAGGAATGGCGGGTGCTGCTGGAAGACGGCGCGCCCGGCGAAGCCGGTCTGCACCACAATATCGGCCGGATCATCAATGCGGACGGCGGCTGGGGCGCGATGGCGTCGGAACGCCTGATGGACCTGGGCGAAAGCCGCATCCAACATATGGACGAAGGCGGCGTGGACATGCAGCTTATCGGCATTACCGCGCCAGGGGTCCAGGTATTCGATGCGGACACCGCGCAGGCTCTATCCGTCGAAGCCAATGATGTCCTGGCCGATGCGGTGAAAGCACATCCGGACCGGTTTGCCGGGCTTGCCGCCATCGCCCCGCAAGCGCCCAAACAGGCAGCCAAGGAACTGGAACGTGCGATCGGCTCGGGCCTCAAGGGCGCTATGGTAAATTCTCATACCAAGGGCGAATATCTCGACGCGGTCCAGTACAGCCCGATCCTGGAAGCGGCGGAAAGCCTGGACGTCCCTATCTATATCCATCCCCGGCACTCTCCGCCCGCGGCCATCGCGCCCTTTGCGGAACGGCACCTGGAAGCGGCCATCTGGGGGTTTCAGACGGAAACGGCGCTGCACGCCCTGCGCCTTATTGTGACCGGCGCTTTCGACCGCTATCCCAATTTGAAAATCGTTTTGGGACATTTGGGCGAGGGCCTGCCCTTCTGGCTGGATCGCATCGACCGGTCCTTTTCCCGGTCACGCCGCGCCAAGGCGTCCTACCCCTATTGGCGCTGCGACGGCCTGCCCAGCGAGTATTTCCTGAAGAACTTTGCCGTTTGTTCTTCCGGCCACAATTGGGCGCCGGCGGTCAAATTCGTCGAATCCGTCGTCGGCGAAGACAATCTGATGTTCGCCATCGATTATCCCTACGAGGAAAACAAGCAGCAGGTGGATCAGGCGGCCGAGATTAATCTCGCCGCACCGGAAAAATTCTACGAGCTCAACGCCCGCCGGATTTTCAAGCTGGACTAATCAGTCTGCCGTCGCCGCCAGGGAATACTGCTGATCCTCGGTCCGGCAGGTCGCCAGCGGCAATCCCAGTTCCTGGCGCACAATATTGGCCCCCAGCACCATGGACACCATCTTGTAGTTGGCGTGCCGGCGGCTCATGCCTTCCCGGCCCATGCCGCAGTCCGACGTCAGGATTAACCGCTCCGCCGGGATATATTTCAGCGCCTCACGGATCAGATCAGCAACCTCGTCGGGGCGTTCCACCTGGAGCGTATGGTGATCAATCACACCGATGGCGATCTTCTTGTCGGTGATCACCTCGCCGATGGCCTTGAGATCGCCAGTGCCGGAACTGCAGGTCTCGAACGTCAGCACGTCCGCTTCCACCTCGTTCAAGGCTTCCAGGGTCGGCTGATAACTCTGTACTTCCTTGAAGATGCGTTGCTGTGACGGGTTGCCCCAGCAGGTGTGGCACCAGACCTCGGTCTTATCCCGCAAGCCCTTCACCGTGTCGTTAAACAGCTTGATCAGTTCCGGCGTGTCCATCTTGCCGAACAGCTTGCCCCGGACCGGAACCATGTGGATCTGCGGTTCTTCCATCTGGATCACCGGGCAGCCCGCGTCCGCCAGCTCCATCAGCTCCTCATGCAGGGCCTCGCTGATCGCCAGGGTCCGTTCCACCGGGTCCTTGTAATAGTCGTCCTCCACGGAGGCGGCAAGCAGCTCCGGCGTGATGGTGCCGAACTTTACCGGCTTGCCGGTCATCCGCTGGGCCGTCCGCCACAGCGCGGCAAACTGTAGATCACCCCGGCCGACCGGCCCGACAATGCGCGGCATCACCTTGCATTCAAGAAAATCATGCAGGATATGACCCCTGGGATAGGCCGCCGCGCCCACCGCATAGCGGCTCGGCTGCGGCTTGGTCTCGCTGAACCCGGTCATCCGGTACGGCGCATAGGTCTGCCAGCTTAGACCGCCCACCTGAGAGTCATAGTGAGCGTCCCCGTCGGTCAGAATATCCAGCCCGGCGTCATTCTCCGCCTGCAGATAAGCCGAGACAGCATCCTCGTATTGTTCCCGGTAGCGTGTATCGACCATCGCCTCCAGAAAGGAGCGCAGCCCTAAGTTTTCGGTGAACCAGCTCGGCCGCGGCAGCGACCCGATGATGGACGTGGGCAGAACGACGCCCGCGGAACCCTTATACATAACTCTCTCCCTGTCTTTATCGTTTGTTTCTTTAAAGCGTGCCGTCGGCGCCCAGAACGGCAGTCACCTGGCTGGACAGCAGCCCGCCATTGCCGTTACAGAGCGCGATTTCAGCGCCGTCTATTTGCCGGTCACCGGCCTGGCCGCGCAATTGCTCCACCGCCTCGATGGTCAGGAACATGCCGTACATGCCCGGATGCACGCAGCTCAATCCGCCGCCGTTGGTGTTGACCGGCAACCCGCCGCCGGGCGCGATGTTACCGCCGGAGACAAAGTTGCCGCCCTCTCCCTTCGGGCAAAAGCCCATGTCTTCCAGGAACAGGACCGTGTTGATGGTAAAGGCGTCATAAAGTTCCACCACATCCACATCGTCCAGGGTGATCCCGGCCATGGCCATGGCGCGGGGTGCGGCATCGGCCACCGCCGTCCGGGTCAGGTCCGCCATGCAGGCAATTTGGCTATGGGTGGTTTCCGTCGCTACCCCCAACAGGTGCACCGGCTTCTTCGGGAAGTCCTTCGCCCGCTCCGCCGACACCATGATCAGTGCCGAACCCGCATCGGTGACCAGGCAGCAATCCCGGACCGTGAACGGATCAACCACGGGCCGCGCGTTGAGCACGTCGTCGACCGTCAGATCATCCCGTTCCACCGCCTTGGGGTTGAGTTGCGCCCATTTGCGCGCGGCAACGGCCACTTCGGCCAACTGTTCCCGGGTGGTGCCGAACTCATACATGTGCCGGGATGCCGCCAAAGCGTAGGAATTGATCGGCTGGCGGGGTTTATAGACGGTCTCGTACATGACAGGGCCAGGACCACGCCCGCCCCGTCCGGCGGAGCGCGCATTGCTGCCGTAAGCGATCAGCGCGACCTCGCAGAGCCCTGCCTGTAAAGCGCTTACGGCCGATTGCAGGAAGTTCACAAAGGCCGAGCCGCCGATATTGGTGCCGTCGATATATTTGGGATGAAGACCCAGATACTCCGCCATGTAGAGGCCTTGCATGGCCTCGGCAAAGTCCGCGCCGAACACGCCGTCGACCTGATCCAATGTCAGCCCTGCGTCTTTCAGCGCCAGGTCCACGGCTTCCGCCATGATTTCCATCTTGGACCGGCCCGGCAGCTCGCCGAAGTCGGTCAGGCCGATGCCGACGATGGACGCCGCGCCGCGAAGAGAGCCGCTCATGCCCCACCTCCCGCCGGGCGGAACAGGATCACCTGCTCCCCGTCAATCTCGCCGATGAAGGCGGTCACCTCGTCGCCGATCTTCACCTGATCCGCCGGAATATCGACCACCCGAGACATCATGCGGGGCCCCTCTTCCAGATCCACCAGAGCAATATTGTAGTGATCCCCGGCCTCCGGGCGCTGGCGCACCACCGACGTGGCGTGAACCGTACCCTTGCCTGACGCGCTCACCCAGCCGAGATCGCTCGAGCCGCAATGGGTGCAGAGTTGCCGTGGGTAGAACACATGCTCCCCGCAACTGCCGCATTTTTGGATTTTAAACTCTCCGGCTGTTAGTCCCGCCGCGTAAATAGCGTCCGGACCGGCGCCTGCCGGCAATTCGCTCCCTGAATCAGTCATCGGCTGCATCCGAATTATTGATGTTAAACGTGATAAAGGCCTTGCCTGCCTTCGGGCAGAGTCTTTACGCTCAATCCCTCAAATCACTCCTAACGGTCTATCGTTTTTCGCCATGATCGACAAGCAAGTACCCGATATGAAAGCCGCCCTGGCGGGCATCTCCGACGGCGCATCGGTGATGGCGGCCGGCTTCGGCGATGCCGGCGTGCCCAATGATCTGATCGCCGGGATGACGGAACTGGGGCTAAAGCATCTTACCATGGTGGGGAACGGCGCGGTGTCTGAACGGATCGGCCACGGCCAATTGATCGTCAGCGGCGCGGTAGACAAGTTTATCTCGTCGTTTCCCCGCGCGCCCAGCGCCAAGCTGTTCGACCCCGGAACGTCTACGGCGGATGTGGAATTGGAAATCGTCCCCCAAGGTACGCTGGCGGAACGCATCCGCGCCGGCGGCTCCGGCGTGCCGGCGTTTTTCACCAAGACGGCCGCCGGCACCCCTTTGGCAGACGGCAAGGAAACCCGGGAAATCGATGGCGAAACTTACGTGCTGGAACACGCGATCAAAGCTGAAGTATCGCTGATCAAGGCCAAGGTTGCCGACCGATGGGGCAATCTTATCTACGCCAAGGCCTGCAGGAACTTTAATCCGATCATGGCCATGGCCGGCGCGCTGACCATCGTCCAGGTGGAAAAGGTTGTGGAGCCCGGCGAGCTGGACCCGGAACTGGTTGTGACCCCCGGTATCTTTGTCGACCGTATTCTGGTCGTTGAGAACCCGTCCATCATTCAGGAGCTGGAAGACGAATGAGCGGCCTCACCAGATTTCAGATCGCCTGGCGCGCGGCCCAGGACATTCCGGACGGTTCTGTCGTTAACCTCGGCATCGGCATCCCGCTGGGCATCCCGAACTTCATCCCCGACGGCCGGGAAGTGGTGCTGCACAGCGAAAACGGCCTTCTCGGCATGGGCCCGCCGGCCAAGGAGGGCCAAGAGGACTGGGAACTGGTCAACGCCGGCACGCGGGCGACGACGCTGTTGCCCGGCGGCAGCTTCTTCCATCACGCGGATTCCTTCGCCATGATCCGGGGCGGGCATATCGATATCTGCGCCCTTGGCGCGTTTCAGATCGCCGCCGATGGCAGCCTCGCCAACTGGAACCTGGGTGACGGCAAGCGCACGCCGGCGGTGGGTGGGGCCATGGATTTGGCGGCCGGCGCGAAGAAACTGTTCGTGCTCACCGAACACAATGCCAAGGACGGTACGCCCAAGATCGTCGAGAAATGCGAACTGCCGCTCACCGGCGTCGGCTGCGTGGATCGCATCTTCACCGATGTGGCGGTGATCGACGTGACACCGGACGGCCTTAGCGTGGCTGAACATTTGGAAGAGCTCTCCTTCGAAGACCTGCAACAACGCACCGCCGCACCGTTAAAACAAGCCGCCGATTGGAAACCACTGACCGCGCCTGATCTCGGCGACGGTTAACCGCCAACAACAAGCCAGGGAGGCAACAATGGCGTACGGGGAAAACAAAATTCAAACCACCCATGTGGGCAGCCTGCCGCGGCCCCATGACGTGCTGGATATGATGAAGGCCCATCTGACCGGCGAGGCCACCGACGAGGCGGCCTACAACGCCCGTCTTGCCGGTGCCGTGGCGGAGGTCGTGCAACAACAAGTGGATAACGGGCTCGACATTGTCGGCGACGGCGAAGTCCCCAAGGCCGGCTTCTTCGCCTATGTGCGGGAGCGCCTGGACGGGTTCGAGGCCCGGCCCGATGTTAAAGTGCCTTTCTACCAAGCCGAGGTGGACGCTTTCCCGGAGTACTATAAAGAGTATTTCGAGCGCGCGATGATGGGCGGCAGCGTCGCGCCGGTGGCGCCATTTTTCTGCACCGGGCCGATCGCCTATACCGGCGAAGACATTCTCAAGCGCGATCTGGGAAACTTGAAAGCCGCCTGTGACAAAGCCGGCGGGGTGCGCGCCTTTGTCCCCTCCATTGCGCCCAGCGGCGTCGGCCGGAACGATTATTACAAGACCGATGAGGAATTCTATAACGCCGTCGGCGAAGCCATGCGCACCGAATATCTGGCGATTATCGATGCCGGGTTCTATCTGCAAATTGATGATCCGTATCTGTCCGATAATTTCGGGGAGTCCGACATGGATCAGGCACAAAAAGTCCGCCGCGCTGATATCTTCATTGAGGCACTCAACAACGCGCTTCGCGGCATTCCGCCTGAGAGAGTCCGCTATCACACCTGTTATGGCATTAACGAGGGCCCGCGCATCCACGAAGCGTCGCTCAGGGACGTGATTGAGCATGTCCTCCGGGTTGAGGCGTCCGTCTTTTCGTTCGAGGCCGCCAATCCAAGGCACGAACATGACTACCACGTGTTCGAGGATTACAAACTGAAGGACGGCCAGGCGATCATGCCGGGCGTCATCACCCATGCCAGCAACATCGTGGAGCATCCGGAACTGATCGCCGAATGGCTGGTCCGCTTTGCCGACCTGGTCGGCCGGGACAATGTGATCGCCGGCGCGGACTGCGGCTTTTCGTCGCAAGCCTGCTACCACACGGAAGTGCACCCGACGGTGATCTGGGCCAAATTCCAGGCCATGAACGAAGGGGCGGCGCTGGCCAGCAAGAAACTCTGGGGCTAAGTCACGGAATTAGAAGGACAGAACCGGCGGTCTTGCGGCCTTCCAGGTCCCGATGCGCCTGGGCTGCCTCCTTCAACGGATAGGTTTTGCTGATCTCCACCTTCAGCACGCCTTGGCGCATCAGATCAAATAGCTCGTCACAGGCCGCTTTGGCGTCCGCCGGATCGGCAATGTGGGAACTGAACGCCGGCCGCGACACCCGGAGAGAGCCTTTCTTGGCCAGCAGCAACAAATCCAGAGGGGGCGGATGCCCCGACGCATTGCCGTAATTTACGTTGATCCCGAACGGCCGCAAGCAATCGAGCGATTTCTCAAACGTGTCCTTACCGACCCCGTCGAAAACCGCGTGTACGCCTTCCGGCACGATGTCGCGCACCGCCGCGACAAAGTCCATCTCCCGATAGAGGATCGGATGATCGCAGCCCTGGGCCGCCACTAAATCCGCTTTCTCTTGGGAGCCCACGGTGCCCAGCACGGTCGCGCCCAGATGCTTTGACCATTGGGTGAGGATGAGCCCCACACCGCTGGCCGCCGCATGGATCAGGATGGCCTCGCCGGGTGCGGGTTTATGCAGCCGGTTGATCACCAGCGACGCGGTGAGGCCCTTCAGCAAAAGCCCTGCCGCGACGTCTTCGGCAATATCGTCCGGCAGCTTGATCAGGCAGCGTTCCGGGAGAATGCGTTCCTCGGCGTAGGAGCCCGTGTTCTCGTAAAACGGCCCACCGGAGCCCACATAAGCCACCCGGTCCCCAACGGCAACGGCGGTAACACCCTCGCCCACGGCGGAAACCGTGCCCGCGCCTTCGTTGCCCAGGATCATCGGGAACTGCAGAGGATTGGCGATATAGAACCCGCCGCTCCGCACATTCACATCGGAGAAATTCAGCGTGATCGCCGAATGGCGGACCCTGACTTCGCCGGGGCCAGTTTCGGGCATCTCGATCTGCTCCCACTTAAGAACCTCGGGCCCGCCGTTCTCATACATCCTGACCGCGTTGATCATGTCTGCAGCCATCTAAGCGGCTTCTGCCAGTCCGGCCGCGGCGCGGTCCTGCTTGATCATGTCGGCGCATTTCTCTCCGATCATGATGGACGGCGCATTGGTGTTGCCCCCGACCACCAAGGGCATAATCGAGGCATCCGCAACCCTTAACCCCTCCAACCCGTGCACCCGCAATCGGTTATCGACCACGGCCAGCTCATCGCTGCCCATCTTGCAGGTGCCGACGGGATGGAAGATCGTGCCGCCGAAGTTTCGGACGAAATCCTTCAATCCCTCATCTGTCTGTACGGCCGGTCCTGGCGCGGTTTCCCAAGGCTCATACTTCTTGAATACATCCGCATGGATGATGCGGCGGCATTCCTTCAGGCCCTTCACCAGGACATCGAGGTCTTCCTCTTCCGAGAAAAACTGCGGATCAATCACCGGCGGCTCGTTCGGATCAGCAGAAGCCAGGGTGACCGTCCCCCGGCTCTTGGGCCGAAGCAGCACGGCAAACGCGGAATAACCGTGCCCCACCTCCAGCATCTTGGGCGGCGGCACCCGGTGGCCGGGGACGAACACCAGTTGAATATCGGGCCTGTCGAGACCGGGTTCGGTCCGCATAAACCCGCCGGATTCAATCAGGTTGGAAGAAAATATCCCTTTTCGGGCAAATAGATAGCGGAACGTATCCCAGGCAAAAGACGGCATTTTCGGCCAGGAAAAGCCCCACGGTATGCGGGATTTGGTGCGCATCAACGTACCGACGGCGGCGTGGTCTTGCAGGTTCTTCCCCACGCCCTTCAACTCGCGCACCGGATCTATCCCGTGGCCTT
>JAYPHU010000048.1:0-17304 GCA_038127535.1 Rhodospirillaceae bacterium | reverse complement strand
CAATCGTCCCAATGTTGCAGTGCGGCTTATTACGCTCAAATTTCTCTTTAGACATCGCTCAACTCCGATTCCCTTGTCTAAGTTGTTGTTATCCTGACCGTCCCTAACCGGCCAGACGTTCGCGGACCTCTTCAGACACCGCGTGCGGCGTCTCCGCATAATGATCAAAGTGCATGGTGAACTGGGCCCGGCCCTGACTCATGGACCGCAGCGTGTTCACGTAGCCAAACATGTTTGCCAGCGGCACCATCCCATTGATCACCCGGGCGTTGCCCCGCTGATCCATTGAATTGACGTTACCGCGGCGGCTATTCAGATCGCCGATGATATCACCCATATATTCTTCCGGGGTCACCACCTCGACCTTCATCATGGGCTCCAGAAGCGCCGGCTTACCCTTCAGCACACCCTCGCGAAACGCGGCGCGGGCGGCGATTTCAAACGCCATCACGCTGGAGTCCACATCATGGGAGTCGCCGTCATACAGTTCGGCTTTCAGATCGGTCACCGGGAAGCCGGACAGCGGCCCGGATTCCATGGCGCTGTTGATGCCCTTTTCAACGCCGGGCACGTATTCCTTCGGTACGGAACCACCGACGGTGCTGTTGATGAATTCAAAACCGGAACCAGGGGGCAACGGTTCGAACTTGACCTTGATGCGCGCGAATTGACCCGCACCACCGGTCTGCTTCTTGTGGGTGTAATCGATATCGGCGGGGACCTTGATGGTTTCGCGGTATGCCACCTGCGGCTGACCGACATTGGCGTCCACCTTGAATTCCCGCTTCATGCGATCGACCAGAATTTCCAGGTGCAGCTCGCCCATCCCCTTGATGACGGTCTGACCGCTTTCATGGTCCGTGGTCACCCGGAAGGACGGATCTTCGGCCGCCAGACGGGCCAGGGCCTGGCCCATTTTTTCCTGATCGCCTTTCGTCTTGGGTTCGACCGCGATTTCGATCACCGGATCAGGGAATTCCATCCGCTCCAGAACCACCTGGTTATCCGGATCGCACAGCGTGTCACCGGTGGTGGTTTCTTTCAGACCGGCCAGGGCTACGATGTCACCCGCGCGGGCTTCCTTGATATCTTCCCGATCGTTTGCGTGCATCAGCAACATCCGGCCGACACGCTCCCGCTTACCTTTAACCGAGTTCATAATGCTCTGCCCGCTTTCCACCACACCGGAATAGACGCGGGCGAAGGTCAGAGAGCCGACGAACGGGTCGTTCATGATCTTAAAGGCCAGGGCTGAGAAAGGCTCGTCGTCAGAGTTGTTGCGCTGAATTTCCTCTTCGGTCTTAACGTCGACACCTTTGATTGCCTCAACCTCAGTCGGGCTCGGCAGGTAATCAACAACCGCATCAAGGAGAGGCTGCACACCTTTGTTTTTAAAAGCGGAACCGCAAAGAACCGGGACAAAGTCGAGGTTGACGGTACCCTGGTGGATACATTTGATCAGCGTCTCTTCGTCGGGCTCATTGCCTTCGAGATACGCTTCCATGGCGTCGTCATCCTGCTCAACGGCAGTCTCAACCAGCTTCTCGCGGTATTCGGCAGCCTGATCCTGCAGATCGGCGGGAATGTCGGTATACTCGAACTCAGCACCCAGGGATTCGTCTTTCCAGATGATTGCCTGCATCTTGAGAAGATCAATCACACCGGCAAAGTCAGCTTCGGAGCCGACCGGCAACTGGGTCACCAGCGGAGTCGCGCCCAAACGGTCAATGATCATCTCGACACAGCGATAGAAATCGGCGCCGATCCGATCCATCTTATTAACGAAACAAATCCGCGGCACGCCGTACTTGTCGGCTTGACGCCAAACCGTTTCGGACTGAGGCTCCACGCCAGCGACACTGTCGAACACGGCGACTGCGCCATCGAGAACGCGCAAGCTACGCTCTACCTCAATAGTAAAGTCCACGTGGCCGGGCGTATCAATGATATTCACCCGATGGTCGCGCCACATGGTGGTCGTCGCCGCCGAGGTGATGGTGATGCCGCGTTCCTGCTCCTGCTCCATCCAGTCCATAGTGGCGTTGCCGTCATGAACCTCACCGATTTTGTAGGAACGTCCGGTGTAATAGAGAATACGCTCAGTCGTCGTGGTCTTACCGGCATCGATGTGGGCCATGATGCCAATATTACGGTAGCGGTCGAGGGAGGTGATGCGTGCCATTTTTACGTTCTTCTTTTCTCTAAAGGAGGCTTACCAGCGGTAATGAGCGAACGCCTTATTGGCTTCGGCCATCCGGTGGGTATCCTCGCGTTTCTTAACCGCGGCGCCGCGATTGTTGGCGGCATCCAATAGCTCGGCAGACAGCCGGCCCGTCATGGTGTTTTCCGACCGGTTACGGGCCGTATCAATAATCCAGCGGAGCGCCAGGGCCTGAGCGCGCTCACCGCGCACCTCAACCGGCACCTGATACGTCGCGCCACCAACCCGGCGGGAACGCACTTCGATCTGCGGCTTGACGTTGTTAAGGGCTTCGTGGAACAGATCCACGGGATTTTGGCTGGTTTTGCCTTCGATATCGTCGAAAGCGCCATAAACGATCTTTTCAGCAACCGACTTTTTGCCGTCCAACATCAAGCCGTTCATCAATTTCGTTATAACCACATCCCCAAACTTCGGATCGGGGAGAAACTCACGTTTTTCTGCTGCGTGACGACGTGACATGGCGGGTTCCTATTATTTCGGCCGTTTGGCGCCGTATTTGGAACGGCGTTGGCGGCGATCCTCGACACCCTGGGTATCCAGCGTGCCCCGAATAATGTGATAGCGGACGCCCGGAAGGTCTTTCACACGACCGCCGCGGATCATGACCACCGAGTGTTCCTGCAGATTGTGTCCCTCGCCCGGAATGTAGGACGTCACCTCGAAACCGTTGGTGAGACGGACACGGGCAACCTTCCGCAGAGCCGAGTTCGGCTTTTTCGGAGTGGTCGTGTAAACACGGGTGCAGACGCCACGCTTTTGCGGACATCCTTCCATGGCCGGAACCTTGTTCCGCACAATCGGCGCTTTACGCGGCTTTCTAATCAACTGGTTGATCGTCGGCATGAACCTCTTCCAACTCCTTCATCAAGTTTGTCTTGTGCGAAATCTCAGTACACCGGCGATCCCAGGCTAGCTTTAAAGTGCACAAAACCCGCCTGGAGACCCAAACAGGTTCGGCTCTCAGCGGAAAATCCAATCCCCTTTGCGGGGGCTATATGTCTCGTTTTTAAGGGGCTTCACAGCGTCTTGGCGGAACACCAACCACCTGCCACCCCTGGAAAGCGCGCGATGATAGTTCCGACACCTCTCCCCGTCAACAGGGAAATGACTTAAAAACCAGGGAAAAATGGGTTTTTCGGTCTCTGATCGACGATTTTTTGGATTTTACCATCTCGGCTCCTTTTGCAGCGCCAAAAATTGTCCAAATCCCGGTCAAATTTAAGCATAAATAAGTGTCCCCCCGTAAGCGAACCGGCGAATCGCCGTGTGACCTAAATTACAACGTTTATTTTCAGTCTGTTACAGTCTGCTTCCACGGATAAAATCAGGACAAACTGATGGGGGAAATATTCATGGCCAGCGAGGCTGTCTTTCAGCGGATTCATTACGATCCGAGCGAACTCATCCTGGAAGAAGGTAAAAAGGGGTCGGCCGCGTTTCTCATCTTTGAAGACGAAGTGGAAATTCTGGTTGGGTTGGATTCAGACAAGCCAACTACCTTGGCGGTGCTCGGTCTGGGGCAGGTCTTTGGAGAGATGGGCCTGTTCGATGATCACCCCAACATGGCCAGTGTCGTCGCCACCCACCCTACCGACGTCTCCGCCCTGCATCGCAAGGAGTTTCAACGCCTACTTGAAGAGATGGACCCTGTCATTCGGGGAATCATTTACCAGGCGGTGGAACGGGCCCGGCAGATGGCGAACTAATTGCACGAGTTGAAAGAAGGCAAGTAGCCCCAACGCCGTGTACAACGAGACGAAGAAAAAGGCTGCCACCAGGGCAGCCTTTTCCATTCATATATAGGAGACTTATTCGGCCGACGTTTCCGCCACGACTTCTTCGCCCTCGGTCTCCACCGTAGCGTCTTCAATCTGCGCCAACTCCTCGCCCATTTGGGCTTCAAGCTCGCGATCGCGATCCGCGGCAATGCCCCGGAAGCGGTTCATGACCGCACCGGTGCCGGCCGGGATCAGACGTCCGACGATGACGTTTTCCTTGAGACCGACCAAGTGATCGCGCTTGCCGGAGACCGCCGCTTCCGTCAGGACGCGGGTGGTTTCCTGGAACGACGCAGCCGAGATGAACGACGTTGTCTGCAGGGAGGCCTTGGTGATGCCTTGCAGCATCGGAATGCACCCTGCCGGCTCGCCGCCGTCTTCCTTGACCTTCTCGTTTATGGCGTCGAATTCCTCCCGGTCGACCAGTTCACCGACCAGGAGCGTAGAATCGCCGCCATCGGTAACTTCGACCTTTTGCAGCATCTGGCGCACGATAACCTCGATATGCTTGTCATCAATCCGTACACCCTGCAGGCGATACACGTCCTGTATCTCGTTGATCAGGTATTCGGCCAGCGCCTCGACACCCATCACCTTCAGGATGTCGTGGGGCACCGGATTACCATCCATCAAGGAGTCGCCCCGTTCCACATAGTCGCCCTCCTGGACGCTGATGTGCTTGCCTTTCGGGATCAGATACTCGACCGGCTCTTCGCCCTTGTCGTCGGGAACAACCACGATACGACGCTTGGACTTGTAGTCCTTGCCGAACTCAACGCGGCCCTCGTTCTCGGCGATGATCGCGTGATCCTTGGGTTTGCGAGCCTCAAACAGCTCCGCCACCCGCGGCAGACCGCCGGTGATGTCACGTGTTTTCGAGCCTTCGCGCGGGATACGCGCCAGCACGTCGCCGGCGTTCACTTTTTGACCGTTCTCGACACTGAGGATTGCGTCCACTGACATGAAGTAGCGGGCTTCGAGGCCGTTCGGCAGCTTGATCACCCGGTTGCGGCCATCACGGAGCGTGATCCGCGGCCGGAGATCGGCAGCCTTGGGCTGCTGTTTCCAGTCGACAACCACCTTGGAGGAAATGCCCGTGGCCTCGTCGACGACTTCACGCATGGTGACGCCTTCGTCAAGGTCGACATAGTTCGCCGTCCCCTCTTTCTCGGTGATGATCGGCAAGGTGTACGGATCCCACTCGGCGAGAACGTCGCCACGGGACACGCTGTCCTTGTCACCGACCAGCAGCTTGGCGCCGTAGGGAATACGGTGACGCGCACGCTCCCGGTCCTTGTCGTCGATCAGCATCAGTTCGGCATTCCGGGTCATGACGATGTTGGTGCCGGAACTATTGGTCACCACATTGCAGTTTTGCAGCTTCACCCGGGCGTCGGCGGACGCCTCGATATTCGACTGCTCTGCACCACGTTGCGCCGCACCTCCAATGTGGAAGGTCCGCATAGTCAGCTGCGTGCCCGGCTCACCGATGGACTGCGCAGCGATTACGCCGACAGCCTCACCCAGGTTAACCGGCGTCCCGCGGGCCAGGTCGCGGCCATAACAAGCGCCACAGACACCGCCCTTGGTCTCGCAGGTCAGCACGGAACGCACCTTGACGGATTCAATGTCATGGGTTTCCAGCAACTCGACCTGAGTTTCCTCCAGCAGCGTATTGCGCTTCAGCAGCACCTTGCCGGATTCCGGATCATGCACCGTATCGGCCAGAGTCCGGCCGAGCACCCTATCCGCCAGAGAGACGATGGTCTCACCGCCTTCGATCACCGCGGCCACGGTTATGCATCCGGTCGTGCCGCAATCGGGCTCGACAATGATACAGTCCTGGGCCACGTCGACCAGACGGCGGGTCAGGTAACCGGAGTTCGCCGTCTTCAGCGCGGTATCAGCCAAACCCTTACGAGCACCATGGGTGGAGTTAAAGTACTCCAACACGGTCAGGCCTTCCTTGAAGTTGGAGATGATCGGGGTTTCGATGATTTCACCCGACGGCTTGGCCATCAGACCACGCATACCCGCGAGCTGCTTCATTTGCGCCGCCGAACCACGCGCCCCGGAGTCGGCCATCATGTAAATGGAGTTGACCGGCACACCGGGCTCTATCTTCGAGATTTCCTTCATCATCTCGTCGGCCACCTGATCGGTGCAGTGCGACCACGCGTCAACGGCCTTGTTGTACTTTTCACCTTTAGTGATCAGACCATCGAGATACTGACGCTCGTAGGATTCGACTTGCTTTTCTGTCTCGTTTACCAGTTTCTCCTTGGCGTCCGGCACGACCAGATCGTCCTTACCAAAGGAAATACCGGCTCGGCAGGCCTGGCTGAAGCCGAGAGCCATCACATGGTCGGCGAAGATCACGGTCTCTTTCTGGCCGCAATGACGATAGACCTCGTCGATGACGAACGAGATATCCTTCTTGGTCAGCAACTTGTTTACCAAGGAGTAGTGGATATTCTTATTCTTCGGCAGAAGCGACGCCAGCATCATCCGACCCGGCGTGGTTTCGATCCGGACGACAACGTCGTTGCCTTCTTCGTCGACGGTTTCAATTCGCGCTTGTATTTTGGCATGCAGAGTAACCGAACCGCCGGCGAGCGCCTGTTCGACCTCGCTGATGTCGGCAAAGGCCATGCCTTCGCCCGGCGCCCCTTCCCGCTCCATGGTCAGGTAGTAGAGACCAAGAACGATATCCTGTGACGGCACGATGATCGGTTTACCGTTAGCCGGGCTGAGGATGTTGTTGGTGGACATCATCAGCACCCGGGCTTCCAACTGGGCTTCCAGGGAAAGGGGCACGTGGACTGCCATCTGGTCGCCGTCGAAGTCCGCGTTAAAGGCGGTGCAGACCAGCGGGTGAAGCTGAATTGCCTTACCTTCAATCAGGACCGGCTCGAACGCCTGGATTCCCAAACGGTGTAGGGTCGGAGCCCGGTTCAGCAGAACCGGATGCTCCCGGATCACTTCTTCCAGGATATCCCAAACCTCGGGCCGTTCTTTTTCGACCATACGCTTCGCGGCCTTGATGGTGGTCGCCATGCCGTATTTTTCCAGCCTCGAATAGACGAACGGCTTGAACAGTTCCAAAGCCATCTTCTTCGGCAAACCGCACTGGTGGAGCATCAGCTCCGGCCCTACGACGATGACCGAACGGCCGGAATAGTCGACGCGCTTACCCAGCAGGTTTTGCCGGAAACGTCCCTGCTTGCCCTTCAACATATCGGACATCGACTTCAGCGGACGCTTATTGGCGCCGGTGATGGCCCGGCCGCGACGGCCGTTGTCGAACAGGGCGTCGACGGCTTCCTGCAGCATGCGCTTTTCGTTACGGACGATAATTTCCGGCGCCCGTAGCTCGATCAGTCGCTTGAGACGATTGTTCCGGTTGATCACCCGGCGATACAGATCGTTCAAATCCGAGGTCGCGAACCGGCCGCCATCCAACGGCACCAGCGGGCGCAGTTCCGGCGGAATGACCGGCACCACCTCGAGGATCATCCATTCCGGTCGAGCGCCCGAGTTGATGAAGGCCTCGACCAGCTTCAGCCGCTTGACGAACTTCTTCCGTTTGGCTTCGGACTTGGTTTCCTTCAGATCAATCTTGAGGGTCTCAAGCTCATCTTCGAGCTCAATCGCGGCAAGCATATCGCGGATGGTTTCGGCGCCGATACCGGCCTGGAAGGCATCCTCGCCATACTCGTCGATGGCGTCCTGATACTCATCCTCGGTCAACAGCTGTTTTTCCTTCAGCGGCGTCAGACCAGGCTCGGAGACCACATAGTTCTCGAAGTACAGAACCCGCTCCAGATCCTTTAAAGTCATATCCAGGAGAAGACCTATGCGCGACGGCAGCGACTTCATGAACCAGATATGTGCAACCGGCGCGGCGAGTTCGATATGGCCCATCCGATCCCGGCGCACTTTGGTCAGGGTGACTTCTACGCCGCACTTTTCGCAGACGATGCCTTTATACTTCATGCGCTTATACTTACCGCACAGGCATTCGTAATCCTTGATCGGACCAAAAATCCGGGCGCAGAACAGACCGTCCCGCTCCGGCTTGAAGGTCCGGTAGTTGATCGTCTCCGGCTTCTTGATCTCACCGAATGACCAGGAGCGAATACGCTCCGGGCTGGCGATGCTGATCTGGATCTGATCAAAACGCTGTGTCGAGGCTGCCGGTTCAAAAATCCGCATCAACTCGTTCATCTATTTTCTCCTTTAGGCCGTATCTGTTAGCGACTGTGTGCCGATTGGCCTTAGTAGCTGTTCTGTTTCAGTTCGACGTTAAGGCCGAGGGAATGTAATTCCTTGACCAACACGTTGAAGGATTCCGGAATTCCGGCTTCGAACGTGTCGTCGCCCCTAACCACGGCTTCGTAGACTTTGGTCCGTCCGGACACGTCGTCCGACTTGACGGTCAGCATTTCCTGGAGCGTGTACGCCGCGCCATAGGCTTCCAGCGCCCACACCTCCATTTCGCCGAACCGCTGTCCGCCGAACTGCGCCTTACCGCCCAGCGGCTGCTGGGTGACCAGGCTGTACGGACCGATGGAGCGCGCATGGATCTTGTCGTCGACCAGGTGGTGGAGCTTCAGCATATAGATGTAGCCCACCGTGACTTGCCGGTCGAAAATCTCACCGGTTCGTCCATCGAACAGTTTGACCTGACCCGAAACGTTCACGCCGGCTTTCTCAAGCATCTCGACGATATCCCCTTCATGGGCGCCGTCGAAGACCGGTGTGGCGATCGGAACGCCGGAGGTTACATTGCCCGCCATCTCGATGACTTCACTGTCATCCATGTTGGACATGTCATCCCTATAGGTATCCTCTCCGTAGGCGAACTTCAGCTTGTCCCGCAGATCCTTCACCGTGCCGTTGCCATGGTTCATGGATTCTAGCACGTCGCCGATCTGTTGGCCGAGGCCTGCACAAGCCCAGCCCAGATGGGTTTCCAAAATCTGCCCCACGTTCATCCGCGAAGGCACACCCAACGGGTTCAACACCAGATCGACAGGCGTACCATCCTCCAAGGCCGGCATGTCCTCGATCGGCGTGATCCGGGAGATCACACCCTTGTTGCCGTGACGGCCGGCCATCTTGTCGCCCGGCTGCAGCTTGCGCTTCACTGCAACAAACACTTTGACCAACTTCATCACACCCGGGGGCAGCTCGTCACCACGCTCGAGCTTCTCGACTTTGTTGTCGAAGCGGGCTTGGAACTCGGCCTTACCGTCCTCGAGTTGCTTCTTAAGAGTTTCGATCTCGCCCATGAGCTTGTCATTGGCGATGGAAATCTGAAGCATTTGACCAAGGGTCAGCTTTTCGAGGATTTCCTCGTTGATGACGGTGCCTTCCTTAAGACCCTTCGGACCACTGACCACCTTGCGCTTGATCAAGCGATCCTTGATGCGGCCCTGGAAGCTACGCTCCAGAATGGCGATCTCGTCGTCTCTATCCTTGGCGAGACGTTCGATTTCCGCCCGCTCAATGGCCAGGGCGCGTTCGTCCTTATCGACACCCCGGCGCGAGAACACCCGCACCTCGACGACCGTCCCGGACACACCTGGCGGCAGCCGCAGAGACGTATCGCGCACGTCGGAGGCTTTCTCACCGAAGATCGCCCGCAGAAGCTTTTCTTCAGGGGTCATCGGTGACTCACCCTTCGGCGTCACCTTACCGACCAGGATGTCGTTCGGGTTCACCTCGGCGCCGATATACACGATGCCGGCTTCGTCCATATTCTTGAGGGCTTCTTCACCGACGTTCGGAATATCGCGGGTGATTTCCTCCTGACCCAGCTTGGTGTCGCGGGCCATGACCTCGAACTCTTCGATGTGGATCGACGTAAACACGTCGTCCCGCACGATACGTTCGGAGATCAGGATCGAGTCCTCGAAGTTGTAGCCGTTCCACGGCATGAAGGCCGCCAGCACGTTCCGGCCCAAAGCCAGTTCGCCGATATGAGTGGACGGACCGTCGGCAATGATATCGCCGACCTCAACCCGGTCACCGACCTTCACCAGCGGACGCTGGTTAATGCAGGTATTCTGGTTGGACCGCTGGAACTTTTGCAGGGTGTAAATATCAACACCCGGCCGTTGCTCGGAGTCGCTGTCCTCGTCGGCGTGAATGACGATACGGGTACCGTCAATCTGATCGACAATCCCGGGACGCCGGGCGATCAGGGTCGCACCTGAATCCCGGGCCACGGTTTCTTCCATGCCGGTGCCGACCAACGGCGCTTCCGCCCGGATTAGCGGCACCGCCTGACGCTGCATGTTCGAGCCCATAAGCGCCCGGTTGGCGTCGTCGTTTTCCAGGAACGGAATAAGCGCCGCCGCCACGGACACGAGCTGTTTCGGCGACACGTCGATCAGGTCAACTTCTTCCGACGGGATCATCTGGAAGTCCCCGGCCTGACGGCAGTTGATCAGGTCGTGGACGAATTTACCGTTTTTGTCCAATTCCTCGTTGGCCTGAGCGATGGTGTACTTTCCTTCGTCCATGGCCGAGAGGTAGATGACCTCATTGGAAACTTTGCCCTGGTTCACCTTGCGGTACGGGCTTTCGATGAAGCCGTACTGGTTCACCCGGGCGTAGGTCGCCAGAGAGTTGATCAAGCCGATGTTCGGACCTTCCGGCGTCTCAATCGGGCAAATCCGGCCATAGTGGGTCGGGTGCACGTCGCGCACTTCGAAGCCTGCCCGCTCCCGGGTCAGACCACCCGGTCCCAACGCCGACAAGCGGCGTTTGTGGGTGATTTCCGACAGCGGATTGGTCTGGTCCATAAACTGACTGAGCTGCGAGGAGCCGAAGAATTCCCGCACGGCCGCAGCCGCCGGTTTGGCGTTAATCAGATCATGGGGCATTACCGTGTCGATATCGACCGAGCTCATCCGCTCCCGAATGGCGCGCTCCATACGAAGAAGGCCGACGCGATACTGATTCTCCATCAACTCGCCGACGGAACGGACCCGCCGGTTGCCGAGGTGATCGATATCGTCGATCTCGCCCTTGCCGTCCTTGAGGCTGACAAGGATTTTGACCACTTCGAGAATGTCCTCGCGGCGCAGTACCCGCACCGTATCCTCGGTCTCGAAGTCGAGGCGAGAATTCATCTTCACCCGGCCAACCGACGACAGGTCGTAACGGTCTGAATCGAAAAATAGACCTTGGAACAAGGTATCCGCCGTTTCCAGGATCGGCGGCTCGCCCGGGCGCATGACGCGGTAGATATCGATCAGTGCTTCCCCGCGGGACGAGTTCTTATCGACGGCGAGCGTGTTGCGGATATACGGACCGACATTCACATGGTCAATCGCCAAAGTCGGGACGGCTTCGACGTTGCCTTCCTCCAGTTCGGCGAGGATTTCTTCGGTAATCTCGTCACCGGCTTCCAGATAAACCAGGCCGGTCTTTTCATCGATCACATCTTCGGAGGCGAACCGGCCAATGATTTCCTCGGCCGGCACGACATGCTCGTCGATGCCCTTCTTGTCGAGCTCGCGGAGCACTCGCGGCGTCAGCTTGGTGCCCTCTTCCAGGATCACCCGGCCGCTCTTGGCGTTGATCATGTCATGATCAAGCTTGATGCCGCGCAAGGCCTCTGCGTCCAGAGGAATCTTCCAGCCCTTTTTGACACGCTCATAGGTCACCGAGTCATAATAGTGGGACAGGATATCTTCCGGGCTCATGCCCGTGGCTTCCAGCGGGTCTATGGTCTCGCCCTTCTCCGCCAATTCGGCGCGCTTAGCCGCGGTCTTTTCGTCATCCAGGCTGAGGAGCAAGGTGGTGACGGGCAGCTTCCGACGCCGATCGATACGCACGTAAACAAGGTCTTTGGCGTCGAATTCGAAATCGAGCCAGGAACCGCGATAAGGGATCACCCGGGCGGCAAACAGATACTTGCCCGAGGAATGGGTCTTGCCCTTATCGTGATCGAAGAACACGCCCGGCGAGCGGTGCATTTGGGAAACGATCACTCGTTCGGTGCCGTTAATCACGAAGGTGCCATTGTTGGTCATCAACGGCATTTCGCCCATGTAGACGACCTGCTCTTTAATGTCACGGACGGAACGCGATCCGGTTTCTTCGTCGACATCCCAGACCACCAGACGGAGGGTCACTTTCAACGGCGCAGCATAAGTCATGCCCCGTTGCTGACATTCCTCGACGTCATAGGCCGGATCCTCGAAATCGTAATCGACGAATTCGAGAGTGCCCCGCTCGGAGAAATCCTGAATCGGGAACACGGAACGAAAGACTTCCTGCAAACCTGCTTCAGCGCGTTCGGCCTTGGTGACCTCCCGCTGCAGGAAACTCTCGTAGGAATTTTTTTGAACTTCGATCAGGTTAGGCATGGGGACGACGGTAGGAATGCGTCCAAAGCTTTTGCGAACCCGTTTACGACCGGTAAAAGACCGAACAGCCATTGCAGCTCCTCACAAAACTTGCGTTTCGTTCCTTCCGTGATCAGAGCGCCGACCTCTTCCAACGAAAAAAACTCTATCTGACCGGCATACATCACCCGTCATCTATCTGTCCGAATGCATCGGACTGGAACTGCACACCCACTGTCCCGGCCACGGCGCGGCCTATTCCTGGCAGATGTGATACTCTCTATTTACTCGCGGGGTTCGGGAGACGCCCGTCAGGAGCGTCCCCCGCCCCAATACGTTGCCGCCGGACCAGCCGGCGGCGAAAAGGCTACTTGAGCTCGACGCTCGCGCCGGCTTCTTCAAGCTTGGCTTTGATTTCGTCGGCTTCTTCCTTGCTCGCACCTTCCTTGACCGTCTGCGGAGCGCCTTCGACCATGTCTTTGGCTTCCTTCAGGCCCAGGCCGGTGATAGCACGGACTTCCTTAATGACGTTGATTTTCTTGTCGCCGGCGGCGGTCAAGACAACGTCAAACTCGTCTTTATCAGCAGCAGCGTCGCCACCGGCGTCGCCACCCGGGGCAGCAGCCGCGACGGCAACCGGCGCAGCGGCGGAAACGCCCCATTTTTCTTCCAGAATGTTGCTGAGCTCAGCGGCTTCCATAACGGTAAGGGTGGAAAGCTCGTCAGCAATTTTTTGCAAATCAGCCATTGTTTTATCTCCTTAGGCTCAAACTGTGTGTTGTTAGGCCCTAAGCGGCCTCGCTTGCCCCATAAGCGCCAATAACTCGGGCAACTTGGCCTGCCGGCGCTTGCATAATGCCGGCAATCCGGGTCGCCGGGGTGTTAAGCAGTCCAACCAACTTGCCGCGCAGCTCGTCCAAAGACGGCAGCTTCGCAAGAGTTTGAACTCCATCAACGTCCAGCAATTGCCCGTTAAAGGCGCCCCCCAGAACGATCAATTTCTCATTGTCCTTGGCGAAATTCACCACGACCTTGGCCGCTGCTACCGGATCACTCGAGTAAGCAATGGCGGTCGGTCCAGTGAACATGTCACCGAGGTCTTGGAAATCGGTTCCTTCCAGGGCGAGACGCGTGAGGCGATTCTTAGTAACCTTGAAGCTGGCGCCCGCTTCCCGCATTTGCCCGCGGAGATCGGTCATTTGTGCGACGGTCATCCCACTATAGTGGGTAACCACGACAATTGCCGAGTCGGCGAACACTTGCTTCAACGATGCGACCAGATCTTCTTTTTCAGTACGGTCCACGAATCGTCTCCGACTTAATACCCTTCAGGGCCCTAACAATTTACTTGGGCTCTTCCGGGCGGTTAGCGTTTGGTTTCGAGGATACGCATCGAAACCGGTTCGCCCTGTCCAAGCCGTCAGTTTAAGCCGTCATCGAAAGGCGTCGCCTTCCTGAAACGGTTCAACCTCTGTCTGTGCAGGTGACCCGACTTGGTCATTAAGCTCCCCTCTACATAAAGAGAGCGCCTACAGTCTCGGACAGGTCGGGAAAATGGACATCTGTCCCCTTCCCTAAATCCGGTCGGCGAACCGTCCGGACTATTACTTAATGAACCCGCCTCCGCTAGGAGGAGAGGCTCGCCACGTCCAGCCGCACCCCCGGACCCATGGTGGAGCTGATGGTTGCTCGCTTGACGTAAGTTCCTTTCGCGCCGCTGGGCTTCGCCCGGATGATGGCATCCACGAACGCCTGGACGTTCTGTTCCAGCGCTTCGGCGCTGAAGCTGGATTTGCCGACACCTGCATGAATGATGCCCGCCTTTTCGACACGGAATTCGATTTCGCCACCTTTGGCCGACTTGACGGCCTCGGCCACATTCGGGGTCACTGTACCCAGCTTCGGGTTCGGCATCAGGCCCTTCGGACCCAGCACCTTACCAAGCCGGCCGACAACAGCCATCATGTCAGGGGTGGCGATGCAGCGGTCAAAGTTGATCTCGCCGCCTTGAATTTTCTCGGCCAAGTCATCTGCGCCGACCAGATCAGCACCGGCGTCACGCGCCTCGTCCGCCTTGGCATCCTTGGCGAAAACCGCGACCCGGACAGCTTTGCCCGTGCCATTTGGCAGGGACACCACACCCCGGACCATCTGGTCCGCATGACGGGGGTCCACGCCCAGGTTCATGGCGATCTCGACAGTTTCGTCAAACTTGGTCTTTTTGCTATCCAGCACCAGCTTCACAGCTTCGGCGATGGAGTGCTCGGCAATCTTGTCGAAGGCCTCGTAGGCCGAATTCAAACGTTTTCCACGGGAAGCCATAACTACATACCCTCCACGGAAATGCCCATAGACCGCGCGGTCCCGGCGATAATTTTGCAAGCCTGATCCACATCGTGGGCGTTCAGGTCTTCTCTCTTTTTCTCGACGATCTCTTTGATCTGATCGAGGGTGATGGAGCCGATCGTTTCCCTACCCGCCAAGCCCGAGCCTTTGTTCACACGGGCCGCCTGCTTGATGAAGTAGCTCGCGGGCGGCGACTTAGTCTCGTAGCTGAAGCTCTTATCCGCAAAAACGGTAATGACCACCGGCACCGGAACACCTTGATCCATGTTCTGGGTGCCTGCATTAAACGCCTTGCAAAATTCCATAATGTTCAGCCCCGCCTGGCCTAAAGCCGGACCAACCGGCGGCGAGGGATTCGCCTGCCCCGCCGGAATCTGGAGCTTGATGTAACCGTCAATCTTTTTTGCCATCGTCTTTCCTCAGTTAGAGTTACTCTTAAAGAGCTACTGGGCGCGTGGTGCGGCTATGGCTGGCCTCCCACACTATGAACGGCAGGGACGATTCCCAGCCGATGTCGTGATCTCAGGACTTCTCAACCTGAGAGTATTCCAATTCTACCGGCGTGGAGCGGCCGAAAATCGACACCGCAACCTTGAGCCGGGCTTTTTCCTCGTCCACATCCTCGACCAAACCGTTGAACGAGGTGAACGGTCCGTCGCAGACCCGCACGGTCTCGCCAATCTCAAACGTGATCGACGGCTTCGGCCGGTCGACACCTTCCTCAACCTGATTGAGGATATGCATGGCCTCTTTTTCCGTGATCGGCTGCGGCCGGCCACGGGAGCCCAAAAATCCGGTAACTTTCGGCGTGTCCTTGACCAAATGCCAGGCTTCGTCGGTCATATCCATCTTCACCAGGACATAACCGGGGAAGAATTTACGTTCAGCATTCACCTTGGCGCCCCGGCGCATTTCCACGACCTCTTCGGTCGGCACCAGAACTTCCTCAATCTGTTCGGACAGATGAGACTGGCGCGCCTGCTCCTCAATGGATTCGGCGACCTTCTTCTCAAAGCCCGAATAGACGTGAATGACGTACCAGCGCGCCGCCATGGCTTAGGCTCCCAACCCAAATATGAACTTCACACCCGTCGACAGGACTTGATCCACCAGGAAGAAAAAGATCGCCGCCAGGATCGTCATGACAAACACCATTCCCGTGGAGACCATGGTTTCACGCCGGCTCGGCCACGTGACCTTGGCGGTCTCCTGGCGAACCTGCTTCAAAAATTCCATGGGGTTGGTTTTAGCCATGAATGTGTTTACCTCTGAATTTACGTTTCCAATCGATTGGCGATCTTTTACGGATGGCAGGGGCACCAGGGCTCGAACCCGGGACCTGCGGTTTTGGAGACCGCCGCTCTACCAACTGAGCTATACCCCTTTATCCGTGATTTAGCCCACGTCGATGTGGATGCAAATTCTCCTAATTAAAAAGTCCGGGCAGCGCCTTACTCGACGATGCTTGCGACGACGCCGGCGCCGACGGTGCGGCCGCCTTCGCGGATCGCGAAGCGCAGGCCCTGGTCCATGGCGATCGGCGTGATCAACTCGACCGTCATCGAGATATTATCACCCGGCATCACCATCTCCGTGCCCGACGGCAACTCAACCGTCCCCGTCACGTCCGTCGTTCGGAAGTAAAACTGCGGACGATAGTTGGCAAAGAACGGCGTGTGACGCCCACCCTCTTCCTTGGTCAGGATGTACGCCTCGCAGGTGAACTTCTTGTGCGGCGTGATCGAACCCGGCGCCGCAACAACCTGGCCGCGCTCAACCTCTTCACGCTTCGTGCCGCGCAGCAGGCAACCGATGTTGTCGCCCGCCTCACCCTGATCCAGGATCTTGCGGAACATCTCAACGCCTGTGCAAACCGTCTTCTGGGTATCCTTGATACCGACGATCTCAACTTCATCGCCCGTGTTCAGAACACCAGACTCAACGCGGCCCGTCACAACAGTACCCCGGCCGGAGATCGAGAACACGTCTTCGATCGGCATCAGGAACGGCTGATCCTTCGGACGCTCCGGCTGCGGGATGTATTCATCAACCGCCGCCATCAGTTCCATGATCGAGTTCTTGCCGATCTCGTCATCACGGCTTTCCAAGGCCGCCAGGGCAGAACCCTTCACAATCGGAATATCGTCGCCCGGAAACTCATACGAAGACAGAAGCTCGCGAACCTCAAGCTCAACAAGCTCCAACAGCTCTTCGTCGTCCACCTGGTCGACTTTGTTCATGTAAACAACAATCGCCGGCACACCGACCTGACGGGCCAGCAGGATATGCTCGCGGGTCTGCGGCATCGGACCGTCCGCCGCGTTCACAACCAAAATCGCGCCGTCCATCTGCGCTGCGCCCGTGATCATGTTCTTCACATAGTCAGCGTGACCAGGGCAGTCCACGTGCGCGTAGTGACGCGCGTCCGTCTCATACTCAACGTGCGCCGTCGAGATAGTGATCCCACGTTCCCGCTCTTCCGGCGCCTTATCAATGTCGGCGTAGTCCGTAAACTCCGCGCCGCCGCTCTCAGCCAAAGTCTTCGTGATCGCCGCCGTCAACGTCGTCTTGCCATGATCAACGTGGCCAATCG
>JAYPHU010000047.1:9071-17893 GCA_038127535.1 Rhodospirillaceae bacterium | reverse complement strand
ATCATTTCCGGATCATCGGCAACACCTGAAATCGAAATGACGTCATAGCGTTCAATATCCAACGCGTTGACGTCGGCGCCCGCCTTGATCAGCAGCCGCCGGGCCATGGCGTGGTCTTTGTTATGTGCCGCCAGAATCAACGGCGTCCGGCCATGATTTTCCCCGACATTAATATCTGCGCCGTCGGGCGCGCCGCCGCCAAGGTGCGCTAAAGCCCTATTTTGCCTGTAAATAGTGAACGCTGAACAACTGGTCCTTGTCGGTCCAGGTTTTCCGCACGTCAAAACCGGCCCGGCCCGCCAGCGCCCCAAAATCCTCGATACTGTATTTGTGGGAATTTTCCGTGTGGATGGTTTCCCCCTCGGCGAAGTGGAAGGACTGCCCGCCGACGGCAATAGTCTGGGCTTTAAGGCTTTCCAGATGCATTTCGATGCGGCTCTCGGCCTCGTTGAAGAACGCCTTGTGGCGGAAGCTCTCGATCTCCAGGTCCGCGCTCAGCTCGTTCACCATCCGGTGCAATAGATTGAGATTAAATTCGGCGGTGTAGCCGGCCGCGTCATTGTAGGCCGGGTTCAGGATGTCCGGCGACTTCCGTAAATCCACGCCGATCAGCATCTCCCCGTAATCGCCGACGGTAGCGCGGACGTCATGCAAGAATTCCTCCGCCTCCGCCGGGGTTTGATTGCCGATGGTCGAGCCGGGGAAGAACGCCAGCAGGCGTCCCTCGCCCACATTATTGGGCAGCGCCAGCCCGCCGGAGAAATCGGCGCACAGCCCGCCGACCCGCACCTCCGGATGATCCCGGGCAATCTCGATCACCGTTTGGCGGAGGTGCTCGCCGGAAATATCGATTCCCAGAAACTCGGCCGGGCTGTCCAACAGGTTCAGCAGGATATCGATCTTCAAGCTGGACCCGCAGCCATATTCCACCACCACCCGGCCCGACCCCGCGAGCGCGGCGATTTCCGGGCCGATCTCCGCCATCAACGCGGTTTCGGTGCGGGTGACGTAGTATTCCTCTGTCTCGCAGATGGCGTTAAACAGGTGGGAGCCCGCATCGTCATAAAAGAACTTCGGCGGGATGCATTTGGGCGACTTGGCCAGGCCCTCCAGCACCTCGGCCAGGAAATCCACCGTCTTGGGCTTGCGGTCGTCGAAATAGGCGACGCCGTCGGCGGACAGGTCATCTTGGGCGGCGTCTAGACTCATACTCTCTCCGGAGGTGTTTGTGGCCTGAATTAGCGAGGCGACACCAAAACATATTTGCCCGCCGATGACGAGGGCATCGCCAGAATTTATTCAAGGATTTAGGACGAACCGCGGCGGGCCAGATAAATCCCAATCAACACACAGATGGCCCCGGCGACCTGTAATGGACCCAAGGCCTCGGCGAACAGAAACCAGGCGATCACCGCCGCCAAAACCGGCTGCAACAACAGTCCCACCGCGCCCAATGCCGCCGGCAGGTGCGCCAGGGAATAGGCGATCAGGCTTTGCCCGCCGGCATGGGAGATCAGCGCCAGGCCCAAGAGGATCAGCCAGCCGGTCAGCCCCGCCGCGACAAACCCGTCGCCGGCGATCATCGCCATGGGCGCCAGCAAGACGGCGCTGACCACGCCGGACCAGGCCATCACCGTGGCGGTGGAGAAATCGTGGCGCAGCCGACCCACCGACATGATATAGGCAGCATAGAAGACCGAGGCCGCCAAACCCATTGCGTCTCCGGCCAGATACTGGTCACTGATATTCAGGCTTTCACCCATCAGCAGCAGGATGCCCGCCACCGCGCAGACAAGACCCGCAAGGAACACCCGGCTGAACCGTTCGCCGAACAGGAAAAATCCGCCCAATGTCACCCAGATGGGGGCTGCGTTGGCGAACAGGGTCGAGTTGGCGACCGTGGTCATGGTGATGGAAAAATGCCAGACCGTCAGATCGCAGGCGAAGAACACCCCGGCCAGGGACAGGCGCGCATAGTCGGACAGGGATGACGGGCGGCGGGTACTCGCTTCCCGCTTTTCTTCCTGACGCATCCAAAACCACAAGACCGGCAGGGCCAGCAGCACCCGGTAGAACGCGGTCGCGACTGGACCCAGATCGCTGAGACGCACAAAGATCGGCGCGAAAGCGATACACGCCGCGCCCAGCAAAAGCGCCGCCAGCGCTCGTCTTCTAACTGTTAGTGCGTGATCCGGTTCCATCATGACGGGCGGTTATAGGCCGGACCGGTTGCCGCCGCCAGCACCAACTGCTAGGACGGGCGGCAGAACATCAATCGAGTTCCGAGCAATGACACTTCTCACCCCGGATGACCCTGCGCCGTTTACGGTGATTAACGGCGACGCCACCACGCCGCTGTTGATCGTCTGCGATCATGCTAGCAACCGGGTGCCGTCGGCGCTCAACAATCTAGGTCTGGGCGAGGATATCTTGGCGCAGCATGTGGGCTGGGACATCGGCGCCGCAGCAGTCGCGCAAAGCCTGGCCGAACGGCTGGAGGCCACGGCGGTGCTGGCCGGTTTTTCCCGGTTGGTGATCGACGCCAACCGCGCGCCGGACGATCCCACCGCCATCCCCGGGGTGAGCGACGAGATACCGATTCCGGGCAACGAAAACCTCTCCGACGACGACCGCGCGGCCCGGGTGGACGACATCTACACCCCCTATCACGGACGCATCGCCGCGCAACTGGACCGGCTGGGCCATCTAGGCACGCCGCCGGCTTTTTTCTCGGTGCATAGCTTCACGCCCAGCATGGGCGGGGCGGACCGGCCCTGGCACATCGGCGTCTTGTGGCATCTGGACCCGCGCATTCCCGAACCTATGATTGAGGCGCTGCGCGCCCATCCGGATGGGCTCACGGTCGGCGACAACGAGCCCTATTCAGGCCACCAACTGGCGCACACGCTGGATCATCACGCGGGCGCGCAAGGCTTCGCCCACAGCGCCGTGGAGATTCGCCAGGACGAGGTGGATACCCCGAAGAAGCAGGCCTATTGGGCGGATATCCTGGCGGCCTGCCTCAAGCCGATCCTGGATGATCCGGTTATCCACAGGGTTGAGCATTATTAGCCGCCGCGCCGTCTTGCAGCGCCCGGACCCGGCTTGTATTTTTCCCGCCTTACCAAAAAAAAATCCACACCGGAGAGAATTTGAAATGGCGGACGCAGGCGGTATTGCCGGAGAACGGCTTCAATCCTTTATTGAACGCATTGAACGGCTGGAAGAAGAAAAAACGGCCCTGTCGGAGGACGTAAAAGAAGTCTATTCGGAGGCCAAGAGCGCGGGCTTCGATATCAAGATCATGCGCCAGGTGATCCGCCTGAGGAAACTGAACTCGTCTGACCGGCGGGAACAGGAAGAGCTTCTGGACCTCTACAAGAACGCGCTTGGTATGTAAGGTGGGCGTGTAAGCCGCCCACAGCCGGCCGGATTTAAGGGAGCATCGCCATGGCACAGACCAAACCCAAAGTCGCCATCATCGGTGGCGGGATCGGCGGCCTGTTTGCCGCTAACGCCATGATCGCCAACGGGCTCGAGGTCTCCGTCTACGAGCAGGCCCCGGAACTGGGCGAGATCGGCGCCGGCGTCTACGTGACCCCCAACGCCGTCCGGCACATGCAGCGGGTTGGTCTCGGGCCGGGGGTGGAGAAGTTCGGCGCGCTGGTCGGCGAGAAATCCGAATATCTGCGGGATGACGGCTCCCACATTGCGCGCGTACAGGTTAGCGACGCAACCGGCTGGAACGCCAATTACGGCATGCACCGGGCCGACTTTATTGAGTTTCTGTCCGAACCCTTGCCAGACGGGGTGGTCAATTGCGGTCACCGGGGAATCGGCTTCGAGCAGGTCGGCGACAAGGCGCGGGTTCAGTTCGACAACGGCAACGAGATCGAGGCCGACGTGGTGATCGGCGCTGACGGCATCCATTCCGAACTACGCCCTTATGTCTATCCGCCGTCTGATCCCGTGTTCCACGGCACCATTTCCTACCGGGGGCTGGTGTCCCTCGACCGGCTGCCCGACTGGCCCACCGATGTCTGGCAGATGTGGGCCGGCCCGGCGAAGCACTTTCTGGTCTTCCCCGTCCGTCATGGAAGGATGATCAACTATGTCGGCTTCGTCCCGACCGATGAAGAGATGAAGGAATCCTGGTCGGCGCCGGGTAATCCGGACACGCTCCGCGCCGAGTTCGAGGGCTGGGATCCGCGCATCCAGACCGTTCTCGCGCAAGTGGATGAATGTTTCCGCTGGGCGCTATATGACCGGGAACCCCTGCCGGGCTGGTCAAAGGGCCGGCTGACCCTGTTGGGCGACGCCGCGCATCCGATGCTGCCGCACCTGGGCCAAGGCGCCAATCAGTCGATCGAGGACGGCATTGCGCTGGCGATCATTCTGTCCAAGACCGACAACGCCGATGTGCCGGCGGCCCTGCTCGCCTATGAGAAACTACGGCGCGAGCGGGTGGCCGAGGTACAGCACGGGGCGCGGGTAAACGGGCTCCGGGTCGATTCGATGCTGGGCTATGAGGATTTGGCCAAGCGGGATACGGAACTGACCGCCCATGCGGCGTTCCGCGCCGAGCTTTACGCCTATGACGTGGTCCCCGAAGCCGAGGCCGCTGCGGCCGCGGTTTGATGAACTACGCCGAACCGGACTTCGCCGCGCCCATCTTATGGACGTGACTGCAAAGAGCCTTCGCAGACCTTGGTTTCACTCAACGCCAATTCGGTGAACATCTCCTCGACGGTCAATTGTTTGACGGCGAGTCCCTGCTCGAACGAATAGCGGGACATGGTCTCCAGCGTATGGCGGTTGGCCTCGATCCCATAGGGCCAGAAATCTTCGCCCATCACCTCAATGGTGGATTCCAGCTCAGCCCGCAGCCAGGGCAGGGTGATCTTTAAGGCGGCGACCTCCCGCAGTTCAGCATCGGTAATGCGTTTGGCCTCGACGAATGCTTTGAAGACGCTTGCCGGTAGCCAGGGATGTTCTTCCGCTAGATCATTGCGGATGCCCAAGGCATGCATGATCGGGAAGATTGTGGTCCGGGCTTAATATTCCTTCTCGGCGGCGCGGAAATCTTCGTAAAGCCGCACCACGTTAGGATGGCCGTTGATAAAGCATGACGGCGCCCTTGCGGTCATTACCGCATCGAGTTCACCCTCCGCCAACATTTCTACTAGGGATTTGCCTTCCGGGGCGGTGCCCCGGGACAGGCTGATCAAAAACGGGCTGAAGCCGATCTCCGCGACATCAAATTCCTGGTGGAAATAGGCGCGATGGAACAGTTCTTCCACTGGCATCGGGATATAGTTGACCTCACACCCCTCGATCTTGACCCGGCCATCCATGATCGGCCGGACCCGGTCATAATCCTACGTCGATACGGTGATGTTTAGTTTGCTCATGGCTGCCACCCTTATCGGATTAAATTATCGTTCTGTTTGAGGGAGTTATGATAGCCCGGCCTGCCGGAAATTGCTTGCTTTCAATACGTCATTTGACGCCCTACAGCCAAACTCTTACAAATGCTGATCACGTCTTGTGGGAGGCGACGACATGCCGAAGTTTACCGTTGAACCGCTGTGCAACGCCCTGGGGGCGGAGATCATCGGGCTTGATCTGCGGGAGGAACTGGATGCGGAGACGATCAAAGACCTGCGCGACGCTTGGCTGGAGCATCTGGTTCTGCTGGTCCGCGGACAAGATCTGAATGAAGCCCAGCAGGTACGGTTCGCCGGCTATTTCGGCGAGCCCTATTCCAACACACGGGTCGAGGAGTTCGGCGACACCGATGGCATGGACAAACACATCCTACCGATCACCAACATCACAAAGGATGGGAAGCCCATCGGTGTGCTCCGGGAAGGGGAGCTTCAATTCCATTCGGACTCCGCCTTTCATGAGGAGCCGTTGATGGCGACGGTGCTCTATGCGGTCGAGCTGCCGAGCGAAGGCGGCAACACCCTGTTCAGCAACATGTACGCGGCCTACGAAATATTAAGCGCCGACGACCAGAAGACCCTGGGCCGATACCGGGCCATGAACGCCTATGACTACGGCGCAATGACGCGGCGCGGCCGGGCGGCGGAAGACAGCCCCCACGCGGTGCATCCGGTGATCCGCACCCATCCCGAAACCGGCCGGAAGGTGGTTTACGTCAACAAGTTGATGACCGAGGAGATCGTCGATCTGGACCCGGCGGAAAGCGACGCCACCCTCGAGCGGCTGTTTGCCTTGGCCGAGAACCGCGATTTTATCTACGAGCATAAATGGCGGCTGGGCGACATCCTGATCTGGGACAATCGCTGCACCCAGCACGCCCGGACCGACTTCCCGCCCGATCAGATCAGGTATCTGAAACGGGTCGGCATCGCCGGCGACCGGCCGTTCTGATCAGCGCTTAAAACTTCTCGACCCAGGGCCGGAGTTCGATCTCCCAGGCCCAGGCGGACCGGTCCTGCCGGTGCAGGTGGAAGTACGTGTCCGCGATGGCGTCCGGGTCCAGCCATTTGTCGGGCGTGTCATCCGAGCCTTCGACCCGGCCCTGGCGGTGCGGGTTTCGGATGCCGCCGTCGATCACGATATGCGCCACGTGGATGTTCTTCGGGTGCAACTCCCGCGCCATGCTCTGCGCCAGACCGCGCAGACCGAACTTGCCCATGGCGAAAGTCGCCGACATGGGAAAACCCTTCACGCCCGCAGACGCGCCGGTAAACAAAATCGTGCCTTTCCCGGCCGGGATCATCGCCTGGGCCGCCGCCTGACCGACCAGAAAGCCGCCATAGGCGGTGACCAGAACGGCCTGTTTCACCTCTTCCGGATCAAGCTCATCAATCGTACCCTGGACCCGCCGGCTGGCGTTAAACACCACCACCGACGGCGTACCGAGATCCGTCTGAACGCCGGCGAACAGCGCCGCCACCTGATCGGCGTCCGTACAGTCGCAGACGTAAGTTTTAGCGTTGGTCTCGGCCAATAAATCCGCCAGCTTATCCACGTCCCGGGCCGCCAAAACCACGTTCATACCGGCACCGTGGAACTTCCGGGCCAGCGAGGCGCTCAGCCCCGTGCCAGTGCCGACGATAACGGCAGTTTCCTGATCACTCATTTCCCGCTCCTTTTCCCGGTGAATTTCCGTTCAAGCGTTGTAGAGGGAAATTACGCCGGTGCCAAATCCCGTTGGCCGAATCGCGCGTGTAAGAGACTTCCCCTCAATGACCGGTAATAATGGTTGCTCCTAGAATGAGCCCCGTTGCCGTTTACGGGACGGTAACCATGATCCGGTAGAATACCGGCAAGATTTAAGACAGGGCCGCCTGCCCAAATCCGGCGCGCCCCAATCAGAATGGATAGAAAAATGGCCGTTGGTCTGGGCTCCATCGCGGAAATCGTCAATACGCAACTGGCGCGGAATCAGTTTAATTCCCAGGACTCCCTGGTGCTGATCACCCAGCAGCTTGTCGCCCGCAACCAGGAAGAACGGGCCGAGCAGGCGGTCAACTTCGACCGGCCGGACCTTGTTGCCGCCACCAAGGAAATCGCCCGGCTCACCAGCTTCAAGGAAAAGGTGAACGATAACGTCATGGCGCTGAAGAAGGCGCGGAACGCGATCGAGTGGGTGGAAAAATATCTGGACGATATGCGCACCGAACTGACCCTGATCCAGGGCTCCACCTCGAACGAGGACCGGGCGGCGGCGGCGGCGCAGTTCAACGAGTACTTCAAAAACATCAACGGCTATGTGCACGGCGCCAATCAGCAGACCAAGATCGGTAAACTGAATTTGGTCGGCAACACCACGGGCCCGAATTGGAACACCGATGACATCTACACGCGGACCAGCGAAAACGGCGGGTTCGTCGCGGTGGAAGGCGCCTACCTGGGCAACGATTTCGAAATCACCGACGGTGACGGGCTCAAGTGGCGGCTGAACCGGGGCGAAAACACCTACTATCAGCACAAGATCGACGGCACCAACGAGAAGACCGGACTGTCTATTTCCGCCGATGATTTGACCCTGGATAGTTATGACATGTCGACCGGCGCGATCAGTTTTTCCGGCGACACGCCGCTGTCCGGTACCGTGACGACCGCCGGGTTAGGGCTCCTCACCTCGGAATTCTACAATGACTTCGCAACCGACACGGATGTCACCACCGCCATCGCCGAGATCGATGCGGCGATCACCGAGTTTGACCGGCTGAGCGGCTCCATCGTCGCCGATGCATCCCTGCTGGAAGGTCGGATTGATCTGGCCGACAAAAAGATCAGCGTCCTCCGGCACGAACAGCGTAACATCCGCGCCGAGGAACTCGACGCCAGCGCCGCCGAAACGGCCGCCGCTAACCTCAAGCTGCGGCTCGCCATTAACAATATCGAATCATTGTCGCAGGTGAATAACGGCCTGATCGAGAATATGCTGAGCTTAAGTTCCGGCCCGGCCAAGGGCTTCGGCGTATTCGGCATGCTGGGGTATTAGCCCCTCACGTCTCCTCGTCAGCCTGCTGGCGGCTCCCTACTTACAGCCGTTGTGCCGCTTCCACATCTCGGCGTTGTGGCCTTCGGGCACATTGGCGCACAGGTCTGATTTCCCGTAGCCCCGGAGCGTATTGTATTTGGTGATCTGCGCTTCCGACAGAATACCCGGCGTCTTCAGATGGGTCGCCAGATGGATGTAGCGGAGATTTTTTCGCGCCGCCGCGATGTCGGATAGACTGGCCTGGAGAATGTCATGGGTAATGGTGCGCTCGGTGAAATGCCGCTCCAGTTTCAGCTCCAGCGCGATGAGTTCCTCACCTTGCTTGATCGCCTTGGCC
>JAYPHU010000047.1:0-8971 GCA_038127535.1 Rhodospirillaceae bacterium | reverse complement strand
CGCCTTGGCCAGCCCCCAGCCGCCGCCCCGGCGAAGCTCGGCGATATCGTCTTCGGACAGGCTTTTGATGGCGCGGGTTACCTGGCCCGCGTATTTGGATTTATGCCCGCCATGCCCGCCGGCCGCCTGACCATCGGCGGCGAAGAGAATGAGCGGCAGAACAAAAGGAAGGACATGAAGCACTTTTTTCATAATAAAATGTCCCATGGTTGAATTTTGTTGAGACTACAATGACTCAAACCGCCCTAACCACACATGATAGTGATCATGTTCTTGGAAAAGATTATACGCCACGCCCCTCACGTCTCCTCGCCTTTGTCTTTTTCCCGTAGCGCCTTGATCAGCGCCTTTAGTCCCGGCAGGTGAGGGTTGGCCTTGAGCGCCTGCTCGAAGGCGCGGGCGGCGGCCTCGCGTCGGCCCATGGCCATGTTGATCTGGCCCAGGCCGGAAAGCGCTCCGAAGTGGCGGGGCTCCAACTCCAGGGTCCGCGCGATATCCCCGACCGAGTCGTCGAACCTCTGCAGCAGGAACAACACGGTCGCCCGCTTGTTCCAGCCCTCGGCGAACTCCGGCGCTTCCTTGGTCACCTGGGTGAACGCGGTCAGCGCCAGGCCCAGATGGCCCGCATTCATGGCGACGATGCCTGAATCCAGATAGGCCTTGGTCTGCAGGTCCGGAAACTCCACCCAAATCTCCCAGATTGATTGCTGCAGAGACTTGGCCTCCGCCGTGTCCGTCGTCGCCAAAAGACGATCAAATAGCATACCCAAGCGCTTGTCGTTCTGATCGGCACCCGCCGGCGCCGCCATCAGGAGGACAGCCGCGCTTAAGCCAAACCAAATCCGGCGAATTCGCTTCATATTCAGAGTATCCGCCTATCCGGGCGGCAGGTGCAAGGGGCGCGTCAGAGCCCCGCCGGCTTCGGCCCGCCCGACGCCCAGTCGAGGAGCTCCACCGTGTGAACCACCGGCATGTCGAGCCCATCCTGAAGCTGGACCTGACAGCCGATATTGCCGGTGGCCAGGACATCCGCGCTTGTTTTGCGCACGGCCGCTTGCCGCCGGTCTTTGAGCTGAGAGGCCAAGTCGTCCTGCAGCAGGTTATAGGTGCCCGCAGAGCCGCAGCAGAAATGCTGGCCGGGAATCTCCCGAATCTCGAACCCGGCGGCTTTGAGCAGCGCGCGGGGACCGGCAGAAATTTTCTGGCCATGCAGCAAAGAACACGGATCGTGATAGGCGACGCTGATGCTCTCCGCTTTTGTATTTGATGGCCAAGAAAGATCGACGATCACTTCGCTCACGTCTTGGGTCAGTGCGGAAATCGTTGCCGCCTTCTCCGCCATCTCCGTGTCGTCCTTTAACAAATGGCCGTAGTCTTTCACCTCGGTGCCGCAGCCGGACGCGTTGACGATGATGGCGTCCAGGCCGCTCCCCTCCACCTCCCGCATCCAGGCGTCGATGTTGGCGGCGGCGAAGGCGCGCGCCTCCCCGGCCTTGCCCATGTGGTGCACCAACGCGCCGCAGCAGCCTGCACTCGCCGAGATCACCACCTCACAGCCGAGACGGTTTAAGAGCCGGATGGTCGCCGCATTGATCGCTGGGCGCAGGACCTGTTGGGCGCAGCCGGCCAGCAACGCCACACGTTTCACCCGTTCGCCGTCCGCCGGATAGACGCCGGGCGCGCCCAAGCTTTCCGCCGGGGGAAGATTACCGGGCGCCATCTTCAGAAGCGCACCCAGTTTTTTGCCGAACAAGCCGGCAAAAGGTTTCCCCAAGCGGCCCGCCAGCAAGGACAGGCGGAACAGGCCGGGGTTCGGTATGGTCTTGGACAAAATCCGTCGGATCAGTGTGTCCAAAGCTGAGCGCGGGGCTTTCTCGTCTACATAGGCTCGGGCATAATCCACGTAGTGGCCGTAGTCCACGCCGGACGGACAGACCGAGGTGCAGGCCAGACACGATAGACACTTATCCACGTGCGGGCGGACCTGGGGCAGGCTTTGCCCGTCGGTTTCCAGCATATCCTTGATCAGGTAGATGCGGCCCCGCGGGCTGTCCCGCTCGTCGCCGAGTAGGCTGTAGGTCGGGCAGGCCGACAGGCAAAAGCCGCAATGGACGCACTTGCGCAGCACCGCGTCCATCTCCCGGATGGTCGGGCTTTCGAGCTGATCTACGCTGAAATGGGTTTGCATGGCCTATGCGCCCCCGCGCGCTTCCGGATACATGCGGCCGGGATTGAGGATCAGTTTGGGATCGAAGCTGTTCTTGAGATTGGTCTGAATGCCGGCGACCGCGGCCGCCTGGGGTTCGAACACAAAGACCTTGCGGCGTATCTCTTCCGGCGCGCGCAATAGCGTCGCATGCCCGCCTTTCGCCGTGACCGCGCCGCGCACATCGCCGTCCCGGCAGCCTTCGTCCGCCAGCAACGAAAGCCAGATCAACCCGCCGCCCCAATCAAAATAGGCTTCGCCACCGCAGGCATTGGCGATCTCCTGCGCCACCACCGGGCCATCGGTGGGCGCAACGGACAGCCGCCAGAGGATACTGTCGTCACGGCCAAGCAACCCGCCCACATTGCCGATCTCTTCCCACAGAGTCTTGGAGTTATGAAAATGAAGCTCCTCCACCTCGCCGATCTCGGCCACCAACGCCCGCATCTCTTCGCAGCGGGTTTCCACCGACGGTCCGGGGCCCTGCAGGCGGATGGCGGTCACACTTTTGCCCGGCCCCGAGACATACTCGACCGTGGACCGGGAAGCCGCCTGGGCTGGCAAATAAGCCGCGCCGTTGACTTCCAGCGGGCTCTGCAAAGCGCGGGACAGAGCCTCAATGCCGACCGCCTCGTTGAGACCATAGAGAAGCACGGTCCGGGTTTTCTCCGGGTTGGGCAGCACTTTGATGGTGATGCTGGTCATGACCCCGAGGGTGCCGAAGGAGCCGGCCATCAGTTTGGAGAGATCAAAGCCGGTCACGTTTTTCACCACCCGGCCGCCGGATTTAAACAGCTCGCCCCGGCCGTTCACCGCCTCGAAACCCAGCAGATGATCCCGGGCCGCGCCGGCCTGAAGCCGCCGGGAGCCGGACAAATTGGCGGCAATCACCCCGCCCAATGTCCCGCTGTCCGGTACCGCGCCCCACAGCGGGCCCAGATCCGGCGGCTCAAAGGGCAGGAATTGATTATGCTGTTCCAAAGATTGGCGGATGGCGGAAATGGGCGTGCCAGCGGCCGCGCTGAGCACCAGTTCCTCCGGCTCATACAGAGAGATGCCGGCCAATCCGGCCGTTGACACGGTTAAAGGCGCATCGACAGGCCGGCCCCAACCGTCCTTGGTGCCCCGGCCTTCAACCTTCAGCGCCGTGCCTGCATCAGCAGCCTGCGCGACAATATCGGCAAGCTCGCTGGCTGAGCCGGGATGCAGGACCTCATCCGCCATCTAGAACCTCGGGATATCCGGGAAACGGGTTTCGCCCCGATGCACATGCACCCGGCCCAGCTCGGCACACCGGTGGAGGGTTGGGAATACTTTGCCGGGATTCAAGAGCGAGCTTGGATCGAACGCGCATTTCACTCGTTGCTGCTGGTTCAGATCGGTCTCGGTGAACATGGAGCCCATCAGGTCCCGCTTCTCGACACCGACCCCATGTTCGCCGGTGAGCACGCCGCCCACCTCGACACAGTATTTGAGGATTTCGCCGCCGAACTCTTCGGTTTTTTCCAGCTCGCCCGGATTATTGGCGTCGTACATGATCAGCGGATGCAGATTGCCGTCGCCGGCATGAAACACGTTGGCGACGCCCAGGCCGTAGTGATCGGACAGTTCCCGGATGCGCGCCAAGACCTGCGGCAGCTTGGCGCGGGGAATAGTGCCATCCATACAATAGTAATCGGGCGCCAAGCGGCCTACGGCCGGGAACGCGGCCTTGCGGCCGGCCCAGAATTTTTCCCGCTCTTCTTCGTTCTCGCTGATCCGCAGATAGCCGGCGCCTGAGTTCTTGGCGATTTCCTCGACCCGGCCGATCAAGTAATCGACCTCGACTTCCGGTCCGTCCAGCTCGACGATCAGCAGCGCCTCCACATCCAGCGGGTAGCCGGCCTGGACGAATTCCTCGGTCGCCTTAATCGCCGGCCGGTCCATCATCTCCATGCCACCGGGAACAATGCCGGCGCCGATGATCGCAGCCACGCAATCGCCTGCCGCCTCGGCTTTATCGAAGCCCAGCAACAGGGCGCGGGCCGTCGGCGGTTTACGGAGAATTCTGACGGTCACCTCGGTGATCACGCCCAGCAATCCTTCGGAGCCGGTGATCAATCCCAGCATGTCATAGCCCGGCGCATCCAGGTGCTTGCCGCCAAAGCGCACGACGTCGCCGTTGATCAACACCATCTCCACGCCCAGGACATTGTTGGTGGTAAGCCCATATTTCAGGCAGTGCACCCCGCCGGAGTTTTCGGCGATGTTGCCGCCGATGGAACAAACGATCTGGCTGGACGGATCGGGGGCGTAGTAAAAACTTTCGTCGGCCACAGCGTGGGAAATGGCCAGATTGGCGACACCAGGCTGGGTGACTACACAACGATTGGCGTAATCAATGTCCAGAATGCGGTTGAACTTGCCCAGGCCCAGAACGACCGAGTCGCCGAGCGGGAGCGAACCGCCGGACAGCGACGTGCCGGAGCCCCGGGCCACGACCTTGACGCCATTGTCATGGCAATACCGCAGGACCTCGGAAACCTCTTCCGTGTTTTCCGGCAGCACGACCACCATGGGCCGCTGGCGATAGGCGGACAGGCCGTCGCATTCATAGGCCCTTAGGCCCGCGGCATCGTCGATGACCCCGCCCCCGGCCACCACCGATTTAAACGCCGCGACGATTTGGGCGCGCCGCGCGAGGACGTCCGTGTCAAGTTCCGGCATCTTCATGGCGATCACCTCCTGTTTAGAGAGTACTGGAAGCATGGAACCATAAAAAGCAAAACCGCGCCGGTTTGCGGCGCGGTTCAACCTCGGGCCAATGCCCGGAATGAAATTCTCTACCCTGGTTTAGCCTTGGCGGGCTTTGAACCGGGGGTTCTTCTTGTTGATCACATACAAACGGCCGCGACGGCGCACGACACGGCAGCCCTTTTCGCGCAGCTTGGCGGATTTCAGAGAATTGCGGACTTTCATGGTTCCGTTCCTCACAAACAAATCGCCGCAAACGGCGGCGGAGGCGGGAAAATAGGAGGACGGCCCCAACCTGTCAACGGTTTTAGGGAAAAATGCCGTAGTACCCGGAGAAATTAACGAAACTTAGAATAAGCCGTCGAGCATCTTCGAAAAACCGTCGGAGAACCAAGCCGCGCTGATTAAGCCGGCAATGATCACTACAGCCCAAATGCCGGACATTGCCACCATCCGTTTACGCCGTTTGGCTTTGGCCGCCGCTGCCTATTTGGCCTTTTGCCGTTTCCTCGCTTCGATCCGCTTCTGACGGGCAACCGCGTCGTCTTCCAACTGATCGAGGTCGCGTTTGCGATCGTGCTCCTGCATGCGCCGAATAATTGAACTCAGCTACCTTATTGATATTAAGGCATTTTTACCTGGAAAACGCAAAAATCGACGGATTATTCTCTCCGAATGCGATTTTAGGGACTCTCCTAGTCCAGCTACTCCGCCGCCATCGACGTCTCCTGAACCTGCAGGCGTTTCACGGCCTGACGGGCATAGGCGACCGCCTTGTCGTGCTGACGGAGCAGTAATTGCCGGTTGGGCTGTTCAGCCACGGCATCCTGTTGGGCCTCGATGAACAGCTTGTCTTCGAGGAAGGCTTCCAAGATGTCTTCGAAGAACTTTTTGCTGGCCTCGGAGTCCGCACTAGCGCCATGCACACCGGCGGAGAAGAAGTAGATAAATTCGCCGTCGGAGACCGGGGTGGCGTGGTGGAACAGGCGGAAGCTTAACTGCCCTTCGCGGCTGGGATCGTCTTTGTTCCCTTTTCCGGCATCGTCGACGGTCGCCACCTGCAGCACGGAAGCCGGAGCCTTGTATTCAAATTCCGCCAGCCGGTCGATATTACCTTCAAATCCGCCGGCCGAAACGAAAGTCGGCGGCGGGGTGACATCGCTCATCCAGCGGACAAAGCGCGCGCCGTTTTCGGTTTGGAAAGTCTCCAGCTCGGCCACATTGTGATTTTCTGTATCGCCGCCAATGGTGCTGCCATGGACATAGCCCAGATGGGTCAGGTCCATCAGATTATCGATCAGAAACATATAATTGGCGTTGATCGGATAGTGGTCGTACTGGAAGCCGTAGTTCGGATCGTCGTGGTAAGGGTAGTCGATGATCAGACTTTCGTCAGCCAGGGCCGGATCGCCCATCCAAATCCACAGGAACTTGTTTTTCTCAACCAGCGGATAGTGTTTCACCTTAAATGACGGATTCGGGGCTTCGCCCGGATTGTCGATGCAGGACCCGTCCGTGCCGAATGCCAAGCCATGATAACCGCACGTGATGCCATCGGCGCAGACATAGCCCAGTGATAGTTTGACGCCTCGATGGCAGCAGCGGTCTTCCAACGCGCCGGCCACGCCGTTCTCCGTGCGGAACAGGACCACGTTTTCGTTCATGATACGCCGGGCCAGGATGCCCTCGTCAATCTCGTGCGGCCAGCCGGCGATATACCAGGCGTTTCTGACCAGCGGTTCCATGGCGAAATTGGACATGCCGTCTCTCCCTTCCGACTACCGGCGCCAGAGTATCATGCCACAAGTGGGGGTCGAATCAAAATTTTCGATATTTCGCGGAACGGAAACCCGACAAGCGGCAAACTCGTGTGATCCGTATACCTTAGTCCGCTAGGCTTTACCTATGTCCTCAAACTTGCTATGGTCTTTTTGCTCCCCGGGGCGGTGGATCGGTGCATGCTGATCGAGCGCAAAAAAATAGGCCGTCCCTGCGGTAGGCGCGTCGGGGTTATGCCCTCGCTATCCGGGGCCGTTTTTCGGTCCGGGGTGGGAAATAATAAGAACGAAAACGCGTCTTTGGACTAGTTGCCGTGTAGTACCGGCCTTTGACCCTGGGTCCATTTGTCCGCCAAACACAATCAAATCACCTACGGCTTTGACCGGGCGGCCTCGCCCGTTATGAGCTGTGAACTCCCGGCGGATGCTGTGCGTCCGCTGGCGGTCGGCGCGTATAGACTGGCCAAATGGAAGTGCTTGGGAGAGTATGATGGAAGACGTAGCCACCAGGAAACAGGATTTCGGCGCCGACCCGCTGAAAACCCGGGAAACCGACCATTATCAAAAGGAATATGTCCAGTCCTTCGTGGAGAAGTGGGACGAGTTGATCGACTGGGAAGCGCGCGCCGAAAGCGAAGGCCGGTTCTTCATCGACATGCTGAAAGCCAGGGATAAGATAAAGGTGCTGGATGTGGCGACCGGCACCGGCTTCCACTCGGTGCAACTCCTTAAGTCCGGATTCGATGTCACCTCCTCGGATGGGAACGCGGAGATGCTGACCAAAGCCTTCGTGAACGCCCGCAAGCAGGGTCTGGTCCTGCGTACCACCCACGCCGACTGGCGCTGGCTCAACAAGGATATCCACGGCAAGTTCGACGCCATTATCTGCCTCGGCAATTCCTTCACCCATTTGCACGACGAGCGGGACCGCCGCCGTGCCCTGGCCGAATTTTACGCGGCGCTGAAATGGGACGGCATTCTGATCCTGGATCAGCGCAATTACGACAGCATCCTGGACGACGGATTCTCGTCGAAGCACAAATACTATTACTGCGGCGATCAGGTAACCGCCGAACCGGAGCATATGGACGAGGGCCTCGCCCGGTTCCGATATTCTTTCCCGGACGGCTCCGAATTTCACCTCAACATGTTCCCGCTGCGCAAGGCCTATACCCGTCGTCTGATGGGGGAGATCGGTTTCCAGCGCATTCAGACCTACGGCGACTTTAAGGAGACGTTCGAGGAGAACGAGCCCGACTTCTTCGTTCATGTCGCCGAGAAGGAGCACGCCGATGTCTAGCGCCCGCTCTGAAACCGTAGCCAAGGCGGAAGAGTATTACGATTCAACCTCGGCCGACGAGTTCTACAAGAACGTCTGGGGCGGCGAGGATATCCATATCGGCCTCTACGCCAATGACAGCGAGTCGATCGCACCGGCGAGCCACCGCACAGTGACCACCATGGCCGAACAGATTGACGGATTGGGGGCGGACACGCGGGTGATCGACCTCGGCGCGGGCTATGGCGGTTCCGCCCGGCACTTGGCCACCGCGTATGGCTGTCGTGTGGCGTGTCTGAACCTCAGCGAGACCCAAAACGATTTGAACCGGGCGAAGAATGCGGCCGCGAACCTCACCGACAAAATCGACGTGATTCACGGTAGCTTCGAAGACGTGCCGGCCGAAAATAGCAGCTATGACGTCGTCTGGTCCCAGGACGCGATCCTGCATTCCGGCGACCGGCCGAAGGTCATGGACGAGATTAATCGCATCCTGAAACCCGGCGGTCAGGTGATCTTCACCGATCCCATGCAGGCGGACGATTGCCCCGACGGGGTGCTGCAACCGATCCTGGACCGCATCCATTTGGAGACTTTGGGATCCTTCGCCTTTTATCGCGCGGAGCTCGGCCAACGGGGATTTGATGAGGTTTCCGTTCAGCCGCTGGTCCACCAACTCCGCACCCACTATGCACGGGTCGCCGAGGAACTCCGCGTCCGTTATGACGAGGCGGTGTCCTGGTCAGGCCGGGACTATGTGGACAATATGCTGATGGGCCTGGGCTACTGGGTCGACGGGGCCGACAACGGCTACCTCGCCTGGGGGATCATCCACTTTCGAAAGGTTGGGTAGACGTAGCACACTCCCCCTGAAGGGACTAAATCCCCTCCCCCTTGATGGGGGAGGGTACGGGAGGGGGTGTGAAATTGTGCACCCTCCCCCGCGCTGACGCACCACCCCTCCCATCAAGGGAG
>JAYPHU010000046.1:0-18369 GCA_038127535.1 Rhodospirillaceae bacterium | reverse complement strand
CTGGCAGGAGCCCTTTTACAAGAATTCCAACGGCAATCTGCTCACGTGTTGCTGGCTCTTCGTAGCCCATACTTGTCGATATTCCGCCATTGAGGTGTTTGGGGTTGGGGGGCGATATCGGCACAACAGTCTCACCATGCCCCAAGGCCTCACCCGTTACGCGTTCAGTAGGGAGATCGCAAATGGCAATTCTGAATTTTCTCCCAGTGATAAACGGAAGCTAATGTCAGAGGTAATGTTACTTAGTCGCCCTGTGCATGAGCCAAAACCTGATTGGTGGTTTGCACATCAGTAAAAAGTCCATAGAGCGCCTGTAGTGAATTTTTATGTGCCTCTAGGCTCATGGCTGCGAGCACATCCGAGACCATGATCACTCGGTAGTTCATCATCATCGCATCCCGCGCCGTCGACTCGCAGCACACACCCGTCGCGACACCGGTGATGAGAACCGTATCAATTCCCCGTTTTTTAAGCTCTTGATCCAGCGCCGAAGAGCCTTCAATGAAGGCGCTGAACCGTGTTTTTATCATAAACAAATCTTCTTCATGTGTTTCCAGATCTGGATGAAGATTGAATCCTTCGTGGCCCTCTCTCAATTCCAAGGAGCGCCGCGCCCAGCGTTCACTGGACTGCAACGCGGCATAATTACCCCAATGCTCGATGGCCCAATTATCTGCGGATGTCTGGATCCAGACACAAAGTCCGCCAAGATCGCGAAACGCCTGATTAAACTTGTTAAGCGCCGGGATGATATCGAGAGCAATAGGACAGGCCGCCTGAAAGCCTTCACTGATGAAATAGTGTTGCATATCGATATTCAGAACCGCCGTTCGTGCCGGTTCCACTGTTTCGATCAGGAAATCACGGCCGACACGGTTTTGGGCTCCTTGCCGGAGCCACTTTTCGAAATCCTCTCCTAACTCGTAATTATCAATGTCGGTCATCACACACTAACCCCTTTAGACTGCCCAAAACGTCTTCGCAGGAACCAATGTCCGCAATAGATCGAAGCGAGTCGATAGCCGTCTGATGAGTTGCCAAATCGAACGCAGCGCAACCATCCTCGAGAACGATCATGGAATATCCTCGCACGTGGCCATCGCGGACAGTTGATGCGACGCCACCGTTGGTGACAATCCCACAGGCGATCAAATGTGAGATCCCCAATTGCACAAGCACCCACTCCAAGCGGCTCATATAAAAAGCCGAATAGGCCACCTTTTCCACGGCGGTTGTTGCTGGCGCCAACTCGTCGACCAACTGATGCCCCCAGGCGCCGCTTTCAAAATCGCGCTTGGCCAGAAATGGACGGAGCTCTTTGAGATGTGGGGCGATTATCGGCGCACCGGATCGGTCAGGGACGAGCGTAAAATGGGTGGAGATGATCGCCATTTTCTTTTGTCGGGCCGCATCCACGATCGGCGCGAGGCGTTCGGGCAATGCCGCGATAGCATCTGCCGTGACCCCCGCCCGGCCATAGGCGCCTTCCGGGTTCAGAAAGTCATTTTGAAGATCGATGAGCAAAAGTGCCGTTGTTTCCGGGCTTGCCAGTTTAGCCATTTTCGATGGGCTCCAGTATCAAGTTCCCAAATTCGTCAACCTCGCCGGCGAGATGGGGATCGATTAGGATAGTCGTATCGGGCTGTTCGATAATTGCCGGGCCATTTAATCTGGTGCCTGCTCCCAAATCGGCACGGTCAAAGATGGGGGTGCTCCAATGTTGTCCGCCGATCCAAACGTCTCGATGGTCAATGGGCGCAGGATTGGTGCTGTTATTCGTCCCACCAAAGAGTCGTTTCAGATCAAATTTAGGCCGATCACCAATTGCCGCACTCCTCACGTTCAAGACGCGAATTGGGGTGTTTTCCAAAAGTCGTCCATAAGCGGTGCGATAAGTTCGCTCAAACGCATCTTGGATGGCCATAATATCTATCGTGAAGTCTGATCCGTTCGCCGATACCGGCAAGGAGACAGCAATGGCGTGGGTTTGTCCGACATAATGCATGTCGAGTTCAAATTGATGCCGAGACTCACCCAAGGGCACCCCCGACTTAGCGAGATTGTCTCCACCCGCTTTGGCCAGTTCACTTATCATCGTGGAGAGTGCTCGGGTATCCAGTTGATCCAATCCTACATTCAGGGTCTGGACGCGGTCGAAGCGCATGTCCGCAATGGTGCAGCCGAGGGCGCTGATTACACCTGGAAAGCGGGGAATTAAGGCCCGGGCGAGCCCAATTTCCGCGATCAAGGCGCCGGCGTGCAACGCACCACCGCCGCCGAAGGGCATCAGCGCAAAATTGGCGGGATCGTGGCCGCGCTCGATGGATACCAACCGAATTGCCCCAGCCATACGCGCATTGGCAACTTGAACAATCGCTTCCGCAGCGGGTAGAACGTCCAATCCCAATGGCGCCGCCACGTGGCTTTCAATTGAACGGGCCGCTAATTTCTGGTCCAAAGTCCCATCGTCCCCGCCGATGGGACGGTCAGGATTAATACGGCCAAGCAATAAATTGGCGTCGGTGACGGTGGGGCGGTCGTTGCCAAGGCCATAGCATGCTGGTCCCGGTTCAGAGCCGGCGCTCTCGGGACCAATCTGCAGGATGCCCCCCTTGTCGACCCAGGCAATGGAGCCGCCACCCGCACCAATCGTGGTAATTTCGATCATTGGCGAACGGATGACCATTCCGAAGTCAATGGATGTCTGTTGGGCGAGGCTACTTTGACCTTCAACAATCAAGGACACGTCAAAACTGGTGCCGCCCATGTCACAGGTAATCAGGTTCGGATGACCCGATGTCGTGCCAATGAAGGCACCCGCAATCACGCCGGCCGCCGGACCGGAGAGAGCGGTGCGAACGGGTAACCGCCGAGCTGTATCGGTCGACATTACCCCACCGCTCGACTGGACGATCAGAATATCGTTTTCAAAGCCGCCGTCCCGCAGACCGGTGTCCAGTCTCTCCAGATAGTAACCGACAGTCGGCTGAAGGTAGGCGTTGAGAGCCGTGGTCGAACAACGCTCAAATTCTCTGATCTCGGGTAAAATTTCGGAGGCCACCGAAACATGCGGATTAGGCCATTTAGCTCTAGCAATCTCCGCTGCAATCCGTTCATTTTCCAAATTAGCGTAAGCATTCATAAAAAAGATGCTCAGCGCCACGGCCCCCTTTTCGAGCAGGAGCTCAACCGCATCCTCAATGCCCTGGCGGTCCACCGGCGTATGCAACGTTCCGTCAGCCAACACCCGTTCCTCAACTTCGATACGCATATCGCGGGGAATCACCGGTTCATATGTGCCCCAGAGTCCCCAAGTACGCGGCCGGTCACGACGTCGCATTTCGAAGACATCACGAAAACCCTGAGTAACGATCATCCCCGTCTTGGCGCCGTTTTTCTCCAACAATGCGTTGGTTGCCACTGTGGTTCCATGCACAATGACTTGCAGATCCGCCAGGGATGCAACGTTTTGTGCAACACCCTCCCGAATGCCTAAGGACTGATCGGACCGAGTGGTCGGAACTTTGGCGACTTCGCAACTGCCGGTCTGCTCATCAAGAATAAATAAGTCCGTAAATGTGCCGCCGACGTCGACGCCAACAATTTTGCCGGTGCGATCAGTCATGGGGTTTCAGATTTCTCGGGAATAAATCCGTATATTTTTTGCGCGGCTTCAAGGCTGATATAACCGTGACGGACATCCCGTGCGATTGCCTCAGGATCACGGTCTGCGGGGTCCCCATAGCCGCCGCCACCCGGTGTCTCCAAGCGGACGCGCTCGCCCCGCTTCAACTTTATGCCAGTCATTTTCGAGATCATGGGTGGGTTAGCTGGCCCTGTCTCCGTTGGATATTCGAAGATGTTCAGCCCACCAGTTTGTCCACCTGCCACACCCGGCGGTGGAAACTTGCCGCGCTCCCCAAACAGAAACGCATCGGCACTCTCTTCCAGTAGCTCAACCTCGTAAATCGCACCGCAGCCACCCCGATGAGCGCCAGGTCCACCACTATCCGGACGCAGGGCCCACTGGGTAAATCGAACAGGATAAGCCGCTTCAAGAATTTCCACAGGTGGAATCGTTGCTGTCGAGATGGGGGCATTGCCGTGATTGAGTCCGTCGCCCTCTGGATGGCCGCCGTGGCCGCCGCCGAAGAAGGAAAACATCACCCAACGGCTACCATTCTGCCGGTAGCCGGCAATTGAAAGCGCATTAATAGTGCCATAGGCGCAGCCGTTTGAACGCTCCGGGGCCACATCAGCGAAGGCGACGAAAATGACATCGATCACGCGAAGAATGGTTTCAGTATAACCACCAACCGGCCGCGGACGCCTACCGTTCAGCAAACTGGACTCCGGAATTTCAAACTTAATGGGATCGAGAACACCGGCATTCGCTGGAACGTCCTGAAACAGATGTTTGAGCGCCACATAACAGGCCGCGATACAGGTGGAGCGGGAGATATTGACCGGCCCAGCGCACGCATTAGCGGTCCTGGTGAAATCCAGGGTCATCTGATTCCCGGAGATGGTCAGATCGACCGCAATTTTGAGGGGCTCGTCTACAATGCCGTCATTGTCCAGCCAATCCTCGGCCGAATAAGTACCGTCTGGCAGTTCTTCAATGTAAGAAGCCATCAGTTCAGCCGCGCTGCTTCGGAGTTCTGACATTCCACGATCAACGGTTTCGGCGCCGAAGTCGTTCAACAACTCATCCATCCGTCGGACTCCTAAGTCCAGCGCGCTAATTTGCCCCTGAAGGTCACCATAGAGGCTGACCGGCAGCCGGGAGTTCGACTGCAGGATCGAGACGATGTCCGTGTTGATCTTGCCGTCTCGAACCAGGAGCACCGGTGGGATCAACATGCCTTCCTGATAACTCTCCGTCGCGACAGGATTGTAATTCCCGGGAACATTGCCGCCCACATCATGCCAATGACCGACTGAGGCCAAGTAACAATAGATTTCTTCGTTCGCAAAGAACGGCCTAACCAGCTTGAAGTCAGACAGGTGGGTTCCGCCTTCATAAGGGTCGTTGAAAATAAACACATCGCCCGGTTTGAGCTTCAGATCTTCTGCCTGAACCTTGTCGATGACCAATTTTACGGCGAATGCCATCGCGCCCACGAAAACTGGCAGGCCCGACTTTCCTTGGACCAATGTATCTCCGGTCTCCCTATGATAGAGGCCGTGGCTCGCATCATGCGCTTCGGCAATGATTGGGTTGAACGCACTTCGAAACAGTGTCGCATCCATCTCGTCGGCGATTTGTTCCAGACGCCCTTTGATAACGGCAAGTCTAACCGGATCCAGCCCGGCATCAGCGGGCCCCTTATTTACCATCATAGGCTTCAGCATTGTTAAGTATTTCTTCCGTGCCCAAAAGTTCGTTCAACTGGCCAAAATTGAGCATCCGATCTTGGAAATTTTGCGTCGTTCCGTTGGCCTTGAGGTTCTCAAAATAAGCAGCGGCGCATTGCGCCAGCGCCCGAACAAGACCACCCGGAAAAATGACAATGGAATAGCCAACGGACTGAAGTTCGTTGGCTGAGCGCAGGGGGGTTTTTCCGCCTTCAACCATATTGGCGAGCAGGGGAATGTCTTGTGCGAAACGGCTGACCGTTTGCGACATCTGCTCATCGTCTTGCAGGGCCTCAATAAACAGAACATCCGCGCCAGCCTCGACATAAGCCTCAGCCCTGTCAAGCGCCGGCCCGAATCCCTCAACAGCCACGGCATCGGTGCGGGCCACAATAAGCGTATTGTCACTGCGTCGGGCATCGACAGCAGCCTTGATTTTGCCGCACATTTCCTCCTTCGAGACCAATTCCTTTCCGCTTAGATGTCCACACCGCTTTGGAAGAGACTGATCTTCTAATTGTATTGCAGACGCACCGACGCGCTCCAAGACACCAATCGTACGCTGGACATTGATGGCGTTACCAAAACCTGTGTCGGCATCAACAATAAGCGGCACATTAACCCGTTCGGAAATCGCGCCGACCACAGACGTCAACTCGTCCACGGACACCAATCCAATATCAGGCTTCCCGAGCCTGGTATATGAAATGGAGGCACCGGAGATATATAGACACTCGAAGCCGGCATTTTCCGCCAACATTGCTCCAAAGGCGTCATAAATGCCCGGGGCAACGAGAATGTCCGGCAGGGACAAGCGTTCGCCTAAATTGTTCATGTTCAAGCCTCCCTCGCGGCTGCACCTGCCGTTGATTTCCTGGATAAAGCCTTTTCCAGGTAGGGAACCAGGCCACCAGAAGAGACAATGGACATGAGGTGAGAAGGCACGGCGTCGGCACTCAATGTCTCACCCGTGGCCCGGCTCTGAATAACGCCGGCTGCATAGTCGATATCAAGCACGTCGTTTTCCGAAATCTTGGCTGCGTCGGCACAAACGATTGCCGGCAACCCCAAATTAAAAGCGTTCCGATAGAAGATGCCGCCGAAAGACTGAGCGACGACAGCTGCAACGCCCAATACTTTCAACACTTCGGCGGCCTGCTCCCGACTGGATCCCATACCGAAATTCTGCCCACCAACGACGATATCACCAAGCTGAACGCTCCTGGCAAAATTCGGATCGATACTTTCCAGGCAATGCGAGGCCAGTATTTCTATGGGTTCCTTGATATAGATGCCCGGGGCCAACACGTCGGTGTTGATGCCATCACCAAATTTCCACACCCGCCCACTCATGAAACATTCTCCATGACGTCCCGCGGGTCGGCGATGCTGCCACTGACGGCGCTGGCCGCAACCGTATAGGGAGATGCCAGATACACTTCCGAAGTCTTTTCGCCCATTCGGCCCTGAAAATTACGTGCCGTGGAAGCTAAGCAAATTTCTCCTTCTGCGAGCTGGCCGATGCCATAGCCGGCACAGGCGCCACATCCCGTGGGGAGGAGTTGAGCCCCTGAATCCAACAAAATTTCCATGACCCCTAATTTGGTCGCATCGCTAAGCACTCGGGCGGAGGCGGGAGCGACAGTCAGGCGTTTACCGGCAGCAACTTTCTTGCCTTTAAGCACCTGGGCGGCCATCTGCAGATCATTGAGCTTCGCACCCGTGCAGGCGCCGATGTAAAATTGATCGATCTTCGTTCCGCGGACATCGCCCACTCGCGTGGAATTCGCCGGACTGTGAGGCGCCGCGACCTGAGGTTCCAAACCCGTCGCATCAAAATGATGAGTTTCCGCATAGATCGCGTCTTCGTCGCTGAGAAAGCGCTGCCAGTTCCCAGGGTCGCTTCCTGCCGCTTTAATGAAGTTGGCTGTGGTTTCATCAGGTTGCACAATGCCTGTTTGGGCACCCAGCTCAGCAGCCATATTGCTCAAAGTCATCCGTTCGAACATTTCCAGTCCAGAGATTGTCTCACCGGTATATTGGATCGCCTGATATCGTCCGCCGTCCATGCCAAGCGTTGCGCACATTTGGAGGCACATATCCTTGGCGGAAACTCCCTTAGGCAGCGTTCCTGTCCAATCGATACGGATTGTGTCCGGAACCCGGATCCATGTTTCCCCTGTCGCCAGAACACCAGCCATGTCGGTGGCGCCTACGCCGAACATATAACAACCGAACGCGCCGCCGGTTGGGGAATGACTGTCTCCACCGACCGCAAACATGCCGGGGCGGAGATGACCCCTCTCCGGCGTCACGACATGGCAGATCCCCTGTTGATCGTAGAAGTTTACAACACCCTGTTCGGCCGCCCATTCACGAGTGAGCTTTAAGATAGATGCGCTTTCTGCATCGACGCAGGGCGAGAAATGGTCTGAAACCAATACGACTTTCATAGGATCCCAGACCGACACGCCAAGCCGCTCAAGTATCGGACCCACTTTCCGGGGACCGCCACTATCGTGGATCATGGCAAGGTCAACTTGACAGGTGACAATGTCGCCCACGGATACGCTATCAAAACCCGCCGCTTTGGCGATGATTTTTTCCGCGGTCGTCTGGCCTAAGGTCTGGTTCATTAGCTGGCCACCAATTCCGGCTGTGATGGCAACCAGGTATTCATGTCTTTTCCCTGCACCCGCGACAATACCATCTGATATTGATAGCGGTCAGGCCGATAAAGCGCGCGAATGAATTCTACAGGCCGCCCCTCTTGATCAGTGACAATCCGGCTTATTTCAAGAAGTGCAGTACCTACCTCGGTCTCCAATAGGTTAGCCACGTCCGCGTCAGCCAGAGTTGCCGATATACGTTGCTGCGCGCCTTCGACGACGACACCACTGCGCTCCAACAATTGCAGCAACGGCTCGGAGGCCAGATCATTGGCGTCATAATTGCGGCCAATGTCCTGCGGGACATGTGTGACGAGATGTGAAAAAGGACCGCTTTCGAAACTCCGAATTCTCACTGCGCGCTGAACGATCGTTCCCGGCGGACATTGGAGGGCGCCCGCCACTTCGGTGCTGGCGGAGACATACTCAAAATCTATTAGGGAGACATCGGTCTCAAGGCCCATGGCCAGTAAGTTTTCCAAGAGGCCTTCGACCGAAGATTCCAGCGGCAAACTGGGACGCCGGAACTGAACACGAGTACCTCTGCCGCGCTCACGCTTGACCAGACCTTCTTCCGCCAATTCATCCAATGCGCCACGGGCAGTGACTCGCGAGACTTTGTACTCGTTGACCAGTTCTAGTTCGCTCGGAACCCGATCATCAAAGTTATAGACGCCGTTTAATATCTCTTGCCGAAGAACAAGGTAAATTTGATGATAAAGCGGCATACGAAGTGTGGCGGACACGCTCTTGAGACCCTTCGCCTCTCTCTGCCGTTTTTTGCTGCCAGTTTTTGCCACGCGCGCCATTGAATCCTAATTCACACAAAATCTATCTAACTGTAACATTATAATGTCCTATAGTTATAGCATTTATATCTATGTATTTTTAGCCATTTTTTATATTGATTCACAAATTTGCTTTCTTAATTGATATAGATATGGAACATTTGTATACTCGAGAATAATCTTCTAATAATTAGTGCGATGATCACTCAAAGGAGGTAACTATGTTAAAGAAAGTATTCGCGGTTTCGGCTGGCGTTGTCCTCTTTCACTCCGGTGCGGTTTTTGCCGCCGACCAGGTCAAGGTGGCGTCTTTCGTCTCGCCAAAGAGCGTTGGTGTCACCAAAGTTATCCAGCCTTGGATGGACCGGGTTAAGGCCGAAGTGGGCGGAAAAGTTGAACTTAAAGGTTTTTGGGGCGGTTCGCTCGGAAAGAGCCCGGTTAAACAGTATGAGTTGGTTAAAAACGGCGTTGCTGATGTCGCCTGGATCTTGCCGGGATATACCTCCGGGCAGTTCCCGGAAATGCAAATCGTTGAACTTCCGTTTCTTGTAAACAACGCCATCGAAGCGGGCCTCGTTGTGCAGCGTTTGCATGACGCCGGTCATCAGACAGGTCTTGGAGAGGTGAAGTTGATTGGCGCTTGGGCAACTTCCCCTAATTCTCTCTTCATTAATAAGCCGGTGAAAACCGTTGCTGACCTCAAGAACCTAAAGATTCGTAATGCGGGAGCAATCGGTGGTTACTGGCTGGGTCAGATCGGTGCCGTACCGCAGACCATGAGTGCACCGAAAATGTCGGTTGCGCTGAATCGGGGCACCATTGATGGCGGACAGCAAGGTTGGACCGGCATGAGGACCTTCAAGGCTATGAACCTTGTGACTCATGTAATGGACCTGCCCCTGGGTGCTATTCCCTTCTTCCTGGGTATGAATAAGAAAAAGTGGGACGGACTTTCTAAAGACGTCCAGGCCTCCTTCCTGAAACAGGGCGGTGAGACCGTTGCACGCACCGGCGGCAAGGCCTACACCGATGCCGTCACAAACATTCGTGCGAATGATGCTCAGGCTAAAAAGCTGACTATCGTCAAGCCGAGTGGTGCAGATTTTGACAAGTTGGTTGCCGACTCAAAAGTCTCCGTCCACAAGTGGTGGGTGGAAAAGACCTCGAACGGACAGGTCGTCTACGACCAGGCCGTCAAGATTCTGGCTGACCTACGCAAGTAAATCTCGTCGATTGGTCGAACTGGTAATCTTGTGGACCGTTTTGAATCCAATAGCAGGCGACTAGGCGATTATCTTCGCTTTGTCGCCTGTATTGGATTTGCAGGTTTGGTGCTTGTCGCCATCTTGACGATGATCGACGGGTTGGGGCGGTGGCTTACGCTTCCCCGCATTCCCGGGTTTGGCGACATTGCGCAGATCGCTTACGCCATTGTCTTGGCATCTTGCTTTCCGGTGCTACTGATCCGAGACAAAAACATCACCATCCGTTTTTTGGGGCGGGCACTGGGCCAAAGAGCTTATTACTGGCTCGAAGTACTAGGTAACGTTCTGACTCTTGCCTTCTTCGTCATACTGGTTTGGCAGTTTTATTTGCTGACGCTTGATCTTCAGGCAAATAACAGAACCTCTCCGACCATCGAGTTTCCTATTGCACCTTGGTGGTGGATCATCAGCATTATCATGACTTTGGCGGTGCCTGTGCAAATTCTGGTGGTTTATGACAGCCTCTATTCTGCAATTTTCAACAAACCAACGCGTCTTCCAAAAGAAGAAGAGGAAGGCGTCTAATGGACCCCATTGCCCTCGGCGCTCTCGGTTTGGCCGCTATGTTTTTACTGATTGCGCTGCACGTGCCTATTGGCGTAGCCATGGGTGTGACCGGTGTTGTAGCATCATCGTTCATGATCGGTTTCGAGCCGGCACTCACGCTGCTCGGTACCGAACCTTCAGCAGCCATTGAGAACGAAGGTCTGGCCGTCGTCGCTCTGTTCCTGTTAATGGGCACGCTAGCAACAGAAGCGGGTGTATCGGGCGACATGTACCGATTGGCCTACGCCATGCTTGGACATTTTAGAGGTGGTCTAGCCATGGCGACAATCGGCGGCTGCGCCGGATTCGGCGCCATTTGCGGCTCTTCAGTGGCAACGACCGCCACGATGGCCAAAATTGCGTTGCCGGAGATGGTTGATCGGGGCTATGCGAAGACGCTGTCGAGTGGCAGCATCGCTGCCGGCGGTACGCTAGGGATGTTGGTTCCACCGTCAGTCGTCATGATTATCTATGGCATTCTCATTGAAGAAAGTATTATAGCACTGTTCGCTGCGGCAATCTTTCCCGGCATTATCGCGACCGTTCTTTACATTATTACCATCGGTATACTAGTTCGCATCAAACCGGACCTAGGCCCGGCTGGCACCCGCATACCCTGGCGAGAAAAGATGCAGGTGCTGATCGCTTCCTGGAGATTTCTACTGATTGCAGCGGTGGTTTCGGGCGGAATTTACTCCGGCGTTTTCACCGTGACCGAGGCGGCCTCTGTTGGCGCGAGCCTTGCGTTCATATTTGCCGTCATGAATGGCATGAACGTGAGAAGCTTTTTAGACTGCCTTGCGCAAACCGCAGGTAATACGGGAATGATTTTCCTAATCATCATGGGCGCATCCATCTTTAGCTATTTCATTACCCTTTCCGGGCTGCCTGATGCGTCGGTTGAGTTCATCAAGTCCCTGAATGCCAACGATTTCGTTATTCTGCTGATGCTGATGATCATGTATCTGATTCTAGGCAGCATATTTGATACCGTCGCCGCCATGGTGATTACTCTTCCCTTTGTATTCCCTGTAATCATTGATATGGGCTATGACCCGGTCTGGTGGGGCGTAGTCAATGTGATGATCATGGAAATCGGGATGATTACTCCACCGATAGGGATCAATGTGTTTGTTCTAAATGGGATGGCTAAGGATCTCAACCTCAAGACTATCTATACTGGTATTCTGCCCTTTTTCGCGACAGACTTGCTGCGTTTGGCTATCGTGTTGGTATTTCCGGCAACAGCACTGTGGCTTCCCAAAGCTTGGGGGCTCATGTAGGTCGGCAACCAGGGCGGAGGCCGCAATCCGGTGACCAAGAAGCTCGATACCTGTACCGTTGCTGACGCTTATTTGGCGCTCCTTGCCGACCGTGGGGTCAGTTACTTCTTTGCCAATGCTGGCACCGACTTCACACCCATTATTGAAGCCTTCGCCAAGGCAGAAACCCATGGCAAACCCTCACCCAAGCCGATCGCCGTTCCCCACGAGAACGTCGCGATGGCCTGTGCCATGGGCTACACAATGGCAACAGGCCGGCCTCAGGTCGTCATGGTCCATACCAATGTTGGTACAGCAAACGCGCTTTGCCAAATGCTCAACGTTAATCGTCTGAAGTTACCGATGATTGTGACGGCAGGACGAACGCCATTTTCCGAAGATGACCGCCTAGGTGGTCGCAGCATTGATATTCATTGGACTCAAGAGATGTTCGATCAGGCCGGCATGGTTCGGGAGGCGGTGAAATGGGATTATGAATTGCGTGACGGAAACCAGCTGCGCGCAGTCGTTGATCGCGCATTGAACATGGCGGAAGCTCTGCCAAGCGGGCCGGTGTATTTGACCCTACCCCGTGAAGTGCTGGCCAAACCGATGGAGGGATTCATCCTCCCGCCAGCTGAGCAACATGTCACGGCGAGCGATTCCTACCCGGATCCGAACGTGATCGACAAACTGGCTGATGCCGTTGCCAAAGCGAAAAGTCCGGTGATTGTCACCAGCGAAATCGGCAACCGTCCAGAAGCCGTCGACGCATTAGCAAAAATTTCAGACGAATGGGCCATTCCGGTGACCCAATACCGCCCCCGGACAATGAACCTTTCGACCGACCACTCCATGCATATGGGCTACAACCCGGCCCTGTTGATAAGAGAGGCAGACTTAATCCTCGCCATTGAATGTGAAGTTCCATGGATCCCGCGCTTGGCCAAACCGCCTAACGATTGCCGAGTAGCCCAGATCGGCGTGGATCCCTTGTATGCGACAGCGCCCCACCGGGGGTTTCGCGCCGACTTTGTCATTGGAGGACCCGCTGAAATCACATTATCAGCGCTGTCGTCCGGACTCGATGGGCGACGAACTTCACCAGTCGATGATCGGCTCCAACGCCTAGAGGATACCCGTGCCGCACTGCATCGCGATTGGCAGGCGGAACTGGAACGCTCATCGGACCTGCAACCGATCTCGCTTGCCAAGCTCAGCAGAAGCATCAGCAATGTACTGGACGATGACGCTATCGTGGTGCGCGAGGCGGCCCTTGATCTCCGCTACGTCGATCGGCGGAGGCCCCGCACTCTATTTGGTGGCGCCAGTGGCCTGGGCTGGGGGCTTGGCGGCGCAATCGGCGCCAAACTTGCCGCACCGAACAGCCTGGTCGTTGCATGTGAAGGGGACGGTGCATATATGTTTTCAAATCCTGTCTCTTCTCACTATGTCGCAGCGGCTCACGACGCTCCCTTCTTGACCATAATCTTCAACAATCAGCGGTGGGAGTCGGTGGGCCGCGCCACTCGGGCCATGTATCCGGATGGATATGCAGGGAGAAGTAATAATCCACCGCTGACCAATCTCCAGCCGTCACCTAGTTTTGAGAAAGTGGTCACCGCATCGGACGGCTATGGTGAGAAAGTCACCGATCCGGGGAACTTGAATGGAGCTCTGGAACGCGCCCTGAAGGCAGTCTCTGTCGAGGGGCGGCAGGCCGTGCTCAATGTCCTCTGTGACGCTTAAGCGCCGGAAAGACCGTAGACTCGCTCCGCATTGTAACGCAATAGTTTGGCCAACGGCTCCTCTCTGAGATTGAGGGCCGCGATTTCATCCATGGCGCGACCAAAGTCGATGACTGGGAAATCGGTGCCAAACAGGACTTTGTCCTGCCCGTAGGTGTTGATGTAGCGGACGAAGCTCTCTGGCCAGTACTTGGGGGCGTGGGCATCACAACCGATAAACACATTCTTGTGCTTCCAAGACATGGCGATCATCTCATCGTGCCAGGGAATACCAATGTGGATTCCAATCAGCTTCAACTCAGGAAAATCACAGGCCACCGTATCTAGCGTAATTGGTTGGCTAACGCTGCGCATCGGATTCTCTGGTGAATAGACCAGCGACTGTCCGACTTGCATTTGGATGGGGACTCCCAGTTCCACGCACTTGGCGTAGAACGGATAGTACTTGGCATGATCCGGGGCGAGTTCGAACCAATGGGGATACAGATGCGCTCCAATAAATCCAAATTCGGTCACCGCCCGTTCCAGCGCTCTCACACCGTTCATGCCTTCGAATGGATCAATCCCGGCAAGACCATAAAACCTGTCAGGGTGCGCGTTGACGGCGTCAACGACCAGTTCGTATGGAAGATGATAGGTACCAGGCAGTCCCTTGCGCCCGATTTTCGCCGCGATTAAAAATGCGATCTCGATACCAGCTTCATCCATACGACGAAGCATTTCCTCACAAGGAATGCCGGTGAAGGTGGTTTCGTCGACCCCCATTTTATCGACATAGAATTCCCGCCGGTCGTCAGGGCGGTAGCTTAGCGCCGCAGCGGTCTGGATATTCACCACCGCATCGATGGCTTTGACGGGAAATTGATTGTCAGCCATAGGCCCCATTCTGCAGTTGTCCAGAAGACCGCAGAATGCCAATATCGAACTGATTCCGCAACCCGGCTGGTTACAAAAGACAATTTAATTGCAAAGAGTTAGACAGTGATTCACGGCAAAAATATCGCCCTGGCGATCGACGAAAACGCGGCCCGGCGGGGGCCTCACCCCGCGATAATAGAAGGCGATCACGTAGTAACCTATGCCGAACTTGCGCCATTGGTCCGCCGAACGGCGGGACACTTGGAAGCGGCAGGCGCCAAAAAAGGCAAGATCGTCGGCGTCGCGCTCAAAGACACCGCGGACCATCTCACCGTTCTTTATGCCATTGCCCGGCTTGGCGCGATCATCCTGCCATTAGACTGGCGATGGACGGACGCGGAGAAAAAGCGTGTCTGCGATTTCTTCGGGGTCGTTCTTGTTCTGGTGGAGCCCGGCCAACGAATCGAGGAGTTAAACTGCCTGCCCGTGGACAGAGATTGGCGAGCCGCGGTGAACAAACAGCCTGAACGACCGGAGTGCGCACCCGGCGGATCGATGCCTATCGTTCTGTCGCTTTCATCGGGGACAACCGGCCGGCCAAAGGGACCGCTTCTCACCCATGATCAGTTTGCTGCCCGGTTTATCATGCAATGGGTAACACTGGGCTTCAATCAGCACGATCGCTATCTCAGCGCCACCCCAATCTATTTTGGGGGCGGTCGGAGTTTTACCATGGGGTGCCTATTTACCGGATCCACCGTGATCATGTTTCCGCCACCTTATGGGCCAGAGGCACTTATTGCAGCGAGCATTAGGTTTGAGGCAACGACACTACTTCTGGTCCCGACTCTTCTCAGGCGACTGTTGGAGTTGCCCAAAGGAAAACGGGTTCTAATGCCAACGCTAAGCCGTTTGCTGTCGACTGGCGCCATCCTGCATCCTGACGAGCGGGCGGCGGTGATGAGCCATCTCAATCCTAATTTCATAAACTACTACGGCTCTACCGAGGGCGGCGGCACGTCTGTATTGCTCCCCAAGCATCAGGGCGACGCGGCGAGATCGGTGGGTGAGCCGATCTATCAGACAGAGATCCAAGTGGTCGACGACGCGGGGGCGCCTGTGGCGCCCGGCGAGGCGGGGCATATCCGGTACCGCAGTCCCGGCATATCAGATAGTTTCTTTAATGATCCGGAGGCCAGCGCCGAGGCATTCAGGGACGGCTGGTTTTATCCCGGTGATATCGGAAAGCTGGATCGCGACGGCTTACTGTATCTGGTGGGCCGTTCAAAGGACGTCATAATTCGGGGCGGGGTGAATATTTATCCGGGCGAGATCGAGCAGACCCTCTTAAATCATTCCGCGGTCGAGGATGCGGTTGCGGTTCCCTGGCCCCACCCGGAGCGCGGTGAGGATGTGGCGGCTTTCGTTGTGTCGGTAGGAGACGTGGTCGAAAAGGAGCTGATCTCTTACTGCCGATCCAAACTGGCATCTTATAAAGTACCGGCGGGTGTGTTCTTCATTAAAGAGATGCCTAAAACCGGGCTGGGTAAAGTGATCAAAAACGATTTGATTGCACGGTTGCCGGCCCGAGATTCCTAAGTAATAGCCGCGGCTGCCGCCAATCCGTCATACATTGACGACTTCATCAAATAAGCCCGGAGTTTATCTGGATCGCTGACTGTTGCCTGCAGTTCCTGTAAATGAGCACGGCGCTTTTCCGGGTCTTTCTCCGTCATCCGCCGCCGATTTCGGTCAGCCTGTTGGATAATCTCTCGCTCGGCAATGGGTTTGCGCTGCCGCGAATAAAGTGACAGCAGGGACAAGTCTCCCCCCACATGCCAAATGGTATTGAGCTTTTCCGTTAAGTTATGTGCATCGTGCAAGCCGCCGTTCATCCCCATTCCCCCAGTTGGACTGTTAAGATGGGCAGCGTCACCTGCAAGAATAACGCGACCATGGTCATAGCGTTCAACAATTCTCTGGTGGACACGATAGACCCGCTTGTCAATGACCTCATAGGGAGTATCGCTCCGGCAAATCGATTGAAGCCGGTCTTCAATATGCGCGTCACCGATGGCTTCTTCTGGGGTCAGCCCTTGCGGGAAGTACATGCTCACCCGCCAGCGGGCCGGTAATTGTAACAAACTGAAATTACCTTCTGCGTCCCAGCAATAGCTAACACTTGAAATTCCGTCTAGATGCTCGTGGAACGGAAAAGATGTTGTCACCAGAACCGTTCTTTCCGGATACATGCTGCCCTCGAAGGCGAGATCCAATTGTTCGCGAACCGTACTGGTGGCGCCATCAGCGGCAATCAGGAACTTAGTCCGCATTTTCTGAGGCTCGCCACTCCGTTCCAAGGTTGCGGTTACTCCGTTTTCATCTTGATCAAATGAAACCAGACGAGTCCCGTAGTGAATATCGACTAGGTCATTCTGTCGCAGCATACGATCCATAATGCTGCACAGCTGACTTTGCTCGAATTGGAGCCGATAGGGGTAGTCAGTCACATCAGAGATGCACCCCATATCGAAAACGGCCTTCTCTCCGGTGGTGTGCAAACGAATCTGCCACTCCCGCACCTGAACGCCTCCAGCGACGGCCTCAGCGCTGATGCCGTAGGGTTCCATCATGTCGAGAGTTGGTGGATGAATGGTCGACGCCCGAATATCGTCGCTGACCGTTTCTGATGCGTCGATCAGTGTAACGGGTATATTGAATCCGGCGAGCCGGGTGGCAGCGAAGAGGCCTACCGGCCCGGCACCCACGACAAGAATGCGATCGGAATTTTGATTGGTTGAATTTATATTGTCGCCCACGAAATGTTCCTACGGTACGGCTGGTAAGAGATGAGTTTAAAATGTACTATTGTTATACCAATATGACAATCAAAGCTGGCTCTTTATTAGGGATAGACGCTACTTATGGCTGATCTTGAATACGCAAAGCGCGGACTGGTTGGGGTGCTGACCCCGCAAGCGAATACAACCGTGGAACCGGAGTTTACGATACTTTGGCCTGCCGGCATCAGCATGATCAATGCTCGGATGACCAGCCCCAAGGGCACCATTGTTGATCGGCTTTATGACTACATTGAGCAAATCGACAGCACGCTTGATAGTTTTGCGAATGCGCCCTTGGATGCCGCAGCCTTTGGCTGCACCGGTGCCTCCTATCTTATCAGTCCGGAGACCGAAGCGGAGATGTGTGAGCGGATAGAGAGGGCCCGGGGTTATCCGTTTGTGACCGCTGCCCGTGCAGTTTGTGATTCGTTAGAAGCGCTGGGTGCTAAAAGGATCGGGCTCGCATCGCCGTATCCGCCCGACCTTACAGAGACCAGTGTTGGCTACTGGGAAAAAGCTGGCTTCATCGTTGGCGAAATCGCAAGCGCCTTCAATCCCGACAGTGAGTTCCACCCCATTTACAGTCTTCAGGCCGGCAGCGCGGCGGAAAGTTTGAAGTTACTCGAAAATAAGGACTTGGATGCGATTGTCATGTTGGGGACCGGCATGCCGACCTTGCGACCGATCCTTGATAAGAAGGATTGGTCAGGCCCACCAGTAACCTCCTGCATGCTGAGCCTCGCCTGGCGGACAGTGTTGCATATGGATGGCGAAACGCCGAGCGGGGCGTCGGTTCTCGCCTGGTCCCGCGGGGAGGATTGGTCGGACCGGATGAAGCACCACCATCTCAATTAGGAAGCGCACGCGGTGTCCACAGTACGTCCATACGTCAAGCGTTCTCTAGTAGAACGAGATCACTTTATCCAGTCAATATGGTGGCTAGTAAAAGGCGTAACTCATGGGCACAAGGCTGCTTCTGGCTATTAGCGGACTAATCTAGCCGACCTAAAAGTTGTCCGCTTCTAGCCAGAA
>JAYPHU010000045.1:0-18670 GCA_038127535.1 Rhodospirillaceae bacterium | reverse complement strand
CCTTAAGCATCTTCGAACGCGCATCCGCCTCAAACTTTACTTCCTTCGCTGCCATTGTCTTGTTCTCCTACAATGCAGAATTAAAAAAAAATAGCCGCCACCCGTCCAGGTTAAGCAGCTTTCTTCTTGGCAACCTCGGCTTCGATGATGCCAAGAATGTCGGATTCACGGAGGATTACGAGGTCTTCCCCATCCACCTTCACTTCGGTGCCGCCGAACTTGCTGAACAGCACCCGGTCGCCTGCTTTCACATCCAGCGGGGTGACCGAACCGTCTTCGGCGCGCGCACCTGCGCCCGTGGAGACCACTGCACCCTCGGACGGCTTTTCCTTGGCCGTGTCCGGAATGATGATGCCACCGGCGGTCGTTTCTTCCTCGTTAATTCGGCGAACGAGAACGCGATCATGCAATGGTTTGAAACCCATTATTTCCTCCAAAAAATCTATCCGATTACCCACTCCCCCAAAAGTGCGACCCCCTCAGGTGGGCGTTTAGCACTCGAAGAGCAGGACCGCCACGTATTTAGTCCCCTCGTTCAGACAGTCAACCCTATCAAAACAAAAAACTTTTCGGATTTTGGCGGATTTTTTTAGCACTCTCACCGGAGTGCTGCTAAAGTATTGAAATCTATAGGCAATTGCGAGAATCGGGGTATCATATTTGTGACGTGTCGACTTTAGACGGAGGTTTTATATGCGACTGCGTTCCGCTGAACTGCAGCTCAAGGGCTATCGGCTGACGACAGCCGAGATTTTGTACCATCTCCCCGACTATCCCGAACTCCTGCAGAGCTTTGTCTGGCAAAGCCTGGATATGGCGCCGAGTTTTCCGCGCCTGAAGAAGTTCCTCGATTACTGGGAAACCCAGTTGGAAGGTGCGCTGCATTCGGTCCGGGTGGCCAACGCCCAACTGATAAAGCCGGCCGAGTTCCGGATGATCGACAATAACTGGACCCTGCACTAAGTCCTGTTAATCCAGTTCCGTCGTAAGCTCCCTGCCCTGCTGGTAGCGCCGGTAGAGGTAAACGCCGAGCGCGGCGGAGATGCCGAAGAGCACAATACTTACGGTAATGCGGAGCCCCTGCTCCACCCCGATGCCGCTGCCCAGCAAGGCGAAGATCACCGTTTGCGGAATATAGCCCAGCGACGAGCCGGTCACGAAGGCCACCGCCCCCGCCCCCGACACGCCGGCCACCAGATTGGTGACAAAATTGCTGCCGAGCGGCAACAGCCGGATCAGCAGCGTCGTCGCGAACGTATTCTCACGCAGGAAATCATTGGCTATTTGCAACCGCCTAGGAAACTTGCGGGAGATATAGTCCCGTCCGGCGAAGCGCGCGACGCTGAATGAAACCACGCAGCCGATGGCTGTCGCCAGCACGGCGAGGCCGGAGCCCAGCATCAGCCCGAACGCGTAACCGCCCATGAAGGAGACGATCTGGCGGGGAAAGCCGACGGACACCAGCGCCGCCGCGCCGAACAGGTAGATCAGTTCCCCGCGTAAGCCGGCACCGCGCACATTCGCATCGATCCAGTCTTCGGTGATTAGCCCGCCGAACCAGCCTTTCTGGACGGCAAAGCCGACGCCCACCAGCACGGCAATGGTCACCAGACCCCGTAGTACGTTTTTCACCAGCGGCATCATGCGTCCTGTGAGTCCGAGCCGATTTCAGAGACGTCGGGGTTCACCGGCCGGGCCCTGAGCCAGGCCACGCCTCGTAAATCCGTGAGCCCCACCCAGAGCCGGTCGAGGGTGCCGTAGTTGGATTGCCCCCGCTCCCGTGGCCGGTGGTTCACCTCGACCGAGACCACGCGGCCGCCTTGGCGAAGCATCAGGGCCGGCAGGAAGCGATGCATATGATTGAACGCGGGAAACGCCAGGAAGTCTTCGCGGCGTAAAACCTTCAGCCCGCAGCCCGTATCTGGCGTCGCGTCGCCAAGAATTCTGGACCGCACGCCGTTGGCGATCTTCGACGACATCCGCTTGACGAACGTATCCTTTCGGCCCTTGCGCCAGCCGACAATTAAGACTTTGCCGTCCGATGCTGCTTGATCCCGATAGGTCGCCACCAGATTGGGAATGTCGGCCGGGTCGTTCTGCCCGTCGCCGTCCAAAGTCGCAATCAGCAGCCCGCGGGCATGGGAGACACCCGTATGAACGGCGACGCTTTGGCCGCTTTGGCGCGCGTGTTGGAGGACGCGGAAGTTTGGGATTTCTCGGGCAACGGCGGCCAGAACATCTGCCGACGTATCGGCGCTGCCGTCATTGACGAACACCATCTCGAAGGCCGGGCCGTCTTTCATCGCGACGACGATTTCGTCCACTAAGGGGCGAATGTTATCGGCCTCGTTATGCACAGGCACAACGACGCTGAGGTCCGGCGGATTTTGGTTTTCACTTTGGCTCGACATTGACATCCGGTAATACACTCCCCGCCCGAAACTGAAAAGAAAATTGCGGCCCGGCGCGGGCATTGTCTGGTTTTGGCCTTTGTGGCACGCTCATCGCAATCACTATAAAGGAGTAGAGATCGTGGCTGACGGATATGCCGGGGATGTCACCCCCGATGAAGCCTGGGAAATCCTGAGTACCGAGGAAAATGCGGTTCTGATCGACTGCCGTACCGCGCCGGAATGGTCGTATGTGGGCAACACTGATCTGTCCGGCCTGGGCAAGACGCCGACGAACATCGAATGGAAGGTCTTCCCGGCTATGGAGGTGAACCCCGACTTCGAAAAGTTGGTGAGCGAGGCCGCGCCGGCCAAGGACGCCAAGCTGTTGTTCCTCTGCCGATCCGGCGTGCGCTCCATCGCCGCGGCGCAGGAGGCCACCAAGCTCGGCTACTCGTATGCGTACAATATTCTGGAAGGGTTCGAGGGCGACAAAAACGACGACGGCCATCGGGGCCATTTGGGTGGCTGGAAGGTCCGGGGTCTGCCCTGGACCCAGGGGTAGGTCGGATGAGCCGAAAATACGCGAAGTCGGAGGCCAAGGACTACGCCCAGGAAAAGATGCGCGGTATCTTCGCCGCCAACCTGACGCCCTTCACCGAAGACGGCGCGGTCGACGAAGACGGATTCCGCCGAAACCTCCGCCACTGGATTGACGATCTGAACATCACCGGGCTGTTCATCAACGGCAAGCAGGGGGAGTTCTTCTCCATGTCGCTCGCCGAACGCAAACGCCAGTTCGAGCTGGTGGTGAAGGAAGTGGGGGATCGCTGCGGCACAGTGATGTCGTGTTCGGACGAGAACCTGGATACCGTGCTCGAGCTCGCCCGCCATGCCCAGGATATCGGTGCCGATTGGGTGATCGTGCATGCGCCGCCGCTCTATTTCCATGAGAGCGTGGATGGGGTGCTGGAAGAATATTACCGCTATCTATCCGAACAATTGGATATCGGTATCGCGATCTGGCACCAGCCCGACTACAATTATGTGGTCGAGCCTGAAATCTGCGCCGCCATCGCCGAGCTGCCCAACATCGTCGCTATCAAGTACAGCGTCGACCGGGAGCGTTATGCAAAGCTCACCGACATGACCCGGGGCAAGCTGATAGTCAGCACCTCGTCGGAGGATCAGTGGCTGGATAATGTTACCGAGCTCGGTTGGCAACTATACCTGTGCTCCACCCCACCCTTCACCATGCAGACGGCCGTGGATCAGCGGATGAATGAGTACACCCGCCTCGCCTTCGCCGGCGAGGTGGAGGAAGCGCGCAAAGTTCGCGACAGTCTTGATCCGGTGCGCCAGGCGCTGAAACGCACCCGCCCCCTCGACAAGCCGCAGGCCCAGCAGAAATACTGGCAGGATTTACTTGGCCAGGCCGGTGGGCCCGTCCGCCGCCCGCTGCTGAACCTCACCGACGAGGAGAAAGCCGAAGTAAAAGCGGCGTTCGACACTTGCGGGCTGAAACTTGGCGAGGCCAAAGCGGCGGAATGACGGCTCTCCAATTGGAGAGACTTGATCCCCGAGTTGCATCTACCTTACCGTCATGCGCGGACCGGGCGTCAGCCCGTGATCCGCGTATCCATGTTAGCGATTACAGCGTATCCACGTGTCAGGCCCGTGAATGACGGAGCAATTAGCACATCGGGCATGACGGATTACTAGCGTAATCCTAAACGCCAAGCGCCTGGGCGAGGTCAGCCTTGATGTCTTCCACATCTTCCAGCCCGACGGAAATACGCACTAGCCCATCCGTAATGCCAACCGCCGCCCGGTCCTCGGGCGACAGACGCTGGTGCGTGGTCGTCGCTGGGTGAGTAGTCAAGCTCTTCGCGTCGCCTAAATTATTGGAGATGTCGATCAGCTGGAACGCGTTCATCACTTTGAACGTTTCCTCGATGCCACCATCTACTTCAAAGCAGACGATGCTGCCGGCGTCTTTCATCTGGCGCTTGCAAAGCTCGTGCTGGGGATGAGACTCCAGCCCCGGATAGATGACCTTTTTGAGACCGGGCAAATCGCTCAGAAAACGCGCCACCTCGCGGGCGCTGGCGCAATGCCGCTCCATCCGGATATCCAAGGTCTCCAGTCCCTTCAATAAGGTCCAGGCGTTAAACGGGCTGAGAGACGGACCCGTATGGCGCAGGAACTGCAACAGATCACCATCGGCGAAATCCACATCGTTGGTGAGAATGGCCCCGCCCATGGCGCGCCCCTGCCCATCGATATGTTTGGTGGCGGAATAGACCACCACGTCGGCGCCCAAGTCCAACGGCCGCTGCAGGATCGGCGTGGCGAACACATTATCGACCACAACCCGCGCGCCCACCTTATGGGCCATCTCGCAGACCGGGGCGATGTCGATCAGATCCATTTGCGGATTTGACGGGGTCTCCATGAACACGGCATCGGTGGGCTTGCTCAACGCCTGTTCCCATTCATCCAGGTCGGTGCCATCGACCATCACCGTCTCCACCCCGAATTTGGGCAGGAACTCGGCGCACACGACATGGCAGGAGCCAAACAAGGCCTTGGACGCCACCAACCGGTCGCCGGCCTTGAGCCCCGCCGCCAGCGCCGCCCAGACGGCCGCCATACCGGTGGCCGTGGCCAGGCAACGTTCTGCGCCTTCGAGAAGCCGCATCCGCTCAGAGAACATACCGATGGTCGGGTTGGAAAAGCGGGAATAGATAAACCGCTGTTCCTCGCCTTTGAAAGCGCGCTGGGCCTGCTCGGCGGTCTCGTAGACATAGCCGGAGGTGATAAATGCGCCCTCGCTGGTTTCGGCGAATTCGGACCGGTTGGTGCCGCCCCGAACCAGCTTGGTCTGGGGCCGCCAAGCGGGATTGTATTTATTGACGCTCATTACTCAAGGTCTCCTTCAAAGCGCGGCCGGTGCTTATGCGGGACACTGTAACGATGCATCCGTCAACAAAAAATCCCCGGCCAAGGGTGGTTGGTCGGGGCTTCCGCGCCGACCTTTTAGCTTGTTTGTTTAACGTGGCCGCAAGCCGGTCGTACAAATCACCACGTGGCGGGAGAATAGATTTATTTCAGCGGCGCGGTCAAGCCTATCTGCAGTCACACCCACTTGTCTTGGCAACGGGATCGCACAAGTTACAATGAGATCCACACTCATTCTGCCGCCAGGGCATCGCCCAAGGACACGCGCCATGACCGATATCGCCAAAACCGACGAGTTGTTTTTCACCCGCGCCGGGCTCGACCGGGCCCGCACCGAAAGCCTGGTCGCCGATGCCCTGGGCGGCGCCGACGATGGGGAGCTGTACCTGGAATACGACCAGTCGGAGAGCTTTGTTTTCGACGATGGGCAATTGAAGAACGCCAGCTTCGACACATCGCAAGGGTTCGGCCTGCGCGCCGTCGCCGGGGAAACCGCCGGCTATTCCCACGCCTCCGACCTCAGCGAAGAAGCGTTGAAACGCGCCGGCGACACGGTGAAGGCCGTCCATGCCGGTCACGGCGGCACCATGGCGGACGGGCCCAGCCTGACCAACCGATCTATGTATATCGACGACAATCCGCTGAACGGCACGCCGTTCGAGACCAAAGTCAAACTGCTGGCCGACATCGACGCCTATGCCCGCGGGCTGGACGAACGCATCCGCCAGGTCTCCGCCTCCCTGTCCGGTTCCTGGCAGGCGGTTCAGATCATCCGCGCCGACGGCAGCCGCGCCGCCGATATCCGGCCGCTAGTCCGGCTCAACGTCTCCTGCGTGGTCGGGGAAGGCGACCGGATGGAATCCGGCAACTATGGCACGGGCGGACGGGAAACCTACGAGTTTTATCTGCAGCCCGATACTTGGAAAGCCGCCGTTGACGAGGCGCTGCGCCAGGCGCTGGTGAATTTGCAAAGCGTGCCTGCGCCGGCCGGCGAAATGCCCGTGGTGCTCGGCCCTGGCTGGCCCGCGATCCTGCTGCACGAAGCCATCGGTCATGGGCTGGAAGGCGACTTTAACCGTAAGAAAACCTCTGCCTTCGCCGAGCTGATGGGTGAACGGGTGGCGGCGCCTGGCGTGACCGTGGTGGACGACGGCTTGTTGGAAGACCGCCGCGGCTCCCTCACCATTGATGACGAGGGCACGCCCACCCAGCGCACGGTGCTGATTGAGGACGGCATCCTTACCGGCTATATGCAGGACCGGATGAACGCCCGGCTGATGGGCGTGCCCGCCACCGGCAATGGGCGGCGCGAAAGCTATGCCCATGCGCCCATACCCCGGATGACCAACACGGTTATGGAGAACGGCGATCACGACCCGGAAGAAATCATCAAGTCGGTGAAGAAAGGTCTCTATGCAACCAACTTCGGCGGCGGCCAGGTGGATATTACATCGGGCAAGTTCGTGTTCACCTGCACCGAGGCCTATCAGATCGAAGACGGCAAAGTCGGTGCGCCGGTCAAGGGTGCAACCCTAATCGGCAGCGGACCAGAAGCGCTGAAAACCGTTTCCATGATCGGCAACGACATGGCGCTGGACCCCGGCGTCGGCACCTGCGGCAAGGACGGCCAGGGCGTGCCGGTGGGCGTCGGCCAGCCGACCATGAAGCTGGACGAGCTGACCGTCGGCGGCACCGAAGTCTAAGCCTGTCCCTATGTCGAATTTGAAAAACCGCCGCTGGGTGCTGGCCGACTATCCGGACGGTATGCCCGATGAACGCCACTTCCGATTGGAAGACGGACTCGACGTGCCCGAACCGGGCGACGGCGAAATTCTGGTGCAGGCCAAGTATCTGTCCGTCGATCCCTACATGCGGGGCCGGATCAGCTCGGCCGCCAACTATGCCGCCGGCGTCGCGCCGGGTGAGCTGATGCAGGGTGGCGGCGTGGGCGAGGTGGTTGCGTCAAATTCCCCGGAGTTCGCGTCGGGCGATATCGTCGAGTCCCGGGATTTCGGCTGGCAGGAATTCACCATCCTCGGCCCCAAGAACGGCATCAATAAAGTCGATCCCGATCTAGCGCCGATCCAAGGCTCGCTGAGCTATCTCGGCATGCCGGGGATGACCGCCTGGACCGGGCTGTTTCGAGTGGGCGAGATCAAACAAGGTGAGACAGTGGTGATCTCGGCCGCCTCCGGCGCAGTCGGGCAGGTCGCCGGGCAACTGGCCAAAGCGCACGGGTGTAAAACCGTGGCGATCGCATCCACACAGGCGAAGCTCGATTGGTGCAGCGAAATCGGCTACGACGTGGGCATCAACTACCGGGAAGCCGGCGACCTCAGCGCGACCCTGGCGCATGCCTGCCCCGACGGGGTGGATTTCTATTTCGACAACACCGCCGGGCCGATCCATGACGCGGTCATGGAAAACCTGGCCCTGGGTGCGCGGATAGGCATCTGCGGCACTATTTCCTTGGCCGGACAGTTAGATCAGCCCGACATCGGCCCCCGCTATCACCGGAAAATCCTGGTCGCCCGCGCCCGGGTGCAGGGCTTCCTGGTACACGACTTCGCCGTTGACTTCGACGAAGCCCGGAAGCACATCATAGGCTTGATCGACAGCGGAAAGTTTAAGTTCAAGGAAGACATCTCCGACGGGCTGGAGAGCATGGCCAGCGCGTTCCTCCGGCTGCTGCACAGCGAGAACTTCGGCAAACAGTTGGTGAAGTTGGGCTGAGCACCTCTTCATCCTCGTCGCCCTATCTCTGCGACCGTCATCCCAGACCTGCGCAGCAGTTGTCGGGGATTTCCTGCATGTTTGGCAGCTACCCGAGAATTGGTCCCGGTTGACACCGGTCCCAACTCGGGCATGACGGAGGAGGGGTTGGTTAACCCTATCCCCGCCGGCGGACGCAGACGACCCGGACGACCCGGCGGTCCTGGATCGCTGCCTTGGCAAAAGACGGATAGTCCCTGGCGTTTAGTTCGGCGATGGCTGCGCTACGGGCCGGCGCATCCTGCGCCCGTTGGCCGCTTTGCCGCAACACGTCTTTCAGCGCCGTTGTTTGCGAGGTGATCAGCCGGCCGCGCCGGGGGTTGCCGGCGCTGTTGGTCCCGATGACCGCACCGGTCCTGTCTACCACCACGCCGCCGCTGATACCGCCCAAGGCGCCGGAAAAGTCGGGCACCCGGCTGATCTCCGCCCAGACCAGAGCGTCTTCTTCAGAGCCTTCGACGTTCTGATGACGCACCCGCTTTTGACCCAGGAACCGGCTATGTACCGTCCCCGGCTGGCCGCGGGGAAATCCGATATGGAACGCCTCTCCCGGCGCAGTGGTGCCGGCCAGTTGAAACGCTTCCCGCCCGTAATCGGTGCGCGACGAGGTCATTAGCGCCACATCGGCTTTGGGGTGGATGATGATCTTGTCCGCCGGCAGGGTTGCCGGCTTGCCCCGGCGCAGGCCCGCTTGAAGTCCCACCTCCAGGCAGCCGTCGACAACATGCCGGGCGGTCAACCAGACCCCGTTCTCGGCAATGGCAAAGGCTGAACCCACGGTCCTTTTCGGATCGGACGACCGGCCCCGGATGGTGCCGACCGGCGCGACGGGATCATCATAGGCCGGGAATTCGTGGCGCTTGGAGACCGCAGCTCCGGGCCCCCAATCGTCGGTCAATTTTGTCCAGACCTTGGGGCCGGGACGGCGTTCCTGGCGGCGAACTTCGCCCGGCCCAGCCGGCGGTTGCCGGAGACCGGATGATTGGTCTCTCGATTGACGTGGTGATTGACCGGGAAGATTGATCCTGTACGCGAGGTCGACGACGACAAAAATGCCGACGATGATGTAAAGGAGGCGTCTCACATCCGCCTCTTATCCGCTTACGCCCGCCGCGTTGATGACCGAGATGCTGAGCTTCACCGCGATCAGCAGGATCGCGGCACTGATCTCCCCGGCGATGATACGTTTGGGCAGGTCATTCAACACCAGATCGGTTATCCGGAAGGCCAAAAGCTGCAAGGCGATGGTCACCGCCCCGAAGATGAGGATGTCATAAGCATTAACGCTGCTGGCCATGGCGACCGCCAACGGGATGGCCATGCCGATCAACACCCCGCCGAAGGAGATGGACGCCGCAACATTGCCCGCCTTGATCAGATCGATCTCGTGATACGGCGTCATAATGACGTACAAGACGGCCCCTAGCGCCAGCATCAGAACCGTCAGCATAAAATGCAGCAACAGTACCGGCAGACCGGCGAGGAAACTTTGAAAGACAGCCTCCAATGATCTTCTCCTTATGGTTGGTTGGAAGAGTTTAGAAGGATCGAATGTGATGGGAAAGGGAGGGCTTCACCCTCCCCCGAGCGTATCGCTCGACCCCTCCCATTAAGGAAGGGATGACACCGTTTTGATCCCCACTCCCCTTGTGGGAGGGAGTAAGGGGGAGTGGATGCACCCCAATAAAAAACAGGCCGCCCGGGATGGTGGGCGGCCCGCCGCCGAAACAGAGCCCTCAAGAGCGGCTCAGCCGGCTAAAGCTAACTCGAACCAGTTATTCGGCTGGGGCGAGTTGCTTTTGTTCGTTGGCCTTCTTTTCCTTAATGGCCTTCAAAACCTTTTCCGCCGTCGCCGGCAGGGACGTTATCCGCACGCCGACCGCGTCATAGATCGCGTTGCAGATGGCCGCCGCAGTCGGCACCGCCGTCGGCTCGCCCACGCCCTTGGCGCCGAACGGGCCCGTGGGATCAAAGTTCTCCACGATGTCCACGTCGATGTCCGGCATGTCCAGGCTGGTCGGCATGATGTAGTTGGTCAGGTTCGGGTTTATCTGGACGCCGTTCTCGTCGAACAGCATCTCTTCCTGCAGCGCATAGCCCACGCCCATGGAAATGCCGCCCTGAATCTGCCCTTCGACCAGCATCGGGTTGATCGCCGTGCCGCAGTCATGGGCCGCGGCCATGTAGATCACATCGACCTCGCCAGTCTCGTCATCCACCTCAACCTCGGCAATCTGGGTCGCATACACATACGTGCTGAACGGCTTGCCCTGCCCGGTCTCCGGATCCATTTCCACGGTCGGCGGATTATAGGATGCACTGCCGATGGGGACCTGTCCCTGAATAAACTGGGCCTGCAGCGCCACTTCACCAATGGGCAGATAACGTTGCGGGAACCCCTTCACCTGGATTTTTCGGTCAACTGCTTCGAGCTGTTCCGGCTTCACCCGCATCATGGGTGCTGCCACCTCGAACAGGATGTCCTTGGCCTGCTCCGCCGCCAGCTTGATGGCGTTGCCGGTGACATAGGTCGTCCGGCTGGCGATGGCCCCCGTATCCATGGGGGTGGTGTCCGTGTCGGCCGAGACCACATGCACATCATCAGTGGAGATGCCCAGTTCCTCGGCCGCGATTTGGCCCAGAACCGTGAGCGAGCCCTGTCCCGTTTCCACGGTGCCGGTTAAAAGAGTCGCCGTGCCGTCCTCATTCACCTTCACGGTCGCGGCCGACGGGTTGGCGGCCACGGTGAACCCGATCGGGTACCACATGCAGCCGATGCCTTTTCCTTTACGCTTCATATTTACGGTCCTCCCAGCCGAAACGCTCGGCCGCCATATCCAATGAATCACTGACAACGACGCTATGCAGCATCTGCCCCGTCGGACTCGACGAGCCTTCATGGAAGGCGTTGCGCCGGCGGATTTCCAGCGGATCAATGCCCAGGTCGTGGGCGATGTCATCCATGTGGGATTCGTAGGCAAAGCAGACTTGCGGCGCGCCGAACCCGCGCATGGCGCCGGTCATGGTCTTGTTTGTGTAGACCGCATAGGCCTCCACCTCGAGATTGTCGATATTGTACGGACCGGCGGACAAGATGCTGGCCTTGCCGAGTGTCGTCTCCGTCCAGGAACAATAGGCCCCGCCGTCGCAGACCAGCCGCACCTTACGTGCGACGATCTTGCCGTCCTTATCGACGCCGGTCTTATAGTCCATAATGAACGGGTGGCGGGTGGTCGACGACATGAACTCGTCTTCCCGGGTGTAGACACCCTTCACCGGCCGGCCGGTCTTCTTGGACAGCAGCGCCAGGATCGGCTCCGTGGTGATCTCGTTCTTGCCGCCGAAGTTGCCACCGACCACAGTCGCGATGATGCGGATGCGGTTGATCGGCATTTCCAGGACCCGCGCGATATCCGCCCGGCCCAGGGTAATCCGGCCCAGGCTGGAATGCAGCGTGATCCGGCCGTTACCGTCCCACTCCGCAATCGACGCATGGGGTTCCATCGGCACGTGCTCCACCATTTGAGTGGAGAAGGTGTTCTCGTAGATCCGGTAGGCGGTCTTGAAGGCCTCATCCACGTCGCCCTTCTTGATCACCTTCGACGAATAGATGTTGGAGCTGCCCTCATGCACCTGCGGCGCATCTTCCTTCATGGCTTCGATCGGATCATAGACGGGCTCCAGCGGCTCGTACTCGATCTTGATCTTTTCCAGCGCGTCCAACGCCAGCTGTTCGGTCGTCGCCGCGACGGCAGCCACCGCATCACCAGCGTGATAGACCATGTTTTCGCAGATCAACGGCTGGTCCTGGTAGCTCGGCCCGAAAGAGTTCACCGGGATTTCGTTGCCGACCAGGGTCGCCATGACGCCCGGCATTTTCTCGGCTTCGGACAGATCAATGCTTTTGATCCGCGCCTTGGAGACCCCGGCCCGCTTGATCTTGGCGTGCAGCATGCCCGGGAAGCTTAGATCATCAATATACTTGGTCTGGCCGAGCCCATGCAGACGGCCATCGGGGCGCGCCGCGCGCTGGCCGACCGCCGGAGTCTGGGTCCGCGCTTCCGGCGTCGCCGTTTCAATCGGGTAGGACACATGTTCGGGCAGGGCAGGCAGGCGCAGATTGTCATCGGCCTCCCGCAGCTCCTCCAGGGTCGCTTCCCGGTCTTGGACTTTTACGTTGTCATCCATTTTCTTTCTCCTCGGCCGCTTTCTTAAGCAGCCTGTTTGTCGCCGCGCATTTCGCGCGCCGCATCCACCACGGCTTCGACGATTTTGGTGTAGCCCGTGCACCGGCAGAGATTGCCGGACAGCGCGTCTTGAATTTCTTCCTTGGACGGATCGGGATTGTTGTCCAGCAACTGCTTGGCCGACAGGATCATCCCCGGCCCGCAGAACCCGCATTGCAGCGCGCCCAATTCCTCGAAATTTCGCTGCAGCGGGTGATAGCCGTCCAGGCTGGCCATCCCTTCGATGGTCTGGATGGTTTTGCCCTGGGCCTGGCCGGCCAGCATCAGGCATGCATTGATCGCGATGCCGTCGACGATGACGGTGCAGGAGCCGCAGTCGCCCACGTCGCAGCCCAGCTTGGCGCCGGTCAGGTTCAATTCTTCCCGCAGCATTTTCAGAAGCGTGGTTTCCGGCGGCACCGAAGCGGTCTTCGTCTCGCCGTTAACAGTAACAGTTACATCCACAGTCTTGCCCTCCTAGGCTTGGCTCGCCTGCGCCACGCACGCCTGTAAGGTACGCCGTGTCAGGACTTCAATCAAATCGTTCCGGTACTCCTTGGAGGCCCGAAAATCATCAATGGGTTTGCATTCGGTGACCGCTCTCGCGGCGGCTTGGTTGATCAACTCTTCGCTGACGGCCTGGCCTTCCAGCATGGCCTCGGCCTCTGGACAGCGGATCACCACCGGGGCGACAGCGCCCAGCGAAATCCGTACGCCCTTGAACGTGCCGCCGTCGACCCAGAGGCTGGACGCTGCATTGACCAACGCCAGCGCCTGGCCTTTGCGCAGACCGAACTTCAGAAAATCGGTCGGTTTGCCAAGGTTCTTCTTGGGCACAATTAGTTCCAACAGAAGCTCATCCGTCTCTAGGCTGGTTTTGCGTGGGCCGACGAACAATTCGGTCAGGGGGATACGCCGTGTGCCCTTGGACCCCAGGATGGTGACCTCGGCCTCGAGCGCCACCAACGTGGGACCAGAGTCCATCGAGGGCACACAGGTAATCAGGTTGCCGCCGAGGGTACCCAGGTTCCGGGTCTGCACCGCGCCGATCGTGTGCGCCGCATGGATCATCGCCGGCACGTGCTTGGCGATCAGCGGGTCGTTCATGATCTCGGTGTGGGTGACGCCCGCGCCGATGCGCAATCCGTCATCCGTTTCCTCTATGCCTCTCAGCTCTGCCAGGGACGATACATCGACAATGGTGCCCGGCGATTGGCTCACATGTTTCAGCTCGACGACATAATCGGTGCCGCCGGCCAGAATCCGGACATTGGGGCTGTGCGCCGCGAGTGCCGCGACGGCCGCCTCCGTATTGCCCGGCTTGACGAAATCAAAGGGTTTCAAGTTCGTTTCCTCTCACTCATTATACGTCTGTTATCGGTTGTCGGTTGACTCTTAAGGCAGGATCAGGGTCGAGCCCGTCGTCTTGCCGGCTTCAAAATCTTCATGGGCCTGGACCACGTCTTCCAGCTTATAGGTCTGCCCGACCTCTACGGTGATGGACCCGTCAGCCACTTTGGAAAAAACCTTAGCCGCCGACATCAACAGGTCTTCCCGCTTGGCCGTATAGGTCACCAGGGTCGGTCGGGTAAAAAACAGCGAGTCCCGCTTTTGCAGGTCGGCCGCCTCAACTGGCGGCACCGGGCCCGACGTGGTGCCAAACGACACGAACATGCCGCGAGAACCCAAACAATCCAGCGTGGTCTCGTATGTATCCTTGCCGATAGAGTCATAGACCACCGGCAAGCCTTCGCCGCCCGTCAGTTCTTTCACCTTAGCGACCAAATCCTCGCCGGCGTGGCGGTCGACACAAACCTCGTAGCCGTTGTCCAGGGCCAGTTGGCATTTCTCCGGTCCGCCGGCCACGCCGATCATATGCGCGCCCAGGGACTTGCCCCACTGCCCGGCGATCAGGCCGACACCGCCGGCCGCCGCATAGAACAGCACCCACTGGCCACACCGCACGGGATAGACCCGCTCCAACAGATATTCGACGGTCATGCCCTTCATCAAAGAACTGGCGGCCTGTTCGTCGGTTACGCCGTCCGGCACCGGGACCACGCGGGCCGCCGGCATGTTGCGATAATCGCCGTAGCCGCCCGGCAAACCGCCGCCATAGGCCACCCGGTCGCCTTCTTTAAAATCGGTGACACCGGCGCCGACCTTGGCCACCACACCAGAGGCTTCCGTGCCGATGCCGCTCGGCATCTGTAGCGGGTATGCACCTGAGCGGTGATAGACATCCAAGAAGTTCATCCCCAGCGCCTTTTGGTGGATCAGCACCTCGCCCTCGACCGGATCGGCAAAGTCGACGGTCTTCACCTGCATAACGCTCGGCGCGCCTTGTTGTTCGATCTCGATATATCTGCCTTGAGTCACGTAGTCCTCTTCCCTTGGTGATTAGTCGACGATGGGCCGGCTTTCCAAAACATTGAATAGCCGGCGTTGCGATTTCGACACGTGCGCGCCGATCAATCGCGCCGCCTTGGATTTTTCCCGCGCTTGAATGGCGTCGATGATGTCCCGGTGCTCCTTCATCAGCTTGTCCGCGCTCGCCCCGCTCGGGGCTTCCGACACACCGACAAAGGTCAGGCGGTCGAACTGATCAATCATGTCCTGGGTCATCTTGGCGAGGCGCGTATTCCCCGACGCATCGGCGATGGCCCGGTGGAAATCCCGGTTATAAGCCACCCACTCCGCCAACTGGTCGGTGGCGCCGGTGGTGCGGAACTGATCCAGTGCAGACAGGGTCGCCTCCGACGCGGTCTCGATGGCGCGTTTGACGCAGGATTTCTCCAGTAGAATGCGGGTCTCGTAGAGTTCCTTCGCATCGGACAGGGAGATCGGCTGCACCCGGTAACCCCGGCGCGGCAGCACCTCGATCAGACCCTGCTCCTGCAGGCGCAGAAGTGCATCGCGGACAGGTGATTTGCTGACCGCATAGTTGGCCGCGAGGTCTTTCTCCTGGATGATGGCGCCGGGGGCCAGCGCGCAAGTCAAGATATCGGCGCGTATCTGGTCATAGACGTCGTCCCGGATCAGGCCGGAGCCGTTGCAATCCGCGCCGTTTTCCGGTGTCACACCGGAGATATCTGAATGATCGAGCATCCCGCCTAAAAAATATCTATTTTTTACAAAATACGGCGATCAGATATTTTTGTAAAGGAAGGATATTTATCTATTTTTCAGTTATTTGGGTATTTTTATGGTTTATCTTTAGTGAATTTAAGGCAAAAACTGATATTTCTGTTTTATCTTTTGCGTCATACCCGAGTGGGCGGCGAAGCAGGTCATTCTCGGATATCTGGTGATGGATGAGATCCCCGACAACTGCTTCGCAGGTCGGGGATGACGGAATGGGGGTGACGCGAGTCAGGTATGAAGAACGTGAGCCACTTACCCCGCCGCCAAATCCTCACCGTTGAGGACCCGGTTTATCAGGGCCTTGGTCTCTTCGATGCCGTAGAGCGCGATGAAGGAGCCCATGCGCGGGCCGGTGGATTGGCCCAGCAGCGTCTCATAGAGCACCTTGAACCAGGCTTTCAGGTCCTCGAAGTCGTGGCGTTTGCCCACTTCATAGACCTGGGTTTGAATATCTTCCGCCGCCGCATCCGCCGGGAGCGCCTCAAGTGTCGCAATCAAATCCTCGAGCGCCGCCGTCTCCATCCCGGTCGGCAAACGGTACTGCTTGTGGGGCTGCACGAAGTCCTGGAAGTAGGCCACAGCGTATTCGGTCAGCCGGTCCAGGGTCGGCGCGTTATCCGGCGTTGCGTCGGGCCGGTAGCGGGAGATAAAGTGCCACAGGACAGCCTTGTCTTCGGTGTTACACACGCCGGCCAGGTTCAGCAGAATGTTGTAGCTGAGATGTGCATCTTCGGCCGGCGGTTTACCGCCATGGATATGCCAGGCCGGGTTGGTCAGCCGGGTTTTCTCATCCTGCTCCGGATACTTGGAGACGTGGGTGAGATACTCATCCACATTCTTGGGGATCACGTCGAAGTAAAGCCGCTTCGCCTGGGTCGGCTTTTGATACATGAACTGGCTCAGGCTTTGCGGCGGGGCATAGCGCAGCCATTCCTCCATGGAGAGACCGTTGCCCCGAGACTTGGAAATCTTCTCGCCGTTTTCATCCAAGAACAGCTCGTAGGTAAAGCCGGCCGGCGGATTACCGCCCAGGATGCGGTTGATGGCGCTGGAGAGCTTTACGGAATCGATCAAGTCCTTTCCCGACATTTCATAGTCCACATCCAGCGCCGCCCAGCGCATGGCCCAGTCGGCCTTCCACTGCAGCTTGCAATGACCGCCGGTCACCGGGACCTCGGTCTTCGTCCCGTTCTCTTCCTCATAGACGATGGTGCCGGCGTCCACGTCCCGCTCAACGACGGGAACTTGGAGGACCACGCCAGTCTTGGGGCACACGGGCAGGAACGGGGAATAGGTCTTGCGCCGCTCTTCGCCCAGGGTCGGCAGGATGACGTTGATAACCTTCTCGTACTCGGCCAGGATTTTCAGCAGGGTGGCGTCAAACTCGCCGGCCTTGTAGCATTCGGTCGAGGACTTGAACTCATAGTCGAAGCCGAACTCATCCAGGAACGCCTGCAGCCGGGCATTGTTGTGCGCGCCGAAACTGTCATGGGTGCCGAACGGGTCTGGAATTGCGGTCAGCGGCTTGCCCAGATGCTCGGTCACCATCCCCTGATTGGGGATATTGTCTGGCACTTTGCGCAGCCCGTCCATATCATCGGAAAAGGCAAATAGCATGGTCGGCAGATCGGACAGCAGCCCGAACGCATGACGCACCATGTTGGTCCGCGCCACCTCGCCAAAGGTGCCGATATGGGGCAGCCCGGACGGGCCGTAGCCGGTCTCAAACAGGATATAGCCCTTCTCCGGCGTCTTGCTGCCAAGCCGCTTCACGAGCTGGCGCGCCTCGGCGAAAGGCCAGGCGTTGGACTGTTCTGCAAGTTCCCGCATGTCGGACACGTTTGATTCCCGCAACTGAATTAAGAACGGCGGAACCTAAGAGCCCGCCCGCCCGCCGTCAACACCGCTTTGACCGCCGAGATTGCGCGAACCCGGCCAACGGGTAGGATTGCCGGATGGACGAGACGCCGCCCGCCACACAGATTAGACTGCCCGACGCCCCGGCCCTTATCACCGGCCCGCGCGGTGCGGTGTGGCTGAGCGCCGACGGCGAGATCGAAGAGATTGATCTGAAGGAAGCCGGACGCCGGGCCGGCGCCACCGCGCCCATCCTCTGCCACGCCAAATCAGCCGCCGCGCATCTGAAGATCGGCGCCTTCCCGGCCTATGATCTGCTGGAGCTGTTTGCCTTCGTGCGCCCGGCCCAGTTCTGTCTGCCGACCATCCGCGGGCTCGCCGATGTCCTCGACTTGCCCCGCCCTCACGCCCAAGAAGACGAGGCCCTTTGCCTGATTGACGTGGCCCGGGCGCTGTTGTCGGAACTTCCGCGCGCGCGCGCCTCTGTCGCGCCGCTTGCCTGGTCCTTGGCCCAGGCCCGCTGGCCCTGGGGCGTCGCTGTGCTCGCTGCGCTTGAACAAGGCGATCCGGCGCGCAAAGCCACCAACCCGCTGGAAGGGTTCCGGGTCTGGACCCGGCTCAAGGAATGGGAGGATACGGCGCCGGCGCCACAGCCGGGGCATGAGCTGGTCTCGCCCGGCGAATCCGAAGAACGGCTGACCACATTGCTCGCCGGGGGCTCGGAAGACCGGCCGGAACAGATGGAATATGCGCGGCTCGCCAGTCATCCTTTTCAGCCGACCGAGACACCGGGCGAACCGCAAGCATTGCTGGCCGAAGCCGGCACGGGCATCGGTAAGACACTCGGCTATATCGCGCCAGCCAGCGTCTGGGCGGAAAAAAACGAGGGCCCGGTCTGGATCTCCACCTTTACTCGCAATCTGCAGCGGCAGTTGGATGGGGAATTGGATAAGCTCTACCCGGACCCGGCTGAAAAGGCGCTGAAGGCCGTCGTCCGCAAAGGCCGGGAGAACTATCTGTGTCTCCTAAACCTGGAGGAGGCCGTTGGCCAGAGCCAGGGGCTGGACCTGATCGCGCTCGGTCTCACCGCGCGCTGGGTCATGGCGACCCGGGACGGCGACATGATCGGCGGTGACTTCCCGGCGTGGCTGGCGGACTTGCTCGGCCGCCGGCGGACCATTGATCTGACCGACACACGGGGCGAATGCATCTACGCCGCCTGTTCCCACTACGGCAAATGCTTCATCGAGAAATCCGTGCGCCGGGCGCGGCGTGCCAAGATCGTTGTCGCCAATCATGCGCTGGTGATGATCCAAGCGG
>JAYPHU010000044.1:14977-19468 GCA_038127535.1 Rhodospirillaceae bacterium | reverse complement strand
GCCACGGCCACCGGGATCATTTCGGCGGGCTCGACGGGTTCGTCAAAAACTTCCGGTCCCGCATGCGCGACGACATTAATCTCTATGTGGGTGGCGAGACCGTGTTCCGGGAAAAGTGGATGGGCTCGAAAGGCTCGGAACCTCTGGCCTGGGGCGCCATCGACCGGTCGTCCCTGACGGCGCTCAACGTGCCGCAGGTCTGCTGCCAAACGCCGCACGAGCTGGAAGGCCCGTTCACCAGCGGCTTTATCGAGCGCACCAGCTTCGAGACCGTCAGCGGCGGCACCCTGGTGCTGGAAGACGAAGACCACTTCAATGCCGATGAGCGTTCCGGTAAGCTGGTGCTGGACGAACACGAGGATGAACACGCCACATGTTATATCGTGCAGGGCAAGGGCCTCGTGGTGATCTCGTCCTGCGGCCATGCCGGCATCGTCAACACGGTGAAGACGGCCATGGCGGTCTCCAACGCCGACAAGCTGCACGCGGTGGTCGGCGGTTTCCACCTGGGCCTCGCCCCCAACGAGTATATCGACCACACGATTGATGAGCTGGAAGCCATGGACCCGGATGTGATCCTGCCCATGCACTGCACCGGCGTAAACTTCATCGGCAAAGTGCGCGACCGCATGCCCGACAAGCTGGTCACCTCCAACGTGGGCAGCCGGTTTACCTTCGGGGGGTAGAGAGATGGCGAAGGCAACCTGGAACGGCGTCACCCTGGCGGAAAGCGATGACATCGCCCATGTGGAGGGCAACGCCTATTTCCCCAAGTCGGCGGTCAACTGGGATTACTTCGCCGAAAGCACCGAGACCCGGCCGACTTTCTGCCACTGGAAAGGCATCGCCGATTATTACGACGTGACCGTCAACGGCGAGACCAACCAGAGTTGCGCCTGGGAGTACGTGAAGCCCTACCCGGCATCAGAGATCATAAATGACCGGATCGCGTTTTGGAACGGGGTGGAGATCACCGGCGGCCCCGACGGCCCCGGCATGGTGGAGCCGCTGCCCAGCCAACGGGACGGCAAAACCGGATGGGAGGCGCTCTGCTGGCTGATCCGCCACGGCGAGGCCGACAGCTACTCGGCTGCGGAGGTCGAGGCCAATACCGACATCCCGGAAAGCGAGCTCAAGACTGCCTGGAAGCATGAGGACGTGCAGCGCTACGCCACGCGCTACATGTGGGCGCTGGAGGGCGGCGACGGCGAACCGTTGCGCCTGGTCAGCACCGGCACGGGCCCCAAGGCCCCGCAAACGTCTTGAAGGTTTAGCCGCTTAATACCCGAGCGCTTTTGACGCCAGGTCCGCGCCTTCAGTGAGCGCCTTGAGCTTAGCCCAGGCGATCTGCGGATGAGACCGGCCGCCGAAACCGCAGTCGGTGCCGGCGATCACATTTTCCCGGCCGACCCGTTCGGCGAAGCGCTGGATGCGCTGGGACACTAGTTCCGGATGCTCGATCAAATCGGTGGCATGGGCGACCACGCCGGGGATCAGGATTTTGCCGTCGGGCAGCTTCACATCATCCCAGACGATATATTCATGTTCGTGGCGCGCATTGGCCGCCTCGATCAGATAGGCGCCGGCGTTGACCGCCAGCATGATGTCGACGATCTTTTCCAACTCGATATCGTGGGCATGGGGGCCATGCCAGCTGCCCCAGCACAGGTGATAGCGGATTTGCTCTTCGGGAATGCCGTCGAGCGCGTGGTTCAGCGCTTCGATCCGAACCATGCACCAGTCCCGGTATTTTTCCAGGCCCATCTGGATGCCGGTCCGGTCCCAGGTGGCGGGCAGCCAGGCGTCGTCCACCTGCACAATGAAGCCCGCGTCGGCGATCATCTTGTATTCGGTCTTCAACGCCTCGGCCATGCCGAAGATAAAATCGTCCTGGCTGTCGTAATACTCGTTGCGGTAATAGGGCTCCAGACTGGCCGGTGCGGTGGTGGTCAGAAACACGTCCTCGGTCCCCGTCGTCGCCTTCAACAGATCAATCTCCCGTTGCATTGCCTCCTGGCCCACGTACGTGATGGGCTCCGTGCAGAACCAGGTCAGCCGCGTGGCGACGATGTGGTTGCTCTCGGCATAAAACAGCGTACCCTTTTCCCCGGCGTAGCGGTAGAAGTCGGCGAATTCCTCCCGGTCCTTGCCCAGGGTGGAGAAGTATTTGCCGTCGATGCCCTCCCGGGGATCACAGCCGCCGAGCCGCCCGTCCATGAATGACAGCCAGTCACCGCCCTTGGTGAACTCTCCCTCGTTGATCACGTCCAAGCCCGTGTCCCGTTGGCGGGCGACGATGCCCCTGACGTCTTCCTTCAGCTTGGCCTCATAGCCGGTCTGACCCGGCAGAATGGGCTTTTCCCAGGGCAAAGCCCCGGCGTGGGTGGTGAGAATTTTCTCGGTGCTGCGTTTCATCGGTGTTCTCCCTCGTCCCCGTGTTTAAGCGAGAGCATGCCGGGAGTCTAGACGCCCATGGCAAGAACCCAATGGGAGCGCTATAGTAGGGTGAGTGGGAGAAAGATAATGCCTGATTCAGTCTCTGTGGACAGTTTGGAATCCCTTGCCAACGCGGCGAGCCTGGACGATCTCTATGCGGCGATTAAGCCGATTGAGCTGACACCGGGCTGGATCGACCGGGATGTGCCGATCCTGTCTCCGGAGCCCAACACACCGTTCACGCCCATGCATTGGCGCTATGCCGATTGCCACGCCGCGCTGGAGGCCGCCGGCCGGCTGATCAGCACCGATCTGGCGGAACGGCGCAACATGGTCCTGGTCAATCCGGTCGAGGGCAACGACTTCGCCACCTCCAAGACCCAAGTCTGCGCCTATCAGATGATCCTGCCCGGCGAAATGGCGCGCAGCCACCGGCACGCGTCCCATGCGCTCCGGGTCATTATCGACGGCAAAGGCTCCTTCTCTACCGTCAACGGGGAAAAGCACCCGATGGAGACCGGCGATATCGTGCTGACACCCGGCTGGTGTTGGCACGGCCACGGCCATGACGGCGACGAGCCGGCCTATTGGTTCGACGGGCTGGACGTGCCGCTGACGCATTTGCTGGAGCCCATGTTCTTCGACGAACATCCGGAGGTCTATGAGCCGGTGCAACGGGTCACTCCGGATTCGCCCTATCGGTTTACCTGGGACATGCTGCAGGCGCGCCTCGACAAGGCGTCGCCCGATCCGGAAGGTCATTTCGGCGCCCGCATCCAATTGGAAGCCGACGAGATGCCGACCATCGCGATCTTCGTCGAACGGCTGCAGGCCGGACAGACCACCCGGCGTTACCGGCAGGCCGCCAATCTGGTCTTTAATACCATGATGGGATCAGGTATCAGCATCATCGACGGGGTCGAAATAAATTGGGCGCGCGGCGATACGTTCGTCGGGCCCATGTGGAACTGGATCGAACACCGGGCGGAAGAAGATTCCGTGCTATTCTCCATGTCCGACGAAGCCCTGATGAAATTTTCCAACTACTACCGCTTTGAAGCGGGCTGAGGACCAGAGCCATGAACAAGATGAACGCGCCGACACCGAAGACCGACTTTCCGGGCATCACGGTGAAACAAAAAGGCGTCTTCCTGGGCGCGGAAATCACCGGCATCGACCTGACCCGGGAACAAGACGACACGGTCGTCGAGTCCCTGCGTCTGGCCCATGGGGAGTTCGGCGTGCTGGTATTTCCCAACCAAAAGATTTCCTCCGACGACCTGATGCGCTTCGGCCGCTATTTCGGGCAACTGACCGTGCACCCGTTCTCCACCAATACGGAGGATACGCCGGAGCTGATCCGCTACGACAATAAGGAAGGCAATCCGCCGGCGCCCACCGATGTCTGGCACACCGACGAGACTTTCCGTGAAGCCCCGCCCATGGGCACGGCGCTTTGTTCCAAGATCGTGCCGGAGTTCGGCGGCGACACCAATTTCTGCAGCATGGCCGCGGTGTGGGAAGGCCTGTCCGACCGGATGCAGCAGTTCCTGTCTGGCCTGGAAGCGGTCCATGACTTAGGACCCTTCAAGGACATGTTCCCGGACACCGAAGAAGGCCGCCGCAAGATGCACCTGGCCGAAGAGAAACACCCGCCGGTCGTCCACCCCGTGGTCACTGAACATCCGGTCACCGGCCGCAAGGTTCTCTTCGTGACGCCCCAGTTCACTCGCTACATCAAGGGCATGGAGGAGGAGGAGAGTGAGGCGATCCTGCGGATACTCTATAAAAAGACGCTGCGGCACGAATACCACTACCGCCATCAGTGGGAACCGGACACGCTGGTGTTCTGGGACAACCGGCTGGTCCAGCATTCGGCCCTGCACGATTACTATCCGCAGCGCCGCATGATGGAGCGGGTCACCATCGCCGGGACCAAGCCGATGAATGCTTTCGAGCCAGCCGATCCGGAAGAGCTCCGGCGCTATCTCATGCCGCCCCTGTCGCAGTTCAAGAACACCGCACAGAAGCGCCAGCACGAGATGTAGGAACGGC
>JAYPHU010000044.1:0-14877 GCA_038127535.1 Rhodospirillaceae bacterium | reverse complement strand
CTGTCGCAGTTCAAGAACACCGCACAGAAGCGCCAGCACGAGATGTAGGAACGGCGGCGTAATAGCTGCCACTCCCTCTGTCATTATTTTCTGCGTCACCCCCGAGTTGGGACCAATTCAAATTTGGACCAAGTCTCGGGGGACCATTAATCTATGAGAAAACGCTTCGACGCCTGATGGACCCCCGATAATCGCTACGCGAGCCTGCCTTCGCTGAAGCGAAGCTCCAGCTTCGCGCAGGCCGGCCGGGGGCGACGCAATTAAAAAATATCAGGGCATCTTAATTTGCAAACAGGTGTTCGAAACGTGCCGGGCACCTGCTATATACAGACCACCGGGAACGCATCCGCGGCGCTATACGCGGACAAATTTGGAAGGACTGACGTGATGGAGTCTGACACCCAGAGAGAAGATTGGGAAAATCTCCGCGATTTGGCTGCGGCGCACAACCCACAGAAACTCCAAGACTTCATCGACTCGCTGTCTTCCAGCGAAGCGATGCACGCCATCTTTCGCCTCAACGCGGGGGATCGGGAACTGGTCCTGACTAGCCTAGAGCCGGAAGAAGCGGCTGAATTGATCGATGAAATCCCGGATGAGCATGCCGCCGACATCATCGAACAGCTGCCTGCGGAGAGCGCCGCGGCCATTCTCAATGAGATGGACAGTGATGATCAGGCGGATGTTCTCGGTGAAATGACCGAACAGGACGCCGAGGCGATCCTCAATGAAATGGCCCCGGAAGAAGCCAAGGACGCCCGCCGCCTGATGAAATACGAGGATGACGAGGCCGGCGGTCTGATGATGACCGAAGTGTTTGCCTTCGAAGAAGATGTCACTGTCGGCGAGGTGCTGCAAAGCCTGACCGATGCCGGGGAAAGTGGCGAGAATGAGAATGTCAGCGAGATTTACGTGATCTCCCGCTGGAAGCGGCTCATCGGTGTTGTCCGGTTGAACGAGATTGTCCTGTCCGGGCGCAATACGGCGATCGCGGATTTGGTCACGCCTTCGTCTTTTGTCACCCCAGAGACCAAGCTCGACGAACTGGAACGGATGTTCAACAGAAATGAGATGTCCACGTTCCCGGTTATTAATCCTCATGCACGGGTGATCGGGATTGTCACCCGCGACGCCGTCGCCGAAGCCTTGAACGAACGGGCGGAGGAGGAGTACCGGAAACTACAGGGTATTGTGGGCGGTGATGAAATCCGCACATTGCCCGTGGTGACCCGCTCCCGCCGGCGCTTGTCATGGCTGAGCATCAACATCGTCTTGAACATCATCGCCGCTAGCGTCATCGCCTTCTACGAAAGCACACTGAGCGCAGTGATCGCGCTCGCGGTGTTTCTGCCGATCATCTCCGACATGAGCGGCTGTTCAGGCAACCAAGCCGTCGCCGTCAGCATGCGTGAACTGTCCTTAGGTCTCGTCAAACCCTACGAGGCCTTCCGCGTGTGGCTAAAAGAGATATCGGTCGGGCTCATCAACGGGGTGACTCTCGGCTGCCTGCTCGGCATCGCAGCTTGGTTCTGGAAAGAGAACTTTTACCTCAGCCTGGTGGTGGCGAGCGCCCTGGCGCTGAACTCGCTCATTGCCGTCTCCATCGGCGGGTGTGTGCCGCTGTTGCTCAAGCGTTTCGGCGTGGACCCGGCCGTTGCCTCCGGGCCCATCCTGACGACGGTCACGGATATGTGCGGTTTCTTCCTGGTGCTGAGCATCGCAACGATGATGCTGCCGCAGCTTGTCGCGGGGTAGTACGCAAACTAAGACTGCTTCTCCAGCGCCGGCATATCTTCCACCTCGCCCAGCCAGGTGTGCGCCGAGCGGCGCCAGACTTGCTTCTGCGGCTTTAACTGGTTCCGCTGGTTGATGGTGCCCGTCCGCACGCCCAAAACCTTCGGCCCGTCGCCGGTGTTGGTCGCATAGAAGGGCGAACCGCAGTCCGGACAGAATACCTGCGCCCGTTCATTCCCGCTCTCGGCGATTTTTACATAGGTCTTCGGTTCGCCCTTGGTGAACTTGAAATTCTCATCGCTCACCGGGACCACTGTCCGGAATGCCGTGCCCGATAGCACCTGGCAATCGGTGCAGTGGCAAATCACCACCTTCTCCGGATCAACGTCCGCCTCAAATTTAATGTTGCCGCAGTGGCAACCGCCGTCGACTTTCATGATTCTCTTCTCCTCTATTTAGTGTTCGCCGCTTTGATCCCGCCGCCGGCCCGGTCTCCGGAGGCGGCCCTAAAATTCTGTGCGCCCGCCCGATCCGGCCAGTCGGCCATCATCAGCCACAAACGCAATAAGTGTCTCTTAAACGCCGGGTCCGGATGATCCACATAGTCGGTGCGCGCATGCAGGATCGTCCGGTTGTTCAGGAATTGAATATCGCCTTCCTGGAAGTGCATATCCAGATAAACCTCCGGCCGGGCGGCGACTTCGGCGACCAGATCCATGGCTTCTTGTTCAGCGGGCGTGATCTTGAAACCTTCTTCATCCGCTTGCCGAATAGTGATCGGCAGGTGGTAGCACTCGACCCGCCGGTCGCCGTCGATGTACATGGGGATCATCTCGTCCAGGGTGGTTTCGCCAAAGCCACGCCGGCTGTTGTGAAAACCGGTGTAGAGGGTCTGCAGAACCTCCGGGCGTTCCTCCAAAATGATATTATGGATCGCCATGGAACTGACGATCCGGCTGGCGCCCCCGTCCACCGCGGCCTTCAGACACAGAAGCCCGACCACGTCGACCGGGTCCATGTGAAACTCCAGCTCCCCACCCCGGGTGTAATAGCGGTCCGTACCGCCCCGGTCGATCACATCGCCAAGCCGGTCGCCATCCGCGCTTTGCGACACGCTGACGCCCAAATGCGCGCCAATGCCACAGAAGACAGTTTTAATTTGATCCGCGGGCAACTCGTGCATGGGGAGGCCGCGCAATAGGACAAAGCCCCGGCCCCAGCTCACCTCCTCGCACACCCCGGCAAGGGTCTTGGACAGTTTGGGCAGTGGGAAATTCTCAGGCGTCAGTTCGTCGAGAGGATAACCGGCCGCCGATTTAGCCGCCGCCAGTAGCTCAGTCACCTCCGCCGGGGTCAGCTCAACAATCCCATCGTCCCGGTGCGACTGATCCCGGCCCAGCCATACCCACGGCGCATCCACCTGCGCGATTCTGGTCTTATTTATAGGGGTAGCGTTATCCATGACGAACCCAATCCCGTTTCACTAAAAAACCGGAGCCGGTTATACCACACCATAGGCCAGTATAGCGTCGGCAACTTTTGCAAAGCCGGCGATGTTTGCGCCCTTGAGGTAGTTGACGTAGCCGTCGCCCTCATCGCCGTATTGGACACAGCGCTCATGAATGCCCTTCATGGTGTCGTGCGGCAGTTTCTGCAGTTCCGCCTCGCTCCAGGAAATACGCGCGCTGTTCTGGCTCATCTCCAGACCGGACACCGCGACGCCGCCGGCATTGGCGGCCTTACTCGGCGCACAGCAGATTTTCGCCTCCAGGTACTTGTCGATGCCGTCCTGCACCGTCGGCATGTTGGCCCCTGAGGACACACCGATGCAGCCGTTCTTGATCAGCGCCTCGGCCTCCTGGCCTGAGATTTCGTTCTGCGTGGCGCAGGGCGCGGCCAGGTCGACCGGCACCCTCCACGGGCGTTCGCCTTCGTGGAATTCGCAGCCGGACTCTTCCGCGTATTCGGAAATGCGGCCCCGGCGATTGGTTTTCAGATCGATGACCCAGGCCAGCTTGTCCGCATCAATGCCATCCGGGTCATGGATGAAACCGGACGAGTCGGAGAGCGAAGTCCGAAAATGTCGGGCAGGCGTGGCTGAAAGCGCGCGATACCTTGAAAGCCCAAGGGCTGGCGCCCTCGGTATACGGCGCCTTTATCCTGGGCCGCGCCGCAAAAATATAGCTTACGCAGCCGCCTCGGACGCTTCCCGCCGGCGGATTAGCCACCAGACAATCAACGCGCCCAGCAACTTGCTGACGGTCATCGCCGCGGCGGCGGCAACTGAGAAAAACCCGACCATCGACAAAAACACCACGCTGTCGATGGGCGTGCCGAGAATACTGGAATAGAGAATGCGCTCTGACAGGGGCCGGCCTGTAAACGTGTAGACCGCCCAGTCGGTCAGCTCACTGACCGCAAACGCTAAGGCGCTGGCCAGCGCCACCTGGGGCGACGCCATGAAATAGCTGATCACCACACCGACAGCCATGGCCGCCAGGACCCAATGGCCGATCTCCCGCTGGGCGAAATCCCGGGCGACGAAGACGAATCCGACCACAAGGGCGACCGGCGGCCACATGGTCCCGCCGGGCAATTCGACCAAAGGCACAACGGTAAACAGCCAGTTCACCAGGACAATCAGCAGGACATAAATAATGGTGGGCATGTATTTCATGGGGGACTCATCGGGTTTGTTTGGCCGCTAGATACCATATTGATCTGGAATGTCGAGGCCCCTTCCCTGCACTCCTCCCTTGGCCTTGCTACGCATAATCGGGATGATACAATTCGCTCCGGCTCAACGCCGCGCCTGAAGGAATTTCTTACATGAGCGACTCCCGTACGGATTATATCGAACACCACGTCAACTGGTTCGAGGTTCACCACGACGCCAAACTGCTGGTCCGCAAGCTTCTGGAGATCGGCACCTGGAAAGGCATTGTCGCGATTACTCGAGGCGGGCTGGTGCCGGCCACGATCATCGCCCGGGAGATGGAAATCCGCTACGTGGATACGATCTGCATCGCCACTTATGAAGAGAAGGAAATGGGCGATGTGAACATCATCAAAATCCCGGCCGAGGCCGTTGCCGACCAGGGCGAGGGCTGGCTGATGATCGATGATCTGGTGGATACAGGCACCACCATGAAGGCGGCGCGCAAGCTTTTGCCCCAATGCCATGTCGCCACGGTTTATGCCAAAACCGACGGCATGCCCTTCGTCGACACCTTCGTCCACGAAGTGCCGCAGAATCACTGGGTGTTTTTCCCCTGGGATACGGAGCCCCGTTACGTCGCCCCCCTGGCGAAGGAAGTGGCTGGTAAGTAGCTGTTCTTATTCGCCGGCCTGGCGGATTTCTTCAGCCACAATAGCGTCTGCACCAGGCCCAGCCGCGGCCCGCCGCTCGCGATCCTCAATCACACCTTTGATGTCGGACAGCCAAGCCAGGGCACTTGCATATTCTTCGTAGCTCTGTTGTCCCTTTTCATCAGAAAACACAACGGTTGATCGGTCATCTCTAGGCTTTCCCCGTCATTGCCTCAATCGGATCAAAACTAAAGCATCTCCCCGCAGCCAGCCTCGTTCGCCCAAAATTCCCAGCCCCGTCGCGCTGCCGGTGATTCCGGGTCGAAATCAAGCCGGGCATTAATCTCGCCCTCATGCAAATATTTGACCTCCCCGTCCAGCTGGATGGCCTGCATCTGCACCCGCGCATTGCGGGGGATATAGACCGAGATGCGGACCAGATCATTCAACGTCCGGCCAGTGGAGACAAACCCGTGGGAGCGCATCAGCGCCACCCGGTTTCCGGCAAGGGTGGACGCCAAATCTTTGCCCTGATCCATGTTGCGCACCAGCAAATCCGTGTTGGTCCCGAACTTATCGGCGATATCCCAGACCGGTATATTGTGACCGATATCGCCGATCGAATGTACCACGGCGCGGAGCGGCACGCTGGAAATGGTGAATGGCAAAACCTCGTCGGAATGGGCGTGCAGGACGGCATTGATGTCGGGTCGGGCCATGTAGACGCCGCCGTGGATAAAGCGCTCCAGATAGAGCGGGCGCTTCTCATCATTGACCGGCAAGCCGTCATGGGTGAACTCGACGATATCATTCTCAGTGACAATACCAGGACTCAAGGAGCGCGCCAAAAAATGTCGGGTTGGGTCTGCCGGATGGCGGATACTGACATGCCCGTAGGCGTCCAAGACCCTGTTATGTGCCAGAATCCGATTGGCCACCACCAGATTGCGAAGGGCCCGCTCGACCTTATTCATCGTCTTTGTCTCCCCTAAAAAAAACGGCTGGGACAATGGGGCGACGGCAACGCCGTTTTGTCAACCAAAACGCCCTGGCTCTAACTTGGCCGGGACCGTATTTCCAGCTAACGTATCCCAAATAGTAGCTAAATATGGGGAGGACTTATGGGTAAGTTTGCGATGGGTCAGCCGGTGCCGCGCACCGAGGACCCAAGGCTGCTAACGGGCCGGGGACTATATATCGACGACTACGTCCTGCCGCGAATGTGCCACGGTTTTGTGCTTCGCTCGCCCCATGCCCATGCAGAAATCAACAGCATCAATGTATCTAAGGCCAAGGATGCGCCGGGTGTGGTTGCCGTTTACACGGGTGAGGATTTTGCCGCCGATGGTCTTGGCTCCCACTTGCCTGAGATCACATTTTTCAAACGCCGGGACGGCTCGCCGCTCTATCTAACACCCAGGCCCGCGCTGGTGTTGGAGCGGGTTATGTATGTGGGAGATCCGGTCGCTTTTGTTGTCGCCGAGACGTTGGACCAGGCCAAGGATGCGGCGGAATTGATTGAGGTAGACTACACGCCTTTGCCGTCGGTCACCGACCCACTCAAAGCACGAGAGCTGGATGCACCGCAGCTTTGGCCTGATTGCGCGGCCAATGAATGCTACATCCACGACGTCGGTGACACCGACCAGGTGGAGGCTGCATTCAACGCCTCCCACCATGTCAGTCGGCTGAAGCTCCGGATCAACCGAATATCCCCCAACACGATGGAGACCAGGGGCTGTCTTGGCGACTATGACCATCGGCAGGATCGCTATACGCTTTACGCCGGAGTCCAGCAGCCCTACAACCTGAAAACCGCCATGTCGAATAACGTTTTTCGGGTGCCGGGCACGGCGTTCCGGATCATGTCCGGTGATGTCGGCGGCAGCTTCGGTCTCAAGGGTGGCTATTCACCGGAGTATATTCTCTGTCCCTGGGCCGCGAAGAAAATTGGCCGGCCGGTGAAATGGATCAGCGACCGGTCCGAAGGCTTGGCGACCGACGAACACGACCGGGACATGTGGACGGAGGCCGCCATCGCCCTCGATAAGGACGGCAAATTTCTCGCCATCAAGGTAGAGAACACTATCACCGTCGGCGGCTATCTGGGCCGGTCCAGCATCGTCACGCCCACCTTCCACCTGGGTGGCTTGGCGGGCACCTATACCACACCCGCTATCGCCGCCCATGTAAACGTGGTTTTCACCAACACGTCGATCACGGGTCCCTATCGGGGGTCAGGCCGGCCGGAGGCGTCCTATATCGTCGAACGTCTTATCGACCGGGCGGCCCGGGAAATGGGGCTAGACCGGGCGGAAATCCGGCGCCGCAACACCGTTCCAGCCGAGGCCATGCCGTTCAAAACGGGTCTGATCTACACCCTAGATTGCGGTGATTTCCCCAAGAACTTGGAGGATTCATTGGCCCGCGCCGAATACGCCACGTTCGAGGACCGGCGCGCCGAAGCTAAGAAACGGGGCAAACTACGCGGCATTGGCATGTCCAATATTATCGAACAAACCTCACAAATGAAGGGTGAAACAGTCGTCGTGCGTTTTGACCCTACAGGAGCACTTACTGTCCAGGCCGGCTCCCTCAATCACGGTCAGGGCCACGAAACCATGTACAAAATTCTGATCAGCGACCGGCTGGGGCTCGACGAGGATGATATCCGCGTGTTTGAGGGCGACACCGACATTTTGCCCGACGGCGGTGGCACCTATGCCTCGCGCACGGCGGCGCTGGGCGGCACAGCCGCTGTCATGGCGGCCGACAAGGTGGTCGATAAGGCGCGCCAATTTGCCGCCCATTTCCTAGAAGCTGCCGAGAAGGATATCGAGTTCGAGGACGGAACATTCCGGGTGGTCGGCACCGACAAGACCATGACACTCAAGGATGTGGCAAAATCGGCCTTCAACAGCAAGGAAGTGCCGGATCATCTGGAACCCGGACTCTATGACTCGGCCACTTTCGCACCGGATATTCCAAACTTCCCCAACGGCTGTCACGTCTGCGAGGTGGAAATCGATCCGGACACAGGCGATTGTGAGGTCCTACGCTACACGGTTACCGACGATGTCGGGACGGTAATCAACGCCCTCACTTTGGAAGGGCAAATTCACGGCGGCATCGGCCAGGCTGTCGGTCAGGTTTTTTCCGAACAGGTTGTCTATGACGATGAGACCGGTCAACTCCTCACCGGCTCCTTCCTGGATTACGGCATGCCGCGCGCGGACGATATGTGCCAATTTGACTGTGACAACAATCCCGTGCCGACCGCGACCAATCCGATTGGCGCAAAGGGCGCGGGCGAAGCCGGCAATGTGGGCGGTCTAGCGGCCATCATGAATGCCGTGCTGGATGCGCTGGCGCCCGAAGGCGTCACGCACTTGGATATGCCGGCAACGCCGGAAAAAATCTGGCAGGCACTACAAGAAGCGGAGGCAGACTGATCAGTCCAGCCCCCTATCCGGCAATTGATGGATCATTCGTGGGAGGGCGGTATGAGAGCGTTCTAGCCGAAATCAGCGCAATAGCGTCCCGCACCAAACAAATGGGGCCCGACCAAGAGACCGGGCCCCGATATTCGATTGCTTGTCGAATTATTTCGGAATGCTGCCGTCGACGCCTTCGACGTAGAAGTTCATACCGGCCAGCATCTTATCACTCGCCCGTTCGCCGGCCTTGATCACGATCTTACCAGATTGGTCTTTGATCGGTCCCTGGAAGGCGTGGATGGAACCGTTCGTAATCCCTTCCTGGGCTTTTTTCGCCATGGCGACGACATCCGCCGGAAGAGCAGAGTTAAAGTCACCCATTTCAACCATGCCGGATTTAAACCCGCCCCAGGTGTCCTGAGACTTCCAGGTGCCGTCGATGACCGCCTTTGTGCGCGCGATGTAGTAGGGCGCCCAGTTGTCGATAATGGCCGTCATGTGAGATTTCGGGCCGAACCGTTTCATGTCGGACGCTTGCCCGACGGCCCAGATGCCCCGCTGTTCGGCCACCTGCACCGGGGCCGGGGAATCGGTATGCTGCAGCATCACGTCAACGCCCTGGTCGATCAGCGCCTTGGCCGCGTCCGCTTCCTTGCCCGGATCGAACCAGGTGGATACCCAGACAACCTTGATAGTCGCTTTCGGATTGACCGACCGCGCCGCGATGATGGTCGCGTTGATGCCGCGGATCACTTCCGGAATCGGGAAGGACGCTACGTAGCCCAGCTTATTTGTTTTGGTCATTTTACCCGCCAGCAGACCCGCAACATGGCGGCCTTCATAGAACCGGGCGGAATAGGTGGACATGTTGGGTGAACGCTTGAACCCGGTGGCATGCTCGAACTTCACCTTGGGGAAGCGCTTGGCCACCCGCTGCGTCGGGTTCATGTAGCCGAACGACGTGGTGAAGATGAGGCCATGGCCTTTCTGCACCAACTGAGTGATGACACGTTGCGCGTCCGCGCCTTCCGGCACTTTTTCCACGTAGCTGGTTTTCACCAGATCGCCGAATGCCCGTTCAATCGCCAGGCGGCCTTGATTGTGTTCGTAGGACCAGCCGTGGTCACCAATGGGGCCCACATAGACAAAGCCGACCTTAAGCGGATCGGCGGCTTTGGCCGGGGCTGTGAAAGCCATGGCGCCCGCGGCGGCAATCGCCGCCAGGCCGATTATTGATTTTTTGAATGTCATCCTTACTTCCTCCGTCGCGGTTAGGGTGTTTTAAGCGGTTGCGCGAAAACTTTTGCCAAGGCACGCCGGCGCGTTCAGTCGCGCCCGCGAAGCGTCCTTGGAGATCAATACTAGAACAATGATCGTCGCGGCATAAGGCAGCATAGACATAAACTGTGCGGGTATGGCAATGCCTAATGCCTGGGCATGTAGCTGAATGATCGAAATGCCGCCAAAAAGGTAGGCGCCGAAGAACGCTCTGGCCGGCTTCCAGGAGGCGAAAACCACCAGTGCCAGGGCGATCCAGCCTCTCCCCGCGGTCATGTTCTCGACCCAAAGCGGCGTGTGCGCCAAAGACAAATAAGCCCCGCCTAATCCGGCCATGGCACCCCCGAACAGCACGCAAAGCATGCGAATCAAATTGACCGGATGGCCGATGGAATGGGCGGCCTCATGGTTCTCTCCGACGGCCCGGACCAACAATCCCCAACGGGTCTTGGCCATAAACCAACCCAAGCCGATCACTGAAGCGACAGAGAGATACACCAAACCGTCCTGACCTAAAATGATCGGTCCAATGACGGGTATCTGGCTCAGGAACGGAATATCCAGCTTGGGCAGGCCGGTAAAAGTCTTCCCCACATAATCCGCGCCGAGAAGTGCGCTCAGACCCAGCCCGAACAAGGTCAGCGCCAAGCCCGTCGCCACCTGATTGGCCATCAGATTAAGGGTCAGGACGCCGAACAAAAATCCCACCAACATCCCCGCCCCGGCGCCGGCGAGGATGGCCAGGATCGCGCTGCCGGTGGAGACGCCGGTGGCAAACGCGGCAATCGCACCCATGATCATCATGCCCTCGACGCCCAGATTGAGGACGCCGGATTTCTCTACCAGCACCTCGCCCACGGCGGCAAACACCAGCGGTGTGGACGCGGTGATTATGGTCAACATGGTGAGGGTGAAAGTGTCCATGGCTACTCCGTTGCCCCTTAGGAAATGGCAGCCGGTGCCCTTGAGCCGATTCGGATGCGGTATTTGACCAGCACGTCGGCCGCCAACAGGAAGAACAGCAGCAAGCCTTGGAACACCCCGGTCACGGCGTTGGGCAGGTTGAGGTCAATCTGCGCCGCCTCGCCCCCAAGATAGGTGAGCGCCATCAGGGTGCCGGCGAACAGCACGCCGACGGGATGCAGCCGTCCGAGGAAGGCGACAATGATCGCGGTAAAGCCATAGCCGGGCGAAATCACCGGGACGATCTGGCCGATGGGGCCGGAAACCTCGATCATACCGGCGAGCCCGGCCGTACCGCCGCCGATCATCAGCGTCATCCAGACGATGCGTTTCTCCCGGAAGCCGGCGAAGCCGGCGGCCAGAGGCGCCATGCCGATGACCTTAATTTGGAAACCAATGATGTGTTTGGAAATCAGGATCCAGCCGGTGACCACCACCAGCAGCGCCAAAATCCAGCCGATATGCAGCCGCGTCTCCGCCACCAGGATCGGCATCTGCGCAGAGGGGTGAAACAGTTCGGACTCCGGAAAATTCAAGCTCCCAGGCGCTTTCCACGGCCCATGGATCAGATACGACAAGACCAGCGCGCCGATATAGACCAGCATCAAACTGGTGAGAATTTCATTGGTGTTGTAGCGGGTCTTGAGAAACGCCGGGATCGCCGCCCAGGCCATCCCGCCCAGCACGCCCGCCACCATCATCGCCGGCAGCAGAAAGACCGACTCCACCTCGAAAAACGCCAGGGCCAGACCGCCGCTGAGCACGCCGCCGATGACCAATTGTCCTTCCGCGCCAATATTCCAGACATTGGCCCGGAATCCGAATGACAGCCCGACCCCGATCAACACTAGGGGCGTCGCCTTGACGAACAGTTCCGCCACCCCGTCTATCGTGGAGACCGGCGAGATGAAAAAGGAATAGATCGCCGCCGCCGGATTGACTCCCAACAAGGCAAACAGGCCGATCCCGGCGATTAGGGTCAGCACCACTGCCAACACCGGCGAGCCGTAGATCATCGCCTTCGAGAACTCGGCCCGTTCCTCCAGCCTAATCGGCATGGGAAACCTCCACCGCTTTCTCCGAGATGCCCGACATCAGCAGCCCGATCTCGTCCACGCTGATGCTGTTCACCGGATGCGCTTCCGACAAGCGGCCCTCGCAAATGACGGCGAGGCGGTCGGAGACCTCGAATAACTCCTCCAGGTCTTGGGAAATCACCAGCACCGCCGCGCCGCCTTCAGCCAGATCAATCATCGCCTGTCGGATGGCGGCCGCCGAACCCGCATCGACGCCCCAGGTCGGCTGTAGGGCGACAATAACGCCGGGGTTCTGCAGGATTTCCCGGCCAAAGATGAACTTCTGCAGATTGCCGCCGGAGAGCGACTGCGCGGGATGCGCGACACCTCGGGTCTTCACATTAAAGTCCCGGACGATCCGGTCCGCGTATTCGGCGGAGCCCGCCACTCGGATAAAGCCCTTGTCCAACAGGTTCATCCGCCGTGCGCCCGACAGAAACGCGTTTTCCCAGAGACTCATATCCGGCACCGCGCCGTGGCCGAGGCGCTCTTCCGGCACCAAGCCCATACCTGCGGCCCGGCGTTCCGTCGGCCCCATCAGCCCCACCGCCTGCCCGGAGATGGAGATGGCCTCGTTATCGCCGGCGGGCGCTTCGCCGCTCAGGACCTCCATCAGTTCCCGCTGGCCATTGCCGGCGATCCCGGCGATGCCGAACACTTCGCCGGCCCGAACCTCGAAGGAAATGTCTTTCAAATTGGTCCCGTGCAGATGGGGCGAGGCGAAGTTTAGATTGTTGACCGCAAGCCGGACCTCCCCGCCGTCGTGGCTCCAGTGACGTTCCGGCGCGACCAGATTGGCGCCCATCATCATCTCCGCCATGGAGCGGGGCGTTTCCTCCGACGGAATACACTCCCGCACCACTTCGCCCATGCGCATGATGGTCGCGGTATGGCAGAGGGCTTTGATTTCGTCCAGCTTATGGCTGATATAGAGGATCGAAACATCTTCCGCCGCCAAACGCCGCAGCGTCTCGAACAAGCCCTCCACTTCCTGGGGCGTCAGCACCGACGTGGGTTCGTCCATAATCAATAGTCGCGGGTTCTGTAACAGACAGCGCACCACCTCGATCCGCTGGCGTTCACCGACCGACAGCGTATGCACATAGCGGTCCGGGTCCAGGGGCAGGCCGTACTGGGCGGAGATCTCCCGGATACGTTGGTTCAGATTATCCTTGGCCAGTTCCGCCGAAATACCGATGGCGATGTTTTCTTCCACGGTCAGCGCATCGAACAGGGAGAAATGCTGGAACACCATACCGATGCCGAGCCGCCGCGCCGCATTGGGATTGGCGATGTGGACTTCTTCCCCTTCCCAACGGATCGTGCCGGTGTCGGCGTGTTGCACCCCGTAGATGCACTTCACCAGCGTGCTTTTGCCCGCGCCGTTTTCCCCCAGCAGCGCGTGGATTTCACCCGGCATGATTTTCAGGCAGACATCCTTATTGGCGATAACGCCGGGATACGCCTTGGTAATGCCGCTGAGTTCCAGCCGGGGAGTGGTCATCAAGAACGCCCGTTGAACGTTGGATTGAAAGCGCCGGAAAAGCGCCCTGGTGGGGCCCGATTGTGTCTTTTACCGGCCCCGGAGTCAAAAGGGATCGGCGGGGTCAGACGCCGGCGGGCTCCAACGTGTCCCGGCCCAGAATGAGGTCCGACGCCCGTTCCGCAATCACCAGGACGGCGGCATGAATGTTGCCGCTGATCAGATCGGGCATCACCGAGGCGTCGACCACCCGAAGACCATCCACGCCGCGGAGCCGCAACTCGCCATCCACCGGGGAGGCGCCATCGCCGCCCATGCGGCAGGTGCCGGCCGGATGGTGCACCGAAATGCCGGTCTTTCGCGCGTGGGCCAACAGCCCGGCATCGTCGGTCACGTCCGCGCCGGGCAGCACTTCCTCGCCTCTGATCCAGTCCATGCTGCTATCCATGGAAATCTCCCGGCAGAGGCGCAGGCCTTTGAGCAAGAGCTGCCGGTCGCTTTCTTCCTGGAGGAAATTCTGTCGCAGCCGCAGCCGTTTTGTTGGATCGGCCGACGCCAGTTCAAGGCTGCCTCGGCTATCCGGATGCAGAACGGCGGCGCGGAGCCCGAACGCATCTTGCCACGGCGATTTGATACCTGGGAACCAAGGCCCGGAGGTGATCGGCGCGCCCCAAAAGAGAATCTGCAGATCGGGCACGGCCTTGGCCGCCTCCGACTTCACGAAGGCCAGCATGCCGCCCGGAAAATCCGTGGCCGGGCCTTTCCCGGTGAGATAAGCCCGTGCCACGCTGATCGCGAGCCGGTCGGCCCGCGTATGTGCGACGAAGGGACCGGGCATCTTGCGGCGGAACTGCAGCCCGGCGGAAATATGATCTTGCAGGTTCTGGCCTACCTCGGGCGCATCCAAACGCATGTCTACCCCTTGCGCCTTTAACTGATCCGCCGGCCCGATCCCGGACAGCATCAGCAGGTGCGGCGTGTTGAGCGCGCCGGCGCTAACAATCACCTCACGCGTACAACGTATTTCACTGAGGGAGCCGTTGGCCTCCTGCACCTGCACGCCGACGGCGCGATTGCCGTCAAACACAAGACGTGTGATCAGCTTGTTGAGCTGGAGCGTCAGATTGGGCCGGTTGAGCGCGGGCCGCAGATAGGCATCCGCCGCACTGAACCGCCGGCCGTTCTTGATATTTTGCTGAGACTTGGCGACCCCTTCCTGCTGGGCGCCGTTATAGTCCGGCGTGCGGGCGACGCCGTTGTTCTCGCAGGCGTCCATGTAGGAATCGAACATCGGGTCCTGGTAGGTGCTCTGCTGAATATGGAACGGGCCGCTATCGCCGCGATAGTCGTCCTCGCCGCCGGCCCAGCTTTCCATCCGCTTAAAATACGGCAGCACGTCCTGGTATCCCCAGCCGTCCAGGCCCAAGTCCGCCCAGCGGTCATAGTCGCCCCGGTTGCCGCGCACCACGGTCATGGCGTTGATCGAGGAACAGCCGCCCAGCACCCGGGCGCGGACGCATTCGATCTCCCGGTTGTCCATATGGGGTTCGGGCTCCGTATCGTAGCCCCAATCGTGCCGGCGCTCATGGACGAACTT
>JAYPHU010000043.1:0-22000 GCA_038127535.1 Rhodospirillaceae bacterium | reverse complement strand
CCGGCTGCCCCGGCCATGCCGCCGGACATGGGCGGCATGGGCGGCATGATGTAAGCAGCCCAATCGTTTAGTTGATCCGAGGGGCCGTTTGTTTATCATTCGGCCCCTCATCAACTAGCCATCGAGACGTATCACAAAGAATTGTCCGCACGGGTCGGTTTCAATCACTATTTTACCCGGCTTTGAAGTGGTCACAGGATTAAAGAGAGAGAGGCATCAAGACCGTGTCCAGCATGATTTCCATAGACGGATTGACCAAGAGATTTGGCCCGTTCACGGCGGTCGACAATATTTCTTTTTCTGTCGGCAGCGGTGAAGTGCTGGGATTTCTCGGCCCCAATGGCGCCGGTAAATCCACCACCATGAAAATGTTGACAGGCTATCTGCCGATCACCGCTGGCTCCGCTTCCGTATGCGGGTTCGACGTGGTGAACCAGAGCCTGGATGCCCGCAAGAAAGTGGGTTACCTGCCGGAAGGCGCGCCGTTGTACGGCGACATGTCCGGCTTGGCCTTTTTGAATTTTATCGCCGAAATCCGCGGCTTAAGCGGTGCGGGGAAAAAGCAGGCGGTCGATCAGGCGATTGAGAAACTGCAACTTAAATCGGTGATCAATAAACCGATCGATACCCTGTCCAAGGGTTTCAAACGACGTGTCGGATTGGCTCAGGCGATTTTGCATGATCCGGATGTGCTGATTCTGGACGAACCGACGGACGGTTTGGACCCGAACCAGAAACATCAGGTGCGGACGCTGATCAAGGAAATGGCCTCGGACAAGGCGATTGTTATCTCTACTCACTTGTTGGAGGAGGTCTCCGCCGTGTGCTCCCGCGCCGTGGTGATCGCGCAGGGCAAGATCGTGTTCGACGGCTCCCCGGAAGAACTGTCGGCCAAGTCACCGGCCCACAATGCGGTCACCATCAAGCTGACCGCCGACGCAACCGACGGCATCAAAGCTGAGCTCGAAAGTATTATTGAAGTGGATCGCATCGAAACGGTCATCGGCGGCAACAGCCTGCTGGTCGTGCCGAAGGGCGGTGCGCAGATCATCGAGAAAGTCAGCCTGCTGGTCCGCGATAAGGGGATCGAAGTGGATGAACTTTATGTCGAACGGGGCCACCTGGATCAGGTTTTCCGTGAACTCACCCTGTCGGCTTAGCGCAGAGCAATACGAGGATATATCCAAATGAGTAATACTTGGGTCATCATCAAACGCGAGCTCGGTGCTTATTTTTCCACGCCGCTCGCCTATGTGTTTATTGTCATCTTCCTGGCCCTCTCGGGTGCGCTCACTTTCTTTATGGGCGCTTTTTTCGAGCGTGGTCAGGCGGACATGGCGTCCTTCTTCTCGTTCCATCCTTGGCTTTATTTGTTCCTGATCCCGGCGGTCGCCATGCGGCTGTGGGCGGAAGAACGCAAAGCGGGCACGGTGGAGCTACTGCTGACCTTCCCCATCCCCACTTGGCAGTTGGTGGTCGGCAAGTTCCTGGCAGCCTGGGCCTTCATTGCCATCGCCCTGGCGCTGACCTTCCCGCTTTGGATGACGGTTAACTATCTGGGCCAGCCTGATAACGGCGTGATCATCGCGTCCTATATCGGCAGCTTCGTGATGGCCGGCGGCTACCTGGCCATCGGGTCCTGCATTTCGGCGGTGACCAAGAACCAGGTGATCGCCTTTATTCTGGCCGCCGTGGTCTGCTTCCTGTTCCTGATGAGCGGTGTGGAGCTGGTGCAGGCCTTCTTCCAGCCCTGGGCGCCCCCCTTCGTGCTGGACGCCATTCAGTCGATGAGCTTCCTGTCCCACTTCAATGGAATTATCCGGGGCGTGATCGACCTGCGTGACGTGATTTACTTCGGTTCGATGATTGGCGTCTTCCTGTTCGCCAACGCGGCCGTGATTGACTTGACCCGAGGATCGTGAGGACGACACCATGAACGCATTACAAAACATGGATCGTAAGGCGCTGGCGATCGCTGGTTTGATCGTCGCGGCTGTCTTTCTGTTCTTTACGAACATTTTGGCGACGGGAGAGATCAAGAACTCCCAAATCGATCTGACCGAGAACAAGCTCTATACGCTGTCCAAAGGTACGAGGGATATCATCGCCCAAATTGATGAGCCGCTGACCTTCCGCTATTACTACTCCCTCAAGTTCGGGGAGATCAGCCCGCAGCATGGCAACTACGCGACCCGGGTGCAGGAAATGCTGGAGCAGTTCGAGCTGGTTTCCAATGGCAAAATCCGCCTTAAGGTGATCAACCCCGATCCGTTCTCAGTGGAAGAGGACGAAGCGGTGAAGCTGGGCATCCAAGCGGTGCCGCTGGACCAAACCTCCGAGTCCGGCTATTTCGGTTTGGCCGCCAACAACAGCGTGGATGACCGCAAGACCATCTCTTTCTTTGATCCCCAGCGAGAGCAGTTCCTTGAGTATGACCTGACCCGTCTGGTGTTCGAGTTAGCCTCGCCGCAGAAAAAGAAGGTCGGCCTGATCACCGGCCTGCTGCTAGAAGCTGATCCGTTGCTACAGTACAAGCCCTGGCCGATCATGGGACAGATCAAGCAGTTCTTTGATGTGCAGACCATCGATTCCGACGCGCGCGTCATTCCCGACGATATCGACGTCCTGTTGCTGGTGCACCCGCGGGTCAACGACGACAATCTGTGGTACGCGATCGATCAGTTCGCTATGCGCGGCGGCCGGATCCTTGCCTTTATCGATCCGCAGAACGAAACGGCCCGGATGACACCGCAGGCGCCTCCCGGCGCCGGCTCCACGGACCTTAAGAAGCTGTTCGATGTCTGGGGTATTGAGTTCGATCCCGACAAATTTGTTGGCGACCGGGCCTCCGCCATTCGGGTCAGCGCCCAGGTCCAGGGCCAGGACGTGATCTCCGAGTATCTGTCGTGGAATATTTTCCAGTCCCGGAACCTGAATTCAGAAGACGTCGTGACCGGTCAATTAACCACCATCCAGGTGGCGAGCGCCGGGCACGTGGAACTGAAGGAAGGTTCCAATCTGAAGATGACGCCGCTGCTGACCACCAGTACGCAGGCGCAGCATATCAATGCTGAACTGGTGCGGGGCGAGATTGATCCGCGGAAAATCATGGCACAGTACAAGCCGGACAATAAGGTGTTCAACATCGCCGCCCGGTTCTCAGGCCTGGTGAAGAGTGCTTTCCCGGATGGTCCGCCCAAGCCTAAGGACGGCGATAAGAAAAAAGACGATGACGAGAAGAAACCCGGGCCCAAGGGGCCGCATCTGAAAGCGTCCAAGACCGATCTCAATATGATCGTGTTGGCCGACTCCGACTTGTTTACCAACCGGTTCTGGGTGCGCCAGCAGCAGTTCTTCGGGCAGACCGTCCAGGTGCCGGTGTCCAACAACGCGGACTTCCTGGTCAACGCCTTGGATAACCTGTCGGGCAACGAGGCGTTGATTAGTCTGCGGTCCCGTGGCCTTTCGGTGCGGCCGTTCTACAAGATTCAGGATCTGCAGAACGCGGCGGAAGACCGCTACCGGGAGACCGAGCAGAAGCTGACGGCGAAGCTCAAGGATCTGCAGGGTAAGCTGGCCGGTCTGAAGGTCGAGGCGCCCGGCGCGCAGGCGACCTTAACGTCCGAGCAGACGAAGGCGTTCAACCAGTTCCGCACGGAAATGCTGGATGTTCGCAAGCAACTTCGCGACGTGCAGCACAATCTCCGAAAGGATATCGAGAGCCTCGATACCCGTCTGAAAATTCTCAACATCTGGACCGTGCCGTTAGTTGTCGCTGTTTTGGCGGTGATCCTGGCGATCTTCCGCCGGCGCCGCTATAGCGGCATGCAGGTTCAGGGCTAACTGTTTGGCATAGAGGTACAGCAACGATGAATCCCAAAAGTTTTCTAGGATTTCTGGCCGTCACGTTGGTCATTGTCGTGGCCGCGGCCGTGTCGATCAGTGCGCGATACAGCGCGGCCGTGAGTGTCGATTTGAATGAGGTGGTCTATCCCGGATTTGCCGATAAGTTCGGCGATGTCGCCGAAATTCAGGTGCAGGACAAAGATAAAACCCTGACAGTTAAACGCGACGGCAAAGGTTGGGTTCTGTCGGATCGCAGCAACTACTTGGCGGACGGTGACGTTGTGCGTCAAGTGTTGGTTGGACTAGCCGAGCTTCGTCTACGTGAAGCGAAGACGGAGAAAAAGGAACTGTTTTCCAAGCTGTCGGTTGAGGACGTGACTGAAAAGGATTCCAAGTCCGGCTTGCTGACGATCAAGGACAAAGGCGGCAAAGTGCTGGCCTCGCTGATTGTCGGCAAGGAAAACAGCGATCTGGCCGGCGGCGCCGATGTCGGCCGCTATATTCGTAAGCCCAATGAGAAGCAGGCCTGGCTGGCGGAGGGCCGCTTGGTCGTACCGAGTGCGGTGAAGGCATGGGTGTCGCCGAAAATCCTGGATGTATCCAGCAAACGCATCGATACGGTCGTGGTGACCCAGCCGAACGGGTTGGTCATGGATGTTAAGCGCGAAAAGATAGGCGGCGAAAAATTCGTCATTAACAATATGCCGGAAGGCCGCAAGATCGAGTATCAATCGGATATCGACAATATGGGCGACGGGCTCGATAAGCTGGAGCTGGAAGAAGTTCGGGCTGTCGGCAAGATCGAGTTTCCGGCGGACAAGACGATTTCAACCACACTCAAGACTTATGATGGTCTAATGATGGACGTCAAATTGCTGGAGAAGGGCGACGACTTCTGGGCGACCTTCGTGGCCAGCGCCGGCGACGGCGCCGAGGACAAGGTTAAAAAGGAGGCCGAGGACATTAACGCTACAGTCTCCAAGTGGGTATACGCCATCCCGGCGCATAAATACCGCTACATGACCCGTAAGGTCGAGGATGTGCTGGAACAGCCGAAGAAAGAAGAAGAGAAAAAGAACTAAACGTTCGTTGCATTCTATCGAAATCGTAAAGGGCGCGGCCTACGGGCTACGCCCTTTTTGCGTACTAAAAGACTCATGTTGTTCATATAGACCACACGATGCAATATTGATTTATTGTCCCTCAGAGCAGATGAAAGGGATATATCAAGAGTCATCGAGAAATAAGACAATGAAAAAATTGGGTGCAGCTTTAATTGCTTTTGGTATTTGGAGCATGAGCTCCAGTACCCTGGTTTGGGCTAATTGTGATGTCGGGGACCTAACACTGGACTCACATACGACCCGCCTGACCTACCCGAACGGAAAGGGTCCATTCCCGCTAGTTGTATTAACTCACGGGGGTAAGGTTGGAAGAATAAACAAAGGATTCAAAAACTGGATAAACTGGTATAAAAAATTGGGGATTGCCAGTTTATACGTTGATTCCTTTACTTGGCGATCTTGCAGGCCCGTTAATTGGAAAGAGGGCGAAAAAACAAGAAAAAGAGACTTTGATACACTTCTGAAAATCATTCCGACAATTAAAAATATAGACCAAAGAAATATATTTTTTCAGGGGCATTCTGCTGGGACAGCAATATCTATTAGAGCTGGGACGCTTCAACGGGATTTGGAAACCCAAATAAGAGTCGCCGGTGTCATTAATTTTTATCCGGCAACTTTTACCTGCTAAGTAAGTGATCTGAGTGAGCCGAAATGGACCTCAGAGCATATAACTATCATAGGAGAGCTTGATGAACCGGCTAATGCATGTTGGGAACAGCAAGGAACTCCGTTCGTTAAAATAGAAGGTGCATATCACGCGTTCGATCTGGGATTGCGAGGGAGCTATGAGAAAACCTGTCGTAGTTACCGCACCAGGGAATTCGGTAAGATGGAAATGTGTTTCCAAATGAATGATACAGCTCGTGACCAAGCTAGAGATGAAATACTTAAATTCTTAAATAGAGTTTTAATTAAATAGATCCCGACTTGTCTATGTCACCATTGTTTTTATCTTCAGCTACCGTCGGTCTGATGGGGCTTTACGGTCGTCCCTCGGAAATTGTGATCGCGCCGTTATCCCCTAAATAACCTCGCGGTCGCGCAGGCCCTGGCGTTCTTCCTCGGAGAGGTCGAGAAGCTCTTCCAGAAGCTCGTCCGTGTGTTCGCCCATCATCGGCGGGTGGGAACGGTAGGTCGGCGGAGTCTCGGACATGTGGATCGGGTTGCCGATCAGGTTGACCGGTTCGGGCGCCAGCGGGTGATCCATCTGGATCTTCATGCCGCGTGCCAACACGTGTGCATTGTCGAAAACCTGATCGATGGTATTAATCGGCCCGCAGCTCACCTTGATTTTTTCCAGGCCTTCCAGCCAGTGATCGGATGGTTTTTGCCGTATGATCTCATTCAGGATTTCGGTCAGTTCGTCCCGGTTGCGCACCCGGTTGTCGTTGGTTGAAAACCGCTCATCTTCGGCTAGATCCGGTGCCCCGATAAATTCGCTGAAGCGTACAAACTGGCTGTCATTGCCAACCGCGACAATGATATTGCCGTCTTCGGTCGGGAAGACCTGATACGGCACGATATTGGGGTGCGCGTTGCCCAAAAGGCCGGGTACCTCGCCAGACGTCAGGTAGTTGAGCCCCTGGATGGAGAGTGTCGCGACCTGGGTATCCAGCAGGGAGACGTCAAGGTGCTGACCCTGACCGGTGACTTCCTTGTGGCGGAGCGCCGCGTTGATGGCGATGGCCGCCCAAAGCCCCGCCGTCAGATCGGCGATCGGCACGCCGACCCTGTGAGGTTCGCCGTCTTTGGGTCCGGTGATGCTCATCAGCCCGCCCATGCCTTGCGCCATGAAGTCATAGCCCGGTTGGTCGGCCAGCGGGCCGGTCTGGCCGAACCCGGTGATGGAGCAATAGACTAGACCCGGGAGCTCGTCTTTGAGGTCGTCGTAGCCCAGGCCGTACTTTGCCAGATTACCGGTCTTGAAGTTCTCGACCAGCAGGTCGCACTTGGCGATCATCTTGCGGGCGAGCTGCTGGCCTTCTTCGCTGGTAAGGTCCAGGGTCATGGAGCGCTTGTTGCGGTTGGCTGCCAGGTAATAACCCGACTCGCTCGTCTCCTCGCCGTCCTTATCTAGCACAAAGGGTGGGCCGAATTTTCTTGTGTCATCGCCTACACCGGGCCGTTCCACCTTGATCACATCGGCGCCCAGGTCGCCCAGGATTTGGACACAGCTGGGGCCTGCCAGAACGCGGGTTAGGTCAAAAATTCGAATGCCGGCGAGCGGACCGCTCATCGTGCGCCTCCCTTGGTAAGTGATCTGCTTTTTTATTGAAGCTTGTTGAGCAAGGCAAACGTCCGTTGGTGCGCCAGCTCGGCCGCCTCGGCGCTATAGCGGTCGGGCTGCGTGGAATTGGCGAAAGCGTGCCCGGCATCATACTTGTAGATGGCGATGTTGAACTTGCCGATAAGTGCGGCATGAATGCGGTGATCGTTTTCCGGCCCCACAAGATGATCGTGCTCCCCCATATGAAAAATAGTCTGGCAGTCTACGTGCCGCCCTTCGTCCAGGAAGTCGTGTATTTGAGTACCGTAATAGGCAATGGTGGCATCGGGTTGCAGCCGCGCCGCCGCCAGATAGGTGAGGGTGCCGCCCATGCAGAACCCGGTGACCGCCCATTTGCCGTTGCAGCCCGGCTGGCCTTTAAGAAACTGGGCCGTGGCCTCGATATCCTGCATGGCGGCTTGGCGATCCATGGTGTCGCGATAATTTCGGGACCGCTGATACATTTCCGGTTCTTCCCGATTGCCGATAAAGCCCGGATCGACGCGTCCGTACATGTCCGGCGCACACACCCAGTATCCATTCGCGGCGAAGTCATCGGTGATGGATTTCACCCAATCGGTGATGCCGAAAATTTCGTGAAGCAGCACCAACGCCGGCTTGTTCGCCTGCCCCTGACAGAAATAGCCCTGGAAGTTGTGCCCGTCGCAAGAGGTGATCCCTACGAAGTCGCCACTCATGTGATGATATTCCAAATAGATTCAAGTGCTTACTGAACTGTGCCCCGACTCATGACCCCGGCGCGCCGAAAAGGCAATATTCGCCTGCATGAGTCCTGTGGATAACTTTGTCGATAACTTCGCTCAAATTTACAGGGATTCACATGCCGGTATGAGAGATGGAAGGCGGATAATTCTCTACATCCGAACAACTTATTGAAAACAAATTAAAAACACGATTTTACGCAGGTTTGATCCGGAAACTCGTTTATTGAATGTCGAAATTTGTCGAAAATTCGCTATGTGCAAAAGTTCTAGATCTTCAACCAATATTTGGACGATCTACTTGAGGTAGAACCGGCGAAAATTCAGATAAAAATCACAAATCGGTAAAACTATTTCAAACCTGTTTCGCAAAACAGATACAAATTTCCGTTTTGCAAAACGCGCATTATTTTTACTCGTCCCAGGTATACCGGTGAATATTCGATGAAATTCAAACAGCCTTATTTTTGCTTGAACGTTCCTCAGTATTACTTTGGCGACGAAGGTCTAGCGCGGCAGTAGGGTTGCGCCCATGAGGAATTCATCGACGGCGCGGGCGCATTGACGGCCTTCCCGAATGGCCCAGACCACCAAGGATTGACCCCGGCGCATATCTCCGGCTGCGAAGACATTGGGGACCGAGGTTTGATAGTCGTTGGTGTTGGCCTTCACGTTGCCGCGCTCGTCCAACTCGACGCCGCTGTCCTCAATCATGCCGGCGTGTACTGGTGAGACAAAGCCCATGGCCAGCAGGACCAAGTCGGCCTTCAATTCGCCCTGCGTGTCGTCTTTCTCGACCAGGTTCATGCGGCCGTCTTCACCTTTTTCCCAGGCGACCCGCTTGGTGGTCAGGGACGTGACGGCGCCATCGTCGCCGTTGGCAATGGTCGTTGTGATCGCCCAATCCCGTTCGGCGCCTTCCTGGTGAGAAGAGGACGTACGGAGCTTCATCGGCCAATTCGGCCAGGTGACTGCCTTGTCCACCTTCTCCGGCGGCTTCGGCATGATTTCAAGCTGGGTGACGCTTGCCGCGCCATGGCGGAAGGAGGTGCCGACACAGTCGGAACCGGTATCGCCGCCGCCGATGACGACAACGTGCTTATCGGTCGCCCAGATTTCCTTCTTGGTGCCCAGTTCCTCACCGGAGACCCGGCGGTTTTGCTGGGTCAGGAAGTCCATGGCGAAATGAATGCCGTCCAATTCGCGGCCTGGTACCGGCAGATCGCGGGGGTGTTCAGCGCCGCCCGCCATCACAACGGCGTCATAGCCGTCGGTAAGCTCTTGGATGGAGATATCCACGCCTACATTGGTGTTGGTGCGCAGCGTGACCCCTTCGGCCTCCATCTGCTCGGCCCGACGGTCGATCAGATGCTTTTCCATCTTGAAGTCGGGAATGCCGTAGCGGAGTAGCCCGCCGATCTTGGCGTTCTTCTCGAACAAGTCCACGTCGTGTCCAGCGCGAGCCAATTGCTGGGCACAGGCCATACCGGCGGGGCCGGAGCCGACCACGGCGACCTTCTTACCGGTCTTGGTCGTGGGTTCCTTCGGCGACACCCAGCCTTCGTTCCAGGCCCGGTCGATAATCGCGCATTCGATGGTTTTGATGGTGACCGGCGTATCCTCGATATTCAGGGTGCAGGCTTCCTGGCACGGGGCCGGGCAAATGCGGCCGGTGAATTCCGGGAAATTGTTAGTCGAGTGCAAAACTTCGATCGCTTTTTGAAAATCTCCCTTGTAGACCAGATCATTCCAGTCCGGAATGATGTTGTTCACCGGACATCCCTGGTGGCAGTACGGGATGCCGCAATCCATGCAGCGCGCACCCTGTTCGGTCAGTTCCTCGGCACTCAGATCGACGACAAATTCGTTGTAGTTCTTAACCCGCTCGGAAACCGGCAAATAGGCCCGGTCGACCTGTTCAAACTCAAGAAAACCTGTCGGCTTACCCATCGTCTATTCCCCCACGGCAACGCCGACACGGTTGCCTTCCTTGTCTTTGTTTTCGTTACGCGCCTGCCGTTCCAACAGCGCCCGGCGGTAATCAACCGGCATCACCTTGACGAACTTGGGCAGATAAGTTTCCCAATTGTCCAGGATATGCCGCGCCCGATCACTGTCGGTGAAGTGCATGTGGTTCTCGATCAGTTTGCGCAGACGCAGGGAGTCATAGCCGGTCATATCGCTCATAATGTCGACCCGGCCATGGGTCTCCAGATCGCCTCGTTGATGACTGTCCTCCATCGCCCGGTCTTCGTCGGGAATGGGTTCTAACTCCACCATCGCCATGTTGCAGCGGATGTCGAAATCATCGGATTCGTCCAGCACGTAGGCGATGCCGCCGCTCATACCGGCCGCGAAGTTCCGTCCGGTCAGGCCGAGCACCACGACCACGCCGCCGGTCATATACTCGCAGCAGTGATCGCCGACGCCTTCGACAACGGCGGTCGCACCGGAATTCCGGACGGCGAACCGTTCGCCGGCGACACCCCGGAAATAACATTCCCCTGCAATAGCGCCGTACAGCGCCACGTTGCCGATCACGATGCTTTCCTCGGCCGTGAACTTGGACACTTTCGGCGGATAGACGACAAGCCGGCCGCCGGCCAGTCCCTTGCCCACATAGTCGTTGGTGTCGCCCTCAAGCTCGACGGTGATGCCTTTGGACAGGAAGGCACCGAAGCTTTGTCCGCCGGAGCCTTTGCCTTTGATGTAGATCGTATCCTCGGGTAGGCCGGCATGGCCGTAGCGTTCCGCGACCTCGCCGGACAGCATGGCGCCGAAGGTCCGGTTGGTGTTACGAATTGGCGTTTCAATCTGAACCGGGGAGCCGTTTTCCAGCGCGGGGGCGGCTTCCTTGATTATCTGTTGATCCAAAGCGCGTTCCAACCCGTGATCCTGTTTCTCGCAGTTATAAACAGCCACATCCGGACCCATTTCCGGCTTGTAGAGCAGGCGGGTTAGGTCGAGGCCCTTGGCCTTCCAGTGGTCGACGGCTTTGCTCATGTCCAAAACCTGGGTCTGACCGATCATCTCGTTGATCGTGCGGAAGCCCAGCTTGGCCATAATCCCGCGCATCTCCTCGGCGACGAAGAACATATAGTTGATCACATGCTCCGGCTGGCCGCGGAAACGTTTGCGCAGTTCCGGATCCTGCGTCGCGATGCCCACCGGACAGGTGTTCAGGTGGCATTTGCGCATCATGATGCAGCCGGACGCGATCAGCGACGCCGTAGCGATGCCGTATTCGTCAGCGCCCAGCAACGCCGCGATGGCTACGTCCCGACCGGTGCGGATACCGCCGTCCGTCTGTACGCAAATGCGGCCCCGCAGTTTGTTCATGACCAGTGTCTGATGAGTCTCAGCCAGGCCGATTTCCCACGGTGCGCCGGCATGCATGATCGAGGTAATGGGGCTCGCGCCCGTACCGCCGTCCGCGCCGGAGATCAGCACGTGATCCGCATGCGCCTTGGAGACGCCGGCGGCAATGGTGCCGACGCCGACGATGGAGACCAGTTTCACGCTAATCCGGGCTTTCGGATTGACGTTCTTCAGATCGTGTATGAGCTGTGCCAGATCCTCAATGGAGTAAATGTCGTGGTGCGGCGGGGGCGAAATCAGGCCAACGCCGGGGGTCGAATGCCGCACCCGTGCAATTATCTCGTCGACCTTGTGACCGGGTAACTGCCCACCTTCTCCGGGTTTTGCACCCTGCGCCATTTTAATCTGAATCTCATCGGCATTCCGCAGGTATTCGGTGGTCACGCCAAAGCGGCCAGAGGCTACCTGCTTGATGGCTGAGCGCATGGAATCCCCGTTGGCCAGGGTATCATAGCGTTCAGGCTGTTCGCCGCCCTCACCGGTGTTTGACTTGCCGCCGATTCGGTTCATGGCGATGGCGAGATTGGTATGCGCTTCGAAGGAGATGGAGCCGAAGGACATGGCGCCGGTGACGAAGCGTTTCACGATATCGGCCGCCGGTTCGACTTCCTCAATAGGAATGCCGTCGCCCTCGAACTTGAATTCGAACAGGCCACGCAGGTTCTTCAATTTGACCGACTGGTCATTCATCTGTTTGGCGTACTCGTTGTAGATGTCCTGAGAATTCATTCGTGCCGAATGCTGCAGCTTGGAGATGGTGTCAGGCGTCCACATATGCTCTTCACCGCGAATACGGAAAGCAAGCTCGCCGCCCACATCCAGATCGTCTTCGATCGTCGGATCATTTCGATAGGCACGTGAGTGTCGGTCAACGGTTTCCCGGGCGATCTCCGCCAAACCAACACCTTCGATGGCAGAGGCGGTCTTGGTGAAATAAGCCTGGATGAACTCGCTGGACAACCCGATGGCGTCGAAAATCTGTGCACCGCAATAGGACTGATAGGTCGAAATACCCATCTTGGACATGACTTTGAGCATACCCTTGTCGACTGCCTTGATGAAGCGCTTGTAGGCCTCTTGCAGGCTGACGTTCTTGGGTAGTTCGTGCTTGATGTCGGTGATGGTGTCGAACGCCAGATAGGGGTTTACGGCTTCCGCGCCGTATCCCGCCAGCAGGCAGAAATCATGCACCTGACGCGCTTCGCCGGTTTCCACCACAAGCCCGGATTCGGTGCGTAGGCCGGCCCGGATCAGATGGTGGTGTACGGCGCCAGTCGCCAACAGGGCGGGGATCGCCACATGTTCGGCGTCTAAGCGGCGGTCGGAAATGATCAGAATATTATGGCCGTCTTCGACCGCCTTTTGGGCTTCAGCGCAGAGCCGTGTCAGAGCTCCCTCCATGCCTTCCGGGCCTTCCTTGGACGGATAGCACATATCCAGGGTAATCGAGCGGAAGGATTCAATCCGGCTGTCGATATGGCGGATTTTCTCCAGATCCTCGTTGGATAGGATCGGCTGGTTAACCTCCAAGCGCATGTAACTGCCGCCAGAGTCCAGATCGAGCAGATTCGGTCGTGGCCCGATGAGCGAAACCAGCGACATGACCAATTCCTCGCGGATTGGATCGATCGGCGGGTTGGTCACCTGGGCAAATGCCTGCTTAAAATAATCGTAGAGCAGCTTGGGTCGGTCGGAGAGCACAGCATGGGGGATATCCCGCCCCATGGAGCCGACCGGATCCTGTCCGCTGATGGCCATCGGGGTCAGGAAGAATTTTATATCTTCCTGAGTGTAGCCGAACGCCTGCTGACGATCCAACAGAGCCTGATGATCCGGCGGCACCGGTTCTTCTTCAGCTGGTAGATCTTCGAGTTTGATCTGTGTCTTGTTTAGCCAGGTCTGATAGGGATGTGCCTTGGCCAGATCGGCTTTCAACTCTGTATCGTCAATAATCCGGCCCTGTTCCAGATCGATCAGGAACATTTTACCGGGCTGCAGACGCCATTTCTGGACAACCTTTTCGTCCGCGATGGATAACACGCCGACCTCGGAGCCCATGACCACCAAATCGTCCTCGGTCACCACGTAGCGGGCGGGGCGCAGACCATTGCGGTCCAGGGTCGCGCCGATCTGCTTGCCATCGGTAAAGGCAACTGCCGCGGGGCCGTCCCATGGCTCCATCAGTGCGGCGTGGTACTCGTAGAACGCGCGGCGCTCATCATCCATCAGAGGATTGTCATTCCATGCTTCCGGAATCATCAGCATCATGGCATGAGCCAGCGAGTATCCGCCGGCCACCAGGAGTTCGAGCGCATTATCGAACGAGGCCGAGTCGGACAGGCCGTCGGCGATCAATGGCCACAGCTTATCCAGATCCTCGCCCAAAAGGTCGGACTGCATGGAATGCCGTCGGGCCGCCATCCAGTTGATATTGCCTCGGAGCGTGTTGATTTCACCGTTGTGGCAGAGATAGCGGAAAGGCTGGGCCAGTTCCCAAGATGGGAACGTGTTGGTGGAGAAACGTTGATGCACCAGCGCCAGGGCCGATTCTACCCGTTCATCCAAAAGATCGGTAAAATATGAACCAACCCGTTCGACCAGCATCATGCCTTTGAAGCAGATGGTCCTGGCCGACATGGTGGGCACATAATAACTTTCTTCGCCGGCTAGCTTATTTTCCTGGATGTGGTTGTTGGACTGTTTTCGAATGACGAATAATTTGCGTTCGAAGGCATCCTCGTCGGCGCAATTGTCACCGCGGCCGATAAATACCTGGCGGATAAACGGTTCCGATTCCCGAACCGCCTCGCTCAAGATAGTGTTGTCGGTGGGTAAATCCCGCCAGCCGAGGACGGTCTGACCTTCGGCTGTGATAGTTTCTTCGACCACTTGTTCGCAGGCTGCCCGGGCTTTTTCGCCCCGGGGCAAGTAAATCAGGCCCACGCCATAATTGCCGGCGGCGGGGAGGGAGATATTCAACTCCTTACATTCTTCTTGCAGGAACTTGTCCGGTATTTGGATCAGAATGCCCGCGCCGTCACCGGACAACGGGTCTGCGCCCGCTGCGCCCCGGTGGGTCAGGCAGCTCAGGATTGTCAGGCCCTGCTGGACGATCTCATGGCTTTTACGATTCTTAATATTGGCGACAAAGCCGATACCGCAGTTATCATGCTCGTTCTCGGGATCATAGAGACCCTGCTTGGCCGGTATACCAGATTTGTACATATACCCTCTTTTCATTCTTCTCTTTTGGTCCGCCGCCAATACCCCAATTGCTGCGGCGGCCCTGCAATAAACTCCGGCTTCGGTCTGGGGACCAAATGCCCACTTTCTATCCGTTGAGGCGTTTTACCGGCGCCTGCCGTGTACTCCCCAGGATCCTCATACCGCCTCGGAATTGACGGGCCCGGCTTGTTCGCTGTCCCGAGTCGCCAGTGCCTTTTCAGGAAGGGCCATATTTAAGGTCCAACCCGTTCGGACGGGATGAGAACAACCGGAAATGGGGAGCAGTACCCCCGTGTCATTTCGACGGCAACATTTTAGTCAAAAGAATGTCGTTCGTCACGCCTGCCTAAACAATATCCGCTTTTTTTCTCGTTTGTTATTGAAAAATAATGATTTTTTCTAGTCTTGTAGGGATGAATTTCACTTCGATTCAGCCTGTTCTCCGGTGATTCCGATGATCGTTACATTTACTGACTTTGGCCCGGAAGGACCCTACACGGGCCAAATGAATGCCCGGCTTCTGAAAGAAGCGCCGGCGGCACAGATTGTCAGCCTATTTGCCGATGCGCCGACATTCAATCCGAGGGCGTCGGCGTATCTTCTCGCGGCCTACGCTGACGTATTTCCGGCCGGAACGGTGTTTCTGTGCATAGTCGATCCCGGTGTGGGGAGCGACCGGCCGCCGGTGATCGTCGAGGCGTAGGACAAGTGGTACGTGGGACCGGGCAACGGTCTGTTTGAACTGGTGCGCCGCAAAGCTGCGATTTCATGCATTTGGAAGATCAATTGGCGTCCTGATGAATTGTCGGCTAGCTTCCATGGCCGGGACTTATTTGCCCCTGTGGCGGCAGCGCTTGAAAATGGCAAACCGTCAGGTGAAATCGAACGGGAGCCGGATCGGAATCGATTTAGTTATTGGCCTGATCAACTGTCGGAAATAGTGTATATCGACTGCTATGTGAACGCCCTGACAGGGCTGTCTGCTGATTGCGTTAATACGCAATTTGATCTGCTGGTAAATAATTTATTTGTGAGCCACGGAAGGACATTCTCGGATGTTTCCCAAGGGGTCCATTTTGGTATGTAAATGCCAATGGACTAGTTAAACTCGCGGTTAATGGAGGGCGCGCCGCCGATACCCTTGTTTTGGAGATTGGCTGCGCGTTCGAAATCGTGGGAGACAAGTAAACACCTGATTGTAAATTTGGGTTTGATCGAGTTTATTAGAATGAAGTCGTTTGGTCCTTCATCTTTAGAAGAGTCCGATCTGGGGGCGCAAAGTATATGTCAATGCGGGTAAAGATCTGGGGCTGCCGCGGCAGCATCGCCTGCCCTGCGCCGACTCACCTGAAGTATGGCGGAAATACCACCAGCATTGAGGTGGATGTCGGCGACCAAAAAATCCTTCTGGATTGTGGGACGGGCATTCGCAACCTCGGCCAGCAGATGATCAAATCCGATGCGGATCATTGTCACATTCTTCTTACCCACACCCATTGGGATCACATCAATGGGTTCCCGTTTTTTACGCCGGCGTTCGACCCGAACCGGCAATTTGATATTTTCGCCGGCCACCTGATGGACAAGGGCGGGATTCAGAATATCCTGGAGACTCAGATGGATAATCCCATGTTCCCTGTGCCGCTTGAGGCCATGCAGGCTAAACTGACGTTCAACGACTTCAACGCTGGCGAGGATTTGGATATCGGCAAGACGCCCGGCGTAAAAGTTAAGACGGCGCTTTTGAATCATCCCAACGACGCCACCGGATACCGGATCGAATATCAGGGCAAGTCCATGTGCTTGATCACCGATACTGAGCATGTGGAAGGCGAGATGGACCAAAATATCCTAAAGCTGATCGAAGGCTCGGATCTGGTGATCTACGACTCCACGTATACCGAAGAAGAATTCTCCTCCAAGATCGGCTGGGGTCACTCCACCTGGAATGAAGGCGTGAGGCTCTGCAAGGAAGCGGGCGCAAAGCGGTTGGGTATTTTCCACCATGACCCCGACCACGACGATGTGTTTATGGATAAGCTTGCCGCCGAGGCCGCCGAGGAATGGAGCAGCGCATTCGTGATCCAGGAAAATATGGACGTCCTTGTCGAATAGGGCGCACACCCCGTTTAAACTAATTGGCTAATTAATCGCCGTTGACGTAACGTTTGATTTATCGCGCCGGAATTTCGGAATCTTGATCGTGTTATAAATCGGCTTCCGATTGACCCTGATGACGACGCGGCGGTTCTTTAACTGGTTCTCAGGTATGGGATTGTTATTGATGTCTCGATTGGGAACTTTCGGCTGCGTATCGCCAAAACCAGCGGCCATTAGACGCTTTCCGTCGATGCCCTCGCCAGAAAAACCAGCTGTTTGAAGGAATCGGACGACGGTTGCAGCGCGACCCGTTGATAATTCCCAGTTTGAGGGGAACCGAAGAGTGCTGATTGGATCGTCATCCGTATGCCCCTCGACGGTAATGTTAAAATTCTTATAAAGCTCTGATGAGAGTTCGTCGTACATTCCTGTAAGAACCGGTACAGCTTGCTCCTGCAAATCTGCCGACCCAGGTTTGAAGAACTGACCAGCGTCCAATTCGAGGGTTATGCTGCCATCGGCGTCGGTGCCCATCTTGATTACTTCTTCGGCCCCCTCAGAAATGATCATATCTTTTAAATCGGCCGTTAATTTCTCTTGTTGCGTAGTCCTTGTTTCTTTTGCTATCGACGCGCTCATTCCTTTCGCGACTTCATCCATGACATCAAGATCAACCTTTGAAATAGAAAAAAATAAGACAAAGAACGCCATTAGTAGCGTTATTGCATCGGCATAGGTTCCCATGATGTCATCATCATCTCCCGATGAAGGAGGTGGTGGAGGTGGACCAGCCATTACTTTACCTTATCTTTGTCTAAATTAAAATGAATAGCAGGATCTAAATAGCTGTTCATTCGATCTTGAATATATCTTGGACTTTTCTTGTCAGCCAAAAGAGTAAGACCCTCAAGAACTAAGTAATTTCTGAATCTCACTATTTGCTCTCGTTGTTCGACTTTCAAGGCCGCAGGCAAAAAAATCAAACGTGCGAAAAGAACCCCGTATAAAGTAGTGATCATAGCAACGGCGAGCGCGGGGCCTAAGGCCGCGGGATCATCCAAATTGCCAAGCATGATAACAAGCCCTACCAAGGTCCCTATCATCCCAAATGCCGGGCACGCGCCTCCTAGCATTTGCAGTACCTTTACTGGCGCCATATTCCTTCCAAAAGTACTTTCAATGGTTGTTGTCAAAATATCCCTTATTTCTGCAGCGCTGTAGCCCGCAACAACGCAATCAACTCCAAAAGCCAGAAATTTATCACTGTTTTTTAGTTTTTTTATTTCTGCCTCCAAACCAGGAGTACCCGATTTTTGAACTGTATAACCCCAACGAATAATTCGACCCACCTCGGCTTTTAATAAGTTTCTGCTTATTGCCGGAGCGGTGTATATTTGGATTAATGCTTTATACGCTAAAATTACATAACGAGCTTCGTAGGAGATGAAGCCTGCCGCACAGGCGCCGCCCACCACCATAATAAAACTTGGCGCATCTACAAACATTAGAAAATTGTCAGTGGCGATAAAAATCGCCCCGAGAAAAAGCCCAATGCCGGCGATTATTCCCGCGATGGTGCCAATTGACATGGATTACTCCGAGTAAAATTAGTTGGTTAGACTTCTTGGCTGCGCAGATAGGGTGCGCAAAATCCAACATTCGGCAAATTAGTTTATAAATAGTTTAGTGTCTAGCGCACGTGAACTGCGCCACCTGAAGGTAGAAGTAGAGCAAAGGACGGTCTCATATTCCGGGTCTGATATGGCCAGATATGGCTATATTGCGTTTACAATCAGTTGACGATGACTTGTGCCTGTTTGATCGCTGAGATCCACTCTCAATATTGGCAATTGTTTGTCTCGTTTTTCCTGTGGTGGACTGGTTGAAACCATTCTCCAGGATAATACTGGGATAGATCTGGATTAAGATGGTTCCAATTTTCTTGAGCCAGCCTTGAAGGTAGTGGGTAATTGTGATCGTTTTCCCTTGACCTAAAATGCCTGGAAGGTTCTAGTAATCGAGTAAGGCTATACTGTGTCAGGAACCACTGCTCGCCTTATTTTAGGAGGATCCTATGGCTGACGGCGCCGCGGCTGTCGAACCAGCATCATTTTTCAGCAGATTGAAGTTGCCCTCGATCAGGCGGAAATCCGCCGGAGATGACGAGAAGGGGCCGCAGGTTGATTCGACCGGCCTTCACAAGAAATTCAGCTTCGGCAAAGCCCGTTGGATCGGACTGGTTCTGCTGGTCGCCTTTATGGGCGTACGCCACTGGGATCCGGGCCCTCTGAACACCATTCGCCTCAAGACTTTTGATTTCTATCAGCAGATCAAGCCGCGGGAAATCTGGCCCGAGAGTCCGGTGGTGATCATTGATTTGGACGAGGCCAGCCTATCCGAGGTCGGACAGTGGCCCTGGCCCCGCAATCAGGTCGCGCAACTCGTTCAGAATGCCTTTGCCTTGGGAAATGCAGTGGTCGGCATAGACGTTATCTTCGCCGAGCCTGATAGGATGAATGGTGCCAATGTGGTCAATAGTGTGGTGGGGCTGGATGAGGAGACCAAGAAAAAGCTTCTGAACCTCCCGAGCAATGACCAATTATTGGCGACTGTCGTTAAGCAATCCCGCCGGGTAGTGGTGGGGCAGGCCGTGCTACCGTTCCCAAAAGAATATCCGGATCGTAAGCCGCTAAATTCGCGGATCGCTGAGAAGGCCGACCGGGGTGCGCCACCGCCCCGGAGCTGGGCTACGGGAGTGCCAGGATTACTGCGAAATGTTAAACCTTTGGAGAAAGCGGCGGCCGGGCACGGGTTGCTGGCGTTGGAGCCGGAACCGGACGGTATCGTGCGCCGGGTACCAGCGATGTTCCGGCACGGGAACAAACTTTACCCTGCTTTGGCGATAGAGATGGTGCGTCTGGCGGCCGGGCGTTCTAGCGTTTTGGCGCAAAGCAACCTTGCGGGGATTTATGCCTTTACCCTGAGCCGGCCCCAACGCTTTACGGTTACGCGGGAGATACTCAAAGACGAAAAAATCGGGTTTGAACCGTATGACCCCAACTTCAATCGGCTTGTCTACGCGGAGGTGGTCGATAACGCGGAGGTGAAGTACCTGCTACATCGGGCAAGGCTGGCCGGTAACAAGAAGTACCGTCTTGCACGCGCCAGAGGGCCGGTCGATTACTCGAAGTTCGTGATGCTCCGACTACCCGCGCTCATGCCGAAAACGGACCGGTCCGGCAAATTGTACCCTTATTTCAGTAAGACGGATAAGGCTAAATACGTCTCCGCCAAAGACGTTCTAGCGGGAACAGTGGACCCCGCCAAGATGCGCGGCAAGTTGGCCCTCATTGGCACCTCCGCGGTGGGCCTGCTTGATATCAAAACCGTCCCCACAGAGCAATTTATCCCGGGGGTTGAAGTCCACGCCCAACTTCTCGAGTCGGTGATGAGTAATCAGTATCTGACCAGGCCGAACTTTGCCGACGTCGGAGAAATGGCGATTGCCCTGGTCGCGGGAATGATAATCATTATACTAGTACCTTGGGTCGGGGCCAAATGGACACTGCTGTTTTTCTTAACAACGGCCGCCGCCGCCGCCTCCTTATCTTGGCACATGTTCGCCGAGCACAAAGTACTGCTTGACGCGTTTTACGGCGTGTTTACGGTTTTCATCATCTATGTCGTGCTGACGTATTTGGGCTACGCGTCCGAGGAAGCTCAGCGCCGCCAAACCCGCGAAGCCTTCGGTAAGTATCTGTCACCAGCGATGGTAGAGCAGGTGGTCGAAAATCCGGCGCTGTTGACCCTGGGTGGGGCCAAGCGCGATATGACTCTGCTGTTCTGTGATGTGCGCGGCTTCACCAGCATTTCTGAACTGTTTGATGCGGAAGGCCTAACCGTTCTGATCAACAAGCTTCTAACCCCGCTCACCGATATCATTCTTGAGCGCAATGGCACTATCGATAAGTATATGGGCGACTGCATCATGGCTTTCTGGAATGCACCGCTAGATGACAACCATCACGCAGAGGACGGCTGTCGCGCCGCATTGGAAATGGTCGCCGCCATGGCGCCGTTGAACGCGCGCCTCGAGCAGGAAGCAAAGGAGGAAGGCCGCAAACACTTGGATCTTAAGGTCGGTCTGGGGCTCAACTCCGGTGACGCAGTTGTCGGCAACATGGGCACATCTCAGCGAATGGACTATTCCGTGCTGGGAGATACCGTGAACACTGCTGCTCGGCTTGAAGGCCAGTCCAAAACTTACGGCGTCGATATTGTCATTGGCCCGAATACCTATGCACAGGTGCAGGATTTTGCTGTCATTGATTTGGACTGTATCCAGGTGAAGGGCAAGACAGTTGGTCTCGATATATATGCTTTGATGGGCGATGAATCGGTCGCCATTCACCCGGCGTTCATCAAGATCAAAGAATCTGTCGCGCAGATGCTGCAGGTCTACCGCAGCCAGGACTGGGAGAAGGCCAAGTACCTGATAAATAAGATCAGGGAAGTCTCCGAGGAGGCGGCTGACACGGAAATCGGTCCTGCCCTAGCGGTCAAGGCAGCATCTAGCGAACGGTTTAGCTTGGAAGTCCTGTGCGAGCTCTACGAGGGTCGTATCAAGCAATACGAGATTGATCCGCCGCCCGTTGATTGGGACGGCGTATTTATCGCGACCTCGAAGTAGGCATTAAGGAGGTCGAAAAAGGCGCCCGGTTGGTCAAAAATTCTGGCAATCCTCCGAGAAAAAAATTGTTGGATGTAGCATCCGAATTTTAGTGGGCTGACCATCACTATCTCAGCTTTTTGAGGAGTTTTGGAGGCTTTTTATGGTCTGACAAAGACTCAAGTTTACGTCGTTATCAAAAAATTACGGCCGACGTTGCAATGAGAGATTTCCAATTAAAATTAACAGAGGGCGTTGGGTGACAGAAAGTCGTGCATTGAAGCGCAATTAGGGCTGGGCCATTTAAAACAGGATTGTTGAACTAGGATAAAGGTTCTTCTTGATCTTTTGCAACAATTCTAAAACTTGACGTCTTGCAGCAAGACAAAGACATTGGCTATCGACCCTAATCTGGAGTAAGGGACGTTGGATACAGATTTAAGTATAGAAAATCTTCATCTAAGAGAAACTGTGGTGTCGATTAGAGCCGCACTCGAAGAAGCAATTTTTGAGAAGGATGCTGCGGTTCAGCAGGCTGTTCAGCGGTCTGCAGATGAGATCCAGCAACTAAAAGATACGGCGACGGGCCTGAGGGATGAGTTGGAGAGCCTGCGGTTTGAGAAGGATGCTGCGGTTCAGCAGGCTGTTCAGCGGTCTGCAGATGAGA
>JAYPHU010000042.1:0-22570 GCA_038127535.1 Rhodospirillaceae bacterium | reverse complement strand
CAGTTGGTTAGAACGCCGGCCTGTCACGCCGGAGGTCGCGGGTTCGAGTCCCGTCGCTCCCGCCAGATTCTCACGGCCGAAGGCTAGGAAGAAGGCACAAAACAGGATCCCCTGATGGAAAATTTGCTCGTTCAATATTTACCCATCCTGATCTTTATCGGCATCGCTGTAGGCTTGGCTGTGGTGATGGTGATCGCGTCGCTGGTTCTGGCAAGGCAAAAGCCGGATACGGCCAAGCTGTCGGCCTATGAATGCGGCTTCGAGGCGTTCGAAGACGCTCGGATTAAATTCGATGTCCGCTTCTATCTGGTTGCAATCCTCTTCATCATTTTTGATCTGGAAGTCGCGTTCTTGTTCCCTTGGGCCATCAGCCTGGGCGAGATCGGTATAGTCGGCTTCTGGTCCATGGTCGTGTTCCTCGGCATTCTGACGGTCGGTTTTGTCTATGAATGGAAGAAGGGGGCCCTGGAATGGGAGTAGACCCGCAGTCATCCCTGGTTGATCAATATGGCCAGCCCCTGGTGCCCGGCGCGCAACAGGACCTGATCCTCAAAAACGTGACCAATGAGCTGACCGACAAAGGATTCGTCGTCGCCAATCTGGATAAGCTGGTGAACTGGGCGCGGACCGGGTCTCTCTGGCCGATGACGTTCGGTCTGGCCTGTTGCGCCGTTGAGATGATGCACGCCTATGTCAGCCGCTATGACCTGGACCGCTTTGGCGTCGTGCCGCGGCCGAGCCCGCGTCAATCCGACGTGATCATCGTTGCTGGAACGTTGACCAATAAAATGGCGCCGGCCTTCCGCAAGGTCTACGACCAGATGGCGGAGCCGCGCTATGTCATCTCCATGGGCTCCTGCGCCAATGGGGGCGGCTACTACCACTATTCCTATTCGGTGGTGCGCGGATGTGACCGGGTCGTGCCTGTGGATATTTATGTGCCCGGCTGCCCGCCGACGGCGGAGGCACTGGTGTACGGCATTCTGCAATTGCAGAAAAAGATTAAACGCACCGGGACCTTGTGGCGCTAAACGGGGCGCGCGGAGTATTTCGAGGGGATCATGGCCGACGTACAACCTGTCATAGACATGGCCGAACTTGTCACCGACAGCCTCGATGGCGCCGTCCAATCGACGGAGGTCAAGGGCGGTGAATTAATCGTCCATGCCGAGCGCGACTCCATCGTCAAAGTCCTGACCTTCCTCCGCGACAATGTGAATTGCCAGTTCAAGATTTTGATGGATGTCTGCGGTGTGGATTATCCGGAGCGGGAGAACCGCTTTGACGTAGTCTATAACCTGTTGAGCCTCACCCAGAACGCCCGTATTCGAGTGAAGGTCCAGGCGAGAGAAGACACGCCGGTCCCGTCCGCGGTTAGCGTGTTCAGTGCCGCCGGCTGGTGGGAGCGGGAAGCCTGGGACCTCTACGGCATTTATTTCTCCAATCATCCGGATTTGCGCCGCATCCTCACGGACTATGGTTTCGAAGGCCATCCGCTGCGCAAAGACTTTCCGCTGACTGGTTATGTCGAAGTGCGCTACGACGACGAACAAAAGCGCGTCGTTTATGAACCGGTGAAGCTCACGCAGGAATTCCGCAACTTTGATTTCCTCAGCCCGTGGGAAGGCATGCAGCATCAGCTTCCCGGCGATGAAAAAGCCACCCTCGATGAAGACGAAGAAGCCAGCGAGGAGGAGAAGGCCTGATGAGCGAACAACACATCAGGAACTTCACACTGAACTTCGGGCCGCAGCATCCGGCGGCCCACGGCGTGTTGCGCCTGGTGCTGGAGATGGACGGCGAGGTGATCGACCGCGCCGATCCCCACATCGGCCTGCTGCACCGTGGCACCGAAAAGCTTATCGAATATAAGAGCTATCTGCAGGCTGTGCCGTATTTCGACCGGCTGGACTATGTCGCCCCGCAAAACCAGGAACATGCTTTTGCGTTGGCCGTCGAGAAGCTGGCCGGTATGGACGTGCCGCCCAGGGGGCAGTATATCCGCGTGCTCTATGCCGAGATCGGCCGCATACTGAACCATATCCTCAACATTACGGCTTACGCCATGGACGTGGGCGCGATGACGCCGATGCTGTGGGCGTTCGAGCATCGGGAACTGCTGATGGAGTTCTGCGAGCGGGCCTCCGGCGCGCGTCTGCATATGGCCTATTTCCGTCCCGGCGGCGTGGCTCAGGACGTGCCGCAAAAGCTGTTGGATGATATCGATGTTTGGGCGGATGAGTTCCCGGCCATGATCGATGACTTGGAAGGGCTGCTGACGGAAAACCGTATCTTCAAACAGCGGACCGTGGATATCGGTGTGGTGTCGGTCGAGGAAGCCTATGACTGGGGCTTCACGGGACCGAACCTCCGCGCCTCGGGAATTGCTTGGGACCTCCGTAAATCACAACCCTATGACGCCTACGCCAAGATGGATTTCGATATTCCCATCGGCAAGAACGGCGACTGTTATGATCGCTATCTGGTCCGCATGTACGAGATGCGGGAGTCACTGAAAATCATCAAGCAGTGCATCGCCGACATGCCGCCGGGCCCGGCAGCAATTGACGACAACAAGTTCACGAAACCGCCGCGCGAAGCCATGAAGAAATCGATGGAAGCTTTGATCCATCACTTCAAGCTCTATACCGAGGGCTACCACGTGTCGGCTGGCGAAACCTATACGGTGGTCGAAGCGCCCAAGGGCGAGTTCGGCGTCTATCTGGTATCCGACGGCACCAACAAACCCTACCGCTGCAAAATTCGCGCGCCGGGGTTCGCCCATCTGCAGGCCCTGGACATGATGTCGCAGGGGCACATGCTGGCGGACGTGGTGGCCAATATAGGATCGCTGGATATCGTCTTTGGGGAGATTGACCGATGAGTTCGGCCGACGTTCAGCAGCCGGAGACCTTTGAGTTCACGCCAGAGACCATGGAACTGGCTAAGAAGGAAATCGCCAAGTATCCGGACATGCGTCAGGCGAGCGCCGTGATGCCGCTGTTGGATCTGGCGCAGCGGCAGAACGATGGCTGGTTGCCCCGTGCCGCCATGGACTATGTTGCCGATTTATTGGAGATGCCGCCGATCCACGTTTATGAGGTTGCGACTTTCTATACCATGTACAATCTGCAGCCGATCGGGAAACACCATGTGCAGGTCTGCACCAATCTGCCGTGCTGGTTGCGTGGCTCGGATCACGTGGTCGCCGCGTGTAAGAAACAGCTGGGTATCGGTTTCGGTGAAACGACAGATGACCGCATGTTCACCATGAACGAGATGGAATGCCTGGGCGCCTGCGTGAACGCGCCCATGATGCAGATCGACGACGACTATTATGAGGACCTGGACAACGACAGTACGGAATCCATCCTCACCCAATTGAAGCTTGGGGAGACGCCGAAGCCGGGATCACAGATCGGACGTAAGAGCTGCGAGCCGATTGGTGGGCTGACCAGCCTCAAGGGCGGCAAAGGAGGTGATAGCTGATGCTTAAAGACAGTGATCGCATCTTTACAAATATCTACGGCTTCGACGATCCGTTCCTAGCCGGTGCAAAAGCGCGGGGCGATTGGGACGGCACCAAGGAGCTGATCGCCAAGGGTCGGGACTGGATCGTTGAAGAGGTTAAAGAGTCTGGGCTTCGCGGCCGGGGCGGGGCGGGCTTCAGCACCGGTCTGAAATGGTCCTTCATGCCGAAAGAGTCCGACGGCCGGCCGCACTATCTGGTGGTCAACGCGGATGAGGGCGAGCCCGGCACCTGCAAGGACCGGGAGATCATGCGCCACGATCCGCACAAGCTGGTCGAGGGGTGTCTGCTGGCCAGTTTCGCCATGGGCGCACATACGGCCTATATCTATGTGCGGGGTGAGTTCTATCGGGAAATCGAAGCCCTGCAGCACGCCGTCGACGAGGCCTATGACGCCGGCCTGATTGGCAAAGACGCCTGCGGTTCCGGCTGGGATTTTGATTGCTATGTCCACCGTGGCGCCGGCGCCTATATCTGTGGCGAGGAAACCGCGTTGATCGAAAGCCTGGAGGGCAAGAAAGGCCAGCCTCGTCTGAAGCCGCCGTTCCCGGCGAACTCCGGTCTCTATGGCTGCCCGACCACGGTAAACAATGTGGAGTCGATCGCGGTTGCACCGACTATTCTGCGCCGGGGCGCCGGATGGTTTGCCGGTTTGGGCAGGCCCAACAACACCGGCACGAAATTGTTCAATATCTCCGGGCACGTGAAACATCCGTGCACCGTGGAGGAGGAAATGAGTATTCCGCTGAAGGAACTGATCGATAAACATGCCGGCGGCGTGCGCGGCGGCTGGGACAATCTCTTGGCCATCATCCCCGGCGGCGCGTCGGTGCCCTGTCTGCCCAAAGGGACGTGCGACAGCATCTTGATGGATTTCGACTCCCTCAGAGAGGCTCAGTCAGGCCTGGGCACGGCGGCCATCATGGTGATGGACAAGTCCACGGATATCATTGCGGCTATCGCCCGCCTGTCTGCCTTCTATAAGCACGAAAGTTGCGGCCAGTGCACGCCGTGCCGGGAAGGGTCAGGCTGGATGTCGCGCATGATGAACCGCATGGTCACCGGCCGGGCGACGATTGAAGAAATTGATCTGCTCGAACGAGTCACCCGGCAGGTTGAAGGTCACACGATTTGCGCCCTGGGCGATGCGGCTGCGTGGCCGATCCAGGGGCTGATCCGCCACTTCCGTCCGGAGATGGAAGCGCGGATTGAGCAAGCAAAACAGACCGCGGCGGCGTGAGGATAAGGGATGCCTAAACTCACCATCGATGATGTCGAGATTGAAGTCGAAGCCGGACTGACAGTTCTTCAGGCCTGTGAACTGGCCGGCAAGGAAATTCCGCGCTTCTGCTATCACGAACGGCTGTCGGTCGCTGGCAACTGCCGCATGTGCCTAGTGGAGATGGAACGTGCGCCGAAGCCAATCGCGTCCTGCGCCATGCCCGTCGGCGACGGCATGGTGATCCGCACGAAGACAGAGTTGGTCCAGAAGGCCCGGGAAGGCGTGATGGAGTTCCTGCTCATCAACCACCCGCTGGATTGCCCGATCTGCGATCAAGGCGGCGAGTGCGATCTGCAGGATCAGGCCATGGGCTTCGGCCGGGACAAATCCCGTTTCCTGGAATCCAAACGCGCCGTCGACGAGAAATACCTGGGCCCGTTGGTCAGTACCATCATGACCCGCTGCATTCACTGCACCCGCTGCATCCGCTTCGCCACCGAGATCGCTGGCGTACCCGAACTGGGAGCGACGGGCCGGGGTGAGCATATGGAGGTGGGCACTTATGTGGAGAAGGCGCTGACCTCGGAATTGTCCGGCAACATCGTGGACTTGTGTCCCGTGGGCGCGCTGACCTCCAAGCCGTATGCCTTCACCGCCCGGTCGTGGGAACTGAAGAAAACGGAATCCATCGACGTGATGGATGCGCTTGGCAGCAACATCCGGGTCGATACCCGAGGGCCGGAAGTGATGCGCATCCTGCCACGCAACAATGACGACGTTAACGAGGAATGGATTTCCGACAAGACCCGCCACGCCTGTGACGGTCTCAAACGCCAGCGGCTCGACCGGCCGTATGTGCGCAAGGACGGCAAGCTGGTCGCGGTCGATTGGGATGAGGCGTTGAGCGTCGCCGGCGAGAAACTGGCGGCGGCGTCCGGCGATAAGATCGCGGCGATAGCCGGCGATCTGGCTGACTGTGAGTCCATGCTGGCGCTCAAGGATCTGATGGAAGGCCTGGGTGCGCCGCATTTGGATTGCCGGCAAGACGGCGGCGCAATCGGCACCATCCGGGCGAGCTATATCTTTAACTCGACCATTGCCGGGATCGAAGAGGCGGACGCCATTCTACTCGTCGGGACCAATCCCCGATGGGAAGCTCCGGTCCTCAATGCCCGAATTCGCAAACGTTATTTGATGGGCGATGTGGTCATTGCATCCGTTGGGCCGGCGGTCGATCTGACCTATGCTCACGACAATCTCGGCGACGACCCTTCGGTGATTGATGATGTGATGGCCGGCAACGGCGACTTCGGCAAGGCCTTCAAAGATGCCAAGCGGCCGATGGTGATCGTCGGCTCTGGGGCTTTGGCGCGGCCGGACGGCTCGGCGATCCTCGCGAAGTGTAAAGAACTCATGGACTCGGTCGATGGCGTAAGCGACGACTGGAACGGTTTCAACGTGTTGCAGCGCGCGGCGAGCCGGGTTGGCGGTCTAGACCTCTGCTTCCTGCCACAAGGCGATAACGGCCTGGATGCCGGCGGCATTCTGGCCGCCGGAAATATGGATGTGGTTTATCTGTTGGGCGCAGACGAGATCGATACGGACAAGCTGGGGAATGCCTTTGTCATCTACCAAGGCCATCACGGTGATGCCGGCGCGCACCGGGCGGACGTGATCCTGCCGGGCGCAGCCTATACGGAAAAGAACGGCACGTATGTGAATACAGAGGGCCGGGTGCAGCAGGCGGCGCTGGCGGTGTTCCCGCCGGGGGACGCCAAGGAAGACTGGGCGATAATTCGGGCGCTCTCCGACAAGGCCGGCAAGACGCTGCCGTATAATTCAATCAGCGAGCTACGCGCCCACATGGTGGAGGTGAACCCGCTGTTCGGCGATATAGATGAAATCGCCGAGAGCGACTGGGGCGACTTCGGTGTTTCGGGTTCTGTTTCGACCGAGCCATTGACCCAGCCTATCGAGAATTTTTTCATGACCGACCCGATTAGCCGGGCGTCGATCACCATGGCCGAATGCACGGCCGTCGCCAACGGCGAAGACGAAAGGGCAATCGGCGCGGATGGTTGAGATTTGGTGGACATATCTCTGGCCGGTGGTCTGGATCGCCATAAAGGTGCTCCTGACGGTCGTGCCGTTGCTGTTGGCCGTCGCCTACCTCACGTACTTTGAACGCAAGGTGATCGCCGCCATCCACCTGCGCCGCGGCCCCAACGTGGTCGGTCCCTATGGCCTGTTACAGCCTCTGGCCGACGGCATGAAACTGTTCTTTAAGGAAACCGTCATTCCCACCGGCGCCAATAAGGGCGTCTTTATCTTGGCGCCGATGTTGACTTTCATTCTGGCGCTGATCGCCTGGGCGGTTATTCCGGTCGGCGAGGGGATGGTCATCGCCGACATCAATGTAGGCATTCTGTATCTGTTCGCCATTTCGTCTCTCGGCGTCTACGGCATTCTGATGGCCGGCTGGGCGAGCAACTCCAAATACGCGTTCCTTGGCGGTCTGCGCTCGGCCGCGCAAATGGTGTCCTACGAAGTGTCCATGGGTTTCATTATCATCACGGTGCTGCTGGTGGCGGGTTCCTTGAACCTCACCGATATCGTGATGGCGCAGAAGAACACGGTCTGGTTCATCATTCCGCTGTTTCCCATGGCGGTAATCTTTTTCATCTCGACCCTGGCGGAAACCAACCGGCATCCTTTTGATCTGCCGGAGGCCGAGGCTGAGCTGGTGTCCGGCTACAACGTCGAATATTCGGCGATGACCTTTGCCCTGTTCTTCCTCGGTGAATACGCCAACATGATCCTGATGTGCGGCATGACGACCATCCTGTTCCTAGGAGGCTGGCTGCCGCCGTTCGATATCGCGCCGTTCAACTGGATACCGGGACCGATTTGGTTCGCGCTGAAAATTTCGTTCTTGCTGTTTATCTTCCTGTGGGTCCGTGCCACGTTCCCGCGCTATCGCTACGACCAGTTGATGCGGCTGGGCTGGAAAGTGTTCCTGCCGATCTCGCTGGCGGCCGTGGTGATTGTCGCCGGTGTCGTGTTGACGTTCGACATTGATCCGCTGCGGGTGGCGGGAGGCTAGGAGAGAGCACATGGGAGTCTTGGACAGAAGTGCAAAATCGATCTTCCTGGCGGAGCTGGTGTCCGGCATGGCCCTGACCTTGAAGTATTTCTTCAAGCAGAAGGTGACCCTGAACTATCCGTACGAGAAAGGCCCGCTGAGCCCTCGCTTCCGGGGCGAACATGCGCTGCGCCGCTATCCCAACGGTGAAGAACGCTGCATCGCCTGCAAACTGTGTGAGGCGATCTGCCCGGCCCAAGCGATCACCATCGAGGCGGAGCCGAGAGGCGACGGCAGCCGGCGGACGACCCGCTACGACATCGACATGGTGAAGTGCATTTACTGTGGCTTCTGTGAAGAAGCCTGCCCGGTTGACGCCATCGTCGAAGGACCGAACTTTGAATTCGCGGCGGAAAGCCGGGAAGAGTTGTTGTACGACAAGGACAAATTACTGGCCAACGGCGACCGCTGGGAAGCGGAGCTGGCGGCCCGGATCGAGGCGGATGCGCCTTACAGGTAAAGCATGATTGAACGAGTAGACATGTTGAGCGGAGCAGGAGGGCGCGAATGATCATTCAGTCGCTGGCCTTCTACATGTTTGCCATCGTGACCGTCGCGGCGGCCGTCATGGTGATCTCCGCGCGCAATCCGGTGCATTCGGTGCTGTTCCTGATCCTGGCGTTCTTTAACTCAGCCGGTCTGTTCGTCCTGCTGGGAGCTGAGTTCCTGGCGATGATCCTGGTGGTCGTTTATGTGGGCGCGGTTGCGGTGCTGTTCATGTTCGTGGTCATGATGCTCGATATCAATATTGCCGAACTGCGCCAGGGCTTTTTGCAGTACCTGCCGCTAGGCGGCGTCATCGGGTTGATCCTGTTGATGGAGCTGGTTGTGATCGTCGGCGGCTTTGTGATTTCACCGGAAGTTGATACCCGGTTTGCCGCCCCTGCGCCGGCGCCGGAGAACCTCTCCAATACCGAGGCGTTGGGGCAGTTGCTCTACACCAACTATATCTACTTCTTCCAGGCCGCCGGCATGATCCTGCTGGTCGCCATGATCGGGGCGATTGTCCTGACCCATCGGACCCGTGAAGGGGTGCGCAAGCAGCGCATTTCCGATCAGAACGCGCGGACGCCGGCTGATTCAGTCGAGATCAAGAAGGTCAACACGGGGAGAGGTATCTGATGCTTGAAATCGGCTTAGCTCATTACCTAACACTGGCGGCGATCCTGTTTACCCTCGGCGTGTTCGGCATCTTCCTGAACCGAAAGAACGTGATCATCATTCTGATGTCGATTGAGCTGATCCTGTTGGCCATCAACATCAACCTCGTGGCGTTCTCATCTCACCTGGGTGATCTGGTCGGGCAGGTGTTTGCCTTGTTTGTCCTGACCGTCGCCGCCGGCGAGGCCGCGATCGGTCTGGCCATCCTGGTGGTTTATTTCCGCAACCGCGGCAGCATCGCTGTCGAAGACATCCACTTGATGAAGGGGTAGGGGCCTAGCATGTATGTAGCTGCTGTATTCCTGCCTCTCGTCGGAAGTTTCCTGGCCGGCGTGATCGTGTTCCTCGCCCGGGGCGCTGAAGAAGAACACCGCAAGCGCCTGGACCGCAGCGCGCAATTGATCACCGTTGGCGCGATGCTGCTGGCCGCCGTGGCCGCGACCTTCGCCTTCATTGATATTGTCGTGAATAAGAATGTCGGCACCACGGAGCTGTTTACCTGGGTGGATTCCGGCACCATGGAATTTGCCTGGGCGTTGCGCGGGGACACGCTGGCGCTGGTGATGGTGCTAATGGTCACCTGGGTCTCGTCGATGATCCACATCTATTCCATCGGCTACATGTCCCACGATCATTCGATCCCACGCTTTATGTCCTATCTGTCGCTGTTCACCTTTGCCATGCTGATGCTGGTGAGCTCGGATAATCTGGTGCAACTCTTCTTCGGTTGGGAGGGTGTGGGTGTCGCGTCCTACCTTTTGATCGGCTTCTGGTACGACAAGCCGTCCGCCAATGCCGCTGCGATCAAAGCGTTCGTGGTGAACCGAGTCGGCGACTTCGGCTTCGCACTCGGGATCTTCGCCGTATATGTGCTGTTTGACAGCGTCAGCTATGACACGATCTTTGGCGCGGCCGAAAGCCAAGCCCAAGCGACAATGAACGTCTTCGGCGGGGAGTTCCACGCCCTGACGGTGTGTTGCCTTCTGCTGTTCGTCGGCGCCATGGGTAAGTCGGCACAGCTTGGCTTGCATACCTGGCTGCCTGACGCGATGGAAGGCCCGACGCCGGTTTCCGCCCTGATCCATGCCGCGACCATGGTTACCGCCGGGGTGTACATGGTGGCGCGGCTGTCCCCCTTGTTCGAATATTCCGACACCGCCTTGACCGTGGTGACCCTGGTCGGCGGCTCGACGGCCATATTTGCGGCGACCATCGGCTGCGTGCAGAACGATATCAAGCGGGTGATCGCGTATTCCACCTGCAGTCAGCTCGGCTACATGTTTTTTGCCCTTGGCGTATCCGCCTACAGCGCCGGCATCTTCCACCTGATCACCCACGCGTTCTTCAAGGCGCTGTTGTTCCTTGGCGCGGGCTCGGTGATTCACGCCATGTCCGACGAGCAGGATATGCGCAAGATGGGCGGGCTCTACAAGCTCATCCCGGTAACGTATGTCCTGATGTGGATCGGCAGTCTGGCGCTTGCTGGCATCTGGCCGTTCTCCGGCTTCTTCTCCAAAGATATCGTTTTGGAAGCGGCTTGGGGCGCACATACGGGCATCGGCTATTACGCCTTTTGGATGGGTATCGCAGCGGCCTTCCTGACAGCCTTCTATTCCTGGCGGTTGTTGCTGATGACCTTCCACGGCGAAAGCCGGGCCGATGACGTGACCCTGGCCCATGTCCATGAATCGCCCAAGGTCATGATCCTGCCGCTGGTCTTCTTGGCCCTCGGCGCGCTGGTTGTCGGTATATCCACATTCCAATTCTTCGTCGGCGACCAGGCTGCGAGCTTCTGGGGCAATTCTCTGTTCGTGTTGGAAGGGCATAACGCTCTCGAGAACGCCCATCATTCTCCCATCTGGGTGAAGTTCCTGCCGCTGGTTGTCGGTATTGCTGGTATCGCATTGGCCTACCTGATGTACATGTTCGCACCGGAGCTGCCGTGCGCCTTGGCCAACGGGTTCCCGAAGCTCTATCGGTTCCTGCTCAACAAGTGGTATTTCGACGAGCTCTACGACAAGGTCTTCGTCAAGCCGAGCTTCTATCTAGGCTACGGGTTCTGGAAGTCCGGTGATGGCCAATTGATCGACGGCGTCGGTCCAGACGGTGTCGCAGCGGCCGTCAGAAATGTCGCGCGACGTGCTGCGGCCCTGCAAAGCGGCTATCTTTATCACTACGCGTTCGCCATGCTGGTCGGCATCTCTGGGTTGATCACCTGGTTCCTGGTCACGAGGGGAGGGTAAGCGATGGAAGATATTCGCTGGCTGTCCCTGATTACCTTCCTGCCGCTGGCAGGCGTGCTGTTCATTTTAATGGCGCGGGACGAAAAACAGGAAATCGTAGACCGGAACGCCCGCTGGATCGCCCTCTGGGTCTCTCTGATCACGTTCCTGGTGTCTCTGGTCATCTGGATCAACTTCGATACGACTTCAGCCGGCTTCCAATTCGTCGAAGAAGTGATCTGGCTGCAAGAGCTGGGACTGGCCTACCGGTTGGGCGTAGACGGGATTTCCATGTTCTTTGTCATCCTGTCGACCTTATTGACGGTGCTTTGTGTCGGCGCGAGCTGGATCACCATCATCGACCGGGTGAAGGAATACATGATCGCGTTCCTGGTGTTAGAAACGCTGATGATCGGCATGTTCACCGCGCTCGATCTCATCTTGTTCTACATTTTCTTCGAGGGTGTCCTGATTCCGATGTTCCTGATCATCGGCGTCTGGGGCGGGCCGCGGCGGAACTACGCAGCATTCAAGTTCTTCCTCTATACGCTGGCGGGCTCCGTGCTGATGCTGCTGGCCATCCTGACCATGATCCTCCAGGCGGGTACGGCGGACATCACCAAGCTGCTGACTCATGACTTCCCGGTGACCCTGCAGCCGTGGCTGTGGCTGGCCTTCTTTGCCTCGTTTGCCGTCAAAGTGCCCATGTGGCCGGTGCACACATGGCTGCCGGACGCCCACGTGGAAGCTCCGACGGCCGGTTCTGTGATCCTGGCGGGCGTGCTGCTGAAATTCGGCGGCTACGGGTTCCTGCGATTCTCCCTGCCCATGTTCCCGATCGCCTCGGCAGACTTTACGCCGCTGATCTTCACCCTGAGCGTGATCGCGGTGATCTACACGTCATTGGTCGCGTTGGCGCAGACCGATATGAAAAAGCTGATTGCCTATTCGTCGGTTGCACATATGGGCTTTGTCACCATGGGCACCTTTGCCGCGAACCAGCAAGGCATCGAGGGCGCGATCATCCAAATGCTGAGCCACGGCGTCGTCTCCGCCGCGTTGTTTCTTTGCGTCGGCGTGGTCTATGACCGGATGCATTCGCGGGAGATCACGACCTATGGTGGATTGGTTCATCGAATGCCGTTCTATGCGCTGATCTTTATGATCTTCATGCTGGCCTCGGTAGGCCTGCCGGGCACCGCCGGCTTTGTGGGCGAGTTCCTGATCCTGGTCGGCACGTTCAAGGCCAATAGCTGGGTCGCCCTGTTCGGTGCGACGGGCCTGATCCTCGGCGCGGCCTACATGCTGCATCTCTACCGGCGGGTGATTTTCGGCCAGCTCACGAAAGATGACCTCAAAGCAATCCTGGACGTGAGCCCGCGGGAGGTCGCCGTTTTTGCGCCGCTCCTGGCCTTGGTCTTTTTCATGGGCATTTATCCAACGCCGTTCCTGGACGTCATGCATGCCTCGGTCGAAAACTTGGTGGATCGCTATCAGGGGGCACTCGCCGCCTATGAAGCGATGCAAACCGTGGCGGCGAAGTAGGGGGAGCGGGTATGGCCAACTTTGAATTCCCCGAACTGATGCCGGCGCTGCCTGAAATATTCCTGGCTGTCGCGTCCATGAACCTGCTGATGCTAGGCGTCTATTCCCGGGAGAAAGCGGGCGCACGTTCGACCACCTACGGTGGCATCTTGGTGCTGATTGTTGCAGTCATCTTCGTCGGCCTGGTCACCGACGGACGATCGGTCACCTTCGGCGGCGCCTTTGTCACGGACACATTCGCGGTCTACATTAAGGGCCTGGTGCTGGTTTCAGCGGCGGCGGCCATTCTGATGAGCCGGCAGTATCTGGAAGAGCATGGCATCTTCCGCTTCGAGTTCCCTGTGCTGATAGTCTTGGCGACCCTCGGCATGATGATGATGGTCTCCGCCAACGATTTGATCGCGCTCTATCTGGGTCTCGAACTTCAAAGCCTGGCGCTCTACGTGATAGCGTCGTTCCAGCGGGACAGCACCCGCTCCGCTGAGGCCGGGCTCAAGTATTTCGTCCTGGGTGCGTTGGCGTCCGGGCTTCTGCTCTACGGCATGTCGTTGGTCTACGGCTTCTCCGGTACAACCAATTTCGATACGCTGGCGCAGCTCTTCCGGGACAGCGAAGGCACGGCGCCGGTTGGGGTAATAATCGGCATCGTGTTTATCCTGGCGGGCCTGGCCTTCAAGGTCTCCGCCGTGCCGTTCCACATGTGGACCCCGGATGTCTATGAAGGTGCGCCCACCCCGGTCACGGCTTTATTCGCGGTCGCCCCCAAGATCGCCGCCATGGGGCTGTTCATCCGGGTGATGACCGTGCCGTTCGGCGAGCTCGGTAGTCAATGGCAGCAGATCGTTATATTTATTTCCATCGCCTCCATGGTCCTGGGCGCGTTCGCGGCCATCAATCAAAAGAACATCAAGCGGCTGATGGCTTATAGCTCCATCGGACACATGGGCTACGCCTTGATTGGCCTTGCCGTCGCCGGGCAGGCAGGGGACGCGGAAATTCGGATCGCCGGCGTCAATGGGATGCTGGTCTATCTGGCCATCTATATGGTCATGAACCTCGGCACCTTCGCCTGCATCCTGTTGATGAAGAAGGGCGGCCGGATGGTTGAGGGCATTGATGATTTGGCTGGATTGTCCAAGACGAACCCGGCCATAGCGATTGTCCTGACAGTTTTCATGTTCTCAATGGCTGGTATTCCGCCGCTTGCCGGCTTCCTGGGCAAGCTTTACGTCTTCCAGTCGGCGATCCAGGCGGAACTGTTCGGCCTCGCGATCATCGGTGTTTTGGCCAGCGTCGTCGGCGCGTTCTACTACATTCGGATCGTCAAGGTAATGTACTTTGACCCGCCTGAAGACGCTCTGGATGGTCAGATCAGGATGGAAATGAAAGCCATTCTGGCGATCACGGGTCTGATTATCCTGCTGTTTATTTTCATGCCCGCGCCGTTTTTAAGCGCCGCCGAAGCGGCGAGTGCGGCACTGTTCCCAAGCTAAGTTTGTCCGTCCCCCGGCTTCCCTCCGAAATTACCCTCCTTGCATTCGAGACTATAGGCAGTACGAATGACGAGGCGAAACGCATGGCCGCAGATGGCGCGGATGATCTGACACTGCTGTGGTCCACAGAACAGACCACGGGGCGGGGCCGGCGTGAGCGAGATTGGGTCTCCAAACCCGGCAACCTCTATTCCACTTTTATCCTCCGGCCGGACAAGTCGGCGGAGGAGCTGGCGCAGGCGAGCTTTATCTCTCCGTTGGCCGTCGCGGATATGGTCAGAACTGTTGATGACTCGGCGGATGTTCGCTTCAAATGGCCCAATGACGTCCTGCTGAACGGTAAAAAGATCGCCGGCATTCTGTTGGAGGCGGGTCACATCAACAATGGCAGCTGTGAGTGGATTGTCGCCGGCTGTGGGGTGAACTTGGCGCATTTTCCGCCGGATACACGCTATCCTGCCGGTAGCATTGCCGAGGAATTGGGTAATGACATAGAGGTTGAGACGGCTTTGACGGTGTATGCAGAGGCGTTTCTCAGATGGCACCAGACTTGGACTACATCCGGGTTTGATCCTCTAAAAACCGCATGGTTGAAACGCGCCCACGTCGTTGGTGATACCCTTGAAATCAACACGGGCGCAGAGGTTATATCCGGTGATTTTGCCGGTCTCGGGGATACGGGTGAATTGCTGCTTCAGGGGAAAAATGATATTCGCAGCATCTCCGCAGGCGACGTGCGCGCCGTCGGGCAAGAATAGGACCGAGTTATATGTTGCTGGCGATAGATTCAGGAAACACCAACATTGTATTTGCCGTCTTTGATGACGACGGCGCCGTGAAAGGTGAATGGCGCGCGGCTACCAAAGCCGGGCGCACCGCCGATGAGTATGGCATCTGGCTCCGTCAGCTCCTGGAAGGGGAAACGATTTCGCCGGATGATATTTCCGGCGCCATCATCGCGACCGTGGTCCCGGACAACCTGATGCATCTGCAGAAACTTTGCCAGAAATATTTCGAGGTCGAAGCCAAGGTCGTCGGCGATCCGTCCATGAAACTGGGCATTGAGGTCTTGATCGATAACCCCAACGATGCGGGTACAGACCGGCTGTGCAATGCAGTGGCAGCTCACGAAACCTATGGCGGGCCGCTGATGGTTATTGATTTCGGGACGGCCACGACCTTCGATGTGGTGGACCAGGACGGTAATTATAGGGGGGGCGTCATTAGTCCCGGCATCAATCTGTCGCTGGAGGCGCTGCATCACGGTGCGGCGCAATTGCCGCGCGTTGCGGTGGAACAGCCGGAAAAGGTGATCGGCACCAACACCGTAACCGCGATGCGCTCTGGCATCTTCTGGGGTTATGTCAGCATGATCGAAGGCATGGTGGCCCGCATCTCCGAGGAATTCGGCGACACGCTCAAAGTCGTGGGCACCGGCGGCCTCGCGCCGATGTTCCAGGAGGCGTCCACCGTCATTGATCACAGCGACGGGGATCTCACCCTGCGCGGCCTCTTCGCGATCTATCACCGGAATGCCTAACTCAACCGATAATGAGCTGATATTCGTTCCTTTGGGCGGAACGGAGGAGATAGGCATGAATTTCAATGTCTACGGTTTCGGCCCGCCCGACGACCGGGATTGGCTCATCATCGATATGGGGATCACCTTCGGCGACGATTCAACGCCGGGCGTGGATGTGATCGTGCCCGATCCGCAGTTTATCGAGGCCAATCGTAAGCGGCTGAAGGGCATCGTCCTGACCCACGGGCATGAGGATCACTTGGGCGCAGTGCCCTATCTGTGGGGGCGGCTCCGGTGTCCGGTTTATGCGACGCCGTTTACGGCGGCGCTGTTGCGGAAGAAACTTGAGTGGGACGGCGAGGACCCCAATGTCGAAATCATTGAAGTGCCGCTGCAGGGAAAGTTCGACGTGGGACCGTATTCCATTGAGTTTATGACCCTCACCCATTCCATGCCGGAACCAAATGCCATCGCCGTTCGCACGCCGCTTGGCACCATATTCCATACTGGCGATTGGAAGTTCGATCCTGACCCGGTGATCGGCGACGTCACGGACATGGACGGCTTGAAGGCGCTAGGGGAAGAGGGCGTTCTGGCGTTGATCGGCGATTCCACCAATGTATTTGTGGATGGCACGTCGGGTTCTGAGTCTTCACTTCTGTCCCACCTCACCGAACTTATCGGGAAATGCAGAGGGAAGGTGGCGGTTGCGTGTTTTGCCTCGAACGTGGCCAGACTGAAAACCATCTTTGATGCGGCGACGGCCAATGGCCGAGCGGTCTCTCTGGTCGGCCGGTCCCTGTGGCGGATGAATGCCGCCGCGCGAGAAACCGGCTACCTCAGCGATTTGCCGGCGTTCCTGGAACCGCATGAGGCGGCCAGCCTGGATGACAGCGATGTACTCTATATCTGCACGGGCAGCCAGGGCGAACCCCGCGCTGCTCTTACCCGGATCGCCGCCGGTGATCATCGCGACGTGGAACTGGGTGAGGGGGACACGGTGATTTTTTCGTCCCGGCACATCCCCGGCAATGAATTGGCCATCGGCAGATTGCAAAACCGGCTGGCGCTCAAAGGGATCGACGTGATCAACGATCACAACGGCAATGTGCACGTGTCCGGCCATCCGGCGCGGGACGAACTGGTGAAGATGTATCAGATGGTCCGCCCCCGGATAGCTATTCCGGTCCATGGAGAGCCCCGGCACCTGCTGAAGCATGTTGAACTGGCCAAGGACTGTCAGGTGCCCGAAACCATCCTGGTGCAAAATGGTTCCATGGTGAAGCTTGCCCCGGACACCGCCGGCATTATTGATGAGGTCGAGGTTGGGCGATTTGCCTTGGAGGGAAACCGGCTGCATCCCATGGAGGGCGACGTGGTCCGGGACCGATCCCGCATCATTTACAATGGCAGCGCGGTTCTGACCTTGGTCCTGGATGATGGTGGCAACATCGTCGGAGAGCCCAAACTGACGGCGCACGCGTTGATCGATGACGAAGAAGAGCCTTATATCCTGGCAATGCTGACCGAGAGAATTGATGAAGCGCTCGACGTGTTGAGCGAAGAAGAGCTGGGCGACGATGATGCCGTGGCGGAAGCCTCCCGCATTGCAATACGCCGGGAATTTCGGGAGAACGTGGGGAAACGTCCCCTAGTTACCGTCCATGTAGTAAGGGTTTAGATAATGGGACTAATCACCGGCTTAGCCGTCTATTTTATCGTTTGGTGGATCACCTTGTTTACGGTCTTACCCTTTGGGATCAAGCGGCAGGACGACGTAGAAGAGGGGCATGATCCCGGCGCGCCCGACAAATCCCGAATTCTGATCAAGATGACGATCAATACTGTCGTCGCTTTCGTCGTCTGGCTGGCGATTTATATGGTGGATGCCTTCGACCTGATTACCATTGAGGATTTCAAACCTTCTAACCGATCTGTGAACTAGGCACCAAAAGGAAATTATCTAACTTTGGGGTTGGCTAATAGGTGTTTGCGGTCCACTATCAATTAGCGTTTATGTAGTCGAGTATCATGTCGAGTTACTGCCAATCCGCCACCGGCCATCCCTTTCATGGGCCCTACCATGACAAGGAATACGGTTTTCCCATCAACAACGATAACGAGTTGTTCGAGCGTCTGACGCTTGAAATTTTTCAGGCTGGCCTGTCTTGGCTGATCGTCCTGAAAAAACGCGAAGGATTTCGCATCGCTTTCGAAAATTTCTGTATTGATCGGGTTGCCGCTTTTGATGAGGTGGATAAGGAACGGTTGGTCATTGACAGCTCCATCATCCGTAATCGGCGCAAGATTGATGCAACCATCGACAACGCCCGGACGATTATGGCGATTCAGGAATCTCACGGCAGTTTCGCCAAATGGATTGATGCCCAGCATCCCTTGACGAAAGAGGAGTGGGTGAAACTCTTCAAGCGGACCTTCAAGTTTACCGGCGGCGAGATCGTCAACGAGTTTCTGATGAGCATCGGCTATTTGCCGGGCGCCCACACCGAGGAATGCCCCGTGTACGGTAAGATCATCCAATTGAAGCCGGCTTGGTGCAAAGATTGAGCATCAACCGTTCGTTCATCTGATGCGAGGTAGAGTTTTGCTGTAATCCTGAAGGAGGACAGCTTCCATGGATATCCGAATTTTATCACTGGTTGTTTCGGGTGCGGTCGTGGCTGCGGCATACCCGGCCGAAGGTTCTGCGCAATCCTACCGCATGGAGATTTCCAAGAAGGACTGCCAGCGCATCATCCGCCGTCACGACAAGCTGGACCCGACTTACCGCCCGGGCGTGGATGTCCAGGGCAAGCGCGTCGCCCCTGCAGATTTGAGCAGTGGCAGCCGGTTAAATATCCCTGACACAATTTCCTTCGATGTGAAGTTCGATATTCGCAATTTCCTCGGAAAGCTCGAGGCCGATGCGAAAGCCGCTAGCACTGCCGCCATCGCAGCGGATAAGGCTAAGACAGCTGCAAGTGCGGCCAACACAGCGCGACGTCCGCTAAAAGCGCGGCCAGCGCCGTCAACGTGTCGGCCCATCAGTCCGCGGCAAATGTGAGCGCAAACCTGGGCGACGGGGTGGTCGGTAAAGTCAAATACAGTATCACCAGCGGCCGGCTGACCTTTAATGGGAAACCGCTCGGCAATACGGAACATTCGAAAACGCTGGACAACTGCCGCGCTTTACTCGGCGAGGGTTAAGCTTGGGTGACAAGCGCGATGGACATTGGTGCGGCCATTTTCTACAGTCCCCGCCATTGAAGGCATTTAATCTACAATAAGGATTGCGGGCCGCATGCGTCTGTCACAGTTTTTTCTCCCGACCCTCAAGGAAAATCCCAACGAGGCGCAGATCGTGTCGCACAGATATATGCTGCGCGCCGGCATGATCCGGCAATCAAGCGCGGGCATCTATTCATGGCTGCCTTTGGGCTATCGGGTTCTCAAGAAGATCGAGCAAATCGTCCGGGAGGAAATGGACAGGGCAGGCTGCCAGGAATTGCTGATGCCGACCATCCAGCCGGCGGAGATTTGGCGGGAAAGTGGCCGCTACGATGACTACGGCAAAGAGATGCTGCGCATCACCGACCGGCATGACCGGGAGATGCTCTATGGTCCGACCAATGAGGAGCTGATTACGGAAATAGTCCGGGACTCTGTCCGCAGCTACAAGGACCTGCCGAAAATTCTCTATCACATGCAATGGAAATTCCGGGACGAAGTCCGGCCCCGGTTCGGGATCATGCGCGGCCGGGAATTCCTGATGAAGGACAGCTATTCCTTTGATCTGGATTTCGACGGCGCCAAGCGGGCCTATAACCGGAGCTTCGTTGCCTACCTGCGCACCTTTGCACGCATGGGGCTAAAAGCGATCCCGATGAAAGCGGAATCCGGCCCCATCGGCGGGGACATGAGCCATGAGTTCCTGATCCTGGCGGAGACTGGAGAGTCCGAAGTGTTCTGCCACAAGGATATCCTCGATTTCGACACACCCGGCGACGACATCGATTATGACGCCGATTTGCAGCCCATCGTGGAAAAATGGACATCGCTCTACGCCGCGACTGATGAAAAACAGGACCCGGCCGAGCACGAGGCATTGGGCGATGATCTGGTGTCGGCGCGCGGGATCGAGGTCGGGCATATTTTCTATTTCGGCACCAAGTATTCCAAGGCCATGCGCGCCGTAGTAGCCGGGCCTGACGGCAATGCTGTGCCGGTGGAAATGGGGTCCTACGGCATTGGTGTGTCCCGGCTGGTCGGTGGTATCATCGAGGCGTCTCATGACGACGACGGCATTATTTGGCCCGAGCCGGTGGCGCCGTTCGACGTTGGCCTGATTAATCTCAGGTCCGGCGATGAGGCGTGCGACCTTGCCTGCGAAGACCTTTACGCAAAACTGCAAAACGCCGGCAAGGATGTCCTTTATGACGAGCGGGATGAACGCGCCGGCGTCAAGTTCGCCAACATGGACCTGATCGGGCTGCCCTGGCAGTTGGTGGTCGGCCCGCGCGGATTGGAAAACGGTGTCGTCGAGCTCAAATACCGGGCGACGGGCGAAAAGGAAGAATTGTCCGTAGATGCCGCTCTCAACAAGCTGAACGGGTAGGGCGGCATGTTTTCCGCCTTCGAATGGATGGTGGCCATGCGCTATTTGCGGGCGCGCCGTCAGGAGGGCTTTATATCGGTCATCGCCTGGTTCTCGCTACTCGGCATTGCCTTGGGCGTCGCCACCTTGATCATCGTCATGTCGGTCATGAATGGCTTCCGTCAGGAACTGCTGACCCGCATCCTCGGCATCAACGGGCATCTCAGCATCTATGGGGAGACCCGCGACCTGACGGGATATGACGCCCTGGCCAAAGAGGTTGCGACCGTGAATGGCGTGGTCAAGGTCACCCCAATGATCGAAGGTCAGGTCATGGCGACTGCCAACGGTCAGGCCAAAGGCGTTTTGGTTCGAGGATTAAAACCCCAGGACCTGCGCGACCGGGAGATCATTGCCGACAATATCCTCACGGGGAGTTTGGCGAATTTTAAGGGTCAGGACAGTGTGCTGATCGGTAATCGGCTCGCCCGCAGCATGAATATCCGGGTGGGGGATCAGATCACCCTGATATCACCCAAGGGGGGTGTGACTGTCTTCGGCACCGTGCCGCGCATGCGCGGCTATAAGGTGGTGGCGCTATTCAACGTCGGCATGCACGAATACGATTCCAGCATCGTCTTCATGCCCTTGGAGGCGGCGCAGCGGTATTTCCAAATCCCCGGCGGGGTGAACTATTTGGATGTCCTAATCACCAAGGCGGACGACGCGAAGGCGCGGGCGGCTGATGTTTACAAGACCGTCAAGAAACCGATCCGGGTGTTTGACTGGCAGCAGACCAATTCCAGCTTCTTCAACGCAATTCAGGTGGAACGTAACGTTATGTTCCTGATCCTGACCCTGATCATCGTGGTCGCTGCGTTTAATATTATCTCCAGCCTGATCATGCTGGTGAAGGACAAGGGCAGGGATATTGCGATTTTGCGCACCATGGGCGCGACCCGCGGCATGATCATGCGGGTGTTCTTTATTTCCGGGGCAAGCGTTGGCGTGATCGGGACGCTCGGCGGTTTTGTCCTGGGCCTGTCCTTCGCCACCAATATTGAAACCATCCGACAGTGGATCCAGGGACTCACCGGCACCGAACTATTTGCCGCCGAGATTTATTTCCTGTCGCAGCTACCGGCGGAAGTTGATCCCACCGAGGTGACAACGGTCGTGTTAATGGGCCTCGGCCTGTCGTTCCTAGCAACCTTGTACCCGTCTTGGCGGGCTGCGCGGCTCGATCCGGTCGAAGCTCTGCGCTACGAGTAGGTCATGAGCGACGCTGTTCTCGAACTTCGCAATGTGAAGCAGACCTTCCACCAGGGTGAGGTCAGTTTGGAGGTGCTGCTCGGGATCAATCTGTCCATTGCCGCGGGAGAGATCGTTGCCCTGGTCGGGCCGTCCGGCGCAGGAAAATCCACGTTGTTGCAGATTGCTGGTCTTTTGGAAAAATCCGAGGCTGGGCAGGTTCTCGTGCTGGGCGAGGATGCTACGTCGCTGTCCGACGACAAGCGCACGCAGGTCCGGCGGGATACATTGGGTTTCGTCTATCAGCATCATCACCTGCTCCCAGAATTCACCGCCCGGGAAAATATTAATATGCCGCAGATGATCGCCCGTGGGGCCAAAAGCGCCGCCGGGACGCGGACCGACGAACTATTGGCGGCCATGGGATTAACGGAACGGGCAAGGCATCGCCCGGCGCGTCTTTCCGGTGGCGAACAGCAGCGGGTAGCGATCGCCAGAGCTCTGGCGAATTATCCCAAGCTACTTCTGGCGGACGAGCCGACGGGCAATCTGGATCCCGGCACGGCGGATCATGTTTTTGCCTTACTTGTAGACCTGGTGCGAAATTCGGGAGTGGCGGCGCTGATTGCCACCCACAACCCGGACCTCGCCCGCCGCATGGACCGGATCGTCAGCCTGGAGGACGGGGTGTTGGTGGCCACATAATTACCGTCATCCGCGGGCCGGCGTAGCCGTGACCCGTGGATCCACAACACACCAATGTGGGTACGCGGATCACGTTCGGCTTCGCCTCTCGGTCCGCGCATGATGACAATGGAGATTGTGGATAAATTGCTCTGATTAACAGGTGACGCCCGGCGGAGAATCTGGAATCAATTCTCTATGTCCC
>JAYPHU010000041.1:19966-24379 GCA_038127535.1 Rhodospirillaceae bacterium | reverse complement strand
ATCGTGGCGTTCTTTCTATTCCTGGCCGTCTTCGCGCCGGTGATCTCTCCGGCCGATCCGTATGAGCAGGAACTGACCAACCGGCTGGCCCCGCCCGTCTGGAACGAGAAAGGCACCTGGGCCCATATCTTCGGCACAGATGCATTGGGCCGGGATTACCTGACGCGGGTGATCTATGGCTCGCAAATTTCGCTCATCATTGGTTTCTTCGCGGCATTCGTATCCGCCATCGTCGGCTCTACCATAGGCATGATGGGCGGCTATTTCGGCGGCCGGGTGGACGCCTTCGTCATGTATTTGATCAACGCCAAGCTGGCGCTGCCGGGTCTGTTGGTGGCTTTGTCTCTGGTCTCTGTTTTTGGCGGCTCGCTCATCGCGCTGATCCTGATCCTCGCGTTTTTGTTTTGGGACCGCTACGCCGTGGTCACCAGAAGCGTCACCCAGCAAATTGTCGCCAACGACTACATCACCGCCGCTCAGGCAGTGGGCGCCAGCAAGACCCGGATCATCCTGACCGAAGTACTGCCCAACCTGATGAACCACATCATCGTCATCGCCAGCTTGGAGATGGCGGTGGCGATCATTGTCGAGGCCGTCCTCTCGTTTCTGGGTCTTGGTGTGCAGCCGCCTACGCCCTCCTGGGGTTTGCTAGTCGCCGAAGGACGCTCCTTCATGTTCTTTAAGCCTTATCTCATCGTTATTCCGGGGCTCGCCATCTTCTTCCTGGTGATCGCCATCAACATGATGGGCGACGGCATCCGGGACATCACCGCGCCGGAAGGCAGGAACTAGGTTCGCCGCGATGACATCCGCCCAATCCGTCCTCACGGTCGAAAACCTCTCCGTCGATATCGACGTGCCGGCCGGCGTGCTGCACGCGGTAGACGGGGTGAGCCTGCATGTGGACGAGGGTGAAACCCTCTGCATCGTCGGCGAGTCCGGCTGCGGCAAATCCATCACCTCGCTCGCCATCATGGATCTGTTGCCAGGCAAGGCGCGGCTGATCGCCGACCGGCTGGAACTGGAAGGCACGGACCTTCTGTCGTTGAGCGAAAAGCAATATGCCGCGCTCCGGGGTAACCGGATGGGGATGATTTTCCAGGACCCGATGACGTCGCTTAATCCGGTCTACCGCATAGGCGAGCAGCTGGAGGAAGTCTATCTCCAGCACGGCAAGGGTAATCGCAAAGAAGCGCGGGAACGGGCGGCGTACTTGCTGGACAAAGTCGGCATCATCGCGCCCGATGAGCGGCTGGCCCAGTATCCACACCAATTGTCCGGCGGACTGCGCCAGCGGATGATGATCGCCATGACGCTGATGTGCGATCCGGCGCTGGTGATCGCCGATGAGCCGACCACCGCCTTGGATGTCACCATGCAGGCGCAGACCCTATTGCTGCTGAAATCCCTGCAGACGGAATTCCAGATGGGCATTATCCTGATTACCCATGATCTGGGCGTGGTCGCCCGGATGGCGGACCGGGTGATGGTCATGTACGCGGGCCATGTGGTGGAAACTGGAACGGCGGAACAGGTCTTCGAACAACCGGTACATCCCTATACCCAGGGCCTGCTGCAATGCATTCCGGTGCCGGGCCGGACGGCGGCGACGGGACGGCTTGGCTCCATCAAGGGGATCGTGCCGGCGCTGGTCGGCGATTTGTCGGGCTGCATGTTCCGCAATCGCTGCGACCATATCATGGAGACCTGCAAAACCGGCGATGTGCCGTTCCACAACATGTCCGCGGGCAGAGGTTATAAATGCCATCTCTCGCAAGCGGAGTGCGCTGCCAACTATGCGGCCCTGCAGCCGGAGGTGGCCGAATGATGGACGCCGCGACGCCCGCGCTGGAGTGCCGCCATCTCGGCCGCACCTTTCATATCCGCAAAGGCCTGCTGGCGGAGAAGCAGCCCCTCTACGCCGTCGACGATGTCAGCCTGACGATCAACCGGGGCGAGGTGCTGGCGGTGGTCGGTGAGTCCGGCTGCGGCAAGACCACACTCGCCAAAATGCTGTTGGGCTTGTTGGAGCCCACCGCCGGTGAAATCATCCTCGACGGCACTCCGATCAACGATGTGCCCATCAAGGACATTGCCCGCAAAGTCCAGCCCGTGTTCCAAGACCCCTATTCCAGCTTGAACCCGCGCAAGACCATTTCATCCATCATCTCCCTGCCCCTCATCGTGCACGGGATTGGCACTGCGGAGGAACGCAACGCGCGGGTCGAGGAGGTGATGGGTCTGGTCGGTCTGCCGAACCGGCTATTGTATTCCTATCCCAATCAGCTTTCGGGCGGACAGCGCCAACGGGTCGCCATCGCCCGGGCGCTGGCCATGAAGCCGGGCATCATGGTGTGCGACGAGCCGACCTCGGCCCTGGATGTCTCCGTCCAGGCGCACATTCTGAACCTGCTGCAGGATCTGCGGGCGGAGCTCAACCTCACCTACGTCTTCATCAGCCACGATCTGGCGGTGGTCGAGCATCTGGCTGACTGGGTGGCGGTGATGTATCTGGGCCGGCTGATCGAGTTCGGCCGCGCCGCCGATATCTTCCGGGAACCAAAACATCCATACACCCAGGCGCTTCTGGACTCTGTCCTCACCCCTGATCCGGGCAAGGGCCTGCCGGAAATCACCCTGGGCCGGGGCCTGCCCAACCCTCTGGCCCCTCCCGCCGGCTGCCACTTCCATCCTCGCTGCGCCCAAATGATCGACGGCTGCGACAGGGACAAGCCCGACCTGCGCAACGACGGAGAGCGGTTAACGGCTTGTCATCTTTATAAGTGATATACGACTCCCATGAGTGACACCGACATCGACGAGTGGGAAATCCAGCTCCAGCCCTTTCTCCATGAACTGGCCACAATGCCCAGGGGCCCGCGCCTGGGCCGGGACATCCATGCCGATTATATCCGTGGCTGCGGGCTGAAGTTCGGCAACCTGCGCGATTTGTGCCTGAACGATCCCGTGTTCCGGGACGCCCTAGCCCTGGCCACCACGGAAGCGCCCAACGGTAAGAAACGCACCATAGTCGATCAGTATAATCTGATGAACATCTTCGCTATCATGAAGATGAATCTCACCAAGATGGAGCCCGGACATATCGTCGAGTACGGCTCGCTTAGAGGCGGCTGAGCCATCTTCATGGCCTATGCAGCGAGCAAACTATTGCCGCACACCCATGTCATCTCCTTCGACACATTCGAAGGCTTTCCGGAGACGGACACGAGTGTCGATGTTTACGGCAAAGGCTCCTTTGAGAAAGTCGATTTGGAGGAGCTGCGCGCGTTTACCGCAAGCATCCCCCTCAACAACCTGATGTTCATCGAAGGCGCCTTTGTCGATACGGTGCCAGGCGCGCTCAATGAAATCCAAAGGGTTTCCCTGGCGCATATCGACTGCGACGTGAAGGACGCCGAGGTCTTCACCTACGACCAGACCAAGCCGTTTATGATTCCCGGCGGCTACTTTGTTTTCGATGACCCCCTGGTGCCCACCTATATCGGCGCCTTCGAAGCGGTCGAGGAATCCCGTGTAGTCCGGGACGGACTGCACGCGGAACAGATATTCCCGCACAAGGTTTACCGTTATCCACCCCTTAGCTAATACCTCGAAAAAGGCCGTGGCAAGGGCGAAACCCTTGGCTATGATTATGTCAAAATAACTCAGTCTAAGGGGAGGAAACCATGATCATTGATTGCCATGCGCATGTCAGCGCGCCGGTGGAGCTTTGGGCCTATAAGGCCAGCCTCGTCTCTCATCGCGGGGCCCACGGGCGCGGCAAGGTCAACGTCACCGATGACCAAATCCGCCACGCTGTGGAAGAACACAAGGAAGCCTTCCCCCACCCGCACCTGCCCTATATCGACAAGGTGGGCACCAATATGCAGCTCATCTCGCCCCGGCCGTTCCAGATGATGCATTCGGAAAAGCCGTCCAAGCTGGTGCAGTGGTTCCACGAGGAAACCAACAACATCATTCACCGGGAGATGAAGCTTTATCCGGACCGGTTTATCGGCGTCGCCGGCCTGCCCCAGCCCTGCGGGGAGCCCCTGGACATGGCCATCGCCGAGCTGGAACGCTGCGTCAATGAGTTAGGCTTCAAGGGCGCGCTGTTGAACCCTGACCCGTTCGAGAACACCGGCATCCACCCACCGGCCATGGGGGATAAGTACTGGTATCCGCTGTACGAAAAATTCTGCGAACTGGGCGTGCCGGCCCACATTCATGGGACGGGCTCGCACTCGGAGAGGGAACCCTATTCGCTGCGCTTCATCAACGAGGAAACCACCGCCGTTTTCGGGCTAATAAATTCCAACGTCTTGAAAGACTTCCCTGACCTCAAGATCGTCGTCTCCCACGGCGGCGGCGCGGTGCCCTATCAATTGGGCCGGTTCCAATCGGGCTCCATGC
>JAYPHU010000041.1:3455-19866 GCA_038127535.1 Rhodospirillaceae bacterium | reverse complement strand
CACGGCGGCGGCGCGGTGCCCTATCAATTGGGCCGGTTCCAATCGGGCTCCATGCGCCGGCCGGAAGGGGATCAATTCATCGACGGCATGCATAAGCTCTATTTCGATACGGTGCTCTACACCAAGGACGCCATTGAGCTCTTGATCAAGACGGTCGGCGCGGACCGCTGCCTGTTCGGTGCGGAATGCCCCGGCGTCGGCTCCAAGATCAATCCCAAGACCGGCCGTGAAATGGACGACATCGCGCCCTATTTCAGCGAGATTGAGTTCCTGAGCGACGAGGACCGTGAAAACATCCTCTGCAACAATGCCAAGAAAATCTTCAACCTGGAAGTCTGACCATGAACAAACCCCTCGGCATAGGCGCGTCGCCCAAGCGCAAGGAAGACCAGCGGCTGCTGATCGGCAAGGGCTGTTTCAGCGACGACATCGTGCTGGACGGTCAGGCCTATGCTTACTTCCTACGTTCCCCCCACGCCCATGCGCTGATCAAATCCATCGACAAGGCCGCTGCCAAAGCCATGCCCGGCGTGTTGGGTGTCTATACGGCAGCGGACTATGACGGCGCGGGGCTCGGCGAACTGCCTCATATCCCGAACCCGGCCGATCTGTTCGACGCGACCAAAGTGTCACTGCACAACAAGGACGGCTCGCCGATCTTCGAGAGCAACTACACACCGCTCGCTCGGGAGAAAGTCCGCCATGTGGGCGAGGACGTCGCCTGCGTGGTTGCCGAAACCCATGATCAGGCCCGCGATGCCGCCGAAGCTATCACCGTCAACTATGAGCGCCTGCCCGCCGTCACCGATGTCAGGGATGCGATCCAGGATGGTGCACCGGTTCTGTGGGACGGTGCGCCGAGCAACGTGGTGGTCGATATCGAAAAAGGCGACGCGGCCGCTGTGGATGAACAGATTGCCCAAGCCGCCCATGTGGTGGATGTGGAACTGGTGAACCCGAGGGTCGCCCAGGTGCCGATGGAGCCCCGGTGTTCCGTCGCCTCGTTTGATACCAAACGCAACCGGCTGACCCTGTATGCGGATTCCCAGGGCGTCTTCGTCTTCAAAATGTGCCTGTCGAAAATCTTCGGCATGCCTATGGACAATATTCGCGTCTTTTCCAAGGACGTGGGCGGCGGGTTCGGTACGCGGAACTTTATTTACCCGGAACACGCGCTGATCGCGTTTGCATCCAGGGAACTGGGCCGGCCGGTGAAATGGACCGCCACCCGGTCCGACTGCCTGGCCAGCGATCTGCAGGGCCGGGACTTTGTCACGCGCGGCCGCCTGGCCATGGATGCAGGGGGGAATTTCTTGGCCCTCCGCGTCGATCATCTCTACAACGTCGGCGCCTCCACGGTGTCCTTCGTGCCCCTCAGCAACAGCATGCGGCTGGCCACCGGCTGCTACCGGTTCAAGGCGGGCTACCTGTCGGGCAAGGGCATTGTCACCAACACCGTGCCGACGGGACCTTATCGCGGGGCGGGCCGGCCGGAGACCTATTTCAATCTGGAGCGGCTGGTGGATATCGCCGCCTACCAGTCGGGGATCGACCGGCTGGAGCTCCGCCGGCGCAACATGATCACGGCGGACGAGCTACCTTATACCACGGCGCTGGGCATTCCTTTGGACGACGTGAACTTTCCCAAGAATATGGAAGACGCCGCCGCCATGGCCGATATCGAGGGCTTCGAGAAACGCCGGGACGCCGCCGCCAAGCGGGGCAAGCTCCTGGGCCTCGGCATGGCCAACTATTTCGAAACACCGGTGGGCATGCCAAAAGAATGGGCCAAGTTGATCGTCGATCCCGCCGGTCAAATCCAGGCCCATATAGGCACCGGGCCCACCGGTCAGGGCCATGAGACCGTGTTTTCCCAAGTCTTGGTGGACCTGCTGGGCGTCGACTATGACCAGGTGAATATGGGCATCGGCGATTCCGATCGGATCGTGGTCGGCGGCGGCTCTCACTCGGTCCGCTCCATGCGCCTGGGCGGCTCGGTGCTGACCTGGGCCTCCGAGGAAGTGATCGAGAAAGGCCGGAACATGGCCGGGCATTTGCTTGAAGCCGCTGCCAACGATATCGAGTTCACCGACGGTCACTTCCAGGTCACCGGTACGGACAAGCGGATGAGCCTGTTCGAGGTCGCCGCCGCCGCCAGGAACGGTGAGGTCCCCGACGACATGGGTACGACCCTGGACGGGATCGGCTCTATCGACAGCCGGCTGCCCGCCTACCCTGCCGGCTGCGCGATCATCGAGGTCGAGGTGGATCAGGACACTGGCAAGGTGGAGATCGTCCGCCATTCCCAGGTGGACGATGTGGGCATCGTGATCAATCCGCAGCTTTCTGACGGCCAGGTCCATGGCGGCATTGCCCAGGGCGTGGGTCAGGCCCTGATGGAAGGGCCGTTGTTTGACCGGGAAACCGGCCAGGTCGTTTCCGGCACGTTCATGGATTACGCCATGCCGCGGGCTGATGACTTACCCAGCTTCGTCTCCAAGTTCAACGAGATCAGGTCCCGCAGCAATCCCGTCGGCGCAAAAGGTGCGGGCGAAAGCGGCACCACGCCGGCACCGGCCGCGCTCTCCAATGCAATCGTCCATGCACTCAGCGGACAGGGCGTCACCCAATTAGAAATGCCCATCAAGGCCGAGAAGGTCTGGCGGGCGCTGAACGGATAAAAATCATGCGAGCCATCAGAGTTGCCGAGAAGTCGGAGAGTTCCGACGCCCTGAAATACACCCTGGACGATCTGCCCCCGCCCAAGATCGGCGACGGCGAATGTCTGGTCGAGGTTCATGCCAGCGGGGTGAACCCGTCGGATGTGAAGGCGCTGTTGGGTAAGATGCCCTCTTTGGTATGGCCGCGCACACCAGGCCGGGATTACGCCGGCGTGGTGGTTGAGGGACCGTCCGCGTTGATCGGCAAGGAAGTGTGGGGCACCGGCGGCGATCTCGGCATGAAACGGGACGGGTGTCATGGTGAGTTCGTGGTGGCCAGCGCCGAGGGCGTGAGGGAGAAGCCGAAGAACGTCGCCATGGAAGGGGCGGGATCGCTCGGCGTTTCCTGGACCTGCGCCTGGCTCGGCATGGTCAAGGGCTCCCGCGTGGCGGCCGGCGAAACAGTCGCCGTGTTCGGCGCCCACGGCAAGGTCGGCGAGGCCAGTGTGCAACTGGCGTCCGCCGCCGGGGCGTCCGTCATCACAGTGGAACGCAGCCGGGATACCTATGACGGCCACGCCACGGGCCCTGTCGATGTAGTCAATGTTTCCAAGGAACCGGATATCCGCCAGGCGCTGATGGATAGGACTGACGGCCGCGGCGTCGATATCGTTATGAACTCCGTCGGCGACCCCTATTTCGATGTGGCCAACAACTCCCTGGCCAAGGAAGGCCGGCAGATCATCATCTCCACCTTCGTCGAGGAGAATATGATCAATCTCCGCACCTTTTACCGGGGCAATCATATGCTGGTCGGCGTTAGCAACATGGATCACGATCACATTGTCTCCGGCGAGATTTTGGAGGACGTGCGGGCCGGGTTCGAGGCCGGCGATTATAGGCCTTACCCGATCAAGGAGGATCATGTGTTCGGCCTGGATGACGTGGAAACCGGCTATAAGATGGTGCTGATGGACCAAACCCGGGACCGAGTTGTCATAAAACCGCAATCATAAAGTCTTAGATAGGCCTGTCTCGTTCCGCCTGTATCACGGTATAAGCACAGCATGACAGTCAAAATTGGCATCAACGGGTTCGGCCGCATGGGCCGTCTTGCCTTTCGCGCCGCCTGGGATTGGCCGGAATTGGAAATCGTCCATATCAACGAGATCAAGGGCGGGCCGGAAACGGCGGCGCACCTATTGGAATTCGACTCAGTCCACGGACCCTGGGACCGGTCGCCGGCCACTGGGCCGGACGGCTTTACGGTGGGAGGTAAACTCGTTTCCTATTCCAGCCACGATCACCCCAAGGACATCCCGTGGGGGGATCATGGCGTAGATATCGTCATCGAGAGCTCCGGCAAATTTCTGGCCCCGGACGTCCTCACTCCTCATTTGGACAACGGCGCCAAAAAAGTTGTCGTCGCCGCGCCGGTCAAAACGGGCGATGTCCTGAACATTGTCGTCGGCGTGAACGATCATCTCTATGACGGCAGTCAGGATATTGTCACTGCTGCCTCCTGCACCACCAATTGCCTGGCCCCGGTCGTGAAAGTGATCCACGAGAAGCTGGGCATTGTGCACGGCAGCATCACCACGGTACACAATGTGACCAACACTCAGGTGATGGTGGACGCGCCCCACAAGGATTTGCGCCGGGCGCGGTCCGGCATGATGTCGCTGATCCCTACCACCACCGGCTCGGCGACGGCGATCGCGCTGATCTATCCGGAACTCGCCGGCAAGCTGAACGGCCACGCCATCCGGGTGCCGCTGTTGAACGCGTCGATCACCGACTGTGTGTTCGAGGTGGCGAAAGAAACAAATCCGGACGAGATCAATGCCTGGTTCCGGGAGGCCGCCGGGGGTGAGTTGAACGGCATTCTCGCCCTCGAAGACCGGCCCTTGGTCTCCCAGGATTACGTGAACAACCCCCATTCCTCCATCGTCGATGCACCCTCCACCATGGTGGTCGACGGCACCCAGGTGAAAATTTATGCCTGGTACGACAATGAATGGGGCTATGTTAACCGGACGATGGAGCTGGCGAAAAAGGTTGCCGCCTCACTCTAGGACCCTTCACCTCAGGATCGCCTAATGAACGATCTTCGCAACTACGCCGCCGTGACCGGCGCCTATTGGGGCTTTACCCTCACCGACGGGGCGCTACGTATGCTGGTGTTACTGCATTTCCACCGGCTGGGCTTTTCCCCTCTCGACCTGGCGTTTCTGTTCCTGCTTTACGAGGCCATGGGGGCGCTGACCAATTTCATCGGCGGCTGGATCGGCTCCCGCCACGGTTTGAAGATCACGCTCTTCAGTGGTTTGGGCGTGCAAATCTTCGCCCTTCTCATGCTCTCAGCCGTCAATTCGGACTGGGTGCTGGTAGCGTCGGTCGCCTATGTCATGGTCGCCCAGGCCTTGAGCGGCATAGCCAAGGACCTTACCAAGATGAGCTCCAAGAGCGCGGTCAAATTGGTGGTCGCCGATGAAGACCAAGGCATGCTATTCAAGTGGGTGGCGGTCCTCACCGGCTCCAAGAACGCGCTGAAAGGTCTCGGCTTTTTGATGGGCGGGGTGCTTCTGCAGGTCTTGGGATTCGAATGGGCGCTCTGGTCCATGGCGGCCGGCCTCGCCGTGATCCTGGTGCTCGCCGCCGCCGTGGTAAAGACGGACCTGGGCAAGGCGAAACAAAAGATCACCAAACGGGATCTGTTCTCCAAAACCCGGGAGATCAACTTCCTGTCGGCCGCCCGCATTTTCCTGTTCGCGTCGCGCGATGTGTGGTTCGTGGTCGGCGTGCCGGTATTCCTCTACAGCCGGTTCGGCTGGTCCTTCGACGAAGTGGGCGCCTTCATGGCCGCCTGGGTCATCGGCTACGGTATCGTCCAGGCCGCTGTCCCGCGATTTTTGAAAAGCACCACTGACGCCCGCAGCGGCGCGCAGGCCGCCAAACTGTGGGGTATCATCCTGGCCGTGGTATCCCTCGCCATCGCCCTCGGTGTCTCCCCCGAGATCGCGGCCAGGCTGGGCGGTGAAAACACGGCCGCTGTGGTCCTCATCGGCGGGCTGTTTATTTTCGGCATCGTCTTCGCGGTGAACTCGTCCGTTCATTCTTATCTGATTGTCGCCTATTCGGATCACGACAAGGTTGCCCTCAACGTCGGCTTTTATTACATGGCCAACGCCGTCGGCCGGCTTGGCGGGACGCTACTGTCGGGACTGGTGTTTCAGTTCTTCGGATTGGCGGCATGTCTGTTCGTCTCCGCGACGCTGGTGGTTCTGGCAGTGATCCTCACCTGGCCCCTGGGCAAGGAAGCTGCTCTCACCAATCAACCCGCGTGACCGGCGCTGTCTCCGCGCTGTATAAACAGCGATCAGGCAACACGAGGCTGACCCATCATGGACATGTTTTGCAGGCCGTCGAAATCGGCAACCCCCATTCACTCCGTTTCCAAGGTAGATTTAAAACAATGGCTTAACCGTCAAAGCGCGGCCGTGAAGAAATGGGTCGCCGCGTCCAACTTCAAAGCCGATCCGGGGACATCACTGACATTGGCCGGCAAAGACGGCGCACTGGCCGGCATCGTCCTGGGCGTCAACAGCACCTTCGATATGTGGGATTACGGCGGTCTCGCCAAAACCCTGCCGCCGGGCAAGTACGCGCTGACCGCGGACTTGGGCGCGGAAGAGGCCTCCCGTGCCGCCATCGCCTTCGGCTTAGGCGTCTACCAGTTCACCCGCTACAAGTCGGATAGCGAAAGTATCAAGGTGCAGCTCGCCTGGCCCAAGAACTGTGATCAGGCCGCCGCCCGGCAAACGATCGAAGCCACAACGCTTGTTCGCGATCTGATTAATCATCCGGCAGAGGACATGGGACCGAGCGAGTTGGAAGCGCAGTTCAAAGCGCTCGCCAAGAAGCACAAAGCCACGGTCTCGGTGATCAAAGGCAATGATCTTCTGAAGAAAAACTATCCGGCGATTCACGCAATCGGGCGCGCCTGCGACGATGCGCCCCGGCTGCTCGATATGCGATGGGGCAAGTGGGGCGATCCGAAGATTACCCTGGTCGGCAAGGGGGTTTGCTTTGATACGGGCGGGCTCGACATCAAGACCGCCGCCGGCATGAAAACCATGAAGAAGGATATGGGGGGCGCGGCCCATGTGCTGGGTGTCGCCCATATGTTGATGGCCGCCAAGGCGCCGATCCGCCTCCGGGTCATGATCCCGGCGGTGGAAAACAATATCGACGGCAACGCCATCCGGCCCCTGGACGTGATCAAGACCCGGTCGGGCAAAACGATCGAGATCGGCAACACCGATGCGGAAGGCCGAGTGATTCTGTCTGATGCGCTCTTTGAAGCCTCCACCGAGAATCCCGAGTTCATTCTGGATTTTGCGACACTGACTGGTGCAGCGCGGGTGGCGTTGGGCACGGAGCTGCCGGCGCTGTTCTGTTCGGATGACGCTTGGGCGGATCGCGTGTTGGACGCCGGCAAAACCGAACAGGATCAGCTTTGGCGCATGCCTTTGTGGGCGCCATACAAGAAGCTCATCCGGGGCAACACCGCCGATATCACTAACGCCCCCGATCAGCCTTTCGGCGGCGCGATCACCGCGGCGCTGTTCCTGCAGGAGTTCGTCGGCAAGTCTTCCTGGGGCCATATCGACGTCATGGCCTGGAATCAGGCGGCTCAACCGGGACGCCCCGAAGGCGGTGAGGCCATGGGGATGCGGGCCGTCGCTCGCGCCCTCCAGGACTGGGCTAAATCGGGTTAGCAACGAAACCCCTGGCATTTTGCCCGAATCGACTTAGAAACGATACGGGGCCGCAACGATTAGCCGGTGACTATGGATATTAATCCGAATGATGCGCTGGATTTGTGGCGCCGGGCGATGGTGGACAGTGTCCGCCGGGACGCCCCGGACCTGTAAGCGCGCCAGATGGGGCTCCTTCTCTTGGTCTTTATGACCGATGGGCCGAACACGGTGCGCGGCTTATCCGAATCCCTGAGGATTTCCAAACCGGCGGTCACCCGCGCGGTCGATCGGTTGACCAAGTTGGAAATGGTGCGGCGCAAGGAAGGCGTTCAAGACCGGCGCAGCGTGCTGATCCAGTGCACAGTCAAAGTCTCCATCTTCCTGCGGGAATTCGGCGAGATAACCTCGACCGCCGCGACAAAAATTCCGTTCTAACGTATCTCTTAGGTGGTGGTGGACACCGTCCCATGGCTGGGCAATCTGAAACGCGCCAGATACGTGGGCAGCACCGCTTCGGCGGCGGTCGGCTGAATACCGAGATTGGATAGTTTCTTCGCCCGCTTGCCGACGACATTGTCGGTCTTTAGGAGCTTAACCTGGTCCACCGTCAGCAACGGCTTCGGCAATAGACCTAAGAACCAGCCCTCGATCATCAGGACCCAGAACGGAATAGGCAACAGCCAGCGTTTACGATCAATGGTTTTCAGCAAGAGCTGCATTAATGCCACGCTTGAATAAACGGCGGGTCCGCCGAGCTCGAACGTTCCGCCACGAGCCTCGTCATTGTCGATACTGGCCACAATCGCGTCGGCCACATCGCCCACATAAACCGGCTGGAACTTCGTGCCGCCGTCGCCATAGAGATCGATATGCGCCAAGCCCTTATCGGAAAACAAGCTAAGCTTTGGGAAAGCCGGGCAACCGAATACGGGTAACACCGGCGACAACCGCGCGATGGACGAAAATAAATTAAAGAACCCGTCCTCGGGCCCAAAGACAATACTGGGCCGGACGATCACCGCCCCCTTAAACGCGGACTTCACCGCCTTCTCCCCGGCCGCTTTAGTGCGGGCATAGAGAGAGTCGGACTTGGCATCCGCCCCGACGGCGGAAATTTGGATCATGTTCCGGGCGCCGGCCGCGGCGGCGGCTTTGGCGATCCGTTCCGCACTCGCCGTATGAATGTTCTCAAACGATTGCTTGCCGCGTTCCGCCAAAAGCCCCACCAGGTTAACAACCGTCTGCGCGCCCTTGACTGCATTGGCCACACTCTCGTCGGACTTGATGTCGGCCTTCACCAGCACCACCTGCCCGACGTCGCCCATGGGTTTCATGAACAGGGCGGCTTCCGTATCCCGGCACGCGACCCGGACCGTTGCACCGGCCTTAACCAGCCGGTGGACCAGGTGCCGCCCGATAAATCCTGAACCGCCGAAGACGGTGACAATCTGTTTTTCCATGCGCGCCTCCTAAAACCGGGCACCCCCCGGATCGCACGATTTCATATGGCTTAAAATAAACCCTCGGAACGATCTCAACAACAATGGTGTGCTACGCCGGCAAGAGAGCGCCCCCCAGAGCCAAAACTATGTTGACAGCATCCGGGCTGGAAGGGTACCACCTCCGTTCGCCGAAATTCGGCGGACCAAAATCCCGTGCCCAGGTGGCGGAATTGGTAGACGCGCTGGCTTCAGGTGCCAGTGGCCGCAAGGTCGTGGAAGTTCGAGTCTTCTCCTGGGCACCATTTTTGGTATGGTAGGTGTTCCGAAGCCAGAGTCTCAAACCCGAGCCGAAGAACAGCATTGTGAAAAACTCCGACGGCAATATTACCCTGCACAAAGGCGACATCCCGAACGATTTGGGATTCGGTGATAGTGTGGCCGTGGATACGGAGACTTTAGGTCTGAACCCGCTCCGCGACCGGTTGTGCGTGGTTCAACTGTCGTCCGGCGACGGCAACGCCCATCTGGTCCAGTTGGACGGCAAGGATTATTCCGCGCCCAATCTGAAGGCGCTGATGGCCGATTCCGCGGTCACCAAGATTTTTCACTACGCCCGGTTTGATGTCGCGGTGATGCGCCACTATTTGGGCGTTGAATGCGCGCCGGTCTATTGCACCAAAATCGCGTCCAAACTGACCCGGACCTATACGGACAAGCACGGCCTCAAGGATCTGTGCGGCGAGCTTTTGGGCGTGGAAATATCAAAGCAACAGCAGCAGTCGGACTGGGGCGCCGATGAATTATCACCTGAGCAATTGCACTACGCCGCCTCGGACGTGTTCTATCTGCATCGCCTTCGCGACGTGCTGGACCGGCGGCTGGCCCGGGAAGACCGCACCGAATTGGCGCAGGCCTGCTTTGACTTCTTGAAGCATCGCGCGGAGCTTGATCTGCTCGGCTGGGAAGATGTCGATATTTTCGCCCACACGTGGAAATAGCGCTGTTTGCCGCCGGGGGCGAACTGCCCGGATTCATTGACCTTTGTCCCATGCGGATTCATACTGCACTACTTTGAAATCCCCGGGAAATTGAACATATATCAGATATATTCCAGGGTATTCTGATCAGGAACAGATATGAATAAATCCGGCGCCAAGCCGAAGCCCGATTCGAAGCTGATGGACTCCCAACAGCAGGCGGATATCGAACGCGCGCGCCAGGTGCTGCAGATGGAGGCGGAGGGCCTCTCACAGCTTGCACAGACGTTGGACAAGAGCTTTGTCGCCGCCATCAATATCCTGGATAAAATCGACGGCCGCATCGTGCTCACCGGCATGGGAAAAAGCGGCCACATTGCCCGGAAGATTTCTTCGACCCTGGCATCGACCGGCATGCCGTCCTTTTTCGTTCATCCCGGTGAGGCCAGCCATGGTGATTTGGGCATGATCGATCACAGCGACGCCGTCATCGCGATTTCCAACTCGGGTGAGACGCCGGAATTAGCGGACCTGGTCGCCTATACGCGGCGCTTTGCCATTCCGCTGATCGCGATTACCAGCCGCGCCGGCAGTTCGGTCTCCGAACAGGCGGACGTCACCCTCGTCCTGCCCCCGGCAGAGGAGGCTTGCCCGAATGGCTTGGCGCCAACCACCTCAACCACGATGACATTGGCGCTCGGTGACACCATCGCGATGGTGCTGATGGACCGGAACGGCTTCACCGCCGACGATTTCAAGATGCGTCATCCCGGCGGACAGTTGGGCAAGCGGTTGTTAAAAGTTTCCGACATCATGCACAGCGACGAAGCCCTGCCGGTTGCGCCCGGCGACATGCCGATGACCGATATCATCGTGAATATGTCCGCCAAAAGTTTCGGCTGCATCGCCATCGTCGAGTCGGACGCGACGTTGCTGGGCATTATTACGGATGGCGATTTGCGCCGGCACATGTCGAACAACATTTTAGAACTGACGGCCGAACAGGTGATGACCAAGGATCCCAAAACTATTCGTCCGTCAGCATTGGCGAGCGAAAGCGTGCAGATCATGAACGACGTCAAGATCACCAATCTGTTCGTGGTCGAAGACCAAAAAGTCGTCGGCATCATTCATATCCACGATTGCCTGCGGGCTGGCGTGGAATAATTAGTTATGGCCGAGCCTAGAACAGCCACGATTGCCCAGGCGCCGGGGAGCGAGGAAATCGCCGCAACCCGATCCCGGGACTACCTGGACTCACCCGCCCAACGCACCCGCCCGCGCAAGCCGGTCGGCTATAGCCGGTTCGTCATTTTCATGAAGTTCCTGCTGCCGGCCGTCGCCCTGTGCCTTGTGGCGGCGATCGTCATTTGGCCGCAGATCAATATTACCGACAACCGGTTTTCCATCGGCTTTTCCAAGATTCAGGTCAGTGCCAAAGAAAACCCAAGCATGGTCAATGCCCGATTTGTCGGCGCCGACAAAAAGAACCAGCCTTTTTCGGTTACTGCTGATCTGGCGAAGAATTTGGCTCTAGGCGCCTCCGAGATCGAATTGGAGATGCCCAAGGCCGATATTGGCGTGCGCGATGGAAGCTGGCTGGTGCTGACGGCGAACACCGGTCTCTACAATCAGAAGGATAAGATTTTGGACCTCGACGGTGCGGTCAACTTGTTCCACGATTCTGGATTCGAATTCACAACCGAGACCGCAAAGGTTGATCTCAATGCCGGCGTCGCTGTAAGCGGGAAGGCAACTCAAGGTCAAGGCCCGTTTGGTCAATTGACCGCCGAAGGATTCCGGATTGAGGAAAAGGGCAACCGAATTCTGTTTACCGGAAAATCCAAGCTGATCCTTCATCCAGAATCTCTCAAGGAGCAAAAATGATCGGGCGGATGGGCTATTTTTCGGCCGCCGCCGCATTGATTTTTGCCACGCTGGCCTCACCGGTCCTGGCCCAGAGCCTGAACCTGGCCAGCGGCGCATCGGATAAACCGATTGAGATATTTGCCGACAATGGCATCGAGTGGCAGCAGGGCGAAGAGATTCTCATCGCCTCGGGCAACGCCCGTGCCGTGCGCGAAGGCGTCAGTGTTACCGCAGAGGTCCTACGCGCCTACTACCGCAAAAAAGCCGGGGGCGGCGCCGACCTCTACCGGTTGGATGCGGCGGGCGGTGTAAAGATTTTCTCGGCCACCGACACGATCACCGGACGCTCTGCGGTGTACGATTTCGAACAAGCCGTGCTGGTGGTCGACGGAAAGAAGGTCACCTACCGGAGCGGTAACGACGTGATCACCGCGACCCAGCAAATGGAGTACTGGGAACGTATACAAGTTGCCATCGCCCGCGGCAACGCGACGGCAACCCATGACGGTCAAACTTTGCGCGCGGATGCTATTACCGCCCGCTTTCATAAAGATAAGGCCGGAAACTCCAAAGTGTCCGAGGTCGAGGCGCACAACAATGTGGTGATCGTGACACAGCAAGACCGGGCCCGCGCTGACCGAGCGCAATATGTTGTCGCAACGGAAATGGCCCATCTGATCGGCAACGTTAAAATCACCCGCGATAAAAACATCCTCACCGGCGATGAGGCTGAGATCAACCTGAGGACAGGCGTCAGCCGGTTGTTAAGGAAGAAGAAAAGAATTCGCGGTATTATTTATCCGACAAAAAAATAAAAGGCGTGCTCGGCTGAATCCGCTTCCGACGGCGGAGTTTTGGCAATTTCCTGGGGTTTAACCGGGAGATGTATGTCTTTAACGGTGGTTAAGAGTGTGATTAGATCATTATCCCGTCAACGACAGCATTGTGCCTTGGGATGAGTGAGGATTCCGACATCCCCAGGATTGGTGGCGAGACCGCCGATCCCAAAAAACCGGCCGATCCCGGACCCCGGTTGATATCCGACTCCACGCGTGGCCTGGCAGCCCATAATCTCGGCAAACGCTTTGATAAACGACCCGTGGTTCGTGGCGTCTCCCTGGAAATTCAACGGGGCGAGGTTGTCGGGCTCTTGGGCCCTAATGGCGCCGGCAAAACCACGTGCTTTTATCTGATCACCGGGCTGATCTCGCCGGATTACGGCAATATCATTCTCGACGGCCACGACATCACCGATCTGCCCATGTACCGGCGCGCGCGATTGGGACTGGGCTATCTGCCGCAAGAAGCATCTATCTTCCGCGGCCTGACGGTCGAGAACAACATCCGCGCCGTTTTGGAAGTGGTCGAGGACTCCAAGGAACGCCGGGAAACATTGCTGGAAGCGTTGCTCGGTGAATTCTCCATCACTCATTTGCGCCGGACCCCATCTCTCGCCCTGTCAGGCGGTGAACGCCGCCGGGTGGAGATCGCCCGGGCGCTGGCGTCCCGGCCGCACTTTGTCCTGCTAGACGAGCCCTTGGCCGGGATTGATCCCATCGCTGTGAGCGACATTCGCGATCTGATCTCCCATCTCAAGGATCGGGGCATCGGCGTGCTGATTACCGATCACAATGTGCGCGACACGCTCGATATCATTGAACGCGCCTATATCATTCATGATGGAATGGTGCTCATGGAAGGCTCGGCAGACGATATCGTCGGCAACGAAGATGTCCGCCGGGTCTATTTGGGCGACCGGTTCAACCTGTAATCGACGGGACAGCAAGCAACTCAGATGGCAATTATCCCAAGATTAGAACTCCGGCACAGCCAGTCTCTGGTGATGACGCCGCAATTGCAGCAAGCCATCAAACTGCTGCAGTTCTCCAATGTGGAGCTTCAGGAGTTCGTCGAGGAGGAGCTGGCCGAGAACCCCATGCTGGACCGGGATGAGAGTGATCTTGAGCCAACCGATGGCAACGGTCCCGAAGACGTTCAAAACGACATCTATGGTGAAGAGGAGTTCGACCCTGGCGACAACGCGGATGCGCCGGACAATCTGGACGCCATGGACCTGGGCCGCTCGGAGCATCTGACCGAAGACAAGACCGGTGCTCTCGACATGGAAGAGTACGACAATGTCTGGGATACGGAATCCGGCCCAACCGGCGGCGGCAGCGAAGCGTTCTCCGACTGGAGCGCCGGCGGCAGTGGCGGTTCCTTCGATCCGGATGCACCGGACTTTCAACAGAACCTGTCCCAAGAGTCGTCCCTAAGGGACCATCTGTTCAACCAGATCCAGCTGGAGATCGATGATCCTGCCGAACGCATGATTGCCGGTTATTTGACGGACATGCTGGACGAAACGGGTCGGCTGCCCACCGACCTCACGGAAGCGAGGGATGCCTTGGACTGCACGGACGACGCGATTGACGCCGTTCTCACCAAACTGCAACGGTTCGAACCCTCGGGCCTTTATGCGCGGAACCTGGCTGAGTGCTGGGCGATCCAGCTGCGGGAGCTCGACCGGCTGGACCCGGCGATGGCGGCGCTGCTCGATAATATCGACTTGCTGAAGAACCACGACTATCAGGCCCTGTGCAAAGTCTGCCAAGTGGACATGGAAGACATGCAGGACATGGTCGCGGAATTGCGCGCCCTCAACCACAACCCGACGGAAGAGTTCGAGCATATCGAGGCGCAGCCGATTGTGCCGGATGTGATCATGCGGGCGGGCGCGGAAGGCAAATGGGTGGTCGAATTGAACAGCGACACCCTGCCGAAGGTTTTGGTCAATCAGGCCTACTACGCGGAGATCAGCAAATCCGTCCGCACCAAGGACGAAAAGCAATACGTCACCGACAAAATTCAATCCGCGAATTGGCTGGTCAAGTCGCTACATCAACGGGCCACGACGATCCTGAAAGTAGCGAGTGAGATCGTCAGCCAGCAGGAAGCCTTCTTCCGCCTCGGTGTGGAACATCTTAAGCCCTTAATTTTGAGGGACATCGCCGAAGAAATCGAAATGCATGAAAGCACGGTCAGCCGGGTGACCTCCAACAAGTACATTCTCACGCCCCGCGGCATTTTTGAGCTGAAGTATTTCTTCACATCGGCCATCGGTTCGACCGACGGCGGCGCCGCCCTGTCGGCGGAATCGGTGAAGCATAAGATCAAGACCCTGATCGACGCAGAAGAGCCGGCAGCCATCCTATCCGATGACAAGATTGTCGAGATACTCAACGAAGGTGGGGTCGATATCGCCCGGCGAACGGTCGCCAAATATCGAGAGGCGCTGAAAATTCCCTCGTCGATCCAGCGGCGGCGGGAAAAAAAACGCGCCGTCGGCTTTTAAAAAATAAATAAAATCAATTACTTGTAAGACTCTTGACTTGAAACCCGATGCGCACTAGGGTCCCGTCCGCCGTACGAGGGAACGACCGGGGCCGTGAATATTCACGATAATCCGGCACCAAGGGTCCGGGATGAGATACCGGACATTTTTCCAAAAGTTGGGAACATGCGTCACGGCGAGGTGTAATCGCATCCGAGTTAAATACCGGATGCAGGCGAACTAGAACAGCTTACATAAGTTACTCAATATGCAAATTAGCGATATCCTCTCGCCGGAGAGCGTTGTTTCCAATTTGAAGGTGACCAGCAAAAAGCAGGCGCTTCAGGAACTCTCAAAACGGATTTCCGACTTGGCGGAACTCGAAGACCGTGACGTATTCGAGATCCTGTTGGACCGGGAAAAACTCGGCACCACCGGTGTCGGCAACGGCATCGCTATTCCCCACGGCAAGATGGAAAACCTGGATAAGCTGCATGGATTGTTCGCCCGGCTTGAGCGCCCGGTGGAGTTCGAGTCTATCGATGAGCGGCCGGTCGATTTGATTTTTTTGCTGCTTGCACCGGAATCTGCGGGCGCAGATCACCTCAAAGCGCTGGCGCAGGTCTCGCGCCTGCTTCGCGACAAATCCATGTGCGAGAAATTGCGCGGCTCCGATAGTCCCGAGGCCCTTTATGCTCTGCTGACCGACCAGACGGCCAACCAAGCGGCTTAAATCCACTTTATTCTTAGTGAGTGTTCTGCGGTGCGAGATCGTGCTGAATGGCGGCGGCCTTGGCCACGTCGAAATTGGCGTACATGGCCAGTGGTTCACCGTTTGCGGCAAACACACCGAAACCGTCATGCTCCCCATCGGTGACCGGCCGGATATAGGCCATCTCGCCCAAACCCAGGTAGGTCAGGTCGTGCACGGTTAAGGCCTTGGGGATGTCATTTGTTCCCGACACTTCGGGAGAGGGTTTATTTGTCCTCATGTCACCATCCTTTCCTATTTAAGCAATGGCGGGTTGAGACGATTGCCGGGCGCTTAGTTTTTGTCCGGCGAGAGATCGATAGTTTGAGCGTCTTTGTCTTTGCCGGACGGCCCGGCGATTTCGATTTTGGTCACCTTGGGCTCGGGGATCGGCAGCCGCAAATCCACATGCAACAGCCCGTCTTCCATGCGCGCCGAGGTGACGTCCACACCGTCGGCCAGCACGAAACTGCGCTGGAACTGACGGCCGGCGATGCCCCGGTGGAGAAATATCCGGTCGCTGTCGTCGGTCTGGCGGCCGCGGATCACGAGCTGATTGTCCTCGATGGTCACTTCCAAGTCTTTCATGGAAAAGCCGGCCACGGCCAAGGAGAT
>JAYPHU010000041.1:0-3355 GCA_038127535.1 Rhodospirillaceae bacterium | reverse complement strand
CGAATCCAGGCCCGTTTGCGCCACCTGAAGCTGGCTGGAGCCCTGACCGGTGTTATTTTTGACCGTGAGCAGGTCGGACGCCTTGTTGGACAGGCTTTTAGCGACGAACGCCGCGACGACATTGCGGTTCCGCTCCTGATCCTCGCGGCCCGTGGAGATCCGGTTTTGGGTGCGCGCCTGAAGGTCCTTGATCCGCTGGACCGAAGACAGTGTTGTCCGCACTGAGGATGAAAGACCGACTTCCATAAATCACCTGGTTTTTGATCGTGATCCTGAAACTACCCGCTTTCCGCCGATTTTTCTGTGATCCGGATCACTTTTTTAAGATCGGGGGAATGGTCGAAGTTTTCAAGGGTCCCGGCTGAGACCGGCTTTTTCCAGGTCCGCCAGATAATCAGCCCACATCCGCTCTTGGTTCAGACCAAACTTATAAAGCGTCTCCCAGGAATAGATGCCGGTGTCGTGAGTGTCGTCGAAGGTGATGCGGATGGCATAACCTCCCACTGGCTCCACATTCATGATCCCCACGTGGCGCCGGCCGCCCACGGTCTGGCGTTCCGCCGGAGAATGACCCTGGACCTCGGCGGACGGACTATGCACCCGCAAAAACTCCGCCGGGAGCTGGAATTCAGCGCCGTCGTCGAAGATGACATCCAAGCGCTTTTCCTGGCGCTTCACTTTGATATCGGTCGGCGTGTGGGGAAAGGAAAGATCGGCGGGCATGATAGGCGAGTCCGGAGAGGTTAATCTTCCAGTTCCCGGGCTTCGTCGACCAGCATGATGGGAATGCCATCGCGCACCGGATAGGCCAGCTTAGCAGATTTACTGATCAACTCGTTCTTTTTCGCATCATATTCCAGCGGCCCCTTGGTCAGGGGACAAACCAGAACTTCCAGGAGTTTCGGATCAACGCTTTGGTCGCTCATGTCAGGTGCCGCCTAATGCTTGACCGAGGAACGGTCATCGCTCCGAGCCGCCATTTCCATCAAGGATATAATGATCTCCGCCATTTGAGAGAAGCTCTCCGCGCCCAGCAGCGCCTGTTTCTCCAGGCGGCTAAACGGACACAGCATGCCGAGGGACGCAATCAAGAGTGTATCATCCGCCCGCTCCATGGACTGTAAATCCGCCTGCAGGCCTTTTGTCTCGAAATAGTGGCGCAGAACGGCAAACAGCTTATCCCGGTCTAGGGTGACGTCGTTCTGGTCCATGTCCTTTTCAAAACGGCTGTAGTCCGCCGCTACCCGCCGGTAGCCGTTGCGATTGTCGAATTCCCGGTTCACATCGAAGCGGCAGATGCCGTCCAGCGACACCATCAGCCGCCCGTCGCCGGTCTCGGCGAAAGACACCACCCGCCCGGCGCAGCCGATCTGTTCTAGCGGAATATCCTCTGGTAGGTGATCCCGGGCGTCTTCGGTGGGCTGGATCATGCCGATCATCCGGCCTTCGCCCAAGCAATCCAAAATCATGTTGAGATACCGAGGCTCGAAGATATTGAGCGGCAGCCGCCCGCCCGGCAATAACAATACGCCCGGCAGCGGAAAGACGGCAATCTCCGCCGGCAACTCATCGAACGCGATGCCGAACGGATCGTCCATCAGGAGAACAGCACCGCGGACAGTTTCCGCCGGCCTTCCACGGTCACCGGATCCGCATGACCCAGGGCCTCGAATATTTTCAGAAGCTGCATGCGCGCCGCTTCCCCGTTCCAGGCTGTGTGGGTTTTGACCAACGCCACCAGGATATCCACCGCCTCTTCCGCCTGGCCATCGCCATAGAGCGCCTGGGCATAGTCAAAGCGCAGTTGCGGGTCATCCGGGGACGCGTCCAACTGCGCCTTCAGCGCCGCCGTTTCCTCCGACGTGGACGCCGTCTCCGCCGCCAGCTCCATGGCCGTGGCGAGACTTTTGATCGCCTCGTCGTTCTGCAGAGCCGGTTCCAGCATGGAGATATATTCCTGCGCCGCCTCGTCATCACCGGCGCCCCGCAGGCATTTGATCATGCCGACATGCGCCGCCACGTTGTTGCCGTCCTGGGCCAGGATTTGCGAGAAGATCGCCTGCGCGGTCTTGGCGTCGCCAGAGGAAAGCAATGCCTCCGCCTGCTCCACGGCCTGATCCAAAGGCGAGCCCGCGCCGTCGGTCAGTTTATCGAAAAACTGACGGAGCTGGCTTTCCGGCAGGGCGCCGGCGAACCCGTCCACAGGGCGGCCGTCCTTGAACGCCATCACCATGGGAATGGACTGAACCCGCATCTGCTGGGCCAGTTCCTGGTTTTCGTCCACGTTGATTTTGACCAGTTTGACCTGGCCGCCATATTCCCGGACCAGCTTTTCGATGACCGGGCCTAGCTGTTTACAGGGGCCACACCATTCCGCCCAGAAATCGACCACCACCGGCACCGATTTGGAGGCTTCGATCACATCCTCGCCGAACCGGGCGGTATCCGTATCCTTGATCAGATCGCCGCCGCCATTTCCTGCGCCGGGAGCCATCGTGCCGTCGGCATCAAGTATGCCTGTCATATCTTATCCTTCTGAAAAGTCTTTCACTGTTGGGACCATAATTGGCGCATGGGCCGCCGGTTGCAAGGGCTGGCGCGTGTTTATTTCCCAGCGCCTGATTTTTAAAACGCCATCACCACCGGCGTATGGCCGCAGGCCTCGATAAAGCGCAGCAGGTCCGGCGTGGCGATGGTCGTCGTCGCCTCGTTCTGCAGCGGATGATAATTCAGCTGATCATGCTCCAGCATGCGCGCCTCCAGGATCACGGTGACGTCGCGGCTGGTCTCGTTAATCAGTGAGAACGGCGTGACCGAGCCCGGCGTCACCCCCAATATCTCCTGCATCAGCTCCGGCTTGCCGAAGGACAGCCGGGCCGAACCGAGGGTTTTCTGCAGCGCGTTGGTGTCGAGCCGTCCGTCTTCCAGCATGACCACCAGCCACATGGCGCCTTTCTTGTCTTTGAGGAACAGGCTCTTGCAGTACCCGCCCGGCAGCGCGCCACGCATCTCCTTATTGTCGTCCACGGTAAAGGCAGGGGGATGGCGGACCGTGTTGGTCTCGATCCCTAGCTCCTCAAAACGCTTGAAAAGGTCTTGTTCGCTTGCCGGCATGACCGGGACTGTATCCATCGCCGCACGCGCCTGCAAGGGATGGGTTCGGACGGGGTGGCTGAGAGAGGCGAACGCGGCGAAAGACTTTTCTTGCAATGAAAGGAGCGATGAGTATTATCTGGCCGCCTTCCGGCATGGTCCTCATGCGGAAGCCGGATGCGGGCGTAGCTCAGGGGTAGAGCGCAACCTTGCCAAGGTTGAAGTCGTGGGTTCGAATCCCATCGCCCGCTCCATTTTTTTC
>JAYPHU010000040.1:0-24578 GCA_038127535.1 Rhodospirillaceae bacterium | reverse complement strand
GATCACGTCAATAATCTCGGCTGGACGGCCTTGATCGAAGCTATTGTGTTGGGCGACGTCGATCCCGATTACACGGCCATCGTCGATGCACTGATCAAGGCCGGAGCTGATGTGAACATCGCCGACCGCCAAGGTGCCACTCCGCTCACCCTCGCACGCGGCCGGGGGTATGAAGCCATGGCCAGGCCGATCGAGGCCGCCGAGGGCCGGGAGTAGGGGTCGCTTCCCCCCTTGACCCTCCATCGGCTGGAAGCCCTATTTGTCATCTAAAGTAAATTGCGAAACAGGAAACATGCCTTGAAGAATTTGCGTTTCGGCGCCGGGCTCCCCGGCATTGTTTTGACATTTTTATTTGTTTGGGTTGCGCCCTTGAGCGCGAACCAGATCACTCTGACCCTCCATGATCCGGCGGCGCTCGCGGCCGGCAAGATGCTGTACGCCGAGCATTGCGCCGGCTGTCATGGTGAAAAGCTTCAGGGTCAGGAGAACTGGCAAAACCCGCTGCCCAATGGCCGGATGCCGGCCCCGCCCCATGATAAAAGCGGCCACACATGGCATCATTCCGACGATCTTTTGTTTAGGATCACCAAGCTGGGCACGGAGAAAGTGGTCGGCGGCGACTATAAAAGCGATATGATCGGCTTTCAGGGAACGATGACCGACCGGCAGATCATCCATGTGCTCTCCTACATCAAGAGCACCTGGCCGGCGGAGTTCCAAAAGATGCATGACGGCGTCAACAAACGGGCCAAGCTGTACGGCAACTAAACACCAAGATGGAGTTTCAAACATGAAATTCTCTTTCAGGGCATTGAGCTACGCGGTTCTTCTGACGGTGGCGATGGCCGCCGTTGCCACGCCCGTGATTGCCCACAAAGGCGCCACGGGCGTGGTCAAGGAACGCATGATGCTCATGAGCAATCTGGGCAAATCTATGAAGGCCCTGGCCGGCATGCTGAAGGGCAAGACGCCTTATGACGCGGCAAGCGTGAAACAGCACGCCCGGCAGTTGGCCGATCACGGCAACGGCGCCATAACCAAACTGTTCCCGGAAGGCAGCCTGGTTAAGCCGTCGGAAGCGCGGCCTGAGATTTGGCAGGACTGGGAAAAGTTCAAATCCCTGGCAGCGCAGTTAACCCAGGCCGCGCAATCGCTGGAACAGGCCGCCGGCGCGACGCCTGGAACAAATCTGGGAGGCCCCTCTAAACATGGTATGGCGGCGCCGGGACCCGTCCGGGCGGCATTCCGCAATGTGGGTAGGGCGTGCTCCGCCTGCCACAAGGTTTTCCGAGTGAAGAAGTAGGGCACGGTTTCAAGATGCTGAAACATATGTTCGCCGCCGCCGTGGCGTTTTCCCTCTTGGCCCCCGAGAGCGCCTTCGCTCAATCGGGAAAAGTCGCCCCGACGGTGCCGCCGGAATTCAACATCGGCAAATTGCTGTTCTTGGAAAACTGCGCCGTCTGCCACGGCGTCGATGTGAAGGGGACGGAGACCGGCCCGCCGCTGATCCACAAAGTCTATCACCCCGGCCATCACGCCGACGGCGCGTTTTACCTGGCGGTAAAAGTCGGCGTGCGCCAACACCATTGGAAGTTCGGCAACATGCCGCCGGTGAAGGGCGTCGATCAGAACATGACCACCGCCATCATCAAATTCATCCGCCACCTGCAGAAAGAAGCCGGGATTTTTTAAGCCGTCCCGCCGTCATCATATGCTATGCGCGCCGCCGGCAATGAATGAGGATGCGTGCCGTGCGTTTGCTGATGGATCGCGTTCTTTCCGGTATCGTCCTGAGTTTGGTTCTGATCGTTGGCCCGACCGCCGCGATGTCCCAATCCTGTGGCGAGGTCTTCACCATCCCCACCCATGACGGCACGACAACCAAATACGCGGTTTCGAAAACCACCGGCAGCGCGGGCGTCGTGATCGCGATACTGCCGGGCGGCGGCGGGTTTGCCGATCTGGATAACGGCGGGTGCGCCCGAGAGTTGCAGGGAAATTCCCTGGTCCAGGCGCCACAGTATTTCCATGACCTGGGCTTTATCACCGCGTTGATCGATGCGCCGTTCGATCACCAAGCGGGCGATGGGCTCGCCGGTTTCCGCATCGATCCGGCCCTTGCCGCCGATATAGGCGCGGTGATAGTCGATCTGCGCAAACTGATGGGCCTGCCGGTCTGGCTCGCCGGCACCAGCCGGGTCTCCATCTCCGCCGTGAATGCCGCGTCCCGCCTGACCGGGGACGCCGCACCCGACGGGCTGGTCCTCACCTCCTCGGTGGTCTAGGGAAACGAACAGGGCTGCAAACGATGGGTCGCGCAGAAGGTTTTCTCGGTAGAGCTGGATAAGATCATCCGGCCCACCCTGGTGATGGCGCATGAGGACGACAAATGCGTCCGCACCCCGCCGTCCCGGACCAAAGCCCTGTTCGACGCGGTGCAGAGCCCGGTGAAGAAGTTCGTCATGATGACCGGCGGGCCGGGCTAGCGCGGGCCGGTCGGCATGAAAGCCTGCCGGGGAAATCGCCCCACGGCTATTTAAAACAGCGGATCAAAATAGCCGAGGCCATCGCCAAGTTCATTCTGGGCGACGCGAAGTAGGGCGCCCGCCACGAGGCGGCTTAAACTTGAAATTTTCGTAGGGAAAAATGGTGCCGCAGGGTGGATTTGAACCACCGACCTCCCCCTTACCAAGGGGGTGCGCTACCCCTGTGCCACTGCGGCCCTGATTGAGCGGCGCGAACATGCCACAGTCGCCCGCATAGAATCAACAACTTAGGAGACAACGTATCATATTCATTGAGAGGACGATAGGAGCGTTTCTAGAATAGCTCGCCTTTCACTGCATCAGGAGTGTGACAAGACTATCCTGATACTTGCCATTCACCCGTGATGATTAAGGAGTCTCTATAGAGATTGTGAATTTTTGCGGAGGCATTTTTAATGAGGGGGTACACCCCAAAATTCTCGGTCGGAAATACTTATATATTTGTTCTCATACAAACGGCGCAAAAATTTCTACACTTCGGCGATGTGAGGGGCTTTCCGGAGCGCCGCATCGACATGGGTCAGCGCTACCGGAAACCGCAAGGAGTCTCTCAGCAAACTGGCGAGGTTGAGATGCGCTTGAAGATGCGTGTCGTCGGCGGTGACGGCTTGGCGGAAGTATTTCTCGGCTTCTTGGGCCTCACTCGACTGATAGAAATGAAGGCCGAGCATGTTCAATGCGTCGGCGAATGCCGACCGATGTGTATTTTGTTCAACTGGTCTACATAGGGATTTGACCCGCTTTCCGGGGTCTGCGATATACCTCCAATGACGGAAAATTCCGACGGCACGAAAGACACGCCAAAGCGCCGGCAGCCCAAAGTCAGCGACAAGGGCAAGGCTAAGGCGGCCGAGCGGGAAGAGCGCCTCGCCCAGGCGCTCCGCGACAATCTGCGCCGCCGCAAGGGCTCGGAAAAACACTAGGCAAAACATTCAGCCGAAACATTAAGGCCGGCTGCCGTATCTTCGCCATCGTTCCGCCCAACGGATCGGTTCTTGTGAGCCCGTGCTACATGGGATATTAGGCCTTATGAATTCAATTCGGATACGCGGCGGCAAGCCGCTGCTTGGCAGCATACCCATCGGAGGCGCCAAGAATGCCGCGCTGCCCTTGCTAGCCTCGTCGCTCCTCACTTCGGAAACCCTGACGCTTTCCAATCTGCCGCACTTGGCGGACATCACTACCATGGTGCATCTGCTGAGCGAGCTTGGGGTCTCCATCGGTATGCTGGGCGATGCGCCCAATGGCGGCCATGTGGGCCGGACGCTCTCGTTGAACGGGCATGAGCCCACGGATAAGACCGCGCCCTATGATCTGGTGCGGACCATGCGCGCCTCTGTTTTAGTGCTCGGGCCGTTGGTGGCCCGCTGGGGCGAAGCGCGGGTGTCTCTGCCGGGCGGCTGCGCCATCGGCACTCGGCCGGTGGATCTTCATCTGAGCGCATTGGAGACCCTGGGCGCCGAGATCACGTTGGAAGAAGGCTATGTGCGCGCAGTCGCGCCGAACGGGCTGACCGGCGGGCATGTGATGTTCCCCTCCGTCTCGGTCGGCGCGACCGAAAACATTCTGATGGCAGCGACCCTGGCAAAGGGGGTCACGCAAATCTCAAACGCCGCGCGGGAACCGGAGATCGGCGATCTTGCCAACTGCCTGGTCGCCATGGGCGCAAAGATTGACGGCATCGGCACGGACAAGCTGATCGTGACCGGGGTCGACGCTCTACTCAGCGCGGACTACCAGGTGATCCCCGACCGGATCGAAACCGGGACCTATGCGGTGGCGGCGGCGATCACCGGCGGCGATATCACGCTGACCGGCACGCGAGCCGACATGCTGGACTCCGTGTTTGATATTCTGACCAAGACCGGTACCGAAGTGACTGCCGAGAACGGCCATATCCGGGTGCAGCGGACGTCGAACGCGCTCAAGGGCGTGGATATCATGACCGAGCCGTTCCCCGGTTTTCCGACCGATATGCAGGCGCAGATGATGGCGCTGATGTCGGTCTCGGACGGGGCGTCGATGATCACTGAGACCATTTTCGAGAACCGGTTCATGCACGTGCCCGAGCTCAACCGCATGGGCGCGGATATTAATGTGCACGGCTCCTCGGCGATCGTGCGCGGCGTGCCCAAGCTTTCGGGCGCGCCGCTGATGGCGACCGATCTGCGCGCCTCGGTCTCACTGGTGCTGGCCGGTCTGGCCGCCGAAGGCGAGACCATGGTCAACCGTGTCTATCACTTGGACCGGGGCTACGAGCGGCTGGAGGAGAAGCTGGCCGCCTGCGGCGCGGATATCGAGCGGGTCAGCGGGTAAAGCAGCCTCTCAAGGTACGAAGTAATTTCGCATTCTTCTCTAGCCTAGGGCCGCAAAAACGGGTAAGACACCGCCTCCCGAACACTGAAAACCTGAGGAACGCTTATCGTGCTGGCGAACGACAAGCTTATTCTGGCATTGCCCAAGGGCCGCATCCTCGACGATGTGATGCCGCTGGTCCGCCGTGCGGGGATCGAACCGGAAGCCGCGTTCGACGATGACAACGCGCGCCGACTGTCCTTCGCCACCAATGATCCAAACCTGGATATCATTCGGGTGCGTAGCTTTGACATGGCGACGATGATCGGCTTCGGCGCGGCGCACCTCGGCGTTGCGGGCGCGGATGTGCTGATGGAGTTTGATTCCCGGGAGATTTATGCACCGCTGGACCTGAATGTCGGCTATTGCCGGATGGTGGTGGCCGAGCCCAAGGACATGGCGCCCGGCGACAATCCCAAGCGCTGGAGCCACATCCGGGTCGCCACCAAGTATCCCGAGATTACCAAGCGCCACTTTGCCACCCGCGGTGTGCAGGCCGAATGCATCAAGCTCAACGGTGCCATCGAAATCGCGCCGACCTTGGGCCTCTGCAGCCGAATCGTGGACCTGGTCTCCACCGGTTCGACCCTGAAGGCCAACGGCCTGGTCGAGGTGGAGGAAATCGCCACCATCACGTCGCGCTTGGCGATCAACCGGACGGCCATGAAAACACGGCCGGAAGAAATGACCGACTGGATCGACCGTTTCCGGGAGGCCGTCCATGCCGGAGACGCTTAACGCCAGCGACGCCGGTTTCGAGACATCCTTTGAAAATTTTTTGAACCGGCGCCGGGAAATCTCTCAGGATGTGGAGTCAGCCATCGCCGGGATCATCGATCAGGTGCGCACCGATGGCGATCAGGCATTGTTCGACCTGACGCAAAAGTTCGACCGGTTCGAACTGACCGCAGGTAACATGCGGATCACGGCGGCCGAGATCGCCGCCGCGCGGGACAGTGTCTCCGCCGAGCGGCTGGCGGCGTTGGAACTGGCGGCGGACCGCATCCAAGCCTATCACGAAAAGCAACTGCCGGCCGATCTGGATTACACGGACGACGCCGGCGTGCGCCTCGGCTACCGCTGGACGTCTATCGGCGCGGCCGGGCTCTATGTGCCGGGCGGTACGGCGGCCTATCCCTCGTCGGTTCTCATGAACGCGCTGCCGGCCAAGGTCGCCGGTGTGGAGCGGTTGGTGATTGTCGTGCCGACGCCGGACGGGGAGGTGAACCCGCTGGTTCTAACCGCCATCGGCATCGCCGGCGCGGACGAGGTCTATCGCATCGGCGGGGCGCAGGCCGTGGCCGCGCTGGCTTTCGGCACGGAAACCATCAAGCCCGTCGACAAGATCACCGGGCCCGGCAATATCTATGTGGCGACCGCCAAGCGGCGCGTCTTCGGCACGGTGGGCATCGACATGATCGCCGGTCCGTCGGAAATCCTGGTGGTGGCGGATAGGGAAAACGATCCCGCCTGGATCGCCGCTGATCTGCTATCCCAGGCGGAACACGATGCCAGCGCGCAGTCCATCCTGATCACCGACGATGCAGCCTTTGCGAAAGAGGTGGAACGGGCGGTGGACGGCTTTCTGGAAAACCTGCCCCGCGCCGAGATCGCCGGGGCGAGCTGGCGGGACTATGGCGGTGTGATCTTGGTAAATGATCTGAAAGACGCCCCGGCGCTAATTGATCGGATCGCACCCGAACACCTGGAATTGGCCGTCTCCGAGCCGGAGCCGCTGGCCGCCGCCATCAAGAACGCCGGCGCTATATTCCTCGGCCGCTATACGCCGGAGGCGCTTGGGGACTATGTGGGCGGGCCCAATCACGTGCTGCCCACGGACCGAAGCGCGCGGTTCTCGTCGGGCCTCGGCGTGACAGATTTTATGAAGCGCACATCTATTTTGGCCGGCGATGCGGACTCGCTACGCGCCATCGGGCCGGCGGCAGTGACCCTGGCCGAAGCGGAAGGGTTGGAGGCGCACGCGCTGTCCGTTTCCATCCGGCTCAACTGGGAAAGCTAAAGACCCATGTCGGGCGAAAACCGGATCGCCAACGTGATCTTTGATCACCGGACAGTGCTGCGCCGCCGGGATGAGGTCGAGCACGACCGGGCCATCGCCATTCAGGCTTTGATGGAGGAAAACTTCTTTGCACCCGCCGATGCGCCTGCCGGTCCCTATAATCTGCATCTCAGCATTGTCGAGAACCGGCTGGTGTTCCGGGTCTGCGATGAATGGGATACGCAATGCACCGAGTTCCGGCTCCCGCTGTCCAGCTTCCGCTCGGTCATCAAAGACTATTTCACCGTCTGCGACAGCTATTACCAGGCGCTGAAGACAGCCAACCAGCAGCGGATCGAGGCCATCGATATGGGCCGGCGCGGCTTGCATAACGAGGGCTCCGAACTGTTGCGCGCGCGGATACAGCCCCATGCCGATATCGATCTAGATACGGCGCGGCGCATTTTCACCCTGATCTGTACCCTGCATTACGAGATGCGATCCCGTGATTGAACGTGCTACCCGCCTGCCGGACGCGGTTCTGTTCGCCTGCACATTCAACTGCGTCCGCTCCCCCATGGCCGAAGGCATGCTGAAACACCTCATGGGCCACCGGATCTATGTGGACTCGGTTGGTGTCGTCCCCGAAGAGATCAACGGTTTCATGATCGAGGTGATGGGCGAGATCGGCATCGATATGAGCAATCACAAGTCCAAAGGCTTCGATGAGCTGTTGGACAGTTCCTACGACCTGATCATTTCCCTGTCGCCTAAGGCCCAGCACTCGGCCATCGAACTGACCCGCTGGATGGCGTGTGATGTCGAGTACTGGCCGACCATGGACCCCAGTATCATCACCGGCAGCCGGGAAGTGAAGCTGGATGGGTTTCGCCGTCTCCGGAATGAGTTGATGGAAAAAATTCGGACGCGGTTTTCGCCACAGACCGCGGTATTCCCGGAAAAAACTTGATTTATGCAGCGTTTCGGCCCACTTTTGGGCCACTTTCAACCTGCCAAAGGATAATTTATGGCAAAGGAAGAACTTCTCGAATTTGAAGGCACGGTTCTGGAACTGTTGCCGAACGCGATGTTCAAGGTCAAATTGGACAACGATCACGAAATTCTGGCGCACACTGCTGGAAAAATGCGAAAGCACCGAATCAGAGTGCTGGCGGGCGACCGGGTTAACGTTGAAATGACCCCGTACGATCTCACCAAAGGCCGCATTACCTTCCGCTTCAAGTAAGCCTCGCCCTCTGGCAGAGGAAGCCGTTTCCATGCCGGACTCTCTCAAACCAAAACTAATTCTCGCCTCCGCCTCGCCCCGGCGCCTTGATCTGCTAAGTCAGGTGGGGATCAAACCCGACGAGATACTTCCCGCAGATATTGATGAGACGGCCCTGAAAGGGGAACTTCCGGTCGATGTGGCTCAGCGCCTGGCATTGGAAAAAGCGGCCGCTATTGCCGCAGAATATTCGGACGCATTCGTTCTAGCCGCGGACACGGTGGTCGCCTGCGGCCGACGGCAGTTGGGTAAGCCGGTGGATACGGACGAGGCGCGCTGCTTTTTGGAATTCCTGTCGGGCCGGCGGCACCGGGTGATCGGCGGCGTGACTGTGATCGCGCCAGGTGGTCAGAGTGCCTCCCGAACGGTGAGCACCATGGTGCGGTTTAAGCGTCTATCCGATGGGGAAATCGCCGCCTATATCGATACTGATGAATGGCGGGGCAAGGCCGGCGGGTATGCCATCCAAGGTAGGGCTGGAGCCTTTGTCGCGGCGATTAACGGCTCGTACCCGAATGTGGTCGGCCTGCCGCTTATGGAAACGGTGTACCTCCTCACCGGGCTCGGGTATCCGGCATGAGCGCCGAAGTATTCATCCGCTGTGGACCGGGAGAGCGGCGCATCGCGCTAACCGAGAACGGCAAGCTCTCTCGGGTCCTGATCGACCGCGACCATGAGCCCAGCCTGGTGGGCGCCGTCTATGCCGGCCGGATCGCCAGTGTCATCAAAGGACTGAACGCCGCGTTTGTAGAGCTGGACGGAAACCTGATCGGATTCCTGGCTGCGCCCGACGCCCAGGTGTTCGACCGCCAACGGGAGAGGCCTAAGCCGATCGACGCTTTGTTTAACGAGGGCGACGCTGTCCTGGTGCAGGTCAGCCGGGACGGGTTCCACGGCAAGAGGCCCAAGCTGACCACCCGGATCGATTTGGCGTCGGAGAACCTAATTCTCTCGATAACGCGGCCCGGTCTCAATATCTCCCAAAAAATTCAGGATGAAGCAACCCGTGACCGGCTGAAGGATATCTTTGTACCCGACCTGCCAACGGACGCCGGGCTGATTGTTCGCACCCGAGCGGCCGGCGCCGAGGATGAGGTTCTGGAACGGGAGTTTGCCGCGCTCACCGGCAAATGGTCGGCGATCAAGGCGGAAGATGAGGCCGCCGAGATCACGAAATGTCTGCTGCCGTCGCCGCCTGCGGCGCTCGCATTCCTGGCCGATCATTATGATTTGGGTATCACCCGGATTGTGTTGGACGACCGTAAGATGGCCAACGACTTGGCGGCGGCATGTGAAGACCAATTGCCGGGCCTAGCGTCGATTATTTCCCATGAAGAGGGTGGGGGGATTTTCGAAACGCATGACTTGGATGATCAATGGACGGAACTCCTGCAGCCGGTCGTGAACTTGTCCAGAGGTGGGCGGCTGATCATCGAGGAGACGGCGGCGCTTACCGCCATCGATATCGATTCCGGGCCGAAGGAGTCCGACGTGTGGCCCGAGGATCATAACCTTCGCATCAATATCGAGGCGGCAGCCGAGGTTCTGCGGCAAATTCGTCTGCGAGATATCAGTGGCCAGGTCATGGTCGACTTCCTACCCCAGCGAGATCCGAAAAACCGAGAAGAGATCGCTGCCGAGCTGGATGCGCTTTCCGGGCCTTTACGACGGGAGCTAAACTTCTTCGGTTTTACTCGGCTGGGCTTGTTCGAGATGACACGGCGGCGGCGGCGGCCGTCCCTGGCGCGGACCTTGTTTGCCACAGACGGCCGGAACCTGTCGCTGGTGACCATTGCCCTGGACGCGCTTTACCGGGTCCGGCAAGAGGCCGCCAATCACCCCGGTCAGACGCCCTCGCTTGAACTGCTGGAAGACGTGGCCCGCACGTTGGAGACAGGGATTGCCTCTCCGGCCCGTCAGGCGCTGGAAAGCAAACTTGGATTGACTATTGAACTCCGGGCGCAAAAAAGCCAGCCTGCCGCCGGTTTTGATCTGACCTTCGGTAAGTCTGCACCATGAACGACAAAGTCGTCAAACTGGAAGACGCGCGGGCGCAACAGGAAGCAGCCAAGGCAAATGGACGCAAGTGCGCTAATTGCGGCAAGCTCGTGGTCCACGAGTTCAGACCCTTTTGTTCCAAACGCTGTTCCCAGCTCGACCTTGGGCGTTGGTTAAACGAGGAATACACGGTTCCGGTGGTCGAATACGACGATATCGAGGACGCCGAGGATATGGACGGCGTCTTGGACCAGCCCTATCAGCCCCCTGAAAACTAGCAACAAACCCAAAACCGTAATTCTATTATTATTTCGACAAATTAGAAAAAAATTATATTTTCTAGTATTTTACGACCGAGAACTGAGGTACTTTCATAATTACCAAGAGGCGAGATACGACGGTCGTCGGCGTCAGCCTTTCCTACCCGCGGTGGCGACGGCTGCTGCCGGGCACTTCTCCTCCGCTTTCACGTTGCGGCGGGGTGATCTCGGCAGTGTCGTTCCCACATACTGCTTGTTAAATGGCCGTCTTCCCAAAAAACCGATACAGACGTGGGTATGATCTCTATCGTCACTCCTGTCTACAACGAGGCCCGGCGTTTGCCGGTTCTCCTAGCGCGGCTGCTGATGGAAGCGGAATTATCCGACTTCACTGTCGTCGATGCTGGTAGCACGGATGACACGCCATCTATTGCCACGGGCGCTAGCGTGACCATTATACCAAGTGGCTGGGGGCGGGGAATACCGTTGGCGGCCGGCGCGGAATTGGCAACCGAAGATATCGTACTCTTCCTGAATGCGAACCTCCTCTCTCCAATAGGTGGGCTAAGCGCCATCACGACGGACATGACCGATCCAAAGATTGCCGGCGGTAACTTTTGCCTGTATTTCGACGTTGATAGTGGGTTCAGCCGCTGGCTTACTGGATTTTAAGCCTGGATCAGGCGGCGCGGGCTTTACTATCGGGATTCCGGGATTTTGCTCTGCCGCAGCGTGCTTGATAATATCGTCGGAGGCCGGCTCATAGCCTTAATGGAGGATTGTGATCTTATGGGCCGCCTCGAGGCCACCCTCAAAACTGTTTGTATTGAATGAAAACGTGGATGACATCATTGTCAGTGAGGAATCGATCGACCGAGTCAGCACCAAATGTTCCGCCGGTGCGCTGTGGATACCCTGGACGGAACCGAACGCATCGTTTAAAGCGGCGGCTAAAGCGTAAAAGTCACCCGGAGGCACAGCTATGACAAAAGTGGCGATTATCGATGACTATCAAAATGTGGCGCTGGAAATGGCCGACTGGGGCTCAGTGGATGCCTCGGTTGATGTCTACACCGACCATCTGGAGGACGAAGATGCCGTGGCAGCCAGGCTACAGGGCTATGACGTGGTGGTGGTCAACCGGGAGCGGACGCCGTTTCCCGATAGGCTACTACAGAAGCTTCCCAACCTGAAGCTAGTGATCACCAACGGCATGTATAACAATTCCATCGACATCGCCGCTGCCAACGCGCGCGGGATTACGGTCTGCGGCTCGCCGTCTTTAGGCCATCCCACGCCGGAGCTCACCTGGGGCCTGATCATCAGCCTAGCCAGAAACATTCCGCTCGAAGAACGCAATGTCCGGGAAGGGCGCTGGCAAACCAGTGTGGGCTTAAGCCTCAAAGGCCGAACCCTCGGTATCATTGGGCTCGGCCGGCTCGGCCGGCCGGTGGCGCAAGTGGGTCTGGCCTTCGGCATGGAGGTCCTGGCCTGGAGTCCCAACCTGACCGATGAACGGGCCGCCGATGCCGGGGTGAAGCGCGCCGAAAAGGATGATCTCCTCACCAAATCCGACTTTATTACCCTTCATATGCCGCTGAGTGATCGTAGCCGCGGCATCATGGGTGCGGAAGATTTCGCCAAGATGAAACCGACGGCGTTCCTGATTAATACGTCGCGCGGTCCGTTGGTCGATGAGGCGGCGCTGTTGGGTGCGCTCAAGAACGGCGCCATCGGCGGGGCCGGGCTGGATGTCTATGACCACGAACCGCTGCCGGCCGACCATCCGATCCGCAGCCTGCCTAACACGGTGCTGACGCCGCACTTGGGCTATGTCACGGTGGAGAATTACGACGCCTACTATCCGAAAGCGGTCGAATCAATTCTCGGCTGGCAGAAGGGTGCGCCCACCGGCGTGCTGGAGCCGAAATAGGGGTTAAACGGCAGCGGCGGTGAGCTCGCCGCAATCATCCGCAAACGCAAGCAGTGCCCCGGTTTTGGCCTGCAGCTCTTCGCGGCTGAGCCCGGCCAAAACTTCCCGGACCAGGAACCCGTCCTTGGTCACTTCGATAACGGCCAGGTCGGTATAGACCCGGTCGACCACGCCCGCACCGGTCAGCGGATAAGTGCACTCTTCCAGCAATTTCGGCTCGCCCGACTTGGTGCAGTGATCGGTCATCACCGCGACCCGCTTGGCCCCCAACGCCAGGTCCATGGCTCCGCCGACGCCCGGCGGTTTGGACCGGTCCAATGTCGCCCAGTTTGCCAGATCGCCTTTGGCCGAAACCTGAAACGCACCCAGAACACACAGGTCCAAATGTCCGCCCCGGATCATGGCGAAGGAATCCGAGTGATTGAAATAGGCGCCGCCCGACAACAGGGTGACCGGTTTTTTGCCGGCGTTGATCAGGTCCGGGTCTTCATATCCTTCGCCCGGCACCGGCCCCATGCCGAGGATGCCGTTCTCGCTGTGGAACACAATCTCCCGGTCTTCGGGGATGTGGTTGGCGACCATTTCCGGCGCGCCGATGCCCAGATTGACATAGTTGCCGTCGGCGATGTCCTGAGCGATACGCCAGGCGATCTGGGGACGGGTGAGGGGGGTGCTCATGGCGCTATCCTACTTCAACCACCCGGTCCACGAACAGGCCGGGGGTGATAATCATCTCGGGGTCAAGTTCGCCAAGTTCGACAAATTGATCGACTTGGGCGATGGTCAGGTCCGCTGCCATGGCCATGACGGGCCCAAAATTCCGGGCGGATTTGTTATAGGTGAGATTGCCCCAGCGGTCGGCGAGCCGCGCCTTCACCAGAGCCACGTCGCCTTTCAGGGGTTGTTCGAGCACATGCACCCGGCCGTCAAACTCCCGGGTTTCCTTACCTTCGCCGAGCAGCGTGCCGGCGGAGGTGGGCGTATAGAAGCCACCGATGCCGGCGCCGGCGGCGCGCATCCGTTCGCTGAGCGTGCCCTGGGGTACCACTTCCAGCTCGATCTTGCCTTGCTCGTAGAGGTCTTCGAACACCACCGAGCCGGCGCTGCGCGGATAGGTGCAGATCACCTTGCGGATGGCGCCGGTTTTCATCAGCTTGGCCAGGCCGAACTCCCCCTCGCCGGCATTATTGGAGACGATCGTGAGTTCCTTGGCGCCTTGAAGCACAATACCTTCTAAAAGTTCAATAGGAGAGCCAGCATTACCAAATCCGCCCACGAGTATTGTGGAACCATGTCTTATACCTTGTAAAGCTTCCTCGATTGAATATCTTCTTTTATCTATCATTGTATAAATTTGTCTTCTTAATAATATTGTTGTATTAAATTTTTAAATTTTAATTTATAGTTTAAATTATTATTCAAGGTAATGTAAATATTATAAATCTATAATATGTCATTTTTATAATTTTCACATAAATTTTTTTCGTTTATTTTCTGATTAATATCACATTTCAAAGAAAAACTGTGCATTTATACGCCGCTAACGGTTACAAATCAAACTAGGGTGAAATTCAGGATTTGCCCTTGAATTCGGGCTGGGGCGGACCCTGTTTTGGGGTCGACGTCCAATATTGGACGCGTAAATATAGGATGCACGCCTATTTGAAATATCCGCTGATCGCCAGGGTGGCCGCCCTGACGCTGGCCGCTGTGCCCAAAGCCGAGGCGGGACCAGCGGCCGCGGTGAAGGGGCTGACCCAGGGAGAATTGCGGGAGAATAGGGGCCAGTTGCTGCGGGAAGTCCGGAAACGCCGCCGGCGGCGTTCCAGCGCGGGGGCTGCGGCTGCGGCTGCCGTGTCCGCAGCGTCCCTCCGTAAGGCGAGCAAGGCGGCGAAGGCGAAGAAAAACACCCTTCTGTTCGGCACCCACGAGACCGAGTCCAATAACTTCAAGCCGTTCAAGAAGTGGGATGGGGCCATGAGAAAGATGGCAGAGGAACAAGCCCACGTCGGCGCCTTTCAGAAACGCTTCAAGAGCTGGGTTGCCTTTCTCGATACCTTGAAGGGCAAGGACAAGCTTACCCAAATCAAAGAGGTCAACTCGTTCATGGACCGGTCCCAGTATATCCACGACGCCAAGAACTGGGGTGTGAGGGATTATTGGGCCTCGCCGGGCGAATTCCTCGCCAAGTTCGGCGACTGCGAAGACTATTCCATCGCCAAATACACGGCGCTCAAATATCTGGGCCACAAGCCGGAAGACATACGCGTCGTCGCGCTCAAGGATCTGAACCTCAAGGTCGGTCGCGCGATCCTGGTCTATTATTTCTAGGACCGTATCGTGGTGCTCGACAACCAGATCAAGATCGTCGCGGACTCACGTAAAATCCGTCACTACCAGCCGGTATATTCGATTAATGAAAAGGCCTAGTGGCGCCCCCGGGTCGGCTAGATCCTCACCGTCTTCATAGGTTTTTGACCAGGAACCAGACCTCGGTCTTCTCCGGTAGGTTGGCCCGGTTTACCAGCATGGTGTCCTTTTTCAGGAACTTGACCTGATAGCCTTTCTTCTCGGCGATGCCGGGGAAGGAATAGGCCCCGCCAAAATGCAGGTGCATGGGCATGACCACGCGGGGTTTGATCTGATCGATGATGTGGATGGATTCTTCGTGGCTCAGCGTGTTCATGCCATCGATGGGCACGAACAGGATATCGATCCGGCCAAGATCGGAGACCTGCTTTTTGCTGAGGAAGTGATGCAGGTGGCCGAGATGGGCGAGGCACAGGCCCGCCGCCTCGAACACGAACACCGAATTGCCGTTGGTTGCGCCGTCGCCGAAATTAAAGATATTGGTCGGCAGGTTATAGACCCGCAAATCCTGCAGCCGGACATGATGCCGGGCAATACCGCCCTTCGGGTCCCAGCCGCGCAGCACGTGCTTGATATCGGGATCGAGCACATCCGTATAGTGACTGGTGTGGGAGTTGTTCATGGTGACGATGTTGGGGACCTGATCCGAAATGTGGAATCCGGCATAGTCGGTCGCGGCGGTCGCGCCCTTAGGCGTCTCGATCTGGAAGGTGGAATGGCCGACGAAGGTCACCCGCACATTGCCGGCCGGGACGGCCGCCGGCCGGAAGCTAGCCCGTTGGAACAGGGTCTGAAAATTCTCCACGATACCGAGATTGCAGGGAATATGATTCGGCGCCTTCTGGGCTTGGGCCGGCAGTGCCGCCGCGAGGGCCAGGCCGGCGCCCATAAGCAATGATTTAAAGCCGTTCAGCATCAATCACGCTCCTTAAAACTGTGATCCATCGCCGCCGTCTTCTGCGGTCATGACCAGAATTTCCGTTTTCAACGGCAGTTTCTGACGGTCGAGGATGATCTTGGTCGAAGCCGTGCGCTTCACCGGATAGACCTCCTTGGCGCGCTCCAGGAACCCCTGGATGGTGAACATGCCGTTATAGTGCATGGGGATGATCAGCCGCGGGTTGATGCCTTTCAGGTTATGCATCAGTTCCTTATAGCTTTGGGTCACCCGGCGGTCGACCGGGACCAGCATCACGTCCATCCGGCCCAGCTTGGAGAAGGCCTTCTGATCCAGAATGTGGCGCAGATGCCCCATATGCCCGACGCACAGCCCGTGCGACTGGAAGATGAACATGGAGCTCGAATCCCAATAGGACCCGCCGGTCTCAGTCAAATTGGTCGGCAGGTTATAGACCCGGAGGTCCTTCATGATGATGTCGTGCTTGGGCGGCTTGCCGTCGGTCATACTCCAGCCGCGGAGCACATGGCTAATCGACGGGTCAATGATGTCGGTAGAATGATTGCCCCGTGCGATGTTCATGGTTGCGATATCGGGCAGGATCTTGGCCCGGTAGTAATCGTTATAATCGGTGATGGCCTTTACGCCGGCCGGCGACTCAATCAGGAATGTCGAGTGCCCGACAAAGGTGAGGGACAGTTGGCTCTTCTGGATATCCGCCGGGATGAACCTGGCCTGTTGAAGGAGGGGGCGGAAGTGTTGATTATCGACAAAACCCGCACCGCAGGGGAAACGGACCTGCTTGTCCGGCATCGTCGCCGGAATGCGCTGCCGTGCCAAGGCGTCCGGCGCGGCAAACAGCGCCAGTAAAGCCAATGAAAAGAGGGAGGCAGCCAGGGAGGCGGGCAGAGACGGGATAAGGCAGGAGAAAAGACGGCGGAACATCGGAACTTTCCACATTTAGGTTCTTGGAAGCGTCTCACAATCACCATCAGCCGTCTATGGCCAATCGCTCACAGACGCGTGCAGGCGCATATTCAGGCTTAAACACTATCATGCACGGACTAAACGGCAGAGTCCCGATTATCCGTTGGGGTGAGAGGGGGGTAGCTATGAAAAAGGCGCCTAAAACGGGGCCTTCCTCAAAGACAGTGTACGGCGCTATTTTTTTTCTCGGGCCATTGGTAGAGACAAAGTCACGAGACCTGCGTACCGAAGGCACTTATAACATAGGTTCATGGGTCACTGCTGTGCAGGCCCGTGGATGACTACTTTCTAATTGCCACTACTTAGTCATGCGCGGACAGGCCGATAGGCCGTGCTCCGCGTACCCATTTTCAACGAACACGGCCATGTGAGAGAAACCGGAATACCCCCGAAAAGATGGTTTGCCTGTCCCTAGCCGCTTCGGCTAGGACATCGGGAAACAATAGGAAAAGCATGATGGATGACACCCAGCAATAAATAAACATGACTGCCTTGTTCCCCTGATCGGCGACGAAGAGTTGCCGGAAGCGTTTCTGCGATCGGCAAAGCACGCCTCGGAGCGGACCGGCATCATCGTCAACAATGTCCGCGCCATGGCCAGCTCTCCGGAGTTGGGAGCGATCATGCGTCGATTCCTGGACGACGTTTGGGATCAGGGCTAGCTGCCGAAGCCCTTGAAAGCGCTGATCCGGCACAAATTCTCCAACATCAATGCGTGCCTCTATTGTTACGCCCATCAGGTGCGCGTTCTGTTGAACCAGGGTGTTGAACAGGAAAAGATCGACAATATGCATGCTTACCGCACTCACCCGGCGTTTTCGGAAAAAGAGCGAGCAATCCTGGCGTACGCGGAGGCGTTGACGATCGATGGGGCAAATATTCCGGCCGAGGTCATCCAGCCGTTCATGGGCCTGCTTACAGACCAAGAGCGGGTCGAAGTTACCATCGTCGCGGCGGCCATGGGATTATTGAATAAGCTGAACGATGGACTCCGGGTTTCGTTGGAAGAGCAGATGATGGATATTGCCCGGACTGTTTCGTTCGACGCAGACTAGTTGGGGGTCTCGCAGGCTATGCCGCGCATTGATCTCGGACACATCGCGCTCAATGTGGACGACCTGGGGGACGGCCCGGCCTTTATTTTTATTCCCGGCCTCGTCAGCCTGTATGACGCTTGGTCGTCTCAGTTGGAGCAATTCTCCAAAAGCTACCGCTGTGTGACGTTTGACCACCGGGGCACGGGTGAAAGCGACAAACCGACCGGGCCGGGCGCCTATTCCACCCAGGACATCGCCGACGATGTGATTGCCCTGATGGACACGTTGCGCATCGACAAAGCCCATATCGCCGGCACGTCGACCGGCGGCTGCATCCTGCAGAACCTGGCGCTCGACCAACTGGAGCGGGTGCGCGCCTGCACCTTTAACAACACCTGGGTGACCGCCGACGAGTTCATCTCCCGCGTGGCCCTTACCCGAAAGCGTATGGCGGAATCCTGCGGGCCAGAAGAATATGTGAAAGTCTCCTCCATGTTTTCATCGGGCGCTGATCAATCCCGCTACAATTTGGACGCGGTTATGGAATTGGAACGCCGCGCGCTGGAGACGGTCGGGCCGGTTGAAATCCTCACCGCCCGCCTCTACATGATGCTCGCCTATGATCGGAGCGACGAGATAGCGTCCATTGACAAGCCGTCTCTCATCATCGGCAAAGTGGACGACGCCACTATCCCCTATTACTTCGCCGAAGACCTTCATGCCGCCATTCCCGGCTCACAAATGACCCTGTTTGAAGGCGGCGGCCACTACTCCTACCGCCGCCATCCGGAGGAGTGGAACAAGACGATTGAGGATTTTTTAAAGACAGCGGAAGAGCGGGTTTAGGCGGACTTAGCGGACTCAAGTTGTCTGGATAGAGGCTGAAATTGGGGGCAGCGCAAATGCCCCGTCTCAAATAACCGGGCGGTCGAGCTCGAAAATTTCTTTCGCATCCTCGATCTCTATAGCCCAGAGGTCGGGATCAAAGCCCCGCTGCTTGGCGATGTAGGCAGCGGCGTCCTCTTCCGGGACAGGCACGCCGTCCGCGGTGCGGGTCTGCCAGGCGGCATTACCGTGCAGATCGGTGACTTGCGTATAGACCTTACACCGCCCGTCCATCAGATTGATTTTGAGAATGACCGAGCCCGCGGCCTCCTCCCCCTTATGCAGGACATAGAGGGGCAGGTTCAGCCGCTTGCATTGCTGCTGCTGGAGTTGGACCCAAAGCCGGGTTTTCAGCCGGGGAGAACGCATGACCGTCCGCGCCGGCCGGGCGGGCCTTACGCCGCCGACGCGGCGTCCGCTTTCCGGCCCACCAGTTGGTCGTAGTCGGCCATCAGGTTCTGGGTTACTTCGCCGACGGTGAACTTGATGCCGTCGATCTCGCCCACCGGGGTGACCTCGGCAGCCGTGCCGGTGACGAAAATTTCCTGCGCGTCATTCAGTTCCTCCGGCTTGATGTGCCGCTCGACGATCTCGTAGCCGCGCTTCTTGGCGAGCTCGATCACGCTCTGGCGGGTGATGCCGTTGAGGAAGCAATCCGGCGGCGGCGTATGGATTTTGCCGTCGGGCATGATCAGGAAAATATTGGCCCCGGTGCCCTCGACCACATAGCCGCGCCAGTCGAGCATCAGGGCGTCGTCATACCCCTCCGCCTCGGCCTGGTGTTTGGACATGGTGCAGATCATATAAAGGCCGGCGGCCTTGGCGTGCACCGGCGCGCATTCCGGCGGCGGGCGGCGCCAATCCGAGGTCTTCAGCCGGATGCCCTTCATCCGCGCTTCCGGTGAGAAATAAGACGGCCAAGGCCAGACGGCGATGGCCAGGTGAATTTTGGTTTCCTGGGCCGACACGCCCATCATTTCGCTGCCGCGCCAGGCGACCGGGCGGACATAGCCATCGACGATGCCGTTGGCTTCGCAGGCGTCGATGCAGGCCTGATCCACCTCTTCCAGCGTATACGGAATTTCGAAGCCCATGATCCGAGCTGATTCGAATAAGCGCTCGGTATGTTCCCGCAGCTTGAAGATTTTGCCGCCGTAAACCCGCTCGCCCTCGAACACACTGGACGCATAATGCAGCGCGTGACTCAGGACATGGAGGTTGGCCTCCCGCCAATCAACCATCTCACCGTCGTACCAGATCACGCCGTCGCGATCATGAAAGCCTTCCGAAGACATGTAATTATCTTTCCCTGGTTAAGGTTTTTACGAAATGATATTGCCTCAAGTATCATTCTCTGGCATATATGTCAATATCACTGACATATATTTTTGATCATGGACGCACCGGCACCTAACCAAGGCACGACCGATTATTCCGATGACGAGCTGCGGCTCGCCATGGAATTACTATTCTATGCCTACCGGGATTTCACCGGCCCACCCGACGAGATCCTGAAGGCGTTTGATTTCGGCCGGGCCCATCACCGGGTGATCCACTTTGTCGGGCGTAATCCGGGGATCACGGTCAGCGAGCTTTTGGGCATCCTGCGGATCACCAAACAAAGCCTGTCACGGGTACTGAGCCAGTTGATTCAGGAAGGGATCATCAAGCAGACACAGGGGACCGAGGACCGCCGCCAGCGGCTGTTAAGCCTCACCGACAAGGGCAAGGACCTGGAGGAGCGCGTCTCCCGAGATCAGCGGGAGATGATCGCCCGGACCTTCCGCGACGCCGGCCCGGACGCGGTTGAGGGCTTCCGTAAGGTGCTTCGAGGCATGGTCGCCGACCGTGCGGATGCGGAGAAATTCGGATGATCACCGAGGCGGCCCATATCCTTGTCGTGGACGATGATCACCGGCTCCGGGATTTGCTGCAAAAGTATCTGAGTGAAAACGGCTTCCGGGTCACGGCGGCGGAGCATGCGGCGGATGCACGGGCCAAGATGGCGAGCATCGCCTTCGATTTTCTGGTGTTGGATTTGATGATGCCCGGCGAGAATGGTATCGAGTTCGCCAGATCCGTCCGTACCGGCAATTACGTCTCCAAGGATGTGCCGATCCTCATGCTGACGGCGATGGCCGAGACCGATGACCGGATCGGCGGGCTGGAGGCCGGGGCGGATGACTACATGGTTAAGCCGTTCGAGCCCAGAGAGCTGTTGCTGCGCATCAATTCCATCCTACGGCGCATCCCCCGCGAGGAGTTGCCGGAAATTACCGAGACCCATTTGGGCGCTCTGGTGTTTGACATGACCCGCGAGGAGTTGCGCGAGGGAGAGGCCATCGTGCCGCTGACCTCGACCGAAGTGAACTTGCTGAAGATTCTGGCCCAGCGACCCGGCTCCATCGTCAGCCGGGAGGAACTCACTCGAACCCTGGCGCCCGGCGGCGGGGAACGGACGGTGGATGTGCAGGTGAACCGGCTCCGCCGGAAAATCGAGGCCGATCCGAAAATACCGCGATATCTTCAAACCGTGCGTGGACAAGGCTACATTCTTCGTCCCGACTAATCCGAACGGGGAAACGGAAAGCATATGGCGATCATCAAACAGTACTTGCCCAAAAGCCTGCTCGGCCGGTCCGTGCTGATCATCGTGCTGCCGTTGATCCTGCTGCAATTGGTGTCGGCGGCCATTTTCTACGAGAGCCACTGGGATAAAGTCAGTCTCCGGCTGGCGCGCGGTCTGGCCGGCGATATCAGCACCATGATCGAACTGGTCCAGCAGAACAAAACGCCCGAGGGTCGGAAGGCGATCTACGATCTGGGCGCGCGCAACATGGGTCTCGAGATGGTCCTGCTGGATGGACGCATCCTCGCTAATTTGCCGGAAGATCAAACCGGCGGCATCGTTGACCGGATGCTCATCCGGGCACTGCATGAGACCGTCAAAAGACCCTTTAAAGTGGATAGCGTCAGTATCGAAAATCAAGTGCTGGTTTCTATCCAGTTACAGGAAGGCGTGCTGGAAGTTGTCGCCAATCAGAAGCGGTTGTTCAGTTCGACCACCTATATTTTCGTGCTTTGGATGGCCGGCACGTCGATGATCCTGTTCGGCGTGGCCATGGCCTTCATGCGCAATCAGGTCCGTCCGATCCGCCGGCTCGCCGCCGCCGCCCACAGTTTCGGTATGGGCCGGGAGACCGGGCGTTTTAAGCCTGAGGGCGCGCGGGAAGTGCGCCAAGCCGCCAGCGCCTTCATCGATATGCGGGACCGGATCCAGCGGCAAATTTCTCAGCGAACCGATATGCTGGCCGGGGTTTCTCACGATCTGCGCACGCCGCTCACCCGGATGAAGCTGCAATTGGAGATGGCCAAGGAGGGCGACGATCTTGACGCGCTCCGCAAAGATATCGCCGATATGGAACATATGCTGGAAGGCTATCTGGCCTTTGCCCGGGGTGAAGGCGATGAAAAGCCCAGAGACACCAATCTGACGCGAATGCTGAACGAGGTGGCGAACGCTGCCCGGCGCAAGGGCGCGGCTATCGATCTGCATACGGAGGGGGAGATCAACGCGGCGGTCAAACCCAGCGCCTTTAAACGCTGTGTCACCAATCTGGTCGAGAACGCCGGGCGCTACGCGGAAAACGTGTCGATCCGGGCGGGCAAACGGGGCGACGCCATCGAGATCACAGTGGACGATGACGGGCCCGGTATCCCCGAGGACAAGCGGGAAGACGCTTTCAAGCCGTTCTACCGGATTGACGAGTCCCGAAACCGCGATACGGGCGGGGTTGGTCTCGGCCTGACCATCGCCCGGGACGTGATCCGGGGGCACGGTGGGGATATCAGCCTCGGGGACTCGCCGGCCGGCGGATTAAGGGCCCGGCTGGTGCTGCCATTGTGAGCTAGGGGAATATCATGCCGCTCAAGGATAAAATCGTCGGCATCATCGGTGTCGGCATGATGGGACACGGGATCGCCGGCAATGTCCTGAAGGGCGGTTGGTCGGTGAAGTTCCTCGACCATACCGGTAATCAGCCGGTGGATGACCTGAGGGCCGCCGGCGCGACATCGGAAGCAACCTGCGCCGATCTGGCCGCGGCGAGCGATATCGTCATCCTGTGCGTCACCGGCACGCCCGAGGTGGAAGCCGTATTGCGCGACTCCGGTGGCGTGCTCGAAGGCCTCAAGTCGAATTCCCTGGTCATTGATTGCTCCACCTCCATTCCCGGCTCGACCAAGGAAAACGCCAAGTTGGTGCAGGGCGCCGGCGGTAATTTCCTGGATGCGGCCATGACCCGCACCCCGAAGGAGGCGGAGGAGGGAAGGTTGAATCTAATCATCGGCGGCAACCGGATGATCTTCGACGAGACGCGGCCCCTGTTTGAAAGCTTCGCCGAAAACATCGTCTTCGGCGGACCCGTGGGCTCCGGCCATACGCTGAAGCTCTTACACAATTTCGTCGCGCTCGGCTTCTCCGTGGTGATGGCGGAGGCTCTGGCCGCCGCCGCCAAGTCCGGCGTGGATATGGCGACTTATCTGGATGTGTTGGAGCAGGGTGCGGGCCGGGGGGTAATCCTTGACCGCTTCCGCCCGTTCATCGAGAGCGGCGACACGGAAGCCTTCCGGTTTACCATCGCCAACGCCCATAAGGACTTGGGCTATTATTTACAAATGGCGGAGAATCTGGCCGCCGGGCATATCTCGGCGGATGCCGTCCGCGCCGTCTATGAAAGTGCGGTTGGTGAAAACCCCGCCACCCCGGTGCCGGAGTTGGTGAGCCTGCTGCAGAAAGACTAGGCGGCGGCATTGACTCGGGTTAGGCCGTCTCTAGAATAATTTTCAGACGCGAACGTCTGTTTGCATTTAATCGAATGCGCGCATCCTCCGGCTCTCGCGGGATGCCATGAACACACAGGCTGACCGGGCGGGACAAAACCGGCGGCCCAACAGGGAGGCTGGGGTGAAACCATCACCATTTTCGTATGAAAAACCGGGATCGTTGAGCGAGCTGTTCGGCTGTCTGACGACCCATGGGGACGAGGCGACGATTCTTGCCGGCGGGCAAAGTCTGGTCGCCACATTGAACATGCGTTTGTCTTCGCCCGGCGTGGTTGTCGATATCAACGGCATTGATGAGCTGAAGGGCATCTCGGTAGATGGGGATACGCTGCGCATCGGCGCGCTGACCCGCCATGTCGAGGTGGAGAACTCAGCCGACTTGGAAAAGCATGCCCCCCTGATACATATGGCCATGCCTCACATCGCCCATGTGGCGATCCGCAACCGGGGCACGTTCGGCGGTAGCATCGCCTTTGCCGACCCGGCCGCCGAGTTACCGGCCTGCGTGCTTGCCTTGAACGGCCGGATTGAGCTGACCAGCGCCAACGGCGCTCGGACCGTCGAGGCCGGAGACTTCTTCAAGGACCTCTATGACACCGACCTGCAGCCGGGTGAAGTGGTGTCGGCGGTCGAACTGCCCGTGCAGAAGGGGACCCAACGGGCGGCCTTTGACGAGCTGGCTCGCCGCCACGGGGACTATGCCATGGCCGGCCTGGCCGCCGTCGCCAATGTGGACGGCGGGGTGGTTTCCAGCGCCCGGTTGGTGTTCTTCGGGGTGGGCGCGACGCCGATGCTGGCCGCCAACGCTTCGGCGGCGCTTACCGGTGCGGTGACCGATGATCAGATCGAGGCCGCGCAAAAGGCGCTGGAGAACGATCTGTCGCCCTTCGATGACATTAACAGTTCCGCCGCCATGAAAATGCATCTGGCCAAGGAACTGCTGGGCCGCGTCGCCCGGCAACTGATTTCCTAAAGGACAGGTGCATTATGGAAAATGCTGTTCAAATCACGACCACGGTAAACGGCGAGAGCGTCACCCGTCTGGTCGAACCCCGCCAATCCCTGGTGGATTTTCTACGGTACGAGCTGGAACTAACTGGCAGCCATATCGGCTGCGAGCACGGCGTCTGCGGCGCCTGCACGGTGCGCCTCGACGGCGAGATCGTGCGCGGCTGCCTGA
>JAYPHU010000039.1:15558-25047 GCA_038127535.1 Rhodospirillaceae bacterium | reverse complement strand
TGGTGAGTGTGCGATCGGACACGAGCATTTCCGGTTCGTTTTGGGCTGGCCGGAAGATGCTCAAAAGGCCCGACCGAGGATTATTTGTGACAGACTTTTACCCTCCTTTGCAAATCCTGCCGAATTAGGGAATCCCGCGTCTATTGCCGAGGGGTTGCGAAATCGGCGCTGGTGACACATATGAGCTGTCAAACGGGGAAAAACGCCGTTTGGGGCTTAAAATGGCTCGTTTAGGGTTAAATCAGCAAAGTTCGCAAGAGGCAAAAAATGGCTGAAGACAAGATGGAATTCCAAGCCGAGGTGAGCAAAGTCCTCGGCATTGTCATTAATTCTCTCTACAGCAATAAAGAAATCTTCCTCCGGGAGTTGATTTCCAACGCGTCGGACGCGTGCGACAAACTGCGCTATCTGGCGTTGACCGACCGCAAGCTGGCGGAAGGCCTGGCCGAGTTCCGGATCGAGCTCTCCACGCTGAAGAAAGACCGCGCCCTCACCGTCGCCGACAACGGCATCGGCATGAACCGGGACGACTTGATCGAGAACCTGGGCACCATCGCTCGTTCCGGCACGACGGCGTTCCTGGAGAGCCTGTCCGGCGACGAGAGAAAAGATTCCGCCTTGATCGGCCAGTTCGGCGTCGGTTTCTATGCCTCTTTCAGCGTCTCCGACAAGGTGGAGGTCCTGACCCGCAAAGCCGGTGAGGATCAGGCCTGGCTCTGGACGTCCGACGGGCAAGGCAGTTTTACCATCAGCGAGGCCGAGCGGGAGACCAACGGCACATCGGTCACCGTGTACCTCCGCAAGGAAGAGAAGGATTATATGGAAGAGGCGCGCATCCGCCACATCGTGCGTACCTATTCAGATCATATTTCCGTGCCGATCATGATCTCCACCAAGGACGGCGAGGATCAGATCAATGAAGGGTCCGCCATTTGGACCCGCGCGAAAAGCGACATTACCGAAGAGCAGTACAAGGAATTTTATCACCATGTGGGTCATTCCTTCGATGAGCCGTGGCTGACCCTGCACAATCGGGCGGAAGGCAAGATCGAATACACAAATCTACTCTATATCCCTTCGGCACAGCCTTTCGATCTGATGCATCCGGATCGCAAGCACCGGGTGAAGCTCTACGTCAAACGGGTGTTCATCACCGACGACTGCGAGGACCTTCTGCCGGCGTACCTGCGCTTTGTCCGGGGCATTGTCGATTCCGAAGACCTGCCGCTCAATGTCAGTCGGGAAATGCTGCAGCACAATGTGGTGGTCACCCGCATCCGGTCCGCCCTGATCCGCCGCATTTTCGGCGAGTTGAATAAGAAAGCGGAAAAAGCGCCAGAGGAGTACGCCACATTCTGGAACAATTTCGGCGCGGTGCTGAAAGAAGGCCTATACGAGGATCAAGACAACCGGGAAAAATTAATGGAGCTGGTTCGGTTCAACACCACCGCCGGCGACGGGCTGGTCAGTCTGGCGGCGTACATCGAACGGATGAAAAAAGGCCAGGAGGAGATTTACTATATCTCCGGCGATAATATTGAAGCGCTGAGGGTCAGCCCCCAGTTGGAAGGTTTCCGCGCCAAGGGCATCGAAGTGTTGTTGATGACCGATCCGATCGACGAGTTCTGGCTGCCCATGGTCGGCGCGTTCGAGGAGAAAGCGTTTACCTCGGTGACCTCCGGCGGTATCGATCTCTCCAAGATTAAAGAACCGAAGAAAAAGAAAGACGGCGAGGAAGAGGCCGAACCGGAAAAAGCCGATGAAGCGTCAATGGCCAAGCTGATCCTGGCTTTGAAAGAAACCCTTGGCGAGACCGTCAAGGATGTCCGCGCTTCGGACCGGCTGACGGAAAGCGCGGTATGTTTGGTCGCCGGCGAAGGGGACATGGATCTGCACCTGGAGCGCATGCTGAAAATGCAGGGACACATGAATGTGCCGTCCGCCACCCGGGTACTGGAGATCAATCCGTCTCACGCCCTGATCAAAAAGCTGACCCAAGCCGTGGACAAGCCAGCCAAGAAAAAAACCCTGGACGATATGGCTTATCTGTTGCTGGATCAGGCACGTATTATTGAAGGCGAGCCGGTCAGTGATCCGGCAGCGTTCAGCCGCCGCCTCGACGCGATCATGGAAAAGGGCATATAGTTTTCCGGTCGAAAACCAGTCGCCGGAGGCTCCGTGAAACCTCGGATCAGCATGATCACCCTGGGCGTCAGGGACATGGCCCGTGCCGTTGCCTTCTATGAAAAAGGACTCGGCCTGCCGAAGATAGACTCCCCGCCGGAGGTCGCCTTTTTCAACCTTAACGGAACCTGGCTCGGCCTCATGGATGGGACGATCTTGCCGTAGACGCCTCACAATCTGCCAAGGGCCATTGGTTTAGGGGTGTCACCATTGCCCACAATCTGGCCTTGGAAGCCGAGGTTGACGCCCTGTTGTCGGAGGCGGCCAACGTCGGCGCGACTATCGTCAAACCGGCGCAGAAGGCGGCCTGGGGCGGCTATCATGGCTACTGCCGGGAGCCGGACGGGCATCTTTGGGAGATCGCCTACAATCCGTTTATGTGGGTCGGCCCGGAAGATAACTAGGCCCGGCGGCTAGTCCTCGAATCTTTCCTTGAGATAGTCGGGGATCGGAATGGCGCTGATGCCCCTAGGGTTGGTGTCGTCCTTGACGATGACGGCGCGGATTTCCTGACCCTCGACGATGAACCTGCCCTTATTGATCACGTTGTGGCGGACGGTGAACGTTTTATCCCGCCATTCATTGACCCAGCTTTCGATCTCGATCTCGTCATCCATACGGGACGGGCCCATGAACTTGGCCGAGGCGTCGACGATCGGAAACCCGGCAATATCGTTGGCCGGCCAAAAGACCGACCACTCCATACCCAGTTCGTTGAACATGCGCTGGGTGGCCACATCGAACCATTGGAAATATTTGGGATAGAACACGATCTGTGCCGGATCGCAGTCACTGAACATGATTTTAAGCGGCAGGCGGAATTTCTTCATCGGATTTCCTAATTCGTCAGGAGAGCTGTGTTGCGCCGGGTTTTACCTAGCGGTCCCGACGGGTGCAAGCGGCGAAGATTGTTGGACCGCGGGGCCCGAGAGGATAGAGTCCCGAAAACATATCCTCGTACTCGTAAGGAGGCCCGTGATGAAAGCCAGCGATATCAATCCGAAACACTTTTCCTGGACCGTGGAGGATCGGGTCGCCACGGTGGCACTCAACCGCCCGGAACGGAAGAACCCGTTGACCTTTGAATCCTATGCGGAGCTCGGTGAGACCTTCCGCCGGCTTGTCCATGTGGATGACATCAAGGCCGTGGTTTTCACCGGTAACGGTGAGGATTTCTGTTCCGGGGGGGATGTCCATGAAATCATCGGGCCGTTGGTCAAAATGGAGATTGATGAACTTCTGGCTTTCACCCGCATGACCGGCGAGCTGATCCTGTCCATGCGCGATTGCCCCCAGCCCATCATCGCCGCCATCGACGGCATCTGCGCCGGTGCCGGTGCGTGTGTCGCCATGGCTGCGGACATCCGGTTGGGTACAGCGCGCAGCAAGGTCGCCTTCCTATTTAACCGGGTCGGGCTCGCCGGCTGCGACATGGGGGCCTGCGCCATGTTGCCCCGGATCATCGGCCAAGGCCGGGCGGCGGAACTATTGTTCACCGGGCGCTCGTTGGGCGGTGAAGAAGCGGAGCGCTGGGGCTTCTATAACCGACTGGTGGACCCGGATGCCCTGCAGGCGGAGGCCGCGGAACTGGCCAGAAGCTTAGCCCATGGCCCCACCTTCGCCAACGGCGTCACCAAGACCATGCTGAACAAGGAATGGAACATGGGTCTCAACGAATTTATTGAGGCGGAGGCCCAGGCCCAAGCAATTTGCATGCAGACCGCCGACTTCGAACGCGCGTACCATGCCTTCGTGAACAAGGAAAAACCCGTCTTCGAAGGAAAATAGACGTCCGTCTGCCTTAGGCGGCTGGAAACGATCTCAATGACCGGGGCCCAATACCCCTCTGTTTCCTGACGTACGGCTGTGATGTACGGATAGAAGAAAACTTCCTCGCCGGCGGTTCCCCAATACCAGAGGGGCCGTTTCGCCAGCAGAAGCCAGACCGGCTTACCCAACGCGGCCGCCAGATGTGCGGTGACGTTGGAGATAGTGATCACCAGGTCCAAAGACTCGATCAATGCCAGCAATCCGTCCAGGTCATTGAACCGGTCGAGATCCGGATCCGTATAAATTTTTTCCCGCAGCGCCGCCGGCAGCTCGGCGATCTCTTCCACCGTCTCGCCGTACTGCAGGTTGACAAATTGTGCGTCCACCGCCGAGAGGATCGGTGCCCACTGATTAAGCGCCAGCATCTTCATCGCGCCTATCCGTTCACGCGCGCTGCGCCAAGAGATACCGATGGCCGGCCTATCACCATTGCCCGCCGCCGCCATTTTGTCGGCATAGTGCTTTGTAAGGGTCTCATCGGCCCGGAGGAACCCGTCAGGCGTAGGATTCCAGCCCGTCTTCCTCTTCGATCATCCCGCGCATCTGCACCTAGAACGAGTCCAACGTCGCCCCGAATGCGACAAACATCAGACCTTCCGCATTGCCCGCTGTCCACGGCATGGACCGCCGGACAATGAGTGCTTCGGGATCAAAACTTTCCTGGGCGGTACGTTTGACGTGGGCCGAGGGCGGTGAACCGTCAAATTCCTCATTGTCGCTCAACCGGCGGCCAATCATGTCGTCGGTCTCAGCCTCCGAGTAGGTGGCAAAGTGCGCCATGTCATGCGCCCAGAGCTGTACAGCCACGAAACTGGACCCGTCTTCTGTGATCGCCGTCTCGACCGCGTAATCGCCCTCCGGGGTCTCGGCACCGTCCACATAGCCGGTCAGATCACTGCCGTCTTTCTACTTGAACCCGTCGACATTCGTTGAAAGCGTCGCCAGAGCCCCTAAGTGCTGCTGCAATGCGTGGCCCAATGCCCACGACCAGCGAGTCATCGATGGGCGGCAACCGGGCAACCGCCGTCAACAACACCTGTGCCGGCCCCCCGGCGTTCCGATGATTTTCCACATACCGGGCGTGGCCGGGGACGGGTAAAAGGATGCCGGGTTGGGATTAGGACATTAAAATTCACCTTGAACTGACGTTCACACCAATCGGTTTGGTAGCGCAATCGATGCGCCTTCCTCAAGCAGGGAATGGACTACTCGATAACCTTGTCAAAAATTTTGGCTAACACGCCGACGCGTTCCCTCGGCCAAGCAAGTACATTTAAGTTATCATTCAACAGAAACCGGTTGTAATGTTCATACGGCAACAGGCCCAAGCGGTAGGATTTGTCGTTGGCGCTCGGCGCGGTCAGGACGCGATCAAAGAACCACGCATGATCGTCTTCCATGTACCAGGCAGGCACGAGGAAAATATAATTCAGGGATTCCAAGTAATCGAATATCTCAAACGTTCTGCCCAATGGTCCATAGCGCAGGCTTTCGAAGACAATCGCCGGGCGATCCCGGCGCAACATCTCTTCCCCTCCCCGGAGGACAGACAACTCGTGGCCTTCGACGTCCACCTTTAGGACATGAGGCGCCGGCAGTTCCAAGCCATCCAGGGTTTCAACATCGACAGACATGCCCTCGCCACCCTCTGCCAGCTTGGCCAAGGCGGTATGGGCGGAATCAATCCGCAAGTGCCGGTTCCCTTGGTGATCAGACAACGCACATCCGTGGGCGGAGACAATCTCCGCCATACTGGCCTGGCTGATGAAGCTGGTAAAATCGGCATATGCTCGAGGGTTCGGCTCAAAGGCGTGAATTCGGCCGCGAAATCCCGGACGCGCGGCCATGTTCAGGGAGAAGTAGCCGAAATTGGAGCCGATATCGTAGAACACACCGTCGTCGGGCAGAATGGCCGAGATCAGAGCCACCACCTCCGCTTCATAAGCTAAGGGACCGGCATTCATGTAGAGGCTGGCGAAGTGTGTATTCCGGCCATCGAATTTGAGAGGGATGGTCTCGTCTCCCCGCCGCAAAGACAGACGGCCGGTCAATGGTACGCCCGTTGACAAGTGAACGGCCTCGAACACGCGTTTCGCGGACTTGTCGAGTAGACCCGCCAAGGTCTTACTACGCGCCCGAAGCGCCGCAGCGCGCAAACGCAGCAACAGGGGCAAACTTGCCACTTCGAAGGCGGACTCATACGCAGGCTCGTTCCGTACCCTCGGTACAGCAGGACGTTCGATCATACGGTCGGATTGTATGGAGTTTTAGTGGCGCCGCCAATCAGCAGATCACGATTGATTCGGTTTCGGATTATTCAGCGTGAGGAAAATCCACGTTTTCGTAAGGCCAGCCGTATCGGCGGACCGTGGGCTCGCCTCTTTCGTAGTCGCCGGACTCGTGAAGATCGGAGGTCTTAGACACCACATCCTGGACAAACACCATGGCGAATTCCGCCAGCACTTGGCTACTGGTGATATAAGCGGAAGAAAACAGAAGGAAATTCAGTGATTCCCTGTTTTCCCGAACATACGGGTGCAGCAGATCGACAAACTCAGCACGCGGCAAGTAGGGCGGGATCAGATGCATGGTTTCCTTAAGAACCGCATAGACCAAGTTGGGCTCCGCCTTGGTGCGGGAATCCATTTCCAAAAGCGGCATCACGTCGGCGAAGTACTTGGCCCGGTAATCATCCAGGGCCGCCAAAGCTTATTGTACGATCTGTTGGTGCTTGGCTCGGCCTTTCGATCCGTCGTGTCACTAAATACTTTCATATACGTGGGGACGGTTTCGGCCGATTTCCAGGTTTTATTGGTTTTAAGCGGTGAATGTGACCGAAACCGCTCCCAGATGCTCGATTTCCATGGTGGCCGTGTCGCCGGGGGACATCCATTGAACCTGAACCATGCTGCCGAGGGACACGATTTCCCCGGCAGTCAACGCCTCGCCTCGAAACAGGCGATGATTGGCGAGCCAAGCCAGCGCCTCCAGCGGATGGCCGAGGATATCCGCGCCGGTGCCTCTGCCCGCTTCCTCCCCATTCACCAGGGTGCGGGCGTTGATCGCGCCCAGGTCGATGCTTTGCCAGCCGGGGACCTCCGGGCCCAGAACCAGCCCGGCGTTAAAGAAATCATCGGTAATCAACACTGGCGTGCTCAGGGTGCGAAAGTCGGCATAGCGGTTGTCGACCAGCTCGATGGCCGCGTGGACGGTAGTCACGTACGCCCCGATGGAGACCCGGTCATAAGGCGCACCGGCAGTGGGTATATCCTCGGTTAGCCGCACCGCCACCTCGTTCTCCACCCCGATCTGGTTAAACGTGTCATAGGGAATACTCGTGTCGCCGCAGTAGATCGTGTTCTCAAACACGCCGCCCCAGCACGGATGATCGATCTGCATGAAGTCCTGCATGACCTTCGTGGTGCAGCCGATCTTGAAGCCGGCGCGTGGGCCGAACCCCGCCGCCGTCATGGCCTCGTGATAGGGGCCCAGGAAATCATAGGCTGTCGTCTCGTCCGCCGGGGCACAGCCGTCCGGTGGGCCGCTCCAGGCGCCGGGATGTTTCCGGTTGGCCACTAGAGACTCAATCGCGCGGGCCTGTTGGGACTTATCCACGCGCGTCTCCGGTTGGCGTCAAATGGTCTTGTGAATTGGTCATTGCCTCAGCATATTGTGGCCAAATTCAAGCCGAGACAACCGCGCCCGCGAGCCACTTAGGGGACCAAACGTGAAACTTGTGACCTTTACCCATGACGGTCGGACCCGCATCGGTGTCGCCGTCGATGACGCCTTGATCGATCTCACCAAAGCCGCGCCGGATTTACCGGATGAAATGTGCACCTTTCTGAACGCCGGCGAAGACGCCATGGACAAGGCGCGGGACGCGGAAAGAAATAGGGATGCCGCTATTGGTATGGCGGAGGTCAAGTTGGAGACCCCCGTACCCAATGCCCGCAAGTATCTGGCTATCGGCCTGAACTATGAAGCGCACGCAGCCGAAGCCGCCAAGGTTGGCCTCTCAAAGCCGGAACATCAGATTTGGTTCAACAAGCAGGTGAGCTGTCTGAACGGCCCGTACGACGATATCCACCTGCCGTTTGCGTCGGATCAATTGGACTACGAGTGCGAACTGGGTCTGGTGATCGGCAAACGCTGCCGCCATGTGGCGCGGGACGAGGCGACCTCGGTGATCGCCGGCTATACCATCTGCAATGATGTCAGCATCCGCGATTGGCAGATGCAGTCCCCGACGGTGACCCTGGGCAAAAGCTGGGACACCCATGGCCCGGTCGGACCGTGGATTGTCACGCCGGACGAGATCGGCGATCCCCATGATCTGAACCTGCGCACCCGGGTCAACGGCAAGGTACATCAGAACAGCAACACCAAGGACCTGATCTTTGACTGCTTCGATCAGGTGTCACACCTGTCCACGGTGTTTACCCTGGAGCCGGGCGACATCCTCGCCACCGGCACGCCGGAAGGCGTCGGCGTGTTGATGGACCCGCCGTTCTTCATGAAGGAAGGCGACGTGGTGCGGATCGAGATCGACAAGATCGGCTATATCGAGAACAAGGTGGTTCCGGAACCCCGCTAATTTAAGTGAGGCCTAACTCCCGGACTTTGTCGCCTCCCAGACTTTCTTGGTGAGCTCGGAGAGCGCGCAGTCTCTCCGCGCCTGAACACAAGTGCGTACGTCGGGCGCGAGGCCGGTCTTCTCTTCCATCTAACAGCGGTTGAGGAGCCGGGTCGCGCGTTTGGCCGCCGGGCATGTATGCCGCTTCCCGATTTTCTCGGCCAGCCGATCAACGTGCGCGGTGGAAACGGACTTGTCGTAGGGTAATTCGTTCACCGCCATATCCAACGCCTGGGAAAAAGTCAGCTTATCCGCATCCGCACCCACCGTGGCGCTGGAAATTTACCGCAGCAGGCCCGTGGCGTTTGCGATTTCCTGTTCTGTCAGAGGGTTGGGATCACCGGCTTCCGGCTCGGGAATAGCCGAGGCCAGGGGCGAGACGGACAGGCTTGCGAGGCCATCTCCCAAATCTCGGACCAGCTGTTCCGGCAGACTCACCGACACGGCGACAAACGCCCGGACCGCATGGCTGGTCACGTCAGCGGTGATGTCGGTCTCTTTCACTTCACCGGACTTGATCTGTACGGCCAGGGTCAGCTTGGCCCCTTCCCCAGACGATAGGCTTGATACGAGTTCGGCGCCTTGCGGTGTTCCTGCAGACACATGGATCCCGCCTCGACCCTACAGACGTCTTTCTCACAGGTCAGGGGTAGCGGTTCCGCGGTCGGTAAGAGCGCCAGGGTTTGCGGCGCGGCAACTTGGAGGCCGGGCAGTTGTTCGGCGAGATGGCGCTGATCGGCGACAAGCCCCGGACCGCCACAGCCAAGGCCGCGTCCGACTGTCTGTGTTTTGAGTTGCCTCACAAAGTGTTCGAGAGCGAGCTCACCGACTCCAGCGCC
>JAYPHU010000039.1:5749-15458 GCA_038127535.1 Rhodospirillaceae bacterium | reverse complement strand
GTGTTTTGAGTTGCCTCACAAAGTGTTCGAGAGCGAGCTCACCGACTCCAGCGCCCCGATGCGGTCCCTGGTGCACAACCTGATCGGCCACATTCGCTCCCTCATGGACAAGCTGGATTAAGGCTAAGAGGAAGACGAGGTCCCGGCGGTGATCTATCATGTGCCGTACGACTACAAGACCTACCGGCCGCAGCATCAATAAAAAAACGCCGGTCTTGGAAAGACCGGGGAGTTTTCACAGGGAGGCATATCAATCAGAAGGTTTCGAGGGAATGCGAGAGAAGCACGTGAACGCTTCTGATGGGTCTGAATTTAGCACCGGTTCCTATTCCGTTATGTGGTCCAGCTCACACAACGCACATTAATCTCAAATTTTACGAAAAATCATCTGAAATCAGTCAAAAATTAATCGACATTTTTTCGATTTTTTGCCGAAATGGGGTTATTCGGGCAAATGCTGGCGTCTGGTATGGCCGTCAATGCCGCCGCCGATGCCCCATTCCGCATAGTTTTCGTTGGTGCGATCGAAGTCCCGAGGCTGCCAATCGGCGGTCAGGTAGTCCTCGTCGGCAAAGTATTCCGCCAATCCGCCGCAGGGATTCTCCACGTACCAAAAATAGGCGGAGGAAACGGGATGGCGGCCCGGTCCGATCTGGGTGGTCCAGCCGCAGCGGTCGATATGCAGCCCGCCGCCGAACACTTCGTGAATATCTCGCACGGTGAAGGCGACATGATTCAGCCCCGCGCCCCGATTGGGCACGTTCAATAGAAACAGATTGTGATGCCCGCCGTCCGGCCGGCAGCGGAGAAACACTGCATCCCCCGGATACCGGTCGGACAGATAAAAGCCGAGCTTTTCGGTATAAAATTTATGCGACGCCTCCACGTCGGCGGTGAAAAACACCACATGGCCGATCTCGATGGGCTCGGCCTGGTCGTAGAAGGTGCTCGCCGCATTCACCCGCGCATCAGGCTGAGCGGGCGAATTGATCGGTGTGGTGGTCAGTTCAATCTCGTGGCGTTGGGTCACCCGGAATGACAGGGCCATACCGTTGGGGTCGGTACAGGCGGGCCCGCTCGCGATTTCCCGGAAGGACTCCTCTCCGCCAATGGCGGCGCGCACTTTTTCCAACTCGCCGTCATTCGTCACGCCCCACACCACTTCGCGGAGGGTAGAGCCGGCTTCGAATGCTGGCGGCAAAGACGGGTCATCCTTGGCTCGGACGACGACCTCGGTGCCGTCTTGGGTTGCGAACGTGGCTTCGGCCTGATCGGCAGAGACCTGTTTGAGACCCCAATCGTTGAAGAACTTGATGCCGTCTTCCAGGTTTTCCGCCCCGTAGACAATCCGGTCGATCCCGGTGATATCGGCGATCTGCGCCATGTTTACATCCTCACATTGCGGGCGCGATTGCGGACCGCGCGGAGCGCGCTCAACGCCGTCAGCGCCGATGATTTCGGGTTGTCCGGCAAGGGTTTACCGACGATCTGGATACTCATCTCCCCAAACGCGCCCGAGGCCTCGATCTGGTGGGTATTGCCCTTGGCCGCCGGGTCGGCAATCAGGGTTACTGTGGTGGCGTCAAAGCCGAGCCCGGCCAGCGCGATGGTCGCGGCCACGTTAGCGTTCTTCGGATAGAGCCGTGCCGCGTCCCGGGCGCTGCCCTCATAGATCACTGTAGCCGCGGTCACCGCGTTCAGGTCAATGGCGTCCTCCGCCGGGGTGCCGGTCCAGCTCAGCGGCGGCTTGCGAGAGGTATAGTTCACCCGGTCCAGCCCTTCGGCGCGAGCGGCAGACAGCGCGTCCATGCCGCCTACGGCGCCCGGCAGAATACACAATTGCGCGTCGCCTTTGAGGCTTGCCACCTGCAGCCGGTCAAACAAAGCCTGGTCGGAGAACGCGCCGACGGAGACCACGCCAAAATCGATGCCTTTCTCCAGAAAATAAGACCCGTAATCGGATACGGCCTCGTGGCTTGCGCACTCCAAGACAAAATCGGGCGTGGGGTCCACATCGGCGATGTTGGAGATCACGCTGATCCCGTCATTGACCCGGCCGATGACTTTGTCTTCCTTACCGGGGCGCACCATGATCTGGCGGATGCGGGCGTCGGCGTCGCCGTCCAAGCGCTTCGCCACTTCACGCCCAATAGCGCCGAACCCGATAAGAAGGACATTTTCCTGCATGATCAGTCCTTCTTCTCATCCTGATCATGACTGACCGGCGGGCCGCCGAAAGCGCGGGCATAGTCCCCGATGGCGGCCATCTCCACCTCGATGAGCTGCGCGCCCTTGTTGCCGATAGCCGTGGAAAGCGTCGTTTGAGCGCAGCTCAGATCACTCAACTTCTGATAGGACCAGCCCATGGCCGAGGTAATCTGCTCAAAATCCGGCGTGTAAATGTCGGCGTAATATTGCCGGCCGCCGTACAGGGCGTTCTGGATATTCTTGATCACTTCATAGTCCTGGCTGTTCATCAGGACGACGGTGATATCCACCCCTTCCTGCGCGGCGGTCGCCATCTCGCCGATGTTCACCTGCAACCCGCCGTCGCCGACCAGGCAAATGATCCGGCGTCCCGGCGCGCCAACGGCGGCCCCGATGGCCATCTGGATGCCTTGGCCGATGCCGCCGCCCAACGCATGCACCCCGTCCCGCGGACCCATTACCGGCACGGTGCGGTTGCCCCAGGTACTGTTGGAAATGGTGACATCCCGGACCCAGATGAAGTCGTCGCCGCCGTTGCAGCTGATCGCATCGACCAACCGCCCATACGGTTTGAACCCGTCGCGCATGAACTGGACGGCCTCTGCCTTGGCATTGGCGAGATCGTCCTTGAACGCCGGGTGGGGGCTCATCCGCCCGTCTAAAAGATCGGCCAGTTTCTCCAGCGCCAGCTCGGCGTCGCCCTGAATGAACCGCTCGGCCACATAGGGCCGGCCTTTTTCCGCATTGGGATCGGCGTCGATCATCGACAGGGGCTTAGGCAATTGAAGCTTGTAGGAGAGCGTTTCGTTGCTACGGAGCCGGCTGCCGGCGACCACCATGGCGTCACAGGTCTGATAGAAGGCTTCCACATTCTTATACAGGTTATAGGCACCCAGGTTCGCCGGGTGAGTGTCCGGAAGGATGCCCCGTCCCTGTACGCTGGTGACCGCGCCGAAACCCATCTCGACCAAACGCTGCACCGCGTCACCGGCATGGCGCGCGCCGCCGCCCAGCCACAACATTGGGCGCTTGGCAGTTGCCAACTCATCGGCGAGCACCGCCAGGGCCGCCTCATCCGGTTCCGGCACGTTGATCGGCAAGGGCGATAAATCCGCCGGCCAGTCGATCTGCGCTTTCTGGATATCGATGGGCGTTTCCACCGAGACCGGACCCATGGGCGGGGTAAACGCGTCTTGGACAGCCTTTTTAAACGTCTCCAGCGCATTCTCCGGCGAGGTGACCCGCCAGGCCGACTTGGAGACAGATTTGAGCATGCCGAGCTGATCCCGCGCCTCATGGATAAATCCGTGATCCTTGTCTACGTGCGGAGAATCAATCTGCCCAGTTATGTGCAGGATGGGCGTGCCGGCGGTCTGCGCTTCGACCATGGCACCCGACGCATTGCCGGCGGCCGTGCCGGTAGAGGTAAACGCCGCGCTCAGGTTGCCGGAAACGCGGGTGCAGGCGTCGGCCATGTTGACCGCGCCGGCCTCGCCCCGGGTCGCCACGTAGCGGATTTTGCCCCGCCGGCCGATGGCGTCCAGGAACGGCATATTGTGGATGGAGATGACGCCGAAGGTCGCCTCGCAGCCGCATTCCTCCAGGAAAGCGATGATAACTTCGCCGACGGTAGGTTTATCCGACATGGCGCGACAGACCTCCCGACACGTCAATGGTGGAGCCGGTGGTGAATGACGACATGGGCGTCGCCAGGAAGAAGATGGCGTTGGCCGCCTCTTCAGGTTTTCCCATCCGTCCCATGGGCACGCCGGAGCGCGCGGCGATGCTCGCCGTGTAATCTTCCCAGGTGATGCTTTTATCTTCCAAAGCCTCGAACCGGCGGCGCCATTGGGTTGATTCCACGTTGCCGACCAGTATCGTGTTTACCCGGATGCCTTTGGCCGCGAACTCCCGCGCCAAACCGTGGTTCAGGGCAAGCTGCCCCGCACGCGCCGAAGACGTGGCGAACAAATGGGGCTCCGGTTGCCGGCTGAGCAGGGAGCCGGTGCAGACAATCGCCGCTGCGTCGGATTTTTCCAGATAGGGCAGGAAGGCGCGGGTCGGGTGAATGACGCTGAAATATTTGAGCTCCAGCTCTTCCCGCCATTCCTCATCGGTCGTGTTCTCGAAGGTGGACATGCGCGCCTGACCGGCATTGTTGATCAGCATGTCCACGCCGCCGAAGGCCTTCACCACCTCATTCGCAAACGCGCCGATCTGATCCTTATCCAGCACGTCACAGTCCTGCACCAGCAATCCTGCGTCGGGGAAATCCTTGCGCAACGTGTCCTCTGCGTCTTTCAATTTCTCCGGATTGCGGCCGCAGATCGCCACACTCGCGCCGGCCTCCAGAAACAGCCGGGCGGCGGCGAGCCCGATGCCCGCCGTGCCGCCGGTGACCACGGCGGTTCTTCCAGTCAGATCAATCTTCATACGCTTTGCCTCACGGGCTGACCCGTTTCTCCGGCGTGATAATTCAATTGCCGGGACAAGGTCTCGGCGGCGTCCAGCACGGCGGACAGCAACGGCCCTTCGATTTCGTCCTTGGAGACCACCCCGTCCTGGTATGTAATATTTAATGCGGCCACGACCCGGCCCGTCTCGTCGCGCACCGGTGCGGCGATGGCCGCGACGCCTCGCTCATAATAAGATTGGCTGATGGCGTAGCCCCGCGCCCGGTCAGCCGCCAAGGTCTCCTTGAGCGCCGCCAGCGACGGCGGCGTCTGATCGGAGAACGCATCCAGCTCACCACGAGGGTAAAGCGCCGCCAGTTCGTTATCGCTCAGATCGGATAGGAACTGACGGCCGAGAACCGTGCCGTGGGCCGGCAGCCGTGTGCCGATATTGACGATACTGGCCAAGGTGGTCCGGGCCACGGCTTTGACCACGAACACCACGTCCTTGCCGTCGCGGAGCACCAGGTGCGCGGTATGGCCGGTTTCATCGCGAAGCTTCTCGATCACAGGCTTGGCGAGCTCGGTGATTTCCAGGGACGCGAGATATTCGAAGCCCAGAGACAGGACCGCGCTGCTGAGCCGGTAGTCGGAACCGCTGCCGGTCTTCTCCAGAAAGCCCATATATTCCAGGGTCTGCATCAGCCGGAACACGGTGGAGCGGGGAATTTCTAGCTCCTTGGCGATTTCCGGCGCGCCGATCTCCGGCCGGTTGCGATTAAACGCGCGCAGAATCTGCAAGCCTCGCTGCAGGCCCGGCACGATATATTTCTGCGCTTGATCGGGGTCGCTGGTGATAGGCGTATCAGGCATCAACGTTCTCCAGGAAGCGGCGAATCTCGGCATTGAACATGTCCGGATTCTCCACGTACGACACATGCCCGAGTCCGGGCAGGGTCCGGTAGCCGCCGTTCTGCAGGACCGCCGCCACCTCCCGGCAACCGGCTTCCCGCGTCACCTTATCTTCACTGCCGCAGACCACCAGCGTAGGGATTTTAATCGCCACCGCATCGCCTTTCAGGTTGCCGCCGGCCAGCATCCGGGACGCCTGGGCATAGCCCTTCATAGTGGTCCGCCGCGTGTTCCACTTAACCAGTTCCAGCGCGTCCGCACTCGCCTGATCCGACAAAAGCGCGGCCGAACGTTCCTCCGCCATACCGTCGGTGCCTAGCTTATTCAGCATGTCGAGCCGCTGATTAAGCTTGGCGGACCGCGTCTCTTCGTCCGCCGCACCGTAGCCGTTTGCCGGGTTGGCAAATACCAGCGCTTTCAGCCTGTCCGAAGACTGCGCCGCGAATGCGCCAGCAATCAACGCACCCAAGGAGTGCCCGATGATGATCTGGGGCCGAACCTGAATCGCCGCCAAAAGCGCGCGCAAGGCGTTGGCGTAATCCGCGGCGACCGGCGCGTCCGGTCCCAACGGTGTGCTAGGCCCATAGCCGGGCGCATCCCACGCGATCACCCGGTAGTCATCGGAAAAGGCTTTGAGCTGATGCACCCAGGAGCCGGAGCCCGAGCCGATCCCGTGTAGCAACAGCATCACGGGATTGTTCACGTCGCCGGCGGTCCGATAGGCTAGCGTGCCCGCGGCGATTTCCACCACGTGCTGGGGAATCGTGTTGTCGATCCAACCGCAATCGATTGCCGGCTTGTCCATGGGTGCGGGTTCCGATCCTTACTTCTTCGGCCGTTTGATACTGGCGAGCGGGTGATCCGGCGGATAGGTCGGCGTCACCGGCTTCGGACTAGCCAGCATGACAAGCATCAGCGATTCTTCGTTGGTGATGTTCACCAGCCCCCGGTAATAGCCCGGCGGGACGGAAACCAGGTCCCGCTCATACAGGATCGTTTCGAAATAATTGTCATCGTTCTCGATGGTGAGCTTGATCTTGCCCCGCAGCATGAAGAACACCTCTTCTACATCCACATGGAGATGGGGCGGGCCTTCGCAGCCGGCCGGCAGGATCATAGTGGAGAAGGTGAAATGCTCCGCCGGGACCACGTTCTCGTCGCTGGAGATACCGGTGCCGCCGGTGCCCATGTAGCGGCACTGGGCGCGAGCGTATTTCGGATCGAAGTCCGCCTGGAACTTCAACGCGTCCCAGTCGTAGGTCCGGGTTTCAAACCGGGCGATCCGTTTGGTCATCCAATCCTCGAAACTGACCCCTTCCGGCTGTTGCCAGGTCTCGAGGCCTTCGTTCTGAAATTCGGGCATGTCAGGCATGGTGCATACTCCCTTTGTATTCGGTCAAAATCGTTAGTTCATGACAAAGCCGCCGTTCACGGGCAGGCATTGCCCGGTCACAAACGCGGCGGCATCTGAAAGCAAAAATAGGACGGCGCCGGTCACATCTTCCGGCATCTGTTGGCGGTTGATGGCGCGCCCCTCAATGTAATGGCGGTGGCGTTCTTCCGGAACATACTCGGTGGCTTCGACCAGGGTCAGACCGGGCGCAATGGAATTAACCACGATCCCTTCGTTGCCCAGCTCGCGAGCCATGGACCGGGTCATGGAAATGATCGCGCCCTTGGACGACACGTAATGCATTAGCCTGGGCGCCCCCCAGAGCGCCGTGTCGGAGGCCAGGTTGACAATGCGGCCCTGACCCGACGCCGCCAGGTGCGGGCGGACGGCCCGGCTCATCAGCCAGGTGCCCCGGACATTGACTTGAAACACGCGGTCCCAAACTTCGATCTCGATCTCGCTCATATCGGGCCCGCCGATGCCGGTGGCGATCGCCCCGTTGTTGATCAAACCATCGAGCCCGCCCAGTTCTCTCGCCGCGGCCTCGGCGCATCCGGCGATAGAGTACGGATCACCCAGGTCCAGATGCACGAACGCGGCGCCGATCTCCTGCGCGGTTTCCAAGCCCAACTCTTCCAAGATGTCGGCGATTACAACCTGAGCGCCGGCCTCAAGCGCGGCTTCGGCAAAAGCCCGGCCGAGCCCGCGCGCCGAGCCGGTCACCAGGAGCCGTTTGCCCTCGAGTTGGATAGGAGACGTCATGCCGCTCGGCTTCCTGTTTGCTTATTCGCCGGCGACGACTTGGGCGCGCTTGGCGTTTTTGGACGCCTCGATGGCGGCCAGGTCATTCAGCTGCGTCTCGGCCCGCTTTTTGAGATCTCGACGCACGCGGGCAAGGCCCATGTCGTGATCATAGAGAAGCTCGTGATTGCGGGCGTCGTCGGACATGGCCTCCAGCACCAGCCGGTCCTGTTCGAGAACGTCCCAATGTAGACCTTCCAGCCGGTTGCGGTACATGAACCGCCAGGCATCCCGCTGCCAGCCGGACACGCGCCGCGTCCGCCAGAAAAAGACCTGGGTATGGTGTTCGTCCACCGGAGTGGCGAAACCGACGATATAGAAAGACCCGCCCGGCCCGGCGTTCTTGCGATACGGGATCGACAGGCGCATCCACATGGCGCCGGTCTCACCGATCTCCACCCAGTCGAAATTGACGTCGCGCTGGCCTTCTTTTTCGAAGACCAGCCCGGTATCGGTCATCTTGATCTTCATCTTGGCTTCTTTGTCGCCCATGGCCATGGAGTGGGACTGGGCATGGAGGTACGCGCCGTGCATCGGGTCCATCACATTATCGACCGCGTAGCGGTAATTGCATTTCCACATGGCGGTGCAGAGGAAGGAGCTGAACTCTTCGCCCACCAGTTCTTCCGGCAGCTCCAGGTCCACCGGCTCCGGATGGGCCTCGTCACCAAAATAGAGGAAGATTGCGTCCTTGATTTCCTTGACCGGATAGCGCCGGACACATTGCTTGCCCTGAAAAGATGCATTGTCGGCGGCCGGAACCCGGGCCACCACACCGTCGCCCTGCACCTCGATCCCGTGATACCAGCAGGCGATGCGATCTCCCAAATTCCAGCCCAGTGACAGGCGCGCACCGCGGTGGGGGCAACGGTCTTCTAGCGCGTGAACCGTGCCGTCCTGGTCCCGCCAGATAACGATATTCTCCGACAGCCGGGTGATACCGACCGGATCGGAATGCACGCCCCAGCTGGGCAGCACCGGATACCAGAGGTTCTTCAGGCCTCGATTGATGAGACCTTCCACTTGATCGGGAGAGACGGATGTATCAGCCATAGCTTCCTCGCAATTATTCAAATGGAGTTGATATCGGCCTTGGGCATGTCGAGCAGCCCGTTCTTTTCGGTGGGCGCGGCCAGCACATAGGCGATGATGGTGTGCTTGTACGGAAATCTTTTCCCGGCGGTCCGGTGATCGATGCTGATGTGGCTCATAAAAGGATGACCTATCCGCCGAGACGTTTCATTTCGGCCTGGAAGGACTCTTCCGTCCAGTCGCCGCCGTGGGGCGATTGGATACCCCGCTCATTAAGCTGCGCGACCACGTCGGCCAGTTCCTCGTGACCGTCGCCGAAGATGGACTCCAAGGCGTCACCCAGTTGAATTTCATATTCCGTCGGCGTCGCTGGGCGCGTTTGCCAGACGATGTTCTCCACATTTTCCGGAATTTCCAACCGGCCCTTGCCAGCCCGCTGGTTCGGCTCCGGACGTTTCCAAGGCTTCAAATAGGGATTATGGTCCATAGGGCGCCCAACGCACTGTGATCATCAAAAACGGTTGGTTGTTTTATATTTGAAACGTTGTTTTATTTATAAAACAAATTTAGGGGCGCGCCGGAAAAGAGTCAACAGCGAAATTTCCAGACTCTGGACCCACGGCGGGGAGTTGATCGGGCGGGCGAAACCCGCCAGAAAGGAGACCAACCTCAAGCGGCACGCAAGGACGGTCCCCCATGGCCGTTCCTTGATCTTGCCCTTGCGGAAGGACGCCAACGGCACTTCGTAGAGACCATTGTTGGTGAGCATCCGTTTCAAGAGCGCATCCTCGGTGCCCTGCAAGCGCCGCCAACTGCTGGCCCTGGCATTGAGCGCCTGATCAAGCTCAATTCCCGCCGCCGCCAGGAGAGATTCTTCGCAACCACCACGGCTAAACACCAGGATGCGCAGCATGTCATCCGCCGACTTATCAATGGGCCCAGCCAACGTATCCACCGCGCGATCCGGCAC
>JAYPHU010000039.1:0-5649 GCA_038127535.1 Rhodospirillaceae bacterium | reverse complement strand
CATCCGCCGACTTATCAATGGGCCCAGCCAACGTATCCACCGCGCGATCCGGCACGTCTGGACCGATCAGGCGGACGCTACACTCATCCGCCTCGAACGTTTGGCCGCCGGCCGTTTGCAACAGGCGCAGCGCCGCGCGGCTCAACATATCGACCAGATAGGGTGTGGGACTGCTCATCTTAACTCTCCTGGAACCCGCAGCTTAGACCGCTCATTCCGGCCTTTCTAGGACACCGCGTATCGGCTAAACCACTCCCATGACCGATTTACCCTTCACCGATCCCAGTAAAGTCCGCTACTTCGAAGACTATCTCGAAGGGGAGCGACACAATTTAGGCATCGTCTCGGCGACCGAAGACGAGATGCTCGCGTTCGCCAAATCCTACGATCCACAGAAAATCCATACCGATCCATCCTGGGCAGCGGCCGGCCCATTCGGCGGGATCATCGCCAGCGGCTGGCAGACCTGCGGGCTGATGATGAAGCAGTTCGTGGCGCATTATCTGTCCGACGAGTCTAGCCTCTCGTCGCCCGGCATTGATGATCTCAAGTGGCTGGCCCCGGTGCGGCCCGGTGACCAACTGGAAATCTTTGTGACGATTACCGAGGCGCGCCGGTCCAAATCCAAACCCGACCGGGGCATTATCAAAAGCCTGGTCGAGGTGATTAACCAGGACGGTGTCACCGTGATGACCATCGCCGGGGTCAACCTGATCGCCGCCCGGCCGGACGCGGAATAGAAAAGGGGGAATGGATATGGCGCAATTGGAAGCCAATGATTTTCAGCCCGGCAATTACAAGTATGTGCGGGGACCGTTTCAGTATTCGGCCGGGGTGGCGGCCCTGCCCGGTTTCGCCATTGAGCGGGTGCGGTTCCGGTCACCCGTGCCGATCGCCGAAGGCTTCAACTATATAGAGAAGCATATCCAGGCCGCCGGCCGGTCGCTGACCGCTCTCTGCGCCTGCGAGCTGCGGTCCCCCGCGCCGTTTACCGAGCAGGGGTTCATCGATTTCAACCGGGTGTATGTGGGCACGCTGGAAAAATGGGGCATCTTCAAGGACGAGGAAAACCCGGTCGCCCGCTCCAACGTCTGCCCGGATATTCACAAGCCGGCGGAGCCCGGTTTTCACGCGTTCTCTTATACAGTGCCAGCCGAGGGCGCAGTGCCCAGCTTTGTCATTGCCGGCTCGGCGGAAGCGCCCGAAGGCACAGGCAGCTATCAGGAGCGGATTATTCGCCTGGGCGATACCTCGCCGGATGCCATGGCGGAAAAGTCGGCCTACGTGCTGGACACGATGGAGAACCGCATGGCGGCGCTGGGCATGTCCTGGGTGGAGTCGACGGCCACGCAAGTCTATTCCGTTCATGATATTCATCCGCTGCTGGAACCCGCCTTCGAAGCGCGCCAGGCCGCGCCGCTGGGCCTCACCTGGCATTATGCCCGCCCGCCCGTGGAAGGCCTGGACTTCGAGATGGATACACGCGGCGTCAGCTTGGAACGGGTCGCCGAGTAGGCTGTCACCCCCTATCGAATTGGATTGCGCGGGCGGTTTCCCGCCGTAAGATGTTCGCTTCCGTGGCACCTTCCTGACAGGATCTGTCCTTTTGGCCGGCGAACAGAGAGTCACACCCTTCGCGACCTTTCGCGTAAAAAGCTTCCGGTATCAATTTCCGGGGGACCTGTTCGTATCGCTCGGCTTCGAAATGGAAGCCATCATCCTGGGCTGGTATATTTTCGAAGAAACGGACTCGGTCATACTGCTGACGATATACGGCTCGCTCCGGTTCATCGGCACCCTGTTGGCGCCCTGGACCGGGCTGATCGGCGACAGATTAAGCCGCCGGAGGGTGCTCTATGCCATGCGCGCCTTCCTTGCCGTCCTTGCCGGCATTATCCTGATCGCCGCCTGGACCGGTCAACTGAACCCGTACGTCGCGTTTACGGTCGCTTTCTTTTCCGGCTTGATCCAGCCGTCCGATATTCTCAACCGCAATGCGCTGATCGGCGATTCCATGCCGTCGGACCTGCTAATGAGCGCGTCGAGCTTGTCCAGGATAGCCATGGACGGGGCAAGGGTATTCGGGGCGCTGACCGGCGCCGGTCTTTTCGCCGCCTTGGGCATGCATGTCGCTTATATTTTCGTCGTCGCCGTTTATGTGATCAGCGCGCTGATCACCCTGGGTGTGACCCGGGCGCACCCACGGCGGGACAACGCATCCACCGGCGGAGACGCCGACGCCAAACTGTCCCAGTTTGCCGAGATCAAGGAAGGCCTAGTCTACACCTGGAAAGTACCGGCCATCCTGGCGATCATGTGGCTCGCCCTCTTGGTCAATTTAACGGCCTTTCCCGTTACCCACGGACTTATGCCATATGTCGCCAAAGAGGTCATGAACGCCGACATCACGGTGCTGGGCAACCTGGTCGCGACCTTTTCCGTCGGCGCGGTCATGGGATCGTTCATTCTGTCATGGTTCAGCGGCCGGCGTTATGCAGCCAGGCTCTGTGTGCTGGGCCTTCTCGGCTGGCACATCATGTTGGTGGTCTTCGCCCGGTTCGACACGCTGCATGCAGGGATGATCGTGCTGTTCTTCACCGGCGTCAGCCACAGTATGGCCATGGCGTCGATGACAGCAGCGCTGTTGAGCGTCACCGACCCGATGATCCGGGGCAGGGTCATGGGAATCCGGGTCTTGTGCATCTATGGTTTGCCGCTTGGTCTGGTGGGGGCGGGCTTCCTGATCGAAAGTCTCGGCTGGACCTCATTTGTCGACGTCTACAGCGGTATCGGCATCGCGCTGACCATCCTCATCGCTATCAAATGGCGGGCCCATATCTGGCGGGCCAGAACCGTATGATCCTACTATATATATACTAAAGGTTCCTTTAATACTTCACCGCTAAGACTGGTCCCATAAGGGAAGCCAACTCGACAAACGGAGTGGTGGGGTGAAAGTTCAAGTCATTGGAACGGCCATATTGGCCGGCGTATTAACCTACTCGCCGGCGGTGCCGGCGCTCGGCAAATCGGCGGATGTCCTCGACCTCCGGGTCGGACAGTTTGAGGGCAACACGCGGATCGTCCTCGATCTCGACCGGCGCACCGGCCACAAAGTTTCCGTATCCGAGGATAGGAGATCCCTAGTCATCACGCTGCCTAAGGCAATCTGGAAAGCCGGCGACTTCCGGCGCAAGCACGCCAAGGGTCTGGTCTCCGGCTATCAGTACGGCCGGGACTCCGACGGCGTAACCCAGCTTATCCTGACCACCCACGAACCTGCATCTCTCGCCCGGCAGTTCAAGTTGAACCGGGGGGCGGCCAAGAAATCCATTCGTCAGCGCTTGGTGTTTGATCTGAGCGCGACCAAGCCGGAAGTCATCCAAGTCGCCAAACAGAAAACAGAAACCCTGGGCGCGTCTTTGGCGCTGCTCACCGGTCCCGGCGAAGAGGTCGCACAATTGCAGCGCCGCCGCCCGACCATCGAACCGATTCGCCGACATACGAACGAAACACGCCCCGCCGGGCAGTCTTACTACACCACCGTGCCGCGCCGCGCTGTCGCCCAACAAATGCAGCCGGCTCAACCGATGCAGCCGCAGCAGCCGCTGATCCCAGCGCCGGTTCAATCGGACGAAGGGTTCCGGCTGATCCCCAAGCTTGAATATTGGTGGCGCAACCCGAGCAAGCGGGACACCACCACTGCGGCTCACATTACCGCCGCCACCATTGGTCACATCGCCTTAGGCGCGGCGCTCGGCTACAAAGGCCCCACCGAGGACTATGTCGCCAGCCTCATGTACGCCACAGGCGACGGTGATTTCTCCGGAACGTCTTCTAGCGGATCGACCGGCGCCGGGGATATCGAGACCACGTATCTCGACATGGAACTCGACATCAAGAACAAGCTGGAGGGCACGCCGCTTGATCTCTCCTATGGCGGCAGATGGCTGCGCGAGTCCTCCAAGGCGAACTTCACCAACACCGCCCTGACTTTCGGCGCCACCAGCTCCAACAAGCTCGAAACCACGACCGACTATTTTATCGGCCATGTGGGCGCGGAGATTTCTTCGCCGATGAGTTCAACCACCAACGACCGGCTCTACACCAATATCAAGCTGGGCCTGGGGTATTGGTTCCGCGAAGTGGGCAACCGGCGGGGCACCGCCTTTCCAGACGACGACGACCTGCTGGCCATGCTGGATCTAAGGGTCGGGTATGAGGTATTCGGCGGGGGGAACTTCTCAGGCCAGATTAATTACCGGGCCAGCTTCCTCACCCTCGACGATCTTCTCGAAGACTTCAAAATCCTCCACGGCCCCGGCGCGAGCTTTGCCTATAAGTTCTAAAGTCGGCGGCTACATCCGCGCGTGATAAGCCTACAGGGTGCGCAGCAATTCCCAGCCGTTCTCCGCTTCTAGAATGTGATTGTCGCCATCGGAAAACCGGAAATGCAGATAGCGCCGGCCCTTCCGCTCCTTCAGATGAACGTGCAGCTTGAACCTGTCTTCCATTGGGATGGCGCGGCTAAGGATTTTCTTGCCGCCTACAGCGTCCGCAATCGTGCCGAGAAAATCGAACATCACGCCTGCTCCATCTGGGTCAAAGCGTCGATCAATTCACCGGCGGCCGTCTTGCCGAGCTTGTAGCGCTTGGTTTCCCCGGTCACGGCAAAGGCCAGGGTCAGGACCGGATCGGGGTTGGGTTCATGCAGGTTCACCTGCACAGTCACCCCGGCCGCGGGGATCGTGTGTTCCGACACCGGCTCGCCAAGACCCGCCAGCTTGTTTGCCAGTTTCTCGAACATGTGATTGACCATAGCACGGTTGGGCTCGAAAGGCTCATTGTCCCTGGCGTACCTTTATCGGATGACGTTATCCCCAGAGGCCCCAAAGCCGTGACCGATATCCATTTCATCCAGTTTCGCTATTCCCCCTATAACGAAAAGGTGCGCTGGGCGCTCGATCTGTCCGGTCTGCCCCACCACCGCCAATCGGTGATGCCAGGTCCGCACATGGGGCTGGTGCGGAAACTCACCGGCCAGACCAAGACGCCGACTCTAAAACTCAACGGCCAATGGGTAGCCGGCTTCGCCAGGATCATCGCCGCGCTGGAAGATCACTGCCCGGCGTTAAACCTGACACCGGCGGAGCCAGACCTGCGGGCGCGGGCGCTGGAGATCCAAGCCAAGTTCGACGACATCTGGGGGCCGTTGGTGCGCCAGGCTGTCCTCCACGTGATGTTGGGTGATCTGGCCTATTTCGCTCGCCTGTTCGGAGAAGGACAGCCGGCGCTGAAGCGAATCGGCTACCGTGGGGCCCTGCCCCTGGCCAAACCGTTGATCCGCAAAGGCAACAACCTTACCCATCCCGGCGCATTCGAGGAAGGCCGGCAAACAGCGAAAGAGGCGCTAGACTGGGTGGTGGCCGAGACCGTCGCTACCGGCTATCTGGTGCGAGATCGCTTCACCATCGCCGATCTGACCACGGCAAGCATGCTGGCCGCCGTCGCCAATCCGCCGAATTCCCCGGCGACCCGGCCAGAACCGAAACCGGCGGCGGTCACAGCCTGGCAGGAAGGCTGGCATGACCATCCCGGCGCAGTCTGGACCCGCCGGATTTACGCCGAGCATCGGGTTGCGACAACGGA
>JAYPHU010000038.1:23935-25065 GCA_038127535.1 Rhodospirillaceae bacterium | reverse complement strand
TGCAGGTTCTTCCCCACGCCCTTCAACTCGCGCACCGGATCTATCCCGTGGCCTTTAAGGTCCACAGGATCGCCGATGCCGGACAGCATCATGATCTTGGGCGACATGATGGCGCCGGCGGAAAGAATAATCTCCCGGCTCACATTCAGTTGCCGGCCATCGGCCAGCACCACGCCCGTGGCCCGGCCGTTCTCCACCACAATCCGGCTGACCGAGGCATTGGTCATCAGAGTAAAGTTGGGCCGCCTCATCGCCGGGCGCACATAGGCCATGCCGGTGGACCAGCGCCGCCCGTTCTTCTGGGTGATCTGGTGGATGCCGACCCCGTCCTGAGTGTCGCCGTTAAAGTCATGATTGTGGGGATGCTGCAGAGAACCCGCCGCCTCGACAAAATCCTGCTCCAACGGGCTCACCACATTGGCGAAGGTCACATTGAGCGGTCCGCCCGTCGCATGGTGCTCACTGTCGCCATACTGCTCGTTGTTCTCCGCCTTCAGGAAATAGGGCTTCACGTCGTTCCAGGCCCAACCCTCGTTCCCCAGGCTCGCCCACTCGTCATAGTCCAGCCGGTTGCCCCGCATATAGACCATGGCGTTGATCGACGAGGTACCGCCCAGCGTCTTACCGCGCGGCGTGAAGATCGGCCGGCCGGCCATCCCCGGCTGCGGCTTGGTGAAGAAACGCCAGTTCACCTTGGTGTTCATCGGCAAGGTGATCAAACCCATGGGAATATGGATAAACGGATTGCGGTCCGGCGGTCCGGCCTCCAACAGGCAGACCTTCATATCCGCGTCTTCGCTGAGCCGGTTGGCGACCACCGCGCCGCCCGAACCCGCGCCGATCACGATGTAATCGAATGTGGAACCGTCTCTCATGGCTGCCTCCCCTCCTCGAACTTACGCCGACGCCTTGATCATGTCCGCGGCTTTCTCGGCGATCATAATGGTCGGGACATTGGTGTTGGAACCGACCACATCCGGCATCACCGAACAGTCTGCAACACGCAGGTTTTCCACGCCCCGGACTTTCAACTCCGCATCCAGCACGGCGTCCGGGTCCGTCCCCATACGGCAGGTACTGGACGGATGATGGGCAGTCTCGCAGTTGCGGCGCAGGAACTCCTCGATCTC
>JAYPHU010000038.1:0-23835 GCA_038127535.1 Rhodospirillaceae bacterium | reverse complement strand
ATGGGCTTCTTCACACCGGGGAACCACATATTGGCGTCCGGCGAGACAGGGCTGACCAACAGTTCGATATCCGGGCGTTCGCTTTCCGCCTGGGTGCGGATAAAGCAGGCCGCCTGCAGCGGCAGGCTCGCGGCCCGGCCGCTCTTGAACATGATCCAGCGGGTCACCGCGCGGGCCATGCGATCGAACCGCATCCACGGATCAAACGACACCGGCTGACTGCAGTTGAAAATAGCGAACGTGTTCACATGTTCCTGCAGATTCCGCCCGACACTGGGGCTGTCCACCAGAACGTCCACGCCCGCCTCTTTCAGATCATCCGCCGGGCCGATGCCGGAGAGCAGCAATAGCTGCGGCGAATTGTAGGTGCCGCCGGACAAGATCACCTCACCCGACGCATGGGCGGTTTTCACCTGGCCGTGCTGGCTGTATTCTACGCCGATGGCCCTATTGCCGTCGAACAGCACCCGATGGGTCAGAGCATGGGTCTCCACGGTCAGGTTAGGCCGCGCCATAGCGGGCCGCAGGAACGTATACGCTGTCGACGACCGCCGGCCGTCGCCGATGGTAAAGTCCGGCTCGGCAATGCCCTCGGGCTCGGCCCCGTTATAATCCCTGCTCTTGGGAAACCCGGCTTTCTCGCCGGCTTCGGAAAACAGCTCATACAGCGGCGTTTTGATGTAGGACGGCGAGGTTTTCAGGAGCCCGTCGCCGTTATGATGTTCATCCGAACCGCGCCAACTGCCCTCGGATTTCTTGAAGTAGGGCAGAACATCTTCGTAGCCCCAGCCGGTCAGGCCCATCTGCCGCCACTGGTCGTAGTCCATGGGGTGGCCGCGCGCATAGATCATCGCGTTGATCGAGGACGTGCCGCCGAGGATTTTGCCTCGTGGGAACGGTATCTGCCGGCCATAGCAATGGGGCTCGGGCTCGGTCTTGAAATCCCAGCTCAATTGTTTGCGCTGGGACACCGGCCGCATGGCGATGGGCATATGAATCCAGAGATAGCTGTCCTTGCCGCCGGCTTCCAGCAGCAGAACCTTGCAGCCGGGGTCCTCGCTCAGCCGGTTGGCGAGCACACAGCCCGCCGAACCCGCACCGACCACAATGTAATCAAACTCCGCCATCTTCCCCCCGTTGGCCTCAAGCGCCGTCACTGACCGCCTTGATAATTTCTTCGAACGCATTGTCCGCCAGCGCCCGGATTTCCTCCGGCGTCCGGTCCTGGATCGGATGCGGCACAAAAACCACCGCCGGATCGTAGCTCAGATACTTGTTCTGGATGTGCGCCGCGTCGACAAATTCCGTGGTGGCAATCCCGACGGAAACCACCCCCAGCCCTTCCAGTCCTTTGACATCATGCATACAGCACGACGTGCAGGAGCCTCAATCCGCCAAGGCCTCGATGGCGACCTGACATTCCTCCGCGATCCGGGAACGCAGCTCCGGCGCGGCGACCCGGGAAAATCGCTCTTTCTTGTAGCGATTGACGCTGATCCCTTTCTCGCCCAGCAGCTCCTCAATCCGGTCGAGAAATTCATCGCCGCGGGGTTTGTTGATATCGAGAAGCCCCGCCGTCAGCCCGTCCAGCTTTCCGGGCCGGTCAATTTTCGGCTTTTTCTCCGGTGAGATTTCAGAGGTGGGATCGAGAAGAATTTGGTCAGGGCTCATGGCGCAATCTCCTTGGTCACGGGCATCATCCCGGCGCTGCCGATGCCGGAAATGATGGCGGAATATTTACCGGCCGCGCCGCCCGCGCGAATGATGTTTAATTTACCGGTGCGAAATTTGGGGAGCAAGCGGTCCGGATCGGCGCGCTCTTCCTCGGTCAGGCCGCCCCAGCCGCTCCGGCCCGGCACCACATCGCCGACCCGGATTTTCAGCCGTTCGTCCAAATAAGCCAGCACCTGCTGCTTGGACCAACCAGCGTTGTAGAACACCTGTTGGTGTTCGCCGCCGATCACCAGGAAGGCGCCGACCTCATTCACCTGCCAGCGGTTATAGGTCGCCAGCAAGCTGTTGATGTAGGTCTGGCACAGGTCTTCCGGCTCTCGGGAAATATGATCGATGATCGGCGTGACGCCGTCGCCGGGGAACAGTGTCACCGTGGAGGCGTCCCGCGAGAATCCCTGATCCTCCGCATAGGTCGTCCACTGAGGGTCGGTGTCGTCCTCGGCAAAGCAGAAACTATACTTGCCGGGATTGCCGAACACCGCCCGGTCGATTTCGCCGGGAATGCCGCCACCCACATTGCGCACCAGCAACTGCAGCGTCCGGCCAATGGCCGCATGGGCCCGGTTGCCCTGGCCGAACACGTTCTTTTTCTTGTTCATGCCGATCTTGTCGGCGACGGGACCGTTGACCATCACTACCGGACCGACGGCGTTTGTCGTCGCCAGATTGCCGTGGAGATTGAATTCCTGGATCAGGGACGCCTCCACCATGGTGATCACCACGGGCATGTACTCCGGCAGGCAGCCGGCCATCACCGCGTTGATGGCGATCTTCTCCACCGTGCAGGGCATGAAGTTGGGGGGCAGCAAGCCGATCTCCTCATCCGGGGCGCGGTTGGTGCCGTCCAGCATGCGCAGCACCCGCTCCTCCGTCGGTGGAGTGACCGGCATGCCGTCGGTCCAGCCCCGCTCATAACAGGCCTCTACCGGATCGGCGTCCTGCGGGATGACCACCTTGCGCGCCGAGAGCCCGGTGTTCCCGTAGCGCGCCTTCAATCGATACTCGACCCCCGGCTCTTCGGTAAGGGAGCCACACCCAGGCCGGTTTTCCGGCAAGCCCTCGCCCAAATCAGAGACGCCCGTCAGCGCCCGCCATTCCCCCTGGTTCCAGCCGATGGCGCGCTCCACCTCCTTACCGCCCTTGAGGCGGATCAGCGTGGGCACGATGTTAATGCCCAGGTGATAAGAGGTCTCCAATTCCCGGTCGTCGTTCACCCCGTCCATGCCGTCGGGAAAGGCAGGATCATCCTGGCTGTAGATCGTGATCCCGTCCGCCGCCAACGCTTCCAGCGCAGGCACAATAGTGGTGCAGGTCGGACAATCCCGTTTGACGACGACGACCAGACCGTCTGCCGGCAACGTGCTGCTCATTGGGTTTCGGCGCGCATGTGCTCGCCCTCCAGATTATGTTTAAGCCGAGTGCGTAAGGCCGCCAGGTCGATCTGATGCACACTGCCGCCACCGGCCAAATCCAGGGCGTGCGCGGCCGCCGCGCCCATGGCGATACAGGGTCCCATCACCCGCACGCTGGAAAGCGCGGCCACGTCCGCATCGATGCACCTGCCTGCCGCCACCAGATTATCCGCGTCCTTGGGCGTGAGGCTCCGCAACGGCACGTAATGCACATGCCCGTCCTCGAAATTCTCCCAATAGATATGCTGGGGCTTGTCGTGGATTTCGATCCCCCAGGCGGTGCGCGCGATAGCGTCGTCAAACGCCGTCCCGGCACGCACATCGTCCACGGTCAGGTGATAGGCCCCGTTGATCCAGCGGGTTTGGCGGATTCCCGGCAGGCCATAGGCCCGCACCCGGACGTCCTTGAACGCCTTGGGGAACTCCGCTTTCAGAAACCTCACCGCATTGTCGGCCTGGGCCTTGCCTTCAAGACCGATACGCGACGCCGCCAAGGGCTCCAACGGGGTTTCGATATGGGTCATGTTGAGCCCGACCGTGCCCCGGCCTTCAAAGAAAAACGCCAGCCCGTCTTCCCGCACTACGCCGTAGTCTTTGGCTTTTTCCACCAGGCGCTCACCGATTTCTTCCCGGCTGGGTGCCTGCGCCTCGTCTACCCCTTCCAGAACGATCATCTGGGTCCCGTAGATCGGCCCGTCCGCCGGTTCCCGGCAGGGCAGGCCCGCCTGCCACGCCAGGACCGCGTCACCGGTGGCGTCAACAAAACCGCCTGCTTCCACGGTCACATCGCCATAGCGGGTCGCCAGCTCCAACCGCGTGAGCCGGCGGCCGTCGGTCTTCACTTCGCGGATGACGGCGCCGACGATGATCTCCACCCCGGCGGCGCGTATTTTTTCCTCCATCCAGCGGGACAGCGCGATTTCATCATAGAAGACCGTCGTCCAGCCGGGACCGATCCGGTAGAACAGGTCCCCCGTCTCGCCCAGCTTATCCAGGATTTCATCGGCGATCCCGTGGGTGAACTGATAGCGCTTGGTGCCGTGGGCAAACAGGCCGCAGAAGGTCCCGATGATCGAATTCACCGCCTGTCCGCCCAATGCCGGCAAACCATCAACCAGCACCACCTTGCGGCCCAGGCGCGCCGCCTCAAGTGCCGCCGAGATACCGGAAATACCGGCGCCGGCAACACAGATGTCGGCCTCAACGGACCAGGTTTGAGGTTTCGACGGCTTGGTTTTCGTGACAGTTGCCGTCGGGATGACAGCGCCGCCGCTCATCAGTTGGCGTAGCCCATGCGTTCAACCAGGAACAACGCCATGGCGGGGAAGAACAACAAGAGGAAAAGCCGGGTAAAGTCGGCAAACATGAACGGGATAACGCCTTTATAGATTTCCACCAGGCTGATGTCCTTCACCATATTGTTGATGATGAAGCAGATAATCCCGATCGGCGGCGAGATCAGCCCGATTTCCACGGTCATCACGATGAAGACGCCGAACCAGATCGGATCAAAGCCCAGTTCCACCACAACCGGGAAGAAGATCGGAATGGTCAGCAGCACCACGGCCAAACCATCCACGAACATGCCGGCCAGGATATAGAAGGCCATGATCATCATCATGATGGTCATGGGCGAGAAATTCAGACCGGTCAGGAACGCGCCGATGTCCTGCGGCGCCTGGGTGACCGCCAGGAAATACTGGAATAGGAACGCCGCAATCAGGATGAAGAAAATGGCGGCTGACGTGCGCAGGCTCTCCACCATGGCGTCGATCAGCACCTGCCAGGTAAGCCTTTTGCGGGCCACACCAATCACCAGTGCGCCCAGAACGCCCAGGCCGGCCGCCTCGGTCACCGTGACGAAGCCGCCATAGATACCGCCGATCACCAGAACGAACAAAACGATGGTCGCCCAGACATCGCGGAGCGCTTCCCAACGCTCTTTCCGGCTGGCTTTCTCATTTCTCGGCAGCCACTCTTTCTTGTAGCGATAGAGTACCTGGATGACGATGCAGTAGAGGACCACGGACACGATGCCCGGAATAATGCCGGCAATGAACAGCGTCGCCACATCCTGTTCGGTGATAATGGCGTAGAGAATAAACATCACCGATGGCGGGATCATGATCCCCAACGTGCCGCCGGCGGCGATCACGCCCGCTGACAAGCCGGGATCGTACCCGACCCGGCGCATTTCCGGCAGGGCCACATGGGTCATGGTGGCCGCCGTCGCGACCGATGAGCCGTTAATCGCGGCAAATCCACCGCAGGCCAGCACCGTCGCCATGGCCATGCCGCCCGGATAGTGCCCGAGCCAGGCGTTAGCCGCACGGAACAGTTCCCTGCTCATCCCGCCGGCGCTGACCAGCACGCCCATCATGATGAACATGGGCACGACGCTGAAATTAAAGTTGGTGACCGTGCGGATCGGCGAGTCGATCAGAATGCCCAGCGCCGCATCGATATCCGTCAGATAGCCGAAGCCGATCACCGCCACGGCGCCGAGACCGATGGCGATGGGCACCCGCATCAGCATCAAAACGAGGACAGCTGAGCAGCCTATGACGGCGACGAGTTGTTCTTCAGACATGGCTTAAATCGTCCCGTCCGGCACCTCGGGCTTTGCCCGGTAGGGTTTGGAAACTACCTGCCACCAGCGGATGCCGGCCATGATCAGCGCGGCTTGGATGCCGACGGAGGCCAGGACATAGCCAGTCCACAATGGCACCCCGAGATCGTTGGAAATTTCGCCGGCCTCATAAATATCAAAAACCTTGAAGGTAATCGCATAGCCGAACACGGCCATAAACAGCAGGTTCAGCGTATAGCCGAACACATCGCAGAAGCGCTTCACCTTGGAATGAGAGAACTCATACATAATGTCGACGGTGATATGCCGGTCGGCATAGGTCGCCGTCGCAATCCCCCAACAGATAGCGATGCCCTGCATCATCTGACCGACCACAAATTGATCCGGAATGTGCGTGGAGAACCCGTACCGCAGGATCGCTTCGCTAAACGTGATCAACGCCAGAAAACCGATCGCGTAGCCCGCGATCTTTTCAATCGTTGCAATGATTTTTTCCATCGGGGATCTATTCAGAAATAGTTAAACCGCCCGGCAGTGATGAACACCACCGGGCGGTAGAACTTTTTTAGGCCTAGAACAAAACGCCTTCTTTTTTCAGTTCGGCGTGCAGTTCGCTCAGAACCGTATCCGGGTTCTGACCGGCCTTCTTCACCGACTCCTGCCACTGGGCGACCACCGGCTCGGCGGCTTTCCGCCAGAGCTTCAGCTGATCAGCCGAAGGCTTAGTCCAGGTCACGCTCTTCAGCTTGCGGGCATTTTCCTGGTCCTTCTGGTCCGCATGGTACCAGTAGCTGTAGGTCTTGGCCGACCATTCCGGCGTGCAATGAGCGTCAATGATCTTGCGATTCGCTGCGCTCATGCCGTCATAGGTCTTCTGGCTGAAACCGTGGGTGAAGGTGGAGACGTAGAGCGGCACATCCAGCGTATACTTAATGACCGTCTTAAACTTGAAGACGCCTTCCAAGCCGCCCATGGTCACCGTGATGCCGTCGGTGATGCCCTTTTGCAGGGTATCCTTGGCCTCCATGATCGGCACCTGGACCGGGTTGCCGCCCAGCGCCGTCACGAAACGGGACATGGTCTGGTTGGCGGACCGGATATTCAGGCCCTTCACGTCATCCGGCACGGAGACCTGTTTCTTCGTGGTGTGGATGGTGCCCTTATCGTGGGTAAAGACATGACAGACGTAATGGTCTTTCATTTCCGCTTTCGCATATTTCCGGTACCAGCGGGTTAGCGCCTTCGCGGCGTTCAGACTATCGACGATGGTAAACGGCAGATCGGACGCGCCGAGGATCGGGAAACGGCCCGGTGTATAACCAGGGTTGATCAGTCCGATATCGGCGATACCGCGACGGACCATATCATAGTGGTCGCGGCCGGAACCCAATTGGCTGGACGCAAACAGGGTGGTTTTGATCTCGCCATTGGACGCTTTGGACATTGACGCCGCCCAGTCCTTGTAACCGGGGGTCAGTTTGTGGGGCGGCGGCACCCAGTAGCTGAGTTTCAGTTTAACGGATTCCGCGTGAGCGGCACCGGCCATCGCCATCGCGGCAATGCCAGTTACGGCTAGAATACGTGCTTTCATGTCATCCTCCCTGGATTGATTGATCATTGATGGTACTACACTAGTGTAGGGAATCCATCGAAATCAACAGGTCCTGTGGAATTATAATTCATTCCACACCGTGTGCAGGTTTAATTTCGGGATAAAATTGTGGCGGAATTACGCCCGGGTAAATGCACTAGGATTTCGGCACCAGAGACGGCCGGTTGTTCAGCATTTCCCGGTCATAGCCGGTGATTTTCTTGTACTTCTCGCCGATTTCGTCGATCTCGGCTTGCGAAATCACATCGTGGATGTTCGCCACCGGTTCCGGCGCGCGATCGGCCACGATCTCCAACAGGTAATCGGGCCCCTCCCCCCGGTTGGCTTCGACCACCTTAGCGGTCACCGGCAGACGCTCCGCCTCATAGGCCTTCAACGCCGCCAGTGGGTCATCCATTTTGACCATCAAGCCTGCCAGGGTGCGGGCGTCCAAAATCGCTTGGCCCGCGCCGTTAGCGCCGATGGAATACATAGGATGAGCGGAGTCACCCAGCAGAGTCACCCGATCAAAGGTCCAACGATCTACCGGATCCCGGTCGACCATCGGATATTCCATGACGCGCTCGGCATTCCGGATCATCTGCGGCACGTCCAGCCAGTCGAAGGTCCAACTGTCATAAAAATGCGCGAACTCTTCCAGCTTGCCGGGCCGGTTCCAGTCATTGTTGTGGTACGCATCGGTCCGCACTTCGGCGACCCAGTTGATCAGGACATCGCCGTTTTCGTCGGGCTGGGCCACCGGATAGATGACCATCTTGCCCGACTTCAGCGTGCCGGCCAGCAGCATGGTCCGGCCGCCGAAATAGGGTTTCTGTTTCGACACGCCCCGCCACAAGTTAATGCCGCCGTAAATCGGCGCGCCCTCGTCCGGGTAATATTTACGCCGGATGGTGGAATGAATGCCGTCGGCGGCGATCACGATGTCGGCGGATTTCGTCTCCAGGGATTTACCGGTGGCCGGGTCCTGGAAATACACTTGCACCTTATCCCCGGTTTGATCCAGATCGACCGCCGCGTGACCGGTGCTCACACAATCCGGTCCCAGCCTGTCCTGCACCGCCTCATAGAGAAGCATTTGCAGATGCCCCCGATGGATCGAAAACTGCGGCCAGTTGTAACCGGCTCCCCGGCCGCGTGGCTCGCGCTGTATCTCCAAGCCGTACTGCGTGTAGAACCGGAGCTCTTCCAGCTCGACGCCGGTCGCCTCAAGCCGGTTCAGCAGGCCCAGTTCCGTCAGTTCCCGTACGGCATGGGGAAGCAGGTTTATGCCGACGCCCAGAGGCTTTATCTCTTTGGTGGACTCATAGACTTTCGGGCTCAGACCGATGTCATGGAAGGCCAAAGCGGCGGCCAAGCCGCCGATCCCACCGCCGATAATCAGAATGTCGGGCTTGGTCTTCATCTATTACTGATGCCAGAACGCCAACTGCTGTTCGGCATAGCGTGCGCCGGCGGCCACACCCAGAGGATAGGCCTCGTCCAATGTGGCGACGTCTTCGGCGCTCAGATTGATCTCTAGTGATTTGAGGTTCTCTTCCAGATGGCCCCGCGACTTGCAGCCGGGGAACGGCACAATCGGTCCGCCCTTGGCCAACACCCAGGCCAGCGCCAATTGCGGCAGTGTCGCCCCATGGTCCGCGGCCAACTCCCGCATCACGGACATCAATTCCAGGTTGGTCTTCAATGTATCGTCCTGGAAGCGGGCGTATTTTTGCCGGGAATCGCCGTCGCCCCAATTGCCGGGTGTCAGCTCCCCGGTCAAAAGCCCTCGGGTGAACGGCGCATAGCCCATGATCCCCATCCCCAGTTCTTCACAGACAGCGATGTGCCGCTCCTCCGCATCCCGGGACAGCAGCGAATATTCCATCTGCAGTGAGACCAGCGGATGCACAGCCGCCGCGCGCCGGATAAACGTGGGGCCGGCCTCAGACAGGCCGAAGTGTTTGATCTTGCCCTCGTCCTTGAGGCGGATCATCTCGCCGATAGTATCCTCGATGGGCACATCCGGGTCGGGCCGGGACGGACACCAGATATCGATCACATCGAACCCGAACCGCTGCAGGCTTTCTTCGCAGTCTTGCCGCACCGTTTCCCGATCGGCGGTGATGCCCAGCGTGTTGCCGGCGGCGTCGCGCTTCACGCCGAACTTTGAATGGACGATGACCTGATCCCGCTTGCCCTTGAGCGCCTTGCCGAGCAGTTCCTGATTGTGGCCGGAGCCATAGCTGACCGAGGTATCCAGAAAATTGACGCCGAGCTCGATCGCGCGGTGAATGGTGGCGACGGATTCTACGTCATCGGCCTCGCCGTAGAGACCGGACATGCTCATGCACCCCAACCCGATGGGGGACACCATAAGCCCTGATTTTCCGAATTCCCGCTTTTCCATAAGCGAAGGCTACCCCTGTCACCGGGCGGGAACAATACAGAATGAAAAGAGAGGACTTAGTCGAACAGGCTGTCGACGGCGCTCTGATCCATACCGCCGGCGTCTTCGGCAGCAGCCGCAGCGGCGGCGGCGGGCGCGGCCTCGGCTGCTTTCGGCATCTCCGCCGGCGCTTCCTCAAGCTCGCCGTTCTTACGCCGGTCCTTGCCGTTGTACCTGCTGGCGTTATTCCGCCGGCGGTCAGGGCCGAAATAGTGCCCTGCCTTCACAAAGGGCCGGGGCTCCATAATGATTTTACGGATGCGGGAATAGAGCGATGTCGCCGAAATCGGCTTGGCGAGATATTCGGTCACCCCTGCGTCCCGGGCTTCAAGAATCCGGTTCATTTCCGTGTGACCCGACAGCATGATGATCGGGATATAGGGATTGAGACTGTCGCTGCCGGTCCGCACCAGCCGGACGAAATCCAGGCCGTCCAGCGGCTGCATGTTAAAATCTGTAATGATGATGTCGGCTTCGAAATGCTTAAGCTCCGAGAATGCCTCGGCGGCATCGTTGGCTTCCCGCACGTTCCGCGAGCCAAGCGCATGAATCAGGCTTTTGACCATCATGGTCATGTGCTTGTTGTCATCGACAACAAGGAAATTCAATCGCTCGATATTATATTCTTCAGCCATTTCAGGGCCTCAGTTAACTCCAACATCACTCATCAACGGAGCGCAAAACCGATATCCCGGTCTCTTGGGTATTTGGGAACTCAGAATAGATTTGCCAATGTTTATTTTCACCGGAATTAAAAAAAATCCAATCTGTTTAAGTTCTTAAGGGAAATTACGTAGGGTCTGTTCGGCTAAATCCAGGGATTTTCCGGATACCCGGAGAAGGTGCGGGATTTCGGCACCCAAAGAAATAAAACCTTACTCAAAAATAACCGTCTCGGAACACCCGAATCGGACCAATGGCGCTGGAAATCCGCTGAAACCTCGTTGTCGTTTTGTTGCTATAGCCCGTTTCCTGCCGTAGTCTTTAGGCGGAACAAAGGATTAATGCAAACTTGTTTAAAACAGGTATTTCCACAGGGAGATGAAACCAATGAAGACCATGAAAATTATCGGCGCCGCAGGGGCGGTTGCCGCCGTGTTCGCCCTTTCGGCCCCAACCACGGCCGAAGCGCAATCCGTCGCCGACTTCTATAAAGGCCGGGACGTGTCCTTGATCATCGGCTACGGCGCCGGCGGCGGTTATGACACCTATGCCCGCCTGTTGGCCCGCCACATGGGCCGGCACATTCCGGGCAATCCCAATGTGGTGCCGAAGAACATGCCGGGCGCCGGCGCGCTGAAGGCCGCGAACTTCATCGCGACCTCCACGCCGAAGGACGGTAGCCACCTGGGTGTCTTCGCCTCCTCCACCGCCATGGATCCGCTGTTCGCCGTCAAAAAGTCAAAAGCCAAGTTCAAGCCGAACGAGTTCACCTGGATCGGCAACATGAACCAGGAAACCTTCAGCTGCGGCGTCTGGAAAAGTTCCAAGGCTCAGACCTTCGACGACATGATAAAGATCAAGGAGTTCAAGTTCGGCTCGACCGGCCCGGCTGCGATCACCAGCCAGCATCCGCGGGTGTTCAACAACCTCGCCGGCGCCAACATCAAGATCGTTTACGGCTACAAAGGCACCAAGGGCATCAACCTGGCCATGCGTCAGGGCGAAGTCTTCGGCAGCTGCGGCTTGGCCAAATCCACCATCCAGTCCCGCTGGTATAAGGACATCGAAAAAGGCGATCTGAAGATCATCGTCCAACTGGGCCGAAATAAAGACCCGTTCTTCGGCGACGCCGCTCATATCTTTGACTATGCCAAAGACGACGATGCACGCGCAGCCATGGGCGCCATCTTCGGCCGCGATGAACTGGGCCGGCCTGTCGCCGCCGCGCCGGGCATTCCGGCTGATCGCGCCGCAGCTCTCCGCAAGGCGTTCGTGGACACGATGAAGGACCCGGTGTTCCTGGCCGACGCCAAGAAAACCCGGACCACCATCAACTTCCACTCCGGTGAAGAAGTGGACGCAATCGTCGCCAAGTTCATGTCCATCAAACCGAAGGCGTTGGAACTGGCGAAGCAAGCGATCGCCCGTTAATTCGGAAAACGTTCTGCTTTATGGATTTAGGGAGGCGTCTGAAATAAAGGCGCCTCCCTTGCCATAGCGAAAGAACTTGATCTAAAGCGATAGAGTTTATGGACGCCCAAATGCTCGACATGGCGGTGAAGGCCGCCGGTATCATGAGCGATCCCACACGGCTGGGATTCCTCTCCCTGGGCGTTTTGTTCGGCCTGGTGGTCGGCGTCATTCCCGGACTGGGCGGCTTGGTCGGTCTCTCGCTGCTCCTGCCCTTTACCTTTGACATGGACCCGTATACGGCCCTCGCCTTCATGATCGGGCTGTCAGCCGTCGTGGTCACCTCCGACACCATTCCGGCAATTCTGTTCGGCGTACCGGGCACGGTCGGCTCAGCCGCGACGATCCTGGACGGCTATCCCATGGCTCGAAAGGGCGAAGCCGGACGCGCGTTCGGGGCCGCGTTTACCGCCTCCTTACTCGGCGGGCTGTTCGGCGCGTTTTTGTTGGGCGTAAGCATCCCCATCCTGCAGCCGTTCATGCTGAGCGTGGCGTCGCCCGAACTCCTCGCCTTCTGTATCTTCGGGCTGTCGCTGGTCGCCGTGCTGGGCGGCGGCGCACCGGTCAAAGGCTTTGTCGCAGCCACCGCCGGGTTGATGCTGGCCATGATCGGCGAGGATATCAACACGGCCACGTCCCGGTTTACCATGGACACGGTTTACCTGTCCGACGGCCTACCGGTGGTGCCCATTGCGCTGGGCCTCTTCGCCATCCCGGAGATCGCCGATCTGGTCATCACGCGGGCCAAGATCGCCGGCGACAACAAGATCGGCTCCAAGTGGAGTCAGCTCCAGGGCGTGAAGGATGTTCTCACCCGGCCGTTCCTGTTTCTCCGCTGTTCCTTCATCGGCTCGCTTCTGGGCGCGATCCCCGGCCTGGGCGCAGCGATCATTGACTGGATCGCCTACGGACATGCCGCGCGGTCTGAAAAGGGTGCGGATGAAAATTTCGGCAAGGGCGACGTGCGCGGCGTGATCGCTTCCGAGTCCTCCAACAACGCCAAGGAAGGCGGCGCGTTGGTGCCGACCGTGGCCTTCGGCGTGCCCGGCTCCGCCTCCATGGCCTTATTGCTGGGCGCGTTCCTGATCCACGGCCTAATCCCGGGCCCGGAAATGCTGAGCACAAGGCTCGACATCACCTACACGCTCGTTTGGTCCATCGCCATCGCCAACATCCTCGGCGCGGGCGTTTGTTTTATCTTCGCCGACCAGCTCGCCAAGATCGCCCTGATCCGGATCGGCATCCTGGCGCCGGTGGTCCTCGCCATCACCTTTATCGGCGCCTATTCGGCCTCCCGCTCCTGGGGGGATATTGTCGTCATGCTGCTGGTGGGTCTTCTCGGCTGGCTGATGAAGCGCCTGGGCTGGCCGCGCCCGCCCTTGATTCTGGGCTTTGTTCTGGGCGTTTTGGTCGAGCGCTACATGTTCCGCTCGGTCAGCAGCTATGGCTGGGACTGGCTGTCGCGCCCGGTGGTGATTGCCGTGCTGATCCTCACCTTTATCGGCATCGCCCGGCCGCTCTACAAAAAATGGCGGGAACGGCAGGCGAACCCGACCCCGCTCACCTTTAAATTTACCGGCGTCACCCTCTGGCCGGATACCCTGTTCGCCCTCGTCCTGGCCGTCATCTTCGGCTCTTGCCTGGTCATCGCCCGGGACTGGGAGTTCCTCGCGCGCCTCGTGCCGCAGGTGATCGCGACAGGCGGACTGGTCTTCTCCCTCATGGTGCTGGTAGGCCGGATGTTCGAGTTCACCGCCGCGCCGCCGGACAAACCCAAAGTCTATATGGATATTCAAGCGGACTATGGCGATCTCACCATGGGCGAAGTGTTCCGCCGGTTCGGCCGGTATTTCCTGTGGGTGGTCCTGCCCCTGCCCGTGGCCATCGGCATCGGTCTCTTACCGTCGCTGTTCCTGTTCCTGATCGGCTTCATGAAGATCGAGGCCAAGGAACGCTGGCCGATGATCCTGGCCGTCGCCGTGGCCGTCATCGCCTTTTGCTATGTACTGTTCCACCTGGTGCTGCACATCCCCTGGCCGCAGTCCTACCTCGGGGATGTGCTCCCGGCGCTACGGTCGAACCGCTATTTGAACCTGTTCTAGCCGTTGATGGAGATAAACAGTTCGTCCAGCGGGATGGGATCGGCAATCAGTCCCTGATCCACCATATAGGTGACCAGCGCCTCCAAGGTCGGCCGGTTGGCTTCGATCCCGTAGGGCCAGGGATCGCCGTCGAACACCTCGTCGATCTCGTCCAAGTCCGCACGCAGGAACGGCAGCATATACCGCGATGAGCCCGAATAGCGGAGCTTCTCCAGCGCGAGGTCCTTGGACTTGGTGAAGGCCTCATAGAGCGGCTGCGCGATCCACGGGTTGGCCTCGTAGATATCCCGCTTGATCGCCAGGACATGCATGATGGGATGGATTTTCGTACGTTGGTAATAGTCCCGCTCCGCCGCCCGGTAGTCGGGGAACAGCCGCGCCACATCGGGATGGGCGCCGAGACTGTCCGGGATGGTGGAACCGATGGTGGCGTCGATCTCGCCCTCCGCCAGCAACTGGCTCAGCGGCTTGCCCGTCTCGTTCACTTCGATGTTTATGTCTTTCAAGAGCGGCGGCGCGCTTGGGTTGCCATGAGAACCGGTATAGTTGACCGAGCCCTGCACCCACTGGATCGTATCCAGATCGATGCCGCAATCATGCTGCATGAAGCCCCGGTTAAAGACCGCGGCCGTCATGGTGTAGAGCGGCACGCCGATGCGCTTACCCGCCAGGTCGGCGGGCGCGTTGATGCCTTTTGTCGTATTGATGCAGATGAAGCCGTGGCGGAACAGCTTGGACGGAAACACCGGCAGCGCCACAAACGGGCAATCTCCCCGCCCCCGCTGGCTGATATACTCCGAGGCCGAAAACTCGGCCATGTCGAAGGCCAGCTCCCCGGCCATGCGATCAAAGATCACCCTCGGGCTGTCCTCCACCTGGAACTGCAGATCGATCCCCTCCGGCGAGACGTCGCCGGTGTAAAGCGCCAGCATCCGGTCGTAGAGGCCGCAGGCGAAATTCAGTTTGAGATCAGGCATAGCGGTTCTCCGGCCGGGGCAGACCGAGCCGGTCGCGCAACGTGCCCTCTGTGTATTCCGTTTGCATCAAACCCCGTTCGGCCAGGATCGGCGCCACCAGCTCGACGAAATCATCCAGACAGCCGGGAATATAAGGCGGCATGATGGTGAACCCGTCGCAGGCGCCAAACTCGAACCATTCCTGCATATAATCGGCGACGCGCTCGGCGGAACCGTGGATCGTGTTCTTGCCCCGCGCGCCCGCCGCCCACGCGCCCATCTGGCGTACCGTCAGCTTTTCCCGCCGGGCCATTTCCAGTAGGCTTTCATAGTGGCCAACGCTGCCTTGGGGACCCGGCAAGGGATCGGGGAATTCCTTATCAGGATCAAACTGGCTCAAATCCATCTTCATCATGGACGACAATATCTCCCGGCCGACCATGGGATGAATGAGGGACTGGACGTAATTGAAATCCTCCTCCGCCTCTTCGTCGGTCGCTTTCACAAACGCGCTAAGCCCCGGCAGGATCGTCAGATGCGACGGATCGCGGCCATACTTGGCCATCCGCCCCTTCACATCGTCATAGTAATCCTTGGCGGTTTCCTTGTTCAGGTGCGGGCTGAAGATCATTTCCGCATGAGCCGCCGCCAGCTCCCGGCCCGGATCGGAGGCGCCGGCCTGCACGATCACCGGATAGCCCTGAGGCGGGCGGGCCACGTTCAATGGCCCCTTCACGCTGTAGCGGTCGGTTTTGTAGTTGAGCGTGTGCATCTTATCCGGCTCGAAATAGAGACCGCTTTCCCGGTCACGGAGCCAGGCGTCATCCTCCCAACTGTCCCAAAGGCCTTTGACGATCTCCACCACTTCGCCTGCACGGTCATAGCGGTCGCCGTGTTCATAGGCCTGCGCCTCACCGAAGTTCCGGGCCTCGCCGTCGTTGACCGAGGTCACCACATTCCAAGCGGCGCGGCCTTTGCTGATATGATCGAGCGAGGCGAACTTGCGGGCAATGTGGTAAGGCTCATTCCAACTGGTGGACGCCGTGCCGACCAAACCGATTTGAGACGTATGCATCGCCAACGCCGACAATAAAGTGAACGGCTCGAACCCGGCGACGAACTGTACCGACCGGCTGACCGCCTCAATATGGGCTTCGCGGACACAAAGTCCGTCCGCCAGAAACAAGACGTCGAACTTGGCGTATTCGGCGGTCTTGGCGATCTCGATATAGTGATCGACATTCACATGGGCGTCGGCCTGTGCGCGGGGATGCCGCCAAGACGCCACGTGATGGCCCGTCGGATTGAAATACGCCGCCAGCTTCATCCGGCCTTGTGCCGCCATCGCTCCCCTCCCCGTTCAGGCGTTTGCAGGAATGAGGGTACGCAGTCAGCCAGAAGACGGAAAGGGGAATTTGAGACCGGTTGGCGGCAAATATCCGCTGGTGATACTATTACCGCCGAAACTGCAGCTATAGAGACCGGGACCCCGACCATGATTCTTCGCGCCGCCGAAAGCCATCTGACGCTGATGCTGATCACCCTGGCCATCCTGATCGGCAGCGTCGGCATCATGACCCAGCAGATCGGGTTCCTGGCCTCCAGCCACCAGATGAATTTCATCCCGGCGGACGTCAATCTTGAGGATGACATCGCCATATTGCTGGCGGCCTACGGCGTGCTTTTTGGAACACCACCGCTATTTACTGGATATGATCTATAAAGACGGCTTGCTGCCGGCGATTGAGGCGTTTGACGACTACTCCCACCAATTCGGCGTCTTGATGATCCCGGTCGCCTTCCTGTTGGTCGCGCTGGACCTACTAATCTTGGCGCTGAGCACTTGAGGGATATCTTTCGCTTCCCTCAAGTATACCGAAATCTAGCTCTTGTTTCTGATCAACGTGTTGGCCTTCGCCATGTTGGCCAACTTCGGCTGCCGCGCGATCAAGACCTATTGCGGCGTGTCGCCGGCTTAGGCCTCGCCTATCTAGTACCCGGCCTCCAGGTCAACCAGTTGCGGCAAAGCCTCGCCCGCCTCAAACAGCTTGATATTCGCCGTGATAGCCGGCGCCAATTGGGACACCGGCGGGCGGCGCGCGATGTGCGGCATGATGTTGATTTTGGAATGCTCCCAGAGCGGGCTGTCTTCCGGCAGAGGTTCCGGACTGGTCACATCCAGGGTCGCGCCGGCGAGGTGACCGCTGTCGAGCGCCGCAACCAAATCCTCCTGCACGACATGATCGCCCCGGCCGAGACTGATCACCATTGCGCCTTCCGGCAGCATGGCCAAGGTCTTGGCGTTGAGAACCCGGTCGGTCGCCGCCGTCAGCGGCAGCAGGCAGACCACGATATCCGTCCGGTTGAGGAACGGCTCCAATCCGTCTGCGCCATGGAAATTTTCCACCGGCACACCGTCCCGAGGCGTGCGGGTCCAAGCGGCGACATCAAAACCGATTTCCTGCAAAATGCGGGCAGGCTCCTGCGCCATGGTGCCGTAGCCCATGAAGCCGACCCGCCGGTCTTCCTGACGGACCTGCGGCAGGGGCTGCCAGACTCTTTCATGCTGCTGCGCTTTATACGCCGCCAGTTGCCGGTGATGGCGCAGCACATTGGTGATCACGTATTCGGTCATCATCGGATCGCCGCCCACCGGTTCCAGCTTGGTCAGTGGAACCTTGGGCAGGCGGGGATGTTTGGCGAAGCCGTCAACACCGGCCTGGCGGGTCAGCATCAGTTTCAGATTGGGGAGGTCCGGCAGTTCGTCAAAGTTAGGACGGCCAAACGCCAGATACTCGATATCCGCCACGTCGCCGGCATCGGGCATAAAGCGGATTTCCAGGTCCGGCAGGTCCGCGTTGATGGCCTGCCGCCAATCCTCGGGCTCCCCGGTCATCAGGTTCATGATCAATAAGGCCATCGCTCGCTCCTCCCCTTAAATTCTTCCCTTTAGCCTCTATCAGCCGCGAGAGAGCGGCTCAAGTGTTTAGGGGAACTTAGGAGCTGGAGGGCTGTTACGCAGATGTCCGGCCTTACTCCGCCTTGAACAATGTCCGGCCGCGTTGGGAGACCAGGAGCTTTTTGCCGGACGACGGATGGAAATAGACTTCGACCCGCTGGCCTTCCGGGGTCGTGCCGTAAACTTCCCAGCAGCCGCCGTCTTCCTTCATGAAGCGAATGGCCCAGCCTTCATCGGAGAGCTTTTTGGTCAGCGCCTCTTGGGTCAGCCATTTACTCTTGGCGACGTCTTCGCAGTTATAGCGGCCGGTGGCATCCGCAGTGATGGCGGAAAAAGCAATCACTGACGCGGCAAGGGTCAACGGGATCAGTCGAAAATTCATTGGGGGAACTCCTAAGCTGCTTTTTGTGGGCGGCTCTTGGCCGTTCGCCAAAACCGGTAAATTTCAAGCAGGGCCAACGGCACAAAATGCGTCCACAAAAAGCGTCAGTGCCACGCCCATACTGTTATGAACGAATATCCAATGGAGAACCGTCGCAATCGCCGCGAAATAAACCAGCCGCTGAAGCATTTTCCATCGCCGGCCCAATAGGCTCATGGCGGAGCCGTTGGATGTCAGCTCAAGGGGCAAAAAAAATCACCACGGCCAGCCAGCCGGTCCAGATGCCTAGAAGAAGCGCTTCCTCCACCACCGCGTTTGATAAACTCGGTGAATGCCATATCTAGTTCTCTTGTGGAGGGACTAGGTTGCGCCATCGGCACACGGCTATTTTTGCAAGAGCCCCTGGAGAGCGGGCAATTACACTATCGTCCAATCATTGAACCGGAACTATCCCGTACGCTCCATATCTGCGAGTTTGTCGAACCACCTTCAAACGTCGCCCTCGAAAAGGTTCGTGAAATAACGCTCTCGCTCATCAAGGAAAGCGTTCACGACAAAACCTGGGACGCAACAATATTGTGACGTAAGAGGTCCGGAAGTGGCTGGGAAGCGACGAACAACGGCACCTCTATTGGCGTCAGCTTTGGCACCGATTTCAGACGTCGCGGAGCACAGCAATGCTTGCTCGCGTGATAGTTTCTTTAATTATGAAAAGATTGGTTACGGGGACATGAATCCAGCAAGCTCCTACATTGGTCCAGAGGGTATAGTCTATGTCGACATAAGTGGTTGCGAGGGCTGGCGCCCACCTTTACCGAACAAAAGATGCGACTTTGAAAAGCCGCTAAAAAGTCCGCTTCTACGATATAGAAGACATTCCAAGAGGTTTGGCGACTGGTCTGCTAATGACCCAAAGGGAACGTCCGAACGCGATGTCCGATCTTTTATCTGTCGGCTAGAACTTTTGGCTGTATCGGTTGACAATCATTGCGAATAGGCGCATGTGCGGTCTTCATCATTCACTCGCGATAGCGCAAATCCGCCCGAACGTTGGCGCGATCTTATCCCGAGGTAGAAAACAAGAAATCGCATAAACCCGGTCGCGCTCCAGGTGGGTGCATAAAACCGGAGACCCGGCCGTCGTTGATCAACAGCCGACAGTCCCCCTGAAAGTAGCATTATGAAATCGACGAAATTCGAGGCGCTTGGCCTGTCCGAGCCCCTGCTCCGCGCGTTGCGGAGTGAAAACTATGACCAGCCGACGCCGATCCAAGCGCAGGCTATTCCCTACCTATTCAAGGGCCGGGATCTTCTCGGCATTGCCCAGACCGGCACCGGCAAGACCGCCGCCTTCGGGCTGCCCATTCTCCAGGAACTGGCTCAAGACTGGGAACGGCCGGTCCCCGGTAAGCCGCTGAGCGTTATTCTCGCGCCGACGCGGGAACTGGCGATCCAGATCGGCGAGTCCCTCAAAACTCTGGGCCGCCACACGCCGGTCCGCCAGACCGTCATCTTCGGCGGCATCAGCCAGAAGCCCCAGGTGGCGGCGCTCAGAAAGGGCGTGGATATCGTTGTGGCCACGCCGGGTCGGCTCCTGGATCTGATGAACCAGGGCCACATTACATTGGACGGCATCTGGCATTTTGTTTTGGATGAGGCCGACCGCATGCTGGACATGGGGTTCATCCATGATGTCCGGAAGATTGTTGCCGCCTTGCCGGCCGAGCGTCAGACCTTGTTCTTTTCAGCGACCATGCCGCAATCGGTGGCCGGATTTGCTGGCAGCATCTTGAACGATCCGGTGCGAGTCGAGGTTACGCCGCAGGCCACGCCGGTCGAGCGGATCGACCAGGGTGTCCATTTCGTGGCCGCCGCGGACAAAAAGAACCTGCTGATCAATTTACTCGGCGATGAGCACCTGGATCGGGTGATTGTCTTTACCCGGACCAAGCATCGCGCCAACCGGGTTGCTCAGCAGCTTGATAAGGCCGGCATCTCAGCCGAGGCCATTCACGGCAACAAATCCCAAGGCGCCCGCCAGAATGCGCTGCGCCGCTTCACCGACGGGAGTGCGCGGGTTCTGGTGGCGACCGATATCGCTGCCCGGGGCATCGATATCCAAGACGTCAGCCACGTGATCAACTACGAGCTTCCCAATGTCGCGGAAGACTATGTGCATCGGATCGGCCGCACGGCCAGGGCCGGCGCCTCGGGCGCAGCGATCTCGCTCTGCGATCCCGGCGAACAGGCCTATCTGCGGGCCATAGAGCAACTGACCGAGCAGCAGATCACGGTGTTGGGGGGTGAGCCTGCGGTACATGAACCGGCCAACAACAACCGGCGGCAGCGAAGCAAACCAAAACAACGATTTGGGTCAAAGCGACGCGGTGGACAAAACAAACGCCGCGCCGCCTAGTGTGCTTAGGAAAGGCCGAAATTGGCTAGGAGGCGATGAACAACGGCACCTTCATTGGCGTCAGCTTTCGCACCAACTTCAGACATCGCGAAGCAAAGCGATTTTCGCTCGCGTGATAGTTTCTTCAATTATGAAAAAATTGGTTGCGGCGGCACGCAGCCGCCTTTACCGAACAAAAATTGAAGTTTTTGGAAATCACTGAGAAGTCCGCTTCCCAAAGGTAGCAGCCATTCTAATTCATTGCCTCTGCGAGCAATTGAAAGGAACATAGCCGCGCCTGATGATCCCAGATAGCCGAAGCGACCATGAGCTCATCTGCGCCAGTGCGTTCGACCAATGGCTCAAGTTTATCCTTAATGGTCTCCTTGGTGCCGTAAAATGAACAAGCCAGTATTGAGGATGCCTGGGCTTTCTCCACCGGCGACCAGAAACTCTCAATATCATCGACCGGTGGAGGCAATTGGCCGCGGGTGCCGCGGACCATACGGGTAGCGTTTTGTTGAGGCGTGGTGAAGAGATATTTTGCCTCATCCTCAGTCTTCGCAACGATGACGTTACACCCCACCATCACATAGGGTTCTGCCAACTGTTCTGACGGCTCAAAGCGTTCTCGATAAATTGATATGGCCTGCTCCAGCGCCTGAGGCGCAAAATGGGAGGCAAAGGCATAGGGCAGACCTAGGACGGCGGCAAGCTGGGCGCCAAACAGGCTTGAACCAAGAATCCATATCGGCACGTTGGTATTTTCACCGGGGATCGCATGGATCACTTGGTTTTCCCTCTGCGGGCCCAGCAGGGTTTGAAGTTCAACAACGTCTTGCGGAAAATTCTCCGCTGTTTCTGGACTGCGCCGGAGAGCGTACATGGTCCGTTGATCAGTTCCCGGTGCTCTACCAAGACCCAAGTCTATCCGATCAGGAAATAGTGTCGCCAAGGTTCCAAACTGCTCTGCAATGACCATAGGAGAATGGTTAGGCAACATAATGCCGCCGGCACCGAGACGAATTGACTTCGTCCCATTGGCGACATGACAAATACAGACAGACGTCGCTGCACTAGCGATCCCTACATGATTATGATGTTCCGCCAGCCAAAATCGGTTGTAACCCGCCTCCTCGGCCTTTTGTGCCAGATCAAGCGCGTTTGCCAGTGCATTTGCGGGCGTAAATCCCTCACCAATATAAGCAAGGTCTAAGACAGATAAATTTACCATTTTGACAATATAGCCGTGCCGATCGGATAGAACAGCAATCTGGTTAAAATAAATGGTCTGGAGCTAGGCGTGGGCATAGACTAAGTGAAAGTCGAATTTTTATCGCTGCGAAGAGCCAGGTAGCTGACAATTCTTCATAATGCAAACTTCGTCTGCTAATGACCCGAAGGGGACATCAGAGCTGTTGGTAGCTTGTTTATATAATTCATCCAGAATCAAACGAGATCATAATCGTTCTCGGTTCGAATGACTGACCCCAGAGATGAAATGCTTCAATGTGCCGTAAGCTATGACGAATGGCCAGCGTGGCGGGACGAGAAGGACCAGATGCGCCTGGCCCTCGGTGATACAATCGAGTTGTTCAGCAACTGCCTCAATCTGAACCGTCCGTTAGAGCTCACCATTAACTGGGACCGCTTCAAATATGAACATCTTGCGGAGTGTTTTGAAGGCGGAAAGCGTATTCGCGCCATTCACAATCTCAGCACTGGCATCCAGAAGTTTCGCAAGCAGCCGGGTGTGGTGCTGGTCCCCGTTTTGCTCAAGGAGGGCGCTGACCAATCCCATGAACTGATCCAAACGACCGATCAGCACGTAAAAGGAATGATAACTAACGCCAGGAGGCCATCATGTTCTACTCCATTCGCAGACTTGTCGTGTATTGCTGGGATTTTGTATTCAACCATGAGGTAAGCCCGCTTCGTCATATCCCTGATGTAGCCATGCGCCACTATATTTTGCAGGCACTAGGTCTGATGTGGGCAGTAGCCTTTGCGGTGGCTGCTGGAAGTTATACGTTGTTAGCCGTTAGCGTTATCGGCCATACGGTTCTAATAGCGGCCGCGGCTATCACGGTTACGACCTGGACGGCCGCTTCCATAAAACCAGACCTATTTGTCAGCGGTTCCAACCAATAGAAAACTTAACGTTGTAAAAACTCGCTCAACAAACAATGACCGCCCCTTCGTCGACCCGCTTGGTCGCATCTGGCGAGTTCTAAATTGGGGGAACTCAGAATGTCCGCTAAGTTTGAGAAACTGATGAATGGAGTTGATGGCGGTTTGTCCCTCCTCCAGGTTTTGGCAGAGAACAGTTTCGACTCTGTGCTGATCACCGATGCGTCTGCGGAAGGCAAGATCATCTACGCTAACAAGTCCTTCAAGATATTGACGGGCTACGACCCGTCCGAAATCACCGGCAAGACGCCGCGAATTCTTCAGGGCCCGGGAACGGATTCCAAAGTAATCGACCGGCTTTCTGATGCACTGAAGTCGGGCAAAAAATTTGAAGGCAAGGCGATCAATTATAAGAAAGATGGCACGCCCTTCATCATGTTCTGGCGTGTGCTGCCGATCAAAGTAGACAAGAAAATAACGGCTTGGGTTGCCATCCAGCGCGAGGGGTCAGTCATCTGAGGTGTAGCGAGGTTTGCTTGATCGGGATGCGGTAAGTTTCCAAATGAGGGAAGAAGGTGGTTTGTAGCTAATCATCTGGCCACGAACCATACGTCGACCGCAGATGGCTGGGACGGGCGAGCCAATCGGCCATAGTGATTAACACTCATCGCCACCCAGACTTTAGACGGGCGACGCCGTTGGCTCTGATATAACAGGTTCATGATGCGCGTATTGATTATCGGTGCCACCAAGGGGATCGGGTTGGAAACGACCCGCCAAGCCCTCCAAGCCGGTCATGATGTGCGCGCCTTTGCGCTGAATGCGATCGGACCCGCGCTCATCATGAAGCATGTACTGACGCGTTTGCCGCGGTCGGACAAAGCCGTCTTTGCAACGCTTTCCGCCAGGGTCGGAATCATCGAGGACAATCGTCTTGGTGGATGGTATTCCTACCGGGCTTCGAAAGCCGCTCTGAACCAACTGATTCGGACAGCGGCTGTT
>JAYPHU010000037.1:0-25654 GCA_038127535.1 Rhodospirillaceae bacterium | reverse complement strand
GCGGGTGTAGTTCAATGGTAGAACATCAGCTTCCCAAGCTGAATACGAGGGTTCGATTCCCTTCACCCGCTCCAGCCGATTGAACCAACCGCCCCGACGGGCCGTGAGAGCCGCAACTTGGAAAAACACGACATCAGGACCATCACCTATGGCCGACGCATTGACACAGACGCCCAGACCATGGTCGATGGCATGATCGAATTGTTTGATGACCTCTGCGATATGGCGCTGAGCCGGGTCTATAACCGCACTCGCAAGCTGGACAAAGGCTTCGACTTCGACGCCATCCCGCCTGAAGAAGTGTCCCGGTTCAAGATCACCTGGGTGATTTGTCTCGCCGAATTGATGTTCTTTTCCATGAACGATCAGCGCCGGCTCGATCACCTCAAAAAGGCTTTCTATGACGAGATGGACTATGAGGCGAAGCTGCGGGCGCTCGAGACCTATATTCGTCAGGCCCTGGAGCGCATCCCCGAGGTGATCCGCGAAGACAAAGACTTCACCGACAATGACGTGTTCAACGCACCCGTGAGCAATCGCGCGCTCGGCGATAAGGGTGATGAGGACGGCGATGAGCTGCGCAATCGCGGTCTCGGCCCCCGACTTGCCAACATGATCCTGGAGAACGCCTTCGGCCGGAACGACGCCTTAAAGCCGGTCTATGAAGATATTCGTAAAGTTATCGAGCTGGAGTTCAATAACGCTTACGGCCACGCCTCCATCGCCTGCAGCAAATTCAATATCGTTTGAGATTACTCTCTAAAAGAACGTGTTGCGAATGGCGATGTAAGCCATGGCCAGGCCGATCACGATGAACAGATAGGCGATGCCTTTTTCCATACTGCGCTGGGAGACTTTGCCCTGCAGCCGGGGTCCGATCTGCCCGCCGATGATCACCGCCGGGATGGTGTAGACCACCACGTTCCACGGCACCGCATTGAGCCCGCCCTGGGCAATCAACGCCGAGATTTGTGTGAAGGAGGCGGAGGCGATTACCACGATCACCGAGAATACCGATGTGGCGGCTGCCACCGGGATCGGCACTTTGTTGGCCTTCACCAATTGCGGCATGACCACCTCGCCGATGCCGACGCCCAACAGGCCGGTGAGGAACCCGCCGATGCCGGTGGCGACGGCCCCCTTTCCCTGACGCGGCGCTTTATAAGTATAGGTCGTGCCGTCCGTGCCGGTGATGGTCCGGGTTTCACGTCCGTCGTCCGGCTCAGCTCCCGCACCGCCGACGGCGGCCATGGCTTCCTTGGACTCGTGCACTTTCAGGATCACATAGGCCAGCACCAGCATGAGAGCGGCGTAGGAGCCACGCAGCGCCTCTTCATATTCATGAAGCACGTTCAAGAGAAACGCGCCGACGATGCCCACCGGCACACCGACCAGGATGAACGGTATGGCGCTTTTGAAATCAACAAGCCCCTTCCGGTAATACCCGACAAAGCCGGAGGAAAAGCCGAACACCTCGGTCATCAGGGCGACGCCGATGGCCGCGGCGATGCCCTCGAACGGATATTCCGGACCCAATATCGGGAAGATAATCATAAAGATGGGCGCGAACATTGCCGCGCCACCGATGCCGCTCAGCATTGCCGTGGTCGCCACGCAAATGGCGACCGGGAACATGAACCAGTACAAGGTCCAGTCAAACTGCGCGAAATCCATGGGTCCCCCAAAAAGGCTCGCTGTCCGCTAACGCCCTAATACAACACCACGCTGCGGATTGATTCTCCTTCGTGCATGAGGTGGAAGCCTTCGTTGATGTCGTCCAGGTCCAGCGTGTGGGTGATCAAGTCGTCGATGTTGATCTTTCCGTTCATGTACCAATCGACGATCTTGGGGACGTCGGTGCGGCCTCTGGCCCCGCCGAAAGCCGTGCCTTTCCAGACCCGGCCGGTGACAAGCTGGAACGGCCGGGTGGCAATTTCTTGACCGGCGCCGGCGACGCCGATGATGATGCTCTCGCCCCAGCCCCGGTGGGCGCATTCCAGCGCCTGGCGCATGGTGTTGACGTTGCCGATGGCCTCGAACGAATAGTCCGCGCCGCCGTCGGTGATGTCAATAATCGCCGCAACCACGTCATCCACTTCGGCCGCGTTGACGAAATCGGTCATGCCGAACTTTTCCGCCAGGTGCACTTTCTTCGGATTGATGTCCACGCCGACGATCTTGTCCGCACCGACCATGCGCGCGCCCTGGATCACGTTCAGCCCGATGCCGCCCAGCCCGAACACGGCCACGTTTGAGCCCGGCCGGACTTTCGCCGTGTTGATCACCGCGCCGATGCCGGTGGTCACGCCGCAGCCGATGTAGCAAATCTTGTCGAACGGCGCGTCTTCGCGGACCTTGGCCAGCGCGATCTCCGGCACCACGATGTGATTAGCGAAGGTGGACGTGCCCATATAGTGAAACAGCTTGTCCTCGCCCAGGCTGAACCGGCTGGTGCCGTCGGGCATCACGCCCTGGCCCTGGGTGTCGCGGATCGAGGTGCAAAGATTGGTCCGCCCCGACTTGCAGGATTTACATTCGCCGCATTCGGGAATGTAGAGCGGGATCACGTGATCCCCCTTGGCCAGGCTTTTGACGCCGGGACCGCAATCCACCACGACGCCAGCGCCTTCATGGCCCAGAATCGCCGGGAACAGGCCTTCCGGGTCCTCTCCGGTGAGGGTAAATGCGTCCGTGTGGCAAATGCCGGTGGCTTTGACCTCAACCAGGACTTCGCCCTCCTTAGGACCGTCCAGGGTGACCGTCTCGATGCTGAGGGGTTTGCCGGCCTCGAAGGCCACGGCGGCGCGCGTTTCCATGAATTTCCTCTCGGTTGGGCGTAAGTTTCTCTGGTTGCACTTTGGGGGAGCGGCCCGAGAGGGTCAAGGGCCGGGCGGCCGCAAAAAAGCCCGGCATATTGCGTTTTGACACAATTTTCGTCACCATATGATATAGAGAGTGACACACCACGATCCGGGCCAACCGGGCGTGTCACAGCAACGTTTAAGAGATTTCAAGACGGGAGAGCACCGATGTTCCTGAACACCTCAAAACCCTGGCCGCACAACGCTTGGTACCACGCCGCCTGGAACTCCGAAGTGGAGACCGGTGCCAAACCGGTGAAACGGACCCTCCTCAATGAGGATGTGATCATCTACCGGGACCTGCAGGGCGAGGCTCATGTGCTGGAGGACCGCTGCTGCCACCGGGCCACGCCGTTGAGCCTGGGCGAAGTGGTCGAGGAAGGACTACAATGCGGGTATCACGGGCTGATCTTCGGCGGCGACGGCAAATGCGTCAGCGTGCCGGGCTCCAAGACCATCCCGTCAAAGGCCAAGGTGCGGTCCTATCCGACGGTGGAGCATCAGGAAATCATCTGGGTCTGGATGGGCGACCCGGCCAAGGCCAATGTCAACAAGATCATCGATTTCCCGTGGAACGACGATCATGAAAACTGGCCGCACATCCACGACTGCTACGAGATCGAGTGCAACTATAACCTCCTGATCGACAACTTGATGGACCTCACCCACATACCCTATATCCACCGCAACACGATCGGTGGCGGGGATCAGAAGGGCCAGGTCAACGCCGAGTTCGAGGTTACCCCGAAGGACACCGGCGTGCACTACATCCGCTGGATGGAAAACATCATACCGCCGCCCACTTATAAGCTTGGCGCGGGCTGGGACGATGATCAGATGTGCGACCGCTGGCAAGAATTCGAATACAAGGCGCCGACCACGGTGGATCAGTGGACCGGCGCGCTGGAAGTCGGCCGCAATGCACGGGAGTTCCGGGAGGGCAAACCGGGCGGGTTTAACATCCGGCTCTATCACGGCGTCACGCCCCGGACGGAGACCAGCTGCTATTATTTCTGGACGGCCCATAATGGCTATAGGCCCCAGGACCCGGAAGCGACCAAAATCCTGCACGAGCAGATCGCCTTCACCTTCAACGAGGATTTGGAGTTCCTGGAGGAGCAGCAGCGTTGCATGGCCGCGACCCAGGATCAGGAGCTGGTGAACATCAAGCACGACGCCGCCCTGGTCCCGGCCCGCAAGGCCATCGAGCGGATGATCAACGAGGAAACCACCCCGCCGCCAGCTGCCCAGGCGGCTGAATAAGGCGGCTGAGTAGCTCTCCCTACCGGCTTTCTTTTTGGAGATGTTCCAGGCGACGTTGACGGCGGCGTTCGCGCCGCTCCGCCCATTTCTTGACCTCATCGGCCAGCTTGCGGCGCTGAGCCGCGGTGAGCCCCGTGGCCAGTTCGGTCATGCCCCGGTGGATCATTTCCTGGCGGGCGAGCGCATTCACCCGGAGGTCGTTCAAGGCTGTGTCGAATTTGGCCTTCTCGAACGGGTCGGCGGCGAGGGCCGCGTTCACCTGTTCATAGTTTTGGTTAAGCTTATCGCGGCTCGCCTGAATCTGTTCCAGCCGGGAGCGGTACAGCTCCCGCGCCTTAGGCCGGACCTCTTTACCGATGACCCGCGCCGCCCAGGGCACGGAATAAAGCATGCCGCGCACGCCGCGCCGCTGGTGGTCCTTGAAATAGACGGCGGCAATGATGCCGGCCAGTAGGACGTTCACCGCGAGAGAGCAGTAGAGAACAATCGCCAGGCGTTTCGGGATCAAGCGGGTCATGCGGGTTATTCGTTTCCTTCAATTTCGGCGAAGGCGATCTCGCCCATATTCTCGCCCTCGCTTTGGCCCAGAATAACGATTTCATCGCCGAGCGCTAAGTTGACGTCGGCTTGCGGCATGGCCTGGTTCAGCGGTCCCATGCCGAGATAAATGCCGAACGCGGCCACGGCCACCAGACCGGCCACCGGACGCCAGATCGGGCCGAACGGCCAGAGCATTTCCAACAGGCTCATTTCCCAATCCCGGTTAAAGGCGGTAAGAATCCTCGCCTTTAGATCGCCCGGTGAGTGGACCAGGGGCAGGTGATCCAACTCTGCACGGAGCACGGTATCTTGAGACAATAGCTCCCGTGCTTGCGGCGACATGATCAGCAGTTTCTCCGCACGTGCGCGAAGGTCATCCGGCCAGGTCCGGGCGTCAAACCCGTGGGCGTCCAACAAAGCCTCGAACGCCTCAAGGTCCATCATTCCATTGGACGGCGAAGTTCCGGACATTACAAATCTCCTTCCAATTCCTGGCGAAGCTGCGCCAGTTGCTCTCTTAAACTGCGGCGGCCGCGCGCCAGCAGGGATTCCACGGCTTCAACGCTGATCTCCATGATCTCCGCCGTTTCAATATTACTGTACCCCTCCTGATGACACAGAAGGATGGCCGAGCGTTGCCGGTCAGGCAATTCCCGAATGGCCACCTCAATGGAAGCGCCAAGCTCTTCCCGGTACACGTTGGTGGCCGGGCTGAACCCCTGGTGCACCAGATCAGGTACGGAATCGATCGACACCGGTTTGCGTTTGCGCAGCCGGTCGATGCAGAGGTTATGGGTCACCCGCTGCAGCCAGTGCAGTAAGGGCCGTTCCGGCCGCCAGGAGTCCAAATTGCGCCACAGCCGGACGAAGGTTTCCTGGGCCACGTCCTCGGCCTCCGCCATATCATTGAGCATGCGATAGGCGTAGCTAACCAGCCGGTCCAGATGCATATCCACCAGATGCCGGGAGGCCGCCGATTCCCCGTCTTTGAGACGGGCAATCAGCGCGATCTCGTCGGTGAGATCGAACTCTTCGCGGGGCATTGTGTCCCTATCGTGCATTTGGCTAGTTGGCCCGCTGGAACGACGGGTCTCTGCCCCAAGGGCAGCCCCGGCACGCTCGAGACGCAATGCGGCGGTTGCGGCCTGCAAAACATGTCACTCCTGGAAACCTCTATGGAAGACAAACGCCGGAAACCCGGATTTCCGTCGCAATCTTGCCTATAGATCGGGAAGTTCGCCAGCCTATTCGGCGGGTACTTTGACGCTCATCAGGTGGGGATTGGCGTAACTGATCTCTTCATCCGCATATTTTTCCCGGATATCCAGGATCGTCGGCATAATTTCGATGAACTTGGCGGCCATGCTGGGATCAAAGTGAGACCCCGCATTGTCCTTGATGAACTGGATCGCCTCTTTAATCGGCCAGGCTTTCTTGTAGGGCCGCTCGGAGGTCAGCGCATCAAACACGTCGCAAAGCGCCGGCGCGCAACTGAACGGCTCCATCGAGGTCCATCGGTTCGTCGCAGACGGCCTGACCGCCAACCGGCCGATTGTCTAAATGAGCGGGGTCGGCAGCAATCAGCTTCAGGCCTATCATTATCATTTCTGGTCGGAGCCGCCGGCCATCATGCTGCAGAATGCGTTGGCCAATTATCTGCGCCGGGCGAACCTCACCAAGTCGGTGGTCACACCGGAACTGCGTTTGGAGCCGGAGTATATCGTCACCGGCAACATCATCCGGTTCGAACAAATCACCGAGGCTACACCGGGTATTGCCGTCGAAGTTGAGTTAGGCCTCAAGGAAACTGGCTCGGGCAAGCTGGTTCATTTCGGGCACTTTACGGTGGATCAGCCCGCGGCCGATCCAAGCATCGGTACCGCCGTCGGACACATCAGCCAGGCCATTAACAGTATCTACGCCCGGTTTCTGTCAGACATCCGGTCGAAGCGTTAAGGAAGCGGCTTACACATCCTCGTCGGGGAATTCGTTATCTACCGCGCGGTATTTGAACTGAGCGCCGATGAAAAAGCCTTTGATCGGCGGCAGGAGCGCCAGGCAAAGACCCGAGATAACCGGCGGCCACAGCACCATGTGCACCCAAACCGGCGGCGTGAAGCTTAACTCTAGCCAGAACGCCAGTCCCACAACAGCAAGCCCGACGACTAGCATGATCGGCACCACCGGTCCGTCACCGGCATCATGGCCCGCGTATTCCAGCCCGCAGGCGCTGCAGCTATCAGCAACTTTCAGATAGCCGGAATATAATCGGCCGCTGCCACAACGCGGGCAACGGCCGAGAATTCCGTTTCGGATGGGAGACGGCGCACGGGCGGGATCGTCAACCACGCGCTATATCCCTATTAACCGCCGACGGTCAGGTGCCCGAACTCGGACGCTCCCCACCAGTAGACGTTGATGTAGAGGAAAATCCAGACCACATCGACGAAGTGCCAGTACCAGGCCGCGGCCTCGTAGCCCACATGGGTATCTGCCGTGAAGTGCCCCTTCTTGGCGCGGAAGTAGCAGACGATCAAAAAGACCGTACCGACGAACACGTGGAAGCCGTGGAAGCCGGTGGCCAGATAGAAGGTCGAAGGATAAATACCGTCGCTGAGTCCAAACGGCAGGATGGCGTATTCGTAAATCTGAACGCCCAGGAATACGATACCCAGGATGACGGTGTACAGGGTCCACTTTACAACCGTATCCCGGTTGTCCTCCAATAGTGCATGGTGCGCGACGGTGACCGTCAGGCTCGACGTGATCAGCAGCAGCGTGTTGACCATCGGAATGCCGGACGCGCCCAGCGCTTCAATGCCTGCGGGCGGCCAGGGCCCGGCGACCAGGTTCAAAATCGGCAGGCTGGAATGGAAGTAGGCCCAGAAGAACGCGAAGAAGAACATCACTTCGGACGCGATGAACATCAGCATGCCGTAGCGCAGGCCCACCTTCACCGGCGAGGTGTGGGATTTACCGTCATTGGCTTCGGCGATCACGTCCTTCCACCAGGCGTACATGGTGTAGAGCACCCCGACAAACCCGATGGCCAGCAGCCAGGGATTGGCCGAATGCATGAAAATGATCAGGCCCACCGCGGTCGCGAATGCCGAGATCGTGCCGACAAACGGCCACGGGCTCGGATCCGGTACGTGCCAGGGTTGTTGTTTCGCTGAAGCTGTATCTGACGCCATGGTTATACTTCCCGATGCTTGGCTAAGTGATAATTAAACATTTCCGGTTGCCGCCTATCCCCAACTATCCTTTGGGACGGACCGGCGCGCGGGCCTCTTCAATGGGTTTTGCCGCCGGATCGGCAGCGGTTACTTTTTCCGCGGCGGACTGATCGTCGCTTTGGAAGAATGTGTACGACAGTGTAATGACCTTGGTGTTCTTGGCATGATCGTCTTTGACCATCCCCGGATCGACAAAGAAGGCCACCGGCATCTGCATGGTTTCGCCCGGGCGCAACACTTGTTCCGTAAAGCAGAAGCAATCGATCTTGTCGAAATGGGTGGCCACCCGGTAAGGCGTCACGTTGAATGTCGCTGTCCCAACGATCGGCTTGTCGGAGATGTTGGTCGCCTCGTAAAAAGCCAGGGCCCGCTCGCCGATCTTGACCTTGATCGAGCGCTGGACCGGCTTGAACGACCACGCAAGATTGCGATTGACGTTGGCGTCAAACTCGACGGTGACGTATTGATCAACGATTGCCGCAGGGGGCTCAGACGCATCCGCCACTTGGGTCGTGCCGCCGTAGCCGGTGATCTGGCAGAAAAGCCTGTACAGCGGCTCCGACGCATAGGCCAATCCGACCATGCCGAAGGCAACGGCAAACAAGCTGGTGGCGGTGAGGCCCAGGCGCTTGTTCTGTCGGCCTCTCCGTACTGTGGCTTTATCTATCGTTGCCGTCATAACCGTTTTACCGTCCCTACCCGGATTACTCGGCGGGCTGATACACGGCGTCGTCGGGCACGTCCGGCGCTTCTTCGTGAGTGTGGAACGGCGCCGGGGAATCCACGGTCCATTCCAGCGTGGTCGCACCGGCGCCCCACGGATTGGCTTCTGCCTTTTTACCCGACCGGATCGTTGAGATCAGGATATAGACGAACAGCAGCGCCCCCAGCAGGGAGATGGCGGCGCCAATGCTGCTGACCATGTTCCAGCCCGCATAGGCGTCCGGATAGTCCGGAATCCGGCGCGGCATCCCGGCCATGCCGAGGAAGTGCTGCGGGAAGAACAGGACGTTGACCCCGACGAAGGTAACCCAAAATTGAATTTGGCCCAGCGTCTCGTTGTACTGCCGGCCGCTCATCTTGCCGAGCCAGTAGAACATGCCGCAATAGATGGCGTAGATGGTGGCAATCGACAGCACATAGTGGAAGTGCGCGACCACGAAGTAGGTATCGTGGAACGCCATATCAACGCCGACGTTGGCCAGAGTAATACCAGTCACGCCGCCGACCACGAACAGGAAGATGAAGCCCAGGGCGTATAGCATCGGGGTTTTAAACTCGATGGAGCCGCCCCACATGGTGGCCAGCCAGCTGAAGATTTTCACGCCGGTCGGCACCGCGATTACCATGGTGGCCAGCACGAAGTAGGCTCGGGTTTCCACGTTGAAGCCCACCGTGAACATATGGTGCGCCCAAACAACGAAGCCGACCACGCCGATCGCCGCCATGGCGTAGGCCATGCCGAGATAGCCGAAGATCGGCTTCTTGGAGAAGGTGGACACCACCTGGGACACCACGCCGAAGGCGGGGATCACCATGATGTACACTTCCGGATGGCCGAAGAACCAGAACAGGTGCTGCCAGAAAATTGGATCGCCGCCGCCCTCAGGCGAGAAGAAGGCCGTACCGAAGTTCCGGTCGGTCAGCAGCATGGTCAGCGCGCCGGCCAAAACCGGGATCGCCAGGAGCAGCAGGAACGCGGTAACCAGCATGGCCCAGATAAACAGGGGCATCTTGTGGAAGGTCATGCCTGGGGCCCGCATGTTGATGATCGTCGTGATGAAGTTGATGGCGCCCAGGATGGAGGACGCACCGGCCAAGTGCAGAGCTAAAATACCGAAGTCGACCGCAGGTCCGGCGCTGAAATCTGCGTTTGAAAGTGGTGGATATACTGTCCAGCCGGTGCCGGCGCCATCGCCGGACCCGCCGGCCACAAACGTGGACATAACCAGAAGCACCAAGGCGGCTGCCAAAAGCCAGAAGCTGATATTGTTCATTCGCGGGAAGGCCATATCCGGCGTCCCGATCATCAGCGGAATAAACCAGTTGCCGAAGCCGCCGATCAGGGCCGGCATCACCACAAAGAACACCATGATGAAGCCGTGGGCGGTGACCAGCACGTTGTAGAAGTGCGCATCCTCGATTAGTTGGATGCCGGGCTGGGCAAGCTCCGCACGGATAGCCATGGACGCCGCGCCGCCGATAATTGCGGCGAGCAGAGAGATGGCCAGATACATGGTGCCGATATCTTTGTGATTGGTCGAATACGCCCACCGTTTCCAGCCGGTCGGCCGGTGATCGTGGTGGTCGTGATGATCGTGAGCTGCGTGTGCCGTATCAGACATGGCTATTCCTCTAAAATTACTCTTTCAGCGCCGCTATTGGATGGCCTGAGATTTGTTTGCAACCGCGGCCGGCTGCCGTTTGTTTTGAGCGAACTCTTCTTTCGCTTTGACCACCCATTGCTTGTAGTCTTCCTTGGAGACGACATTGATCACAATCGGCATATAGCCGTGTCCAACGCCGCACAGTTCGGAACATTGGCCGCGATAAGTACCGATTTTAGACGACGGCACCCGGAACCAGGTCTCGTTGGTCCGGCCAGGCACGGTATCAATACGCACACCGAAAGCGGGGATGGCCCAGTTGTGCAGAACGTCCGTCGCGGTGAGCAGGACCCGGATCGTGGTATCCGCCGGGACGACGACGCGGTTATCGACTTCCAGCAGCCGGATCATACCGGGCTTGAGGTCTTCTTCTTGGATAATGTTGCTGTCAAATTGCAGGCCGCCCTCGTCGGGGTACTCGTAAGACCAAGCCCATTGCTGACCCGACACTTTCAAGGTCATGTCATAGTCGTGAGCCTTATCCATGAAGAACAACAATTTCATCGAGGGAACGGCAATCCAGACCAGGATGATGATCGGCACCACGGTCCACGCGACTTCGAGCAGCGTGTGGTGGGTGGTCTTCGATGGCACGGGATTGGCTTTGGCGTTGAACTTGATGCAGATGTACAGCATCAAGGCCAGCACGAAGAGGACAATCACCGTCTCAATCACCAACAGCAGATTATGGAAACTGTGAATTTGTTCCTGGACCGGGGTGGCCGCCGGACGGAAATCCAATTGCCAAGGCTGTGGCCCGATTTGAGCCATAGCCGCGCCGGCAGCAATTACCACCAGAGCAAAAACCGTGCTCGAAATTACCCAACGAAATTTACTCATCTGTACCTTTTCCCCTTGCCACCGAAACGCCCGAATCCCCGGACGGTTCGATTGCTAAACACTAAGCAGGACTTGCACCACGCCTTGCTATAATTTCTCAAATGTTCACCCGAAAAATCGGCGCCGGCCATGACTTGGATCAAGCGAGGATCCTATACCTGATCTTTTCTAGGGCGTAAACCCACCCGCCGCCAATTCCGAGGGACTTTTTCCGTTATTCTCCAAGGGTTAATGCGTAGTTTTCGCTCTCTAAAGCGGGACCGGGATCCTCCGTTTACAACAACAGTTGCCGAACGCGCCCGTGAATGTTAAACCCCCGCCGAAGTGAAAGCGCTGAATGAAGCGGTCGGCCGGTAATTTTGCGCCCCAAATCCGATGGAAATGATGAAACTCAAGAAGAAAAACCTGATTTTCATGCTGGTCCTGGCCGGCGCGACGATCTTTATGTATTTCGCCATCCTGTGGAAAGTCGGCAGCGGTTAGGCGCGCAGAACATGGACGCCTCCGCCCTTCCCCATGTGAACGCGGTCCTGAACGGCATCGCCGCCTGCTTTCTGATGCTGGGATACGTGCTGATTCGCCGGGGCGAAAAGGATAAACACCGCAAAGCCATGATTGCCGCGGCCTCTGTATCGGCTCTTTTCCTCGTCAGTTATATCACGCTCAGATTTCACGCACCGGTCTTCGAATTCCGGGGCGAAGGCGTGATCCGGCCGATCTATTACGCTTTGCTCATCAGCCATGTCATCCTATCAGTGTGCATTGTGCCTTTGGTGGCGCTGACCCTATACCGCGCCCTCCGGGGCACGTTCGATCTGCACCGGAAAGTCGCCCGCTGGGCCTGGCCCGCTTGGATGTATGTTTCCGTGACCGGTATCGTGGTCTATCTGATGCTCTATCAAGTCTATCCGCCAGAGGTTGCAGGCCTTCAATAGGATGATCGACACGATGCCCGACGGCGCGGACGCCCGGCAGTTGCGCCGCTGGTGTCTGCTGGCGGTTCTGGCCCTGGCCGTTGCCGGGCTGACGATCATACCGTTTCTGCTGTCCAAGACCGTGCTGCGCGACCCGGCGCACGCCTGGGTCCACGAGTTCGGGCCCAATGGTTTGGTGGTTCATGTGGTCACCTCGTTCGCCGTCTGGTTTCTGGCCATGTTCGCCGCCCTGAATGTGGCCATGATGCCGATCGACCACGGTAGACGCCGGCGGGGCTCCGAGCTGGCGGACCGGACAGGTTTCATCGCCGCCGCGACGGGCACGGTGTTCATTCTGATCGCCGCCTTCCTGGACCGGGGCGAGGCGACCCTCAACGATTATCTCCCGATGATCATCGATCCGTTTTTCTATGCGGGTGTCGGTTTGATGGCCCTCGGGTTCCTGCTGTCGGCGCTGCGGATGCTGTCCGGGCTGGCCCGGGTCACAGCGACAGATATTGTTGAAGTGCCGGCACTGATTGCAACCGGCTTATTGTATGCAGCGGCTGTGTTGGCGGGACTGCTGGCCTGGATCCAACTGTCGGGACAGTCTTTGTCCTTCGACTTTAACCATCGGCTCGTTTGGGGTAGCGGGCATATCCTGCAGTATGTGAACGCCGGGCTGGTCTTGATTTCCATCAGCATTCTCTACCGCCGGGCGTTCGAGGCGAATATGACCGGCGTGAGCTGCATGAAATGGATCGGCGGGCTATTATTGCTCTGCGGCGCTGCGGGTCTGGCCATGATGGGGATTTATCCGGCGACAGGCGCCACCTACTTCCCCGTCTTCACCGACTTACAGTACGCGTTGGGCCTGCCGGTCGCGCTGATCATCGCCGCCGCACTGGGGGCCATTTGGCGGCGGCGCGGCGCGCTCAATTGGGGCGATCCGGCCGCGGCGGGCTTCCTGACCGCCGTGTTCCTGTTTGGTGTGGGCGCATTCCTGGGCCTGTTCGTGGACGGCGCGGACACCAGGACCCCTGCCCACTATCACGGCGTCATCGGTGGGCTGAATTTGGCGCTGATGGGATTGTTCTATAGCTGGTTCCTGCCGCTGCTGGGCCGGCAGTTCACCCGCCAACGCTGGGTGTCGGCGCAGATTTATCTCTACGCCGTCGGCCAACTCTTGTTTGTGCTAGGCATGTTTGCCGCCGGTGACATGGGCGAGGCACGAAAATCCACCGGCTCCGGCATCGCTCTGGACAGCGGCGCGGCCGTGGCCGCCGCCGGGCTTCGGGACCTGGGCGGCGCCTTGGCGGTGTTGGGTGGGCTACTGTTTATCGTGCTGGCGCTCAGGGCGTTATTGAAGCCGCGCGCCTGAGTTATTCGATTTTCACAGTGCATATATGTCAAGAGCCCTATTTATTGTGACCGGAATCTATGGCATTAACGGGTCCGTTGGCAGCTATTGGTAAGCGAATGAACCAGCACGTCTCTCCCATTGATGATCAGGCAGCATCGGCAACAGCACCCGAGGCGGAGCCCCGGGCGCCGATCGTTGACTATGCCCTTCTATTAAAGCCCAGGGTGATGTCGTTGGTGCTGTTCACCGGATTCGCCGGCATGCTCTTGGCGCCCGGCCCCATCGACATGATGACCGCGATCATCGCCGTGATAGCCATTGCCGTGGGCGCCGGCGCGTCGGGGGCCATTAATATGTGGTACGACCGGGACATCGACCAGATAATGGAGCGGACCCGGGAACGCCCTCTGCCGGCCGGCCGCCTGCGCCCGAGCCGTGCGCTCTGGCTGGGGATCGTTCTATCGATCGCCTCCATCGCCGCGATGGCCGCTTACGTCAACGAAATGGCGGCGGTGCTGCTTGCTGTCACTATCGCTTTCTATGTTTTCATTTACACGATCTGGCTGAAACGCCGTACGCCGCAGAACATTGTGATCGGTGGCGCATCGGGTGCACTTCCGCCGATGATCGGCTGGGCGGCTGTGACCGGAGACATCTCTGCTGGCTCGCTTCTTCTTTTCTCCATCATCTTCATGTGGACGCCGCCGCACTTTTGGGCGTTGTCGCTCTATCGCTCCGGCGACTACGAGAAAGCTGGCGTGCCGATGATGCCTGTGGTCTCCGGCGTTACCGAAACGAAAAAGCAGATGGTGATCTACACCGTGCTTTTATTCCCGATCACCATCGCGCCAGTTTTCATCGGGATGATTACCCCGGTCGGCGGTGTCGTGATCGCAGCTTTAAGCGGCTGGTTCATCTGGCATGCGCTCGTCGTCTACAAGGCGGACGGGTTCGACGCGCCGCGCGCCATGTTCCGCTATTCCATCGCCTATCTGTTTTTCGTGTTCGTGGCGCTGCTGGCGGACCATACATTCCTGGTCGGCCGCATCCCGACCCTTTAAGCGATCCCTGACATGACAGCCTACCAGCAACTGGAACGGATATTCGGCCGTCTGGCCGCCCTCGGCGACGCGGAAGGTTTTCTTCATTGGGATTCAGCGGTGATGATGCCGCCCAGCAGCGCCGCGTCCCGCGCTGAACAGATCGCCGCACTTCAATCTGTTCGCCACGGATTGATCACCGATCCGGAAATTGCGGACCTTCTGGGTGAGGCCGAAAGCCGCAACGATCTGACCGACTGGCAGCAAGCCAATATGCGAGAGATGCGCCGCCGCTGGCTCCGTCAAACCGCCCTCAACGCCGACCTCGTCGAAGCGCGCGCCAAAGCCTCCAGCGCCTGCGAGAGAAAATGGCGCGACGCCCGGCCCAAGGGCGACTTCTCCCTGGTCAAAAACGAGCTTCAAACCCTGCTCAATCTGGTACGGGAGTCGGCACAAGCCTTTGGCGAAGTCTTGGACTGTGATCCCTATGACGCGCTTCTGGATCAATACACGCCGGGCCTGAGAAAAGAGATCGTCGAGCCGCTGTTTGACCGGCTGGCCGAGGAACTGCCGGGACAGTTGCGACGGATTTTGGATGCGCAAAGCAGTGGCGATTCGGCAATTGAGCCGGAAGGCCCCTTCCCCATCGAGGCCCAGCGGGCGCTTGGCAAGAAACTCATGGCGGTGATTGGCTTCGATTTCGACATGGGCCGGCTGGATGAAAGCCTGCATCCTTTTTCCGGCGGCACGCCGGACGACCTGCGCATCACCACCCGCTATGACGAGTCCGAGTTCATGAGCGGGCTGATGGGCGTGCTGCACGAAACCGGTCATGCGCTCTACGAAAAAGGCCTGCCCAAAGACTGGCGGTTGCAGCCGGTCGGCGAAGCCCGCGGCATGGACATCCACGAAAGCCAATCCCTGCTGATAGAGATGCAGGCCTGCCGATCGCTGGAATTTCTGACGTTCGCCAGCCCCCTGATGCAGGAGGCCTTTGGCCGCTCCGGACCCGAATGGTCGCCGGAAAATTTGTACCGCGTCTACACCCGTGTCGAGCCGGGGCTAATCCGGGTCGATGCCGATGAAGTCACCTACCCGATGCACGTCATTCTGCGCTACCGGCTGGAGCAGGCACTGCTGTCCGGCGATCTGCCGCTGGACGATCTGCCCGGCGCGTGGAACGAGGGCATGCAAGAGTTGCTGGGACTGACACCCCCCGATGATCAAGACGGCTGTCTGCAGGACATCCACTGGTTCGACGGCGCGTTCGGTTACTTCCCGAGCTACACGTTCGGCGCACTGACTGCGGCGCAATTCTTTGCCGCGGCGACGGAGTCAGACGGCGATATATTGCCGGGTATCGGCCGCGGTGATTTCAAACCGCTCTATGCCTGGCTGGGCGAGAACGTACATGGCCGGGGCTCGCTGTTGGAGGCTCCGGAGCTGATCCGCCGGGCCACCGGCAAGGACCTGGACGCCAGCATTTTCCTCACCCATCTGGAACGCCGGTATTTGGCGTGACGCCCCGCTTGAAGGCGATGGCGGGGACCGATAGGGTACGGCCCTTCGCGAATGAGGCCCGCCGATGAACTATCTCAGCACCCGAGGCCAAGCGCCGGTGCTTTCTTTTGATGACGTGCTGCTGACCGGCCTGGCCCGGGACGGCGGCCTTTACGTGCCGGAAACCTGGCCGAAGCTCTCCCGCACGGAAATCAAAGCGCTGCGGGGGGTCTCCTACGAAGACATCGCCGTCCGCGTCATGCTGCCGTTCCTCGGCGGACAAATCTCCGAAGCCGATTTCGCGCAGATGGTGGCGGAGAGCTATGCGTCGTTCGATCACCCGGCCCGTGCGCCGTTGAAACAGTTGGATTCAAACCTTTGGCTCGTCGAGTTGTTCCACGGCCCAACCCTGGCGTTTAAGGACTACCCGTTGCAACTGGTGGGCCGGCTGTTTGATCATGTCCTAAAGAAGCGCGGCGAGCGGGTAACCATCGTCGGCGCGACTTCCGGCGATACGGGATCGGCGGCGATTGAAGCCTGTAAAAATAGGGACGCGGTGGAGATATTCATTCTCCATCCGAACGGACGGGTCTCCGATGTGCAGCGCCGGCAGATGACCACGGTGGATGCGGCCAACGTCCACAATATCGCCCTCGAAGGCACGTTCGACGATTGTCAGGACATGGTAAAGGCTTTGTTCGCCGACGAGGCATTCCGCGACGAACACCAATTGTCGGCGGTGAACTCCATCAACTGGGCGCGGATCATGTCTCAGATCGTCTATTACTTCTCGACCGCCCTAGCGCTCGGCGCACCGGACCGGAAACTGGCCTACGCCGTGCCGACGGGAAACTTCGGCAATGTGTACGCAGGTTATGCCGCCAGCCGGATGGGCCTGCCGATCGAGCGCTTCGTCGTCGGCTCCAACGCCAATGATATTCTCACCCGCTATTTCAACAGCGGGGTGATGGAAACGGCGGAAGTAATGCCCACCCTCAGCCCCAGCATGGATATTCAGATCTCCAGCAATTTCGAACGTCTGTTGTTCGAACATTACGGCCGCAAAGGCGAAACCGTCGGTCGGGTTCTGGCTCGTTTCCGGCGCAACGGCACGGTCCGCTTCGGCGACGCCCGCTGGAAAGCCATGCGCAGAAAGTTCGAAGGGCACAGACTCGGCGACAATGCCACCAAGGACGCTATCGGCGAGGTTTACCGGGACACCGGCGAATTGGTCGATCCCCACTCGGTAATCGGGGTGATGGCCGCCAAGGCGAGCTCCGTTTCCGCGGACACTTCCATCGTTAGTCTGGCGACGGCGCATCCGGCAAAGTTCCCGGCGGCTGTCGAAGAAGCGACCGGCATTCATCCGGCCTTGCCGGACCGGCTGTCTGATCTGTTCGACCGACGGGAAAAGTTCACGGTGCTGGCCAACGATTTCGACACGGTTCGAGATCACATCGCCGGCGCCCTCGCCGTCCGGAGCGGTGCATGACCGTCCAAGTCAGCAGCCTGGATAACGGCCTGAGGATCGCCACGGACAGGATGGAGACGGTTGAAACGGTGACCCTGGGCGCTTGGGTCGCTGTCGGCACCCGCCACGAAACGGCGGAACTCAATGGTATATCCCATCTTCTCGAACATATGGCCTTCAAGGGGACACAGCGCCGGACGGCCCGCGCCATTGTCGAGGAAATTGAAGCGGTGGGCGGTCAAGTGAACGCCTACACGTCCCGCGAAAACACCGCCTACTTCGCCAAGGTCCTGAAGGAAGACGCGCCCCTGGCGGTCGATATCATTGCCGATATCCTACAGAATTCGGTCATGGACCCGGTAGAACTGGACCGGGAACGGGCCGTCATTATTCAAGAAATTCATCAGGCCAACGATACGCCCGACGACATTATTTTCGATCATTTTCAGGCTGCGGCCTTTCCCGATCAGGCCATGGGCCGCCCGGTGCTGGGCTTGGCGTCCCTGATCAACCAAATGAACCGAGACACGATCCTGGACTATATGAGCAGTCAGTATACGCCGCCCCGAATCGTCGTCGCCGCGGCCGGCAATATCGATCACGAGACGTTTTGCGGTCTTGCCGGGAACACCTTTACGGGCCTCGCCGACTCATCATTTCCCGCGACCGACGTCACGGCCTATGCCGGCGGCGAATATCGGGAGAACAGAAGTCTGGAACAGGCGCATGTGCTGTTGGGGTTCGACGGATTGTCATTCGCCGATGCGGACTATTATGCGCTGGCCGTCATGTCGACGATCCTGGGCGGCGGCATGTCGTCCCGGCTGTTCCAGGAGGTGCGGGAGAATCGAGGGCTCGCCTACAGCGTTTATACCTTCGCCAACAACTATGAAGACGGCGGCCTGTTCGGCGTCTACGCGGGCACCGGCGAACAGGAAATGACCGAGCTGGTACCCGTCGTCTGCGATGAAATCTTGGCACTCGGTCAAACACTTACCGAAGAAGAAGTGGTCCGCGCACGTGCACAACTGAAAGCCTCGACCCTCATGGCGCTGGAAAGCTCCTCCGCCCGGGCAGAAACCCTGGCCCGGCAACTCCAGGTGTTCGGCCGGGCGATCCCGACCGAGGAAGTGATCACCAAAATCGACGAAGTGGATGAGACGGTCGTGAAGAACGTCGCCAAGCGGATTTTCACGTCGACGCCCACGGTCGCGGCGCTCGGTCCAATCGGCCCGCTGGAAAGCTACGACAGTATCCGAGATAGATTGGCGGCATAAGCCTTAGGCGTGACCGGCCTCGTCGGATAGCATCCGGGGATCAACGCCCAGGTTAAAGATCGCCCGTTCCCACTTGGTTTCCAAATCGGTATCGAAAATAATTTCCGAGTCGGCAGGCGCCTGCAGCCAGCCGTTGGCGCGAATTTCATCGTCCAACTGGCCGGGTCCCCATCCTGCATAGCCCAGCGCCAGAATACTGCGGCGCGGTCCGTAGCCTCGGGCCATGGCGCGGAGAATATCGACCGTTGCCGTCAGGGCGACGCCTTCGTCCACTTCCAGCGTCGCATCCTGGCGATAATCGGACGTATGCAGGACGAACCCCCGGCCGGCTTCCACCGGGCCGCCGAAATGCACCGGCACGTAGTTGCTGACGGGCTTCTCGGTGATTTCCAACTGCTCCATCAATTCGGCAAAGGTCAGAGAGTCGAGAACCTGATTGAGGACCAATCCCATGGCCCCCTCTTCGGTGTGGGCGCACATGTAGATGACCGTCTTGGTGAAACGCTCGTCCCGCATGCCCGGCATGGCGATCAAAAGCTGGCCAGCCAAATAAGGGTCTTGGGCACTGCCGGGTTCTGACATTGGGGCGGCTTTCTTAGTTGTTGCGACTGAACTCAGGTACCTGACCAGCCTAGCCAGTGCCGCAATCCATGTAAACGGCTGTTCTAGCGGCAGGCCGGCACCGGGACGACCCTGTGCGCCAACAGGGGCAGATTTAAGGCAGGGGCATTGACGCGCGTGGCAGGATGACGCACACGTCTGGTAAAGTTCCCGTGAAGTCGTGGACTGTTAATTTCTTTTCGGCATTTATCGGCCTATATATGCTTCGCCCGTTGGACCAACCGGGATTAACACAGTGAAATCGATGAATTCCTGCACCCTTAAGATTCTCAGCGCCATTGCTGTCGCCGCCGCCGTATTTTCAGCCCCGGCCGCCGCCGAAAAAGCGGCGACCCCATGGGTCGAAACCCCGCAGACCGCCGTCCGGCTTATTTCCGCGACGGAAGGTCTGGGCGAACGCTCCGCCGTGCAACTGGGCCTGCATTTCAAACTTGAGGACAATTGGAAGATTTACTGGCGCAATCCCGGCGAGGCCGGCTTTCCTCCGCGCCTGAATTGGGAAGGGTCGGAGAACCTGGAGAAGACGGACTTCCGCTGGCCGGTCCCGTCCCGGTTCAAGGTTCTGGGTTTCCAGTCGTTGGGCTACAAGAAGGAAGTCGTCTTTCCCATCAAAGCCACCGTGATGGATCCCAAGGACCCGCTGAAGCTGACCGCCAAGCTCGATTACTTGGCCTGCGACGATGTCTGCATTCCATACAAAGCCAAACTCGCGCTAACCTTGCCGGCGCGCGGCGACTCGGCGACTAGTAATTTTCAGCTCATCAATAAGTTTTCCAATCAAGTGCCCGGCGATGGCGCCGCTCAAGGCATCACCATCGAGAAAGTGGAAACCGCCGGCGCCTTTAAAACCGTGGACAAGGATGTCCGCGAAGGCGCGATCCGGGTGGTCGCCGCCAGCGAGGTGCCGTTCACCAGTCCGGACGTTTTCGTCGAAGGACCCGAACTGACCTTCTTCTCCCAACCGAAAGTCGATCTGCGGGAGGGCGGAAAGAAGGCCCTGATCACCATTCCCGCCAGCGAGGAAGAGAAAGCCAAGATTCTGCAGGCCAGCCTGACCCTCACCTTGAAAGACGGCGATCGGTCGGCGGAGAAAACCCTGACTGTCCAGTCCGGCCCGGCGGCAGCGGCCGCGGGTTCCGAATTGCCACTCTCCCTGCCCGTCATCCTGGGCCTGGCGCTGATTGGCGGGCTGATCCTGAACCTGATGCCCTGCGTGTTGCCGGTGTTTTCGATCAAGGTCCTGGGCTTCGTCTCCCATGGCGGCGCGGAAAACAAGACCATCCGCATGAGTTTCATCGCCTCGTCCTTAGGCATTGTCGCCACGTTCCTGTCGATAGCCGTCGCGCTGGCGGGAGCCAAATTCGCTGGCTCAGCCGTGGGTTGGGGCATACAGTTCCAGCACCCCTGGTTCATCGTCGGCCTGACGATATTGGTGAGTCTGTTCGCCTTCAATCTTTGGGGCCTGTTCGAGGTACGCCTGCCTGCTTGGCTGTCCAATGCGGCGGGCTCTGGTGGCAGTGGTGGCGATGACCACAGCTTCGCCGGCAATTTCGCCACCGGCGCTTTCGCCACGATCCTGGCGACACCCTGTTCCGCACCGTTCCTGGGCACAGCCGTCGGCTTTGCCCTGGCCGGTTCGACCATTGATATTTTCCTGGTGTTTGCCGCACTCGGTATCGGCATGGCCCTGCCGTTTATCCTGATCGCTACTCTCCCGGCGCTCGCCGCCAAACTGCCCAAACCCGGCAACTGGATGATCCGGCTCCGGCACGTCCTAGGCCTCGCCTTGGCGGCCACGGCGGTCTGGCTCTTGTCCGTCCTCGCCGTGCTTCTCACCCTTGATGCAGCCCTGGTGGTCGGCGCGCTGATGGCCGCCATGGGCGTCATTCTATTCGCCAAACCGCGCCTGGCCGAGAGTTGGCGCACGGCGGTCGCTGCAGGCCCCGTCGTCTTAGTGCTTGGCGCGTTTTGGACGCCGTACGCCTTTACGCCCTCGACCGAGCTCACCGCCGACAAGGGTAAGCATTGGGTCAAGTTCGATCCCGCCGCCATCCCGAAACTGGTGGCCGACGGCAAGACCGTGTTCGTCGATATCACCGCGGAGTGGTGCATCACCTGTCAGGTGAACAAGGCCGCCGTGCTCAACCGGGGCGACATTTTCGACGCACTGGCTGGTGGCGGCAGAGTGATCGCCATGAAAGGCGACTGGACCCGGCCGGACCCCGTCATCACGGCGTATCTCAAAAGCCATGGCCGGTTTGGCGTCCCCTTCAACGCCATCTACGGGCCCGGCGCTGCCGCCGGCTTGGTCCTGCCGGAACTGCTGACCACCGCCAATGTCGAGGCCGGGATGAACAAGGCTTCTGGCGGCACAATTTTCGCCAAGAATTAAGCCTCTCCAGCCCTTTTCCGGTTTGCTCCCCGCCCCACCCCTCAGTATAAGAGTGGGGTAACAAGGTATGGGGGAAATCCCTCCCCCGCCTTTTGAAAGGACCATAAAATGGCAATCAGTGTTGGAGACAACATTCCCGCCGCCACCCTTCGCGTGAAGGGTGAGGAGGGAATCGATGCGCTTTCCACCGACGATATTTTCGCCGGCAAGAAAGTGGCGATCTTCGGCGTACCCGGCGCCTTTACGCCCACGTGAACGGCCAAACATCTGCCCGGTTACGTGCAGCACGCAGACGCAATTAAAGCCAAGGGGGTCGATACGATCGCCTGTGTTTCAGTGAACGACGCTTTCGTCATGGACGCCTGGGGTAAAGCCGGGAATGTCGGTGACGCGGTGGTCCTCCTGGCCGACGGCAACGGCGAATTCGCCGCCGCCATGGGCCTGGAAATGGACGGGTCCGGCTTCGGCCTCGGCACCCGCATCCAGCGGTTCTCAGCCATCGTCGAGGACGGCAAGGTCATCACGCTGAACCTCGAGGAGCCCGGCGCCTTCGAGACCAGCAGCGCGGAGAACATGCTGGAACAGCTTTAGGGCTATGCCCCGATATTACCGAAAAGGCGGCTGCTTTGGCAGCCGCCTTTTTTGACGCACCGGCCAGCTCTTTCAAACGACTCCCCCCCCCCTCTCCTGGCGCGTCATGCCCGAGTCCGGTACGCGGGTAAATCCCGCGTATCCGACCAGTGCTAGCTACGACGAAGTCTCGGGTATCTACGGAGAATGTCATCAGATCCCCGACAACCACTTAGCGGGTCGGGGATGACGGAAAGGTGGCGAGGGTGGACATAACCACGAAGGGCACGAAGACACCCTATATCGACTTTCCCTGCAATTCCATTTCTGCGTCGCCCCCGACTCGCGAAGCGATTGTCGGGGGTCCATTCTACCTTCACCGGAGATATCCATGGTCCCCCGAGAATTGGCTAACGCCAACTAGGAGGAGACGCAGATAGGAATGGGTGAGGGGGTTCGACAATCGATTCACCACAAAGCGCACGAAGATCACGAAGGACTCAACTGACTAAATCGGCTTCGTGTCCCTTGTGTTCTTCGTGTTTAAATAAACATGGCTCCGCAGACCTAAATCAATGCCCGCCGCCGCCGGACCGGCGGATGTTGTAATAGTTCCCGGCGAAGATCACCGCCGCGCCGATGAAGACAGCGAGCTCGATGGATTCTTGATAAACAAAAAAGCCGACGAACGCCGCCATGGGCAGGCGCAGAAAATCAATCGGCATCACGAACGTCGCATCGGCCAGCTGGAACGCCCGGGCCAGGCAATAATGCGCGCTGAGGCCGGTAAAACCGACGAACAAAATCCACACCGTATCTTCCCATGCCGGGGTCACCCAGAACCAAAGGCCGGGGATCGCGCCGATCACCGTCTGCACCGACATCATATAGAACAGGATGGTCAGCGGCCCGTCGGTACGGGTGAGGAATTTGGTGATGGTCAATGTGAGGGCGAACCCGATGGCCGCCCCCATCACCGCGACGGAGCCGACGCTAGACATCTCCGGGCCCGGCGGCACGATGATCAGGATGCCGGCAAAACCAAAGATGATGGCGACCAGCCGGCCCCGGTCCATGCGTTCCCCCAGGAAAAACACAGCGAGGATCGCCACCCAGATCGGCGTGGTGAACTCAATGGCGAAAACGGTGGCCAGCGGCAAAAGCGCCACCGAGAGGAACCAACCTGATTGGGCGGCGTAGTGAACGACGTTCCGGCCGATCTGTACTTTGAGATGTTGGGTGCGCACCGGCGCCCAGCCTCTGCGGTGGACAAAGAACATCACCACGAGGATGCCGAAGATGCTGCGCATCCAGACGATCTGCAACGTGTGCATGGTGTCGGAGAGCTCGCGCCCGGCGACGGCCATCATCATGAAGGACACCAGCGCGCCGACCATCCAGATCGCGCCCAGGATCAAGGGAGATTTGGGAAGGCTCAAATTCGGAGTCCCGGCCCTAAATACGCTCGGAGAGCCAGATGGCGAGGCGGGACCCGGTCTTCACCGCCGCCGTGAGGGCGGGGTATGCAGGGGCCTGTTCGGCGCCTTCGGCCAGGGCGGTTTCCTTATGCTCCAGTTCCTCGTCCCGGAATTTTTTGATGGTGTCGCGAAGCTCCCTCTCGTCTTCATCCAATTGGGCAGCCTGGCTGGCGTAGTGCTCCTCGATCACTTCCTCGACCGCAACGGTGCAGGCCATGGCCGCTTCCCGCCCCATCAGCGCCGTGCCCGCGCCCAAAGCAAAACCGGCCGCGTGCCAGAGGGGTGTGAGGAGGGTCGGGCGCACACGGCGCTTCACCAGTAGCTTGTTGAACGTATCCAGATGTTCCTGCTCGGTCGCCGCCATCTCCTTCAGCACCGGCCCGTCCGGGCCTTTTCCCAAGACGGCAATCTGGCCGTCATAGATGCGCTTGGCGCCGTATTCGCCGGCCTGATCCACCCGGATCATCCGCGCCAATAGTTCGTCGCGGCTGAGATCGCCGGGCAAGGAGCGCAGTTTGTTACTGGGTTGGGTCACGCGTTCTCTTCCATTGGCTGCCTGGCGCACAGAAAACAAACAAGGGCGAGCGCCAAAGAGACGATGGTATTGTAGACGGTGACGGACAGCCCGAACAAGGTCCAGTCGATGGCGTCGCAGGGCTTGGGTAATTTGCCGGCCAGCATACTTTTCAGTTGTTCAATAGTGGTGGAGAGGATGCTGCCATCGCCGCCAACTCCGCATGATGTCGCCGCCGCCCACCAACCCTGCTCCACACCATTGTGGTAAAAGGCCAGCCCGGCGCTACCCAAAAATACCAAGGCGATCAGGTAAATCACCGTGCGCCGGTCCGCGCCCGGCAGCAAAAGAGTAACCAGCCCGATGCCGATCACAGTGGCATAGGGAATGCGCTGATAGACGCAGAGCACACAGGGCTCCAGATCAAAGCCGTATTGCGCGATCAACGCCGTGGCCAGGGCGAAGGCGCTGGCCAGCCCCGCCAGCAAAATAATCCGCCGGCAGATGAAGTCGCTCAAGTTGGTGATGTTTAGGTTCATACCCCCAACCTACACCACGAACTTCAACAGCACGAACCCGCCAATCAAAAGCACCACGAACAGGACAAACAAAATCCCGAGCCGCTTTTCGATGAACGCGCGGATCGGCGCACCGAATTTCCACAACAGCCAGGCGACGATGAAGAACCGAAGCCCGCGCGCCAGGATCGACGAGATGGTGAACACGGTCAGATCGAGATTGGTGACGCCCGAGAGGATGGTGATCACCTTGTAGGGGAACGGCGTGACGCCGGCGATGAACACCGCCCAGGCGCCGTACTCATTATAGGTGTACTGGAACTCGGCGAAGCGGGAACCATACTGATAAAAATCTAGGATGGGCTTGCCGATCTGTTCGAACAGCAGCGCACCGATGGCATAGCCGCCCACGCCGCCCAGGACGGAGGCGGCGGTGCACACCCCGGCGATCAGCCAGGCCCGGTCCCGCGCCGCCAGCACCATCGGTATCAGGATCACGTCCGGCGGTATCGGAAACACCGAGCTTTCGATAAAGGAGACGAACGCCAACGCCCACAGCGCATGGCGGTGGGCGGAATGGTCCAGGGTCCAGTCATAGAGGCGTCGCAGCATGCGAGGGAAACGTCCTGAAATGTCGAGGGGAGGCCTTACTATCCCGTGGCCGGGGCTTTGGCAATCAATCCCGGCGGGAGGCCGCTGAGAGATGTTGACCGGGGAGAAACCTCCGCTATGATCGCGCCCCTATTGACGCCCCCCAAATGCCTCGGTGGCGGAATTGGTAGACGCGCCGGATTCAAAATCCGGTTCTGGCAACAGAGTGAGAGTTCGAGTCTCTCCCGAGGCACCATTTCTTTGGTCATGCATCAGTT
>JAYPHU010000036.1:15695-25858 GCA_038127535.1 Rhodospirillaceae bacterium | reverse complement strand
CGGCTTCTTAGCCGAAGTCATTTATCGGTGAGGCTAGTTTCCGAGATTAGCCATTAGCTGCCCATTCCTCTTGTCCAAGCTGCAGAGGAGCCATTTAACGTTAGGCCTGATCCTGAGAGATATGATGTTCCGCTCAAAGGCTACGTACTTAATCAACTAGCTATCCGCTAACGGCGGCGGAGACTACCCCTCCCGGCCGTAGTATTTCACGCCGAGGCGGATCGGGTCGCGGCCCTGGTCAATGCGATGGCGGTTTGTGTCGCGCAGGCTGTAGGCACAGCCGCAGTATTCCTGCTGGTAGAACTCTTCGTCTTTGGAAATCTCTACCATCCGGTTGGCCCCTCCGCCCTTGCGCCAATTATAGGTCCAGTAGGCGAGGCCGTCGTACTGACCAGCGGCCCGCACGCCGCAGCCGTTGATCTGCTCCATATTCTTCCAGCGGGATGTGCCCAGCGTGCTGGTGAAGACCTTGAAATCGTTCTCCGCGGCGTAAAGCGCCGTGCGCTCGAACCGCATGTCGAAGCACAGCGTGCAGCGGTAACCCCGTTCGGGCTCGTTTTCGTAGCCCTTGGTGCGCTGGAACCAATTGTCCCGGTCGTAATCCAGATCGACGAACGGCACCCCCAGCTTGTCCGCGTAACGCTTGTTTTCGTCCTTGCGGAGTTCGTATTCCTTCCGCGGATGTATGTTCGGGTTATAGAAGAGGATTGTGTAGTCGATGCCAGAGCGGGTGATTTCGTTCATCACATCCCCTGCGCATGGCGCACAGCAGGAATGCAGCAGGATGTTGGTCTCTCCGCCGGGGGGGGCTAGCACCGGCCGATCTTGTTCCTGTAAAGTGGTTTCCGTGCTCATACGCTTTCTCGTGTCCAGGACGTTTATACGCCCGTTGGACTGCTTCCCGCAAGCCCGCCTGCGTGTGTAGATTTTTCGGCGCATGACCGGTTTTGACGCCTTTTCCAAGCTTATAAATTAAATTTATCATTTAAATTCAACCGCTTATATATTTTATACTTATTTTAGTTAATTATTTAATTTGGCTCTATCCGGCTAGAAGATTTTATAATTAATCATAAAAAGATTAATTAATGCCGTTTGGAGGCATGACAAACACATGCCGTGTGTATCCAAGGGCTTTGGTTCTGTTAGTTTCCCCAGCAATTTCTTGGCCTCCGGGCAATACTCTATTAAGACCTTTGCAAGCACACTGGCGCCGTCCTCCAAATATGAGGGCGAAGATGGGAGATGGCCGATTCGAGCCCTATTTCCGCCCCAATCGGGCGGCACAAGGAGCCACCGGACCGGCCACTGGGAATAAAGCCTGGGGAATAGAGGGAAGTCTTATACGAGCATGAACGCACGGAGCGCCATCAACAGCCTGTTCGGGCCCGTTACCTCACGTCTTGGCGGCGTGGCGGGTTTGTCCGCCCGGTTGCCCTGGCCGCTATTAATTGTCATTGGTCTGGTATCTCCCCTGACCTTCAGCAACTGGACGCCGCGGGATGCAAAGATTCCGTCTTCGATGTCTCTTTCCAGTATTCAGGCGACGACGGTGCCCTATCTGCCCGTCACCCCGGTGGATGAGCGCGACCTTCCGCCACCCCGCTTTGCCAAAACCGTGGAAGTGGGGAAGGGCGATACGTTGATTGCACTGCTGACCCGCCAGGGATTGGAAAACAAAGAGGCACATTTGGCCATTAAGGCGCTCTCCAAGCACTACAATCCCCGCAAGTTGCGGCCGGGCCAGGAACTGGAACTGCTGTTTGATCCTCAGTCCTCCAAGCCGGAAGACGACCGGCTGAGCGAAATGATTATCCGCCCGGACATTTATCACGAGATCAATCTGGTTCGGCTCGATGAAGAGGTGTTCGAGGTCAACAAGCGCAAGACCGCCGTCGAAAAACGTCTACTGAGGGCCACCGGCAAGATCGAGTCGAGCCTCTATGTGGCCGCGACCGACGCCGGCGTCCCGGTGCCTGTCTTGATGGAGCTGATCCGGATTTACTCCTGGGACGTTGATTTCCAGCGGGGTATCCGGTCCGGGGATGAATTCGAAATCGTCTATGAGAACCTTTACACCGAAGGCACGGAATTCGCCCGTCATGGTCAAGTGCTCTTCGGCAGCCTGACCCTCAGCGGGGATAAACTCGCCCTCTACCGGCACAAGACCAGTAAGAACCTGATAGATTATTTTGATGAAAAAGGCCAGGCCGCGAGAAAAGCGTTGATGCGTACGCCGATCAACGGCGCGCGCCTGTCATCCGGGTTTGGCAGGCGCAAACATCCTATCCTCGGCTATACAAAGGTACACCGGGGTGTGGATTTCGCCGCGCCGCGGGGAACACCGATTTACGCCGGCGGCAGCGGCACCGTGGTGGCGCGGGGCCGGAACGGCGGATACGGTAATTACATCCGCATCCGCCATACCAATAACTTCCAGACGGCCTATGCCCACATGTCGCGCATTCACACCAAGGTTCTCCGGGGTAGCCGGGTGCGGCAGGGCCAGATTATCGGTTATGTGGGCTCAACCGGCCGGTCGACCGGGCCGCATCTGCACTATGAAATCATAAAAAACGGCCGGCAGGTAAACCCGCTCCGTATCAAGATGCCGACCGGGCAAAAATTAAAAGGTCAGGAGCTGGTCTACTTCAACAATACGAAAAAAATAATGGACCGGAAACGCGCCGAACTCCAAGCGTCGACCAAACTGGCCCAGAAAAAGGCCAAGCTCTCCAACTAAGCCGCTTCGGCAACTATTTCCTCGTCATTGATTTTAAGCCCATTATCACCCGCACTCACCGCAACTGTGTCACCGTCATGGATCGCGTCTTCTAGGATCATGGTGGCCAGCGGATTCTCCAGGAATCGCTGAATGACCCGTTTTAGCGGACGGGCGCCATAGACCTGGTCATAACCGGCGTCTGCCAGCCAGGTGAGCGCCTTGTCGTCCAGCTCCAGCGTGATCTTCCGGTCATGAAGACGTTTCCGGAGCCGGTTGATCTGGATATCGACGATGCCGCTCATATGTTCCCGGAACAGCCGGTGGAACAGGATGATCTCATCCAGCCGGTTGAGGAATTCAGGGCGGAAGGCGCTCCGAACCACATCCATGACCGGTTCCCGGACTTCCGAAGAATCATGGCCGTCTTCTTGGGCGGCCAGGATTTCAGCGCCCAAATTGGACGTCAGGATTATCAACGTGTTTCGGAAATCGACGGTTCGGCCATGACCATCGGTCAGCCGGCCTTCATCCAGCACTTGGAGAAGCACGTTAAAGACGTCCGGATGGGCTTTTTCGATCTCGTCGAACAAGACCACCTGATAGGGCCGGCGGCGGACAGCCTCGGTCAGGGCGCCGCCCTCGTCGTAGCCGACATAACCGGGCGGAGCGCCGATCAGCCGGGCGACAGAGTGCTTTTCCATATACTCGGACATATCGATCCGCTGCAGCGCGGTTTCGTCGTCAAACAGGAATGCTGCCAAGGCTTTGGTGAGCTCCGTCTTGCCGACGCCTGTCGGCCCGATAAACAGGAAGGACCCCAAAGGCCGCTGATTATCCTGTAGGCCGGTCCACGCCCGGCGGACGGCGTTGGAGACAGCCGCCAGCGCTTCTTGCTGACCGATGACTCGGGCGCCGAGCCGGTCTTCCATCTCGACAAGTTTCTCCCGTTCGCCCTCCAGCATCTTATCGACCGGAATGCCGGTCCAGCGGGACACCACCCCGGCGATATGCTCGTCGGTCACGGTTTCATGCACCATACTGTGATCGTCGGCGGTTTCGGCTGCCGAAAGTTTCTCTTCTAGCTTAGGGATCAGGGCGTATTGCAGCTCGCCGGCTTCTTCGTACTGGCCTTCGCGGAGCGCCTTTTCCATGGCAATGCGCGCTTGGTCCAATTGTTCCTTCAGTTTCTGGGTCTCAGCGATCTCGTCTTTCTCGCTGGTCCATTGTTCCATCAGAACGTCAACCTTGTCTTCAAGGTCTTCCAATTCCTTATCCAGTTTCTCCAGCCGGTCCTCGGACCCCTGGTCGGTTTCCTTCTTCAAGGCCTCCCGCTCGATCTTGAGCTGGATCACCCGGCGGTCGAGCTCGTCGATCTCTTCCGGTTTGGAATCCACCTCCATGCGCAGCCGGCTGGCCGCTTCGTCCACCAGGTCGATGGCTTTGTCGGGCAGGAACCGGTCGGTGATATAGCGGTTGGACAGTGTTGCCGCTGCGACCAGGGCGCTGTCGGTGATCCGCACGCCGTGGTGCAAATCGTATTTCTCCTTAATGCCGCGCAGGATGGAGATCGTATCTTCCACCGTGGGCTCGGAGACAAAGGCCGGCTGGAACCGCCGGGCGAGCGCCGCGTCTTTCTCGATGTGTTTGCGGTACTCGTCCAACGTGGTCGCGCCGACACAGTGCAACTCGCCCCGCGCCAGGGCCGGTTTCAACAGGTTGGACGCATCCATGGCGCCTTCGGCGGCGCCGGCGCCGACCAGGGTATGCAATTCATCAATGAACAGGATGATCTCGCCGTGGGACTCGGTGATCTCGCTAAGGACGGCCTTCAGCCGTTCTTCAAACTCGCCCCGGAACTTTGCGCCGGCGACCAGGGACCCCAGATCCAGGGACATCAGCCGCTTGCGGGCCAAGGCCTCCGGCACATCGCCGTTGACGATCCGCTGAGCCAACCCTTCGATGATGGCGGTTTTGCCGACGCCCGGCTCGCCGATCAGTACCGGGTTGTTCTTGGTGCGCCGTGCCAGCACTTGAATAGTCCGGCGAATTTCCTCGTCCCGGCCGATGACCGGGTCCAGCTTGCCGTCGCGCGCATCCGCGGTCAGGTCGCGGGAATATTTCTTCAGCGCGTCATAACCGTCCTCGGCGGTGGCGGAGTGGGCCGCCCGGCCTTTGCGGACATCCTGAATAGCATTGTTAAGGCCCTGCGCGGACAGGCCCGCATCGGTCAAAATCTTATGGGCCTCAGTGCCCTGCACCAAAAGGAGCGCCAGCAACAGATATTCCGCGGTCACGTACGAATCGCCGGCTTTCTCCGCTAGTTCCTCCGCCTGGACCATCACCTTGGACGTGTCCTTCGCCAGATAGACCTGACTGGCGGCCGCGCCTTGGACGGCCGGCAACCGGTTCAGGGCCTCCTGAACCTTTTGGAATATATCGGCGACATGGCCGCCGGCGGCTTCAATCAGGGAGGCACCCAAACCCTCTTTGTCCTCAATCAGGACCTTCAAAAGGTGGGTCGGGGTGAGGTGCTGGTGATCCAACCGTGTCGCCAATGCTTGGGCCGACTGGAAGAATGCCCGGGACCGCTCGGTGAATTTATCAAAGTCCATTCTCATCAACCTTTCTAGTGTCAAGGTATCATGCCCCGGCCATTCCAGCGACAATCAACCTCTCCGGATGAGTATCTGCAAGACATATGGAAGAAATCCGGTTGGCCGCAAGATACAGACCGTTATAAATGTCATCTGCTAATTCCGTTCAGGGAAACAGTGAGATGATCGCCATCCGGCAACTCTATCGCTATCCGGTCAAGGGCCTGTCCCCGGAAGCGCTGGAAAAGATCGCGCTGAGCGTCGGCGAAGGCTTTCCCGGCGACCGCCGGTTTGCTCTCGCCCTGGCCCATGCGTCCTTTGATCCCGCTGCGCCGCGACATCTGCCGAAAACCAATTTTCTCATGCTCCAGCGAGATGAATCGCTCGCGCGGCTGCGGACGCGGTTCGATGACGGTGCGTCGCGGCTCAACGTAGAGCATGAGGGCGGCATCTTGGACGCGAACCTTTCAACGGAGACGGGCCGGACCGAGGTGGAGGCGTTTTTTGCAGACTATATGGGGTTTGCGCCCGATCAAAAACCCCGGCTGAGCGAAGCGGCCTGTCATATGTTTTCCGATCTGCCGGATAAGGTCGTGTCCCTGATCAATCTCACGTCGGTGGCGGCGTTGGGAGCAGAACTGGGCGTCCCAATTGATCCGCTCCGGTTCCGCGCCAATGTCTATTTTGACGGCGCGCCTGCCTGGGAAGAGCTGGACTGGGTCGGCAAAAATCTAAAGATCGGTGGGGTCAGGTTGGAGGTCGTGAAACGCACGCAGCGGTGCGCCGCAACCAATGTGAATCTGGATACAGCCAAGAGGGATCTGAATATCCCGAAGGATTTGATGGACCGGTATGGCCATATGGACATGGGGGTTTACGCCCGGGTGCTGAGCGCGGGGACTTTGTCCGTCGATGAAGAGATATTGCTTACCGGCTGAGCCGGTACGTTAGGCCTGCGGCCGGGCTTCTTCTTCCTGATCGCCGACTGCGTCACCGGACGCGCCGTCTCCGTCTTCATCCGGATTGGCAGACGGTTTCGGCTTGGTGGAAATCACTTCCGCCTCATCGCTATTGTCGTCGGCATCGTCGTTCGAATTGCCCTGCAATTCGGCATCCAACTCGTTCTCCGGCTCTTCGTTCCCGGAAGACGCATCCTGGTCGTTGCCGTTATTTTCCGAGTTGTCGTTGCCGTTACCCCGCTGACGCCGATTATTGTTGTTGTTGCGGCTTTCCTGGCGGGCCTCGTTATTGGCCTCCGCCACGGCAATCAGCCGGAAATAATGCTCGGCATGCTGGGAATAGTTTTCCGCCGAAATCCGGTCACCGGAAGAGGCCGCATCCCGCGCAAGGGCGAGATACTTGTCGTACACCTGATGGGCATTGCCCCGGACCCTGACTTCCGGACCGTGGCTGTCGATATGACCGCCGCCTCTGGATTGCTTTTTACCATTGCCCCGGCCCCGTGAGCGCCTGGGATTGTTGCCTTTATTCATGACTCTCAAGCTTCGTATCTGCTGATCTAACCCCGATCCCAATAATCCAAACGGATACGTCGATTTCGGCGTTTACCGAATACATTTGGAAAATGGGGAAGAGTGCTCGGTATTATTTTGCTCCCCTCTTACGGACAGCCACGACGCACTCTGTAACTGATACCCTAGCCACTGGGATCAGGATTTCCAACCCTTATTTGCTGTTAGCCCTACTAATTATTGTGTGACTAAGAGGCAACGCTCGATGCCCGCGAGATCCTCTCTGATCTCCCGGACGACGAGCCCCGATCCTTCGAAGATAGCCTGAACATCCTGGCGCTGGCCCAGCCCGATCTCGAAGACCGCACAGGCGTCGGGTGCGAAAAGAGAGGGCAATACGGTCGCAATCCCACGATAGGCGTCCAGCCCGTCCTCACCCCCGGTCAGCGCCCCGTGGGGTTCAAAGTCCCGGACCTCGGGCTCCAGCGCGGCAATGTCGGCATCCGGGATATAGGGTGGATTGCAAAGAATCACATCAAATGGCTCGGCCGGTAATGCGTCCCAGGAAATTGGGCGAATCTCCGCCCGATCTCCGAGCCCCAATCGCGTCAGATTCGCTCTAGCCACGTCAGCGGCTACGGCGGACCGATCAATACCAAGACCGGTGGCGTTTGGAAACTCACTGATAATGGCGGCGAGCAGGCAGCCCGTGCCGGTACCGATATCCAATACCCGGTGCGGTTTTTCGCGGTCGTGCAGATGATCCAGCAGGGTATCAATCAGTGTTTCACTGTCGGGGCGAGGGATCAGCGTATCGGGTGTTACCTTGAACATGAGGCTCCAGAACTCCCGCTCCCCGATGATATGCGCCAGCGGTTCACCGGCGGTTCGCCGCGCCAAATACGCCGACAAGACAGATTGAGCATCAGTGGGCAGCGGCGTTTCCGGATAACCGCGAAGTTTGGATTGGCTAATGCCGGCCCCGGCTTCGACCAACAGCCGCGCTTCCAGGGACGGGTTCTCGATCCCGGCGTTCGCCAATTCGGCGTGGGCGTTACTCAGATAATCGCCGGTGGTGGCCGGGGCGCTGCTCATGTGAATTCAGCGAGACGGGCGGCTTGATCTTCCGAGGTCAGGGCGTCGATAAACTCGTCGATATCGCCCTCCAACATCCGGTCCAGTTTGTATAGGGTCAGGTTGATCCGGTGGTCGGTCACCCGCCCTTGCGGAAAGTTATAGGTGCGGATGCGTTCCGACCTGTCACCTGAGCCGACCTGGCTTTTACGGTCGGCGGCCCGCTCTGTATCCGCTTCGAATCGCGCCGTCTCATATAGCCGGGAACGTAAGATTTTCATCGCCTTGGCTCGGTTCTTGTGCTGGGATTTTTCGTCCTGGCACTGGACCACGATATTGGTCGGCAGGTGAGTGATGCGGACCGCGCTATCGGTCTTGTTGACGTGCTGGCCGCCCGCGCCCTGCGCACGGTAAGTGTCGATCCGCAAATCCTTGGTATCGATGGCGATATCCACCTCTTCGGCCTCCGGCAGCACGGCTACTGTCGCTGCCGAGGTATGCACCCGGCCTTGGCTTTCTGTTTCTGGAACCCGTTGCACCCGGTGGACGCCGGATTCGTATTTCAGCCGGGCGAAAACGCCCTTGCCTGAAATATTGGCGACGGCTTCCTTATAGCCGCCGATGCCGGTTTCGCTCGCGTCCAGCACTTCGAAGGTCCAGTTGTGGGCCTCGGCATAGCGCTGGTACATACGGAAGAGATCGGCGGCGAACAGCGCCGCCTCATCGCCGCCGGTCCCGGCCCGGATTTCTAGGATGGCGTTCTTCTCATCCGCCGCGTCCTTGGGCAGGAGGATGATTTGAATCTCCCGCTCCATCTCCGGCAGGTTTTGTTTTAGCTCCCGGTATTCCTCTTCCGCGAGGGCCTTCATCTCGGCATCCGACTCCGGGTCTTCGATGAGGGATTCCAGATCGGCCATTTCGGCCTCGATGGCCTGAAACTTCTCAACCGCCTGCACGATTCTGGTCAGATCGGATAGTTCTTTGGACAGGCGCGCGTATTCCTGGCCGTCCAAATTACTGTCGGTGGACAGCACAGCCTGAATTTCATCGTGCTTGGCGACGACGCTGTTGAGTTTTTCTGCGAGGCTCATCAGTCGTCGCCATCCTTGTCCGTGGACAGCTTCTCCAGCAATAAACGGGTCGCCTTGTCGGCGTCACCGCTGGCTTCTTCCAGGGCCAGGCGACGGAGTTCCTCAGGCGACGTGGATTGCAACGCACGAGTTGCCGCTTCGGTCGGCGCCACGGCCGGCAGGTTGGCCACGATGCGGGGCAGTTCATTATCCAGGATCGCCCAGGCCTTCTCCGCCTCGGACTCCCGACTTGACCGGCCTTTCCGGGTGACGCGCTCCAGATCATCCAATGTATAGAGATAGGCGTCTTCGACGTTCTCTACATTCGTCTCCACATCGCCCGGCACGCCCGTGTCGATCAGGAAGATGGGTTTCCGCCGCCGCGCCGTGGTCGCTGCCTGCACCTGTTCGGCGGCCAGGACAAAACGCCGGGAATTAACGGCGGTCAGCACGATATCGGCGCGTTTGAGAAGGGCAGGTAGCTTATCCAAGTCGCCGACATGACAGTTCAACTGTTGCGCCACAGCATCCGCCCGCGACGACAAGGGGTGCGCCGCCACCAAATGCTTCAGCCCGCCGGCCAACAGACTGGAGGCCAGCATCTCACCCATTTCCCCGGACCCGATCAGCAGCGCGCTGCAGTCACCGAGGTTGCCGTGGATATCGCGGGCCACCTGCACGGCGGCGGCAGAGATGGTGACCGGGCGCCGCCCGATCTCGGTTTCTCTCAATATCCGTTCCGACACGTGCTTTGCGCCATTTACCAGGGCGGTCATGGCGCTGCCGGCGGCGCCGGCGGTCTGCGCCGTTTGGCGGCTTTGATCGATCCGGCCCGGCATACGGGGATCGCCGACGACCAATCCGTCGAGACCGCAATACACCGCCAGGAAATGCCGTATCGCGTCCTGGCCGGTGAGAACATAGGTTTGCGCTTCGATCTCGGAGCGCCCAAGGCCGGAGCGGGCGGACAGGAGTTTGATGATCTCGCACACGGTAAAATCGCAGTCCGCCGCATAGCCGTAAATTTCCTTCCGGTCGCCGACGGAGACGACCAGACTTTCAGACAGTTCGGCTTCGGAAAGACGCTCATAAAACGCAGGCAGTTGGGGCTCGGAGACAATGATCTTATCGCGCAGCAGCATCGTCGAGGAGCGGTGGTCCGCTCCCAGGACGATCAATTCGGTGTTTTGCGCGTTATCGGTCATATCTGTGATCAGCGTTTGTTTCT
>JAYPHU010000036.1:2889-15595 GCA_038127535.1 Rhodospirillaceae bacterium | reverse complement strand
CAGCTGATCCAAGGATACTTCAACTTGCTCGCCCGAATCCATATCCCGAACCGTGCCGGCGTTCCGCGCCAGCTCGTCCTCGCCCAGGATGACGGCAGCCCGCGCGTTCGCCTTGTTGGCGCGGTTCAGGCGTTTTTTCAGATTGCCCGAATACCCGAGCTCCACGGCAAAGCCCTCGCGCCGGAGCCGCTGGGTCAGCATCAGCGCCTCATTCATCGCGGCCTCGCCAATAGGGAGGACGGCGATGGGCCGGGCCGGTTCGCTCACGCCCCCGGCCAGCAGGGACAGCCGTTCCACCCCGGCGGCCCAGCCGATGCCGGGTGTTTCCGGACCACCCATTTGTCCGATCAAGCCGTCGTATCGTCCGCCGGCCAGGACGGTACCCTGGGCGCCCAGGTCGTCGGTGGTGAATTCAAACGCAGTGTGGCAATAATAGTCGAGGCCCCGAACCAGCCGGTCATTATGGGTAAAGTCGATGCCGATGCGCGACAGCCCGTCACATAGATCATCGAAGACCGCACGAGAGTCATCGTTCAGGCTATCCATCAGGGACGGCGCGTCGGCGACTATTTCCCGGTCGCCCTCGTCCTTGGAATCCAGGATGCGCAGCGGATTGGTGTATAGCCGTTTCAGACTGTCTTCTGAAAGTTTGTCTTTGAATCCCTCAAGATAGGCCACAAGGGTCTGACGATAGGCGTCCCGGCTTTCCTTGTCGCCCAGCGTGTTGAGCTCCAAGGTCACCGTGCCGGTGAGCTTCAGCTCATCCAGGATTTGCCGGCCCAGCGCGATGACCTCAATATCCGCCTGTACGCCGGGCACGCCCAATAATTCGACGCCGACTTGGTGAAATTGCCGGCGGCGGCCTTTCTGTGGGCGCTCATAGCGGAACATGGGCCCCCGGTAAAAAAACTTCAGAGGCAGTTCCTGGGTCAGTCCGTTCGAGATAAAAGCGCGCGCCACGCCGGCCGTGCCTTCCGGGCGCAGCGTAATGCCTTCGCCGCCTCGGTCCTCGAACGTATACATTTCCTTGGTGACAATATCGGTCGTGTCGCCCAGCGTGCGGGCAAACACGTCGGTAAACTCGAAGATCGGCGTCGAAACCTCGCCGAAGCCGTAGAGCTCTGCCACCCGCCAGGCAGTGTCTTCCACATGGCGGTGCACCCGCTGTTCGTCGGGCAGGAGATCCTGGGTCCCCCGTACGGGGCTTAATTTGGCTTTTTTGGACACGTCCTGGTAGCCTCTAATCCGATATCATTGAACAAGCGCCCAAGCCAAGGGCAGGCAGGTTATAGCCCATAATGGAGGCGGTCTAAAGCGAAGTATGAGAGAGGAAGTTGAGAGCCTGGAGCCTGGCTACTGTCCGGCACCGGCGCCTTCGCGCAGCGTGTCTGCGCTAAGCTGAACGTTTTGGAGCACCTGACCAAGCGCGCCGATGGGCGGCACAGGTTGGCCATCCACGCGAATTTCCAAGGCGCCCGCATTGCCGGTCATCAGGCTTAGACCTGTCCGGCCGGGCACTTCGTAGGTCTGGCCCCTGAGAAGGACCTTGGAGAGAACCAGTTTGTTCTCGATCGTATCGCGGACCTGAATCCAGCTCGCATCCTTGGCCAGCAAGGTGATGCGGGACGGACCGTCTTCACCCCGGACCTCCGGCTCGGGCTGGGGCAAGGCGGCAGTTTCGGTCACAGGCGTTTCGGGTTCGGTTTTAACTTCGGCTTCCGCAGTGTTCGGAGTTGCTTCGGCCGATGGCGTCACAGCCGGCTCTGCCTCGGCCTCGACGGTGAACGGTCTTGCGCTCAACTCGATGCCCGGCACCCGGTCGTCAAAGGCCTCCGGTGCGGGATCGGTTGCTGGCTGTGCCGCAGGTTCGGAAGCGGCGTTGCTTGCCGGTGATTTTGTGGTGGCAGGCGCGGAATCCGATACAGGTGTGGGGGTGGGTGCATCGGTAGGCGCGGCAGCCATTTCCACCGGCTGTGGCGCCGGCGATATTTGCGGTTCCGCAGGTTGAGAAACCTCAGCCGTTTCTGCCTGTTGGGCCGGCTGTGTGACTTCCGGTTGAGCAGGTTGTTCAGCCACCTGTGCTTGTGCCGCCTCAACAGCGGTTTCAGCCGCTGTTTCAGCCGCCGGCGTTTCGATAGTAGCCACCGGGGCCGGGTCGGCTTTCATTTCGGGTTCGGGCGCGGAAGCCGCGGCCGGTGCAGGCGCGGGCTGACGGTTGGCCTCGGCGGCAATGGCTGAACTGGCTTCGGCCAGCGGGTTCCGTGATTCCGAAGAGGCGACCTTGTTCGGCTCGGCCTTCATATTCGCCGGGACCGGCGGGATCGCCTCGGTCACCATGGCGTCCTGGGTCGAGGCAAAATACCAGCCTCCATACCCGATGGCGGCAATCACCAGCCCGATCATGACAATCGCGCCACCGGGAATGCCGTGTTCCGGGACAGCTGTCGGGAAGGTCAAATCCTGGCGTTTCTTGGGACGGGATTCGTCGTTCTTGAACCGCCGGACGATTTCCTCGCTGTTCAGGCCCAAGTAGTCGGCATAGGTTTTCAGGAAACCGATGACGTAGGTGGTGCCTGGCAGGTAGTCAAATCGTCCATCCTCGATAGCTTCCAAATAGACCAAGCGAATACGCAGCGCATCAGCCACATAGCGTAAATCCTCACCCCGGCGGGTCCGGGACGCGCGCAGCAATGCACCCAGGGCGGCCGCACCATTTTCCTGGTCATGCTCCATCGAAGGATGCAGGTCTGTTTTCATCGATCTCCACAAATTCTGTGTGCAATACGACTTAAAACATGCCGAGCGCCAATCTAATGCATATGATCGACGAGGGTTTCGACAAACTGAATTTTACAAAGGGAATCAGATAGTTCCCCACGCACATAAATGTACAGCTGAACGCAAAATTTCTCAAGAATCTTTTATGAATCAAGGCGCACGGCGCAAATTTTAAATCATTACACCATGATCCACGGCGAATTCCCGCAATTTCTCACGTAAACTATGTTCGGCCAGCCCATCCAGGCTGTGCAGGTATTGGCTGAGATCATCTACGGAGAGGCTTCTAATCATTGCCTTAACCGGACCAATGGAGGACGGCGTCATGGAGAGACGGCGGAACCCGAGTCCGGCCAGCGCCATCGCGTCCAGCGGCCGGCCCGCCATTTCACCGCACAAGCTTACAGTTTTGCCGGCGGCATCACACGTTTCAACCAGGTGCTTAAGCATGGCCAGTACCGGCGGCGCCAGATTGTCATAACGATCGGCCAGTTTGGGGCTGCCGCGGTCGCTGGCGAACAGAAATTGAAAAAGGTCATTGCTGCCGACGGAGATAAGATCGACCCGGCTCAGCAGCGCCGGCAATTGATAGAGGAGCGCGGGCACTTCCAGCATACTCCCTACCCGGATACTGGAGGGCAGCTCCCGTCCTTCGCCGGCCGCCCGTTCAAGTTCGTGATCCAGCAGCTCGCGCGCCTGATCGAGTTCCGGAATTTCGGAGATCATGGGAAACATGACGGACAGTTCACGGCCGCCGGCGGCTCGGATCATCGCCCGGAGCTGATCTTTCAGCAGCGCCGGCCGGTCGAGGGCAATGCGGATGGCGCGCCAGCCCATGGCCGGATTTTCCTCCCTCCCGTTGTCCCAATAGGGGAGGCCCTTGTCGCCGCCGATATCGAGGGTCCGGAAAATGACCGGCTTCCCGCCGGCGCAGTCCAGTATCTGTCCGTAAATTTCCTCCTGCTTGTCCACATCGGGGAAGCTGGTGCTGTCCATGAACGGAATCTCCGTCCGGTAGAGGCCAATACCGTCGGCGCCGGTTGCCGCCAGTTGCGAGACCTCGGCAACCAAACCGGCATTAATATCGAGATTGATGTGTACGCCGTCCCGGGACTCCGCCGGCACGTCGCGCAACGACGCATAGGCGGCGACCCTCTGCGCGCGCGCGCGGATCATATCCGTGTAGGACTCACGGACTTCATTGGATGGCCGTAAAAAAACCTGGGCGTTATCTCCGTCGACGATGATGGGATCGAAATTCTCCACTTTGTCGAGCGCGTCTTCGGCCCGGCCGACGACCGGAATATCCAGGGCCCGGGCGACAATAGCGACATGCGTGGTGATCGAGCCGCCTTCTAAGACCAGGCCCAGGAGCCTGTTTCGGTCGTAGTCCAACAGCTCGGCCGGCCCCATTTCCCGCGCGATCAGGATCATGTCATCGGGCAGGGTTTCCAGATCGTCACCGGTCGATCTACCAACCAGGTGGTGCAGCAACCGCCGGGCGAGGTCGTTGAAATCATGGAGCCGTTCCCGAAGGTAGGGATCGGTCTGTTTTCTAAATCTGGCGCGGGTATCGTTGCGGACCCGTTCCACCGCCGCCTCGGCGCTCAAGCCCGCGCCAATGGCTTCGCGGATTCTGCCGATCCAGCCGGCGTCTTCCGCGAACATACGGTAAGCTTCCAGAATTTCCCGGGACTCCCCGCCGCCGGACAATTGATCGGATTCCAGAAGCTCATCGATGGCGCCGTGCATTTCCGCGATGGCGTTCTCCAGGCGCATCATTTCCTCGTCGGGGCTTTCGCCGATCAGTTTAACGATGGTGACGCGCTGTTCATGGCGCACCGCCTGGCCGATTGCCAGTCCGCCATTGAGCCGGACGCCGTCCAGGGTCATCGGGAGGATGCCCTCGCCATCCACCGCATGCCGTTCATCAGCGTTGATCAGGTCGCCGCCGGCGATCAGCTCGGCGATGACCATGGCGATCGTTTCCAGGGTTTCCAACTCTTCGTCGAGATAGCGGCGTTTGGTCTGGTTCTGCACCGCCAGTACGCCGGACACCCGTCCGCCCCGAAGAATGGGGACGCCGGCGAGGGACTGGTATATTTCTTCGCCGGTTTCCGGCCGATAGGCGAATGCCGGATGGTTTTGTGCATCTTCCAGCGCCATTGGCCGCGCGGTCGTAGCGATGGCGCCGATGAGACCTTCGCCGACGCTCAATCGCGTTCGATGAATGGCGTCCGGATGCAGGCCGGTCGCGGCGAACAGTTCCAGCACCTCACCGGCGCGCAGCACATAGACAGAGCACACTTCAGCCACCAGATCGGTGGCGATGATTTGGACGGTGCTGTTCAGACGCTCCTGCGCCGAGCCTTCGTCGGCCATCACATCGCGCAGCCGGGCAAGTAGCCGCCGTGTCTCGGTTAAATGAGGTGCGCGCGCCATCTCGTTCAATAACTCCCCTGAGGCGTATCTGCCCCGTCAGCCACGCTGTGAATGTCGTTTGGCGCTCCCCCTCCCGGGATGCGCCGGGATCCGCTAGTCGCCGTCCAGGCCGAACGCGGCGTGCAGTGATCTGATCGCCAGTTCCGTATACTGGGCATCGACCAGCACACTCACCTTAATTTCGGACGTGGAGATCACCTTGATGTTGATCCCCTTGTCGGCGAGCGCCTGGAACATGGTCTTGGCTACACCGGCATGACTGCGCATGCCGACTCCGATTACGGAAATCTTGACCAGATCATCATCGGAGGTCAGTTCATCATAGCCGATCTCGTCCTTCTGGGAGGACAAGACCTCGACCGCCGTCTTCAAATCGGCTCTGCCAACGGTGAAGGTCATATCGGTAGTTTTGCCGTTCTCCGAAATGTTTTGGACGATCATATCCACATTGATCGCGGCATCGGCGAGCGAACCGAAAATACCGGCGGCGACGCCGGGACGGTCGGACACCCTGAGAAGGGTCACCTTGGCTTCGTCCTGGCTATGTGAAATTCCGCTTACTACCTGCTTTTCCAAAATTTCGTCCTCGCTTACGACATAGGTTCCGGGGCCGTCTTCAAAACTTGACCGGACTTGAAGGCGAACCTGGTGGTTCATCGCCAATTCCACGGACCGGGTTTGCAAAACCTTGGCCCCGAGGGACGCCATTTCCAGCATTTCCTCGTAGGTGATCTTGTCGAGCTTCCGCGCCTTCGGCTCGATGCGCGGATCAGTCGTATAGATGCCGTCCACGTCAGTATATATATCACAGCGCTCCGCCCGCAACGCACCGGCCAGCGCGACCGCAGTCAGGTCCGAGCCGCCGCGGCCGAGCGTGGTCACCCGGTTGCGGGGACCGAGTCCTTGAAAGCCGGGCACCACGGCAACTTCGCCGTCGGACAGCCGGCTCAGCAGCTCATCCGTTTCGATATCCGTGATCCGAGCCTTGCCGTGAATACCATCCGTATGGATCGGCACCTGCCAGCCCAGCCAGGAGCGGGCTAGAATCCCCAAATTCTGTAGCGCCATCGCCATCAACCCTGCGTTGGATTGTTCGCCGCTGGAAACAACCACGTCGAACTCCCGCGCGTCATAGACGTCACCCATGCTGTCGACCAGGTCGATAAGCTGATTGGTCACGCCGGCCATGGCCGAGACCACGACAACCAATTGATGGCCGGCGTCATGCTCCGCCTTTACGCGCTGAGCGGCGTTCTTGATGCGGTCCACATCCGCGACCGACGTTCCGCCGAATTTTTGTACGATCAAAGCCATCTCATTTGTCCGCTTGCGCCGCCGATCCCGCAATGAAACCGGCCCCTAAAAAAACGGCGTTCACACCGGCGTCTCGGTTGCCGGGGGGCGGGCGGGCGTATACATACTCCTTATGGTCCTAAAAAGGCAAGCGATGAGGCGTGATTTCGGCCTATTTTCGCTGAAACTATGGTGTTATAAGCGTATGATATGATAGACTTTTTTTCAGGTACGACGGCATCGGCCGCCGAGGTTTCACAATTTGCGGCGTTGGCGGATCAATGGTGGGATTCCGCCGGCGATTTCGCCCCGCTGCACAAGCTGAATCCGGTGCGCCTGACCTTCATCCGGGACCATCTGTGCGCTCGTTTCGACCGCGATCCGCACGCGCCGGACCCCTTAGCCGGTCTGAGCATCTGTGATATCGGCTGCGGCGGCGGGTTGCTGTGTGAACCGCTGACCCGGCTGGGCGCGACGGTGACCGGCCTTGACGCGGCGGAACGCAGCATCGAGGTGGCCCGGCTTCACGCCGCCAAGATGGGCCTGGAGATCGATTATCGAGTGCAGTTGCCGGAGGATGAAGCGGCGGCCGGGCGTACCTATGACGTGGTCTTAAACATGGAGGTGATCGAACATGTGACCGACCGGGAGGCGTTCATGGCGGCTTCCAGGGCGCTGGTGCGGGACGGTGGCATCATGTTCGGCGCGACCTTGAACCGGACCATGAAGTCCCTGGCTCTCGCCAAGATCGGCGCGGAATATGTTATGCGCTGGGTGCCGCGTGGGACCCACGACTGGCGGATGTTCGTGAAACCGTCGGAGTTTTCCGCCCTTTTGCGGGCGACGGATTTTACCGTCCGGGAAATCAAGGGCGTCAGTTACAACCCGTTGTTCGACGATTGGCGGATCACCGACGACATCGACGTTAACTACTTGATTTTCGCGGAAAAAAATTAGCCGGCTTGGCCGGTTTAAGAGTGCTTGCGCGGTCGTTTTGGCAGCGGTAGGATCGGAATTTCGTCCTCAATCAATTCTTCTGCTTCTTCCCGGGTGGCTTCGCCATAGATGCCCCTGGCTTCGGCCTCACCATTGTGAATGGCGCGGGCTTCCTCTGCAAATTTGTCGCCTACATCCTCGCAATTATTCTCCACATATTTCTGCAGTTTGCCGACAGCCTGCAGAATTTCCGTGGCGACTTCCTTGGCGCGGGATTCGATACCTTCCCGTTGACGGGAGGTGGTGACATTGGGCGCCATGATGGCTTTGGAGACCTGGGTTTCCGAACAGACCGGGCATTCGACTTCGCCGCGCTTCACTTGTTTGTCATAGGTGGCGCTGTCTTTGAACCAAGCCTCAAAATGATGCTCGTTCGAGCATTTCAGTTCATAAAGAATCATATGGCGAAACTCGTAACCGTTGACTAGTGTCCGGGACGAACCAACGAAAATTCCTACCTCAAAGGGCTAATCTGAACGCTGATGCGTTAATATTTTACGAAGTATGGAAGTTCCCGAGAGACAGGTCAAACAAGCGAACACCCCGAACGATCATTTAGAAGCGGCCTCGTGGGTTGTCAATCACGCGCCTCTGGTCCCGCCGGGCGGCGCGGCTCTGGATGTGGCCTGCGGGTCGGGCCGGCATGTGGCCCTATTTCGTGACTTGGGTCATCCGGTGACGGCGCTGGATAAGGACTTAAGCCGGCTTACGCACGGTGACGGCGTCGAAAAAATCGAAGCAGACCTCGAGGATGGCTCTCCCTGGCCGCTGGCGGGACGGGCCTTCGCTGGCATTGTCGTGGTGAATTATCTCCATCGGCCGTTATTACTAACGCTGATCGACGCCCTGGCGCCCGGCGGCGTCCTGATTTATCAGACCTTTATGATCGGCAATGAAGCGTTTGGCCGGCCGCGCAATCCGGATTTCCTGCTGCGGCCGGGCGAGTTGCGGGAGGCGTTTATCCCCGCTCTGGAGGAAATCGCCTTCGAAGAAGGACGGTTCAACGATCCGTCCCCCGCCATGGTCCAGAAAATCTGCTGCCGGAAGCCGGCGTCTTAAGGTCTTAAAACCGCGACCTTGTCGCTTTCCTCAATGGTTTGATCGGCCAGGGCAAATGGACGGTCATGGGTCAGCGCCGGAATTTTGCTGCGCGCCTCGATGACCTTGGCAGGATCGATTTCCGCGGTGATCACGCCCACATATTCGCCGGCGTCGGCCAGGATCTGGCCCCAAGGATCGATGATCAAAGAGTGACCAAAGGTCTGGCGGTCTTCCGCATGGGTGCCGCACTGCGCCGCGGCAATCACGTAAGAGCCGGTCTCGATGGCGCGGGCCCGCTGTAGGACGTGCCAGTGCGCCTCCCCGGACACTTTAGTGAAGGCCGCCGGCACGGTCAGGAACTCCGCCCCGTTCTGGGCCAGCGCCCGATAGAGATAGGCGAAGCGCACGTCATAGCAGATCGATAGGCCGACCCTGCCCCAGGGCAGTTCAGCGGTGACGCCCAGCGTGCCGGGTTCGTAGCTTTCCGATTCCCGGTAATACTGCCCGTCCCCCAGCTCCACATCGAACATGTGAATTTTGTCATAGGTGGCGGCAATTTCCCCGGTGGGCGAGATAAGATAGGAACGGTTGGCGATTTTGCCGTCGTCCCGTTTAATGGCTAGGGAGCCGATCAACAGCCAGGCCCGAGTCTCCCCAGCCTTGGCGATCACCGCGGCCAGGGTCGGGTGATCGGGCTCCGCCGGCGTATTGCGCATCATGCGTTCGGAATCGGGCTCCATCGCGCCGGAGCATTCGGGCGTGGTGATGAACTGCGCGCCCTTGGCATGGGCCTCGTCAATTAGCCGTTCCAGTGTCAGGATGTTTTCCTCAATGTCGCGGGCGGCATTGATTTGCACACACGCCGCGATAAACGGGGTAGCCATTCGGTTCCTCCAAGTCTTCTTTTATTGATCCGGTGAGGATAGTCCGGTTTAACCGGCGGCGCCACCTTGTAGAAGCGGGTCAAGCTGGCCGGCGGCATCCAGGGCGTAAAGCTCGTCGCAGCCGCCGATGGATTGATCATCAATAAAAATCTGCGGCACGGTCCGGGCGCCGGGGGCCCGTGATTCCATTTCCTTGCGCTTCGCCGCATCCATCATCACGTCCATTTCCTCGAAATCGACGTTCTTTTTCTTCAAAAGCGATTTCGCACGATGACAAAAACCGCAAAACGGCGAGGTATAAATTTCAACTTTGGCCACGGGTCTCCCCGGCGAGGATAACGAACACAGGTTTGATCCCTATATATAAGCCTCTTTGCCGCGTTATCCAGTCACATTCGACGAAACTTGGGGCCTTAAGACCGGTCACGCACGACCCGGGCCAGGGTCAGCACGTCCATATGGGTCGCGCCGGCCCGCCGGAGAGTCTTGGTATAGGCCGTCACAGTGGCCCCGGTGGTCGGCACATCGTCGATCAGCAACACCCGCCTACCGGTCAGCTTTTCCTTGGCGCAGGGCTGGACCCGGAACGCGCCCCGCAGGTTTGCCGCCCGGCGGGACCGGCTGAGCCTGCCTTGGGAGGGTGAGCGCTTCCGCCGGATCAGTGTACGTGGCAGCACCGGTTTATCCGCGAGCCTGCCGATCTACATCGCCAGGACCGCTGCCTGATTGAAACGACGGGTCCACAGCCGGGTCCAATGCAGCGGCAGGGGATCAGGTAGTCCGCCGTACCGATCAGGTCTTTGCCGGCCCGATTCATCCAGCGGGAAAAGGAGATAGCGCGCTGATGAAGCTGATGGTCTGCTAGCAGTCGCCGCAGAGCGTATGAATTTTGCCGGTGATGGCCCGGCAGTTCAGGCAGCGGGGCCGATACAACAGATCCAGGGCCGTTTCGAGCGTGCGATGGAAATCAGGCAGCATGCCGCTTCCTCTCTACGCGGCGCTTGGGTCCCGCCGTAAATCCCTTTAAACACTATCTATGCAGTTGCCAGAGGCCCTTTTCAGGAAATTCGGGATGCACCGGTCATGAACGACGCCATGCAGGTGTTCGACCGGCAGGCTGTGCGCCGGCACCGGGACCGGGCGGCGGCGGGTTTAAACGAGTATGATTTCCTATTTCGCCAAGCCAATGACATCCTCATCGACCGGCTCGACGACATCCGCCGCGCGTTTCCGCGCGTGCTGGATTTGGGCTGCCGGACCGGCGGATTGGCGGCGGCGTTGCAGGCCCGCACAGGGATGGAGATGATGGTGCAGAGCGATCTGTCCCAAGCCATGGTTTCCCAAGCTGACGGACTGCGCTTAGTTTCCGACGAGGAGTTCGGCCCGTTCGCGCCGGATACATTTGATCTGGTGGTGAGTTGCCTGAACCTCCATTGGGTGAATGACCTGCCCGGCGCGCTGATACAGATCCGCCAGAGCCTGAAGCCGGACGGCTTGTTTCTGGCGGCGCTGTTCGGCGGCGAAACCCTGACCGAGTTGCGCCAGGCGTTCCTGAAGGCCGAGATGGAAACCATGGGCGGTGCGGGCCCAAGAATCTCGCCTATGATCGACATCAGAGACGCCGGCGGTTTGCTGCAGCGGGCCGGGTTCGCCCTGCCCGTGGCGGATACGGAAACGCTGACGGTGTCCTACGGCTCGGCGCTCAAATTGATGCGTGACTTGCGGGGCATGGGAGAGAGTCATTCGGCCAGTAGCCGTCGTAAATCATTCACCAGACGAGACACGATCGCACGGGCTGCGGCCATCTACGGGGAGCGGTTCGCCGGGGAGGATGGGCGCATGCTGGCCACGTTCGAGATCATCATGCTGACCGGCTGGGCGCCGTCGCCGGATCAGCCTCAACCCCTGGCGCGGGGCTCAGGTCAGGTGTCCTTGGGCGCGGTCCTGTCCGGTGATGACGACGAGGAAAAGGGTTAGGCCGTTGCTTACGACCGGACCTCGCGTTAGGACAGGCCCATGAACTTTCCTGACCCATTGATCAAAGGCACGCTGGTGAAGCGCTACAAGCGCTTCCTCTCCGATATCGTTCTGGAAAGCGGCGAAGAGATCACCGCGCACTGCGCCAATTCAGGTACCATGCTGTCGGTGAACGATCCCGGTTCCGAGGTATGGGTGTCGCCAGCCCGCAATCCGGATCGCAAGCTGAAATTTACGTGGGAGCTGATCCGTGTCGGCAAATCACTAGTCGGCATCAATACGGCGTTGCCCAATAAGATTGTGCAGGAAGCCATCGAAGCCGGCACGGTACCGGAACTGCAGGGCTACGCCACGCTGCGGCGCGAGGTGAAATACGGTAAGAATTCCCGCATCGATATCCTGCTGGAGGATGCGGCCAAGCCGCCTTGCTATGTGGAGATCAAGAACGTGACCATGCGCCGGGACAAGGTGGCGGAGTTTCCCGATGCGGTGACCGCGCGGGGCACCAAGCATCTGGGCGAATTGGCGGATCAGGTTAAGGTCGGCAGCCGGGCTGTGATGTTTTATCTGATCCAGCGGGAAGATTGCGAGACGTTTACCTTGGCGGATGATATCGATCCGGCGTATGCAGAGGCGCTGGCTGTGGCGCGGAAAGCGGGCGTCGAAGTGCTTGCCTATAAGTGTTCGCTGACGCCTGAGGAAATCAAGGTCGTCGCGCCAATAGGCTTGGAACTCTAGCTGTTCCGCCCTACATTGTACACTTGAACCGGGAGATCAGTTTTGGACGCAGAGACCCGATCCATTAAAATTCACGGCGCGGCCGAATTCGAAGGCATGCGCAAGGCCGGCCGCCTGGCTGCCGAAACGCTGGACTATATTACCGAGTTTGTCGTGCCGGGCGTGACGACCGAAAAACTGGACCAGCTCTGCGCCGAGTTCATCGCGGATCGCGGCGGCATCTCCGCGCCGCTTAACTATCGCGGCTTTCCCAAGTCGGTTTGCACGTCCGTCAACCATGTGGTGTGCCACGGCATTCCCGGCGACAAGGTGCTGCTGGAAGGCGATGTGATCAATATCGACGTGACGCCCATTGTGGAAGGCTGGCATGGCGATACCAGCCGCATGTTTTGCGTCGGCGAGGTAGGCATCAAGTCGCAGCGGCTGATTGATGTGACCTACGAGTCCATGATGAAGGGTATCGAGGTGGTGAAGCCCGGCGCGACCGTCGGCGATATCGGCCACGCTATTGAGACTTTCGTCAAACCCTTCCGCTATTCCGTGGTGCGGGATTTCTG
>JAYPHU010000036.1:0-2789 GCA_038127535.1 Rhodospirillaceae bacterium | reverse complement strand
ACCCTGCCCGACTACGAGATGCTGGAACTGGTCCTGTTCATGGCCCAGCCCCGGGGCGATATGAAACCGGTGGCCAAGGCGCTCCTCAAAAAATTCGGCTCATATGCCGAGGTGTTGTCGGCGGACGCGGCGCAATTGAAAGAAGTCGCCGGCGTCGGTGATGTGGTGGTGGCGGCGTTGAAAACCGTGCGGGACGCGGCGGTGCGCCTGGCCAAAGAAGAGGTCACCGACGCGCCGGTCATGTCATCCGGGCAGGCGCTGCTGGACTATAACCGGGCGACCATGGGCTGGATCAAGAACGAGCAGTTCCGAGTGTTTTTCCTCAACCGTAAAAATGTGCTGATCGCCGACGAAGTGCAGGCGGAAGGCACAGTGGATCACACCCCGGTCTATCCGAGAGAGATCGTCAAGCGGGCGCTGGATCTTGGCGCCACCGCGATCATCATGGCCCACAATCACCCGAGCGGCGATCCAACGCCGTCCAAGGGCGACGTGGAAATGACCAAGGAGGTCAAGGAAGCCGGCGAAAAGCTTGGCATCGTCCTGCACAACCATATCGTCGTCGGGCGCAACGGCACGACCAGCTTCAAGGCGCTGGGGCTGCTTTAGTTACGCCGGCGGAAACTTCTCCAGATACGCCGCGCGGGTTTTGCGGAAGTCTTCGATGACCTTCCGGCCTTCCCGGCCCATGGTCTCGATCTCCTCACCCGTCGGGCCGACCTTGCCTTCCACATAGCTGGGCCGGGCTTTCAGCCGTTCCCACCAGGCCTTGGCGTTGGGACGGTCAGCCATGAATTCATCGGCGAAGGTCAGCCCGTCCAGCCGGGCGATGAAGGTGCCGAGCTCCAGGTCCGCAAGGGTGAACTGCTCGCCCATCAGCCAGGGCCCGCCGCCAGCGATGGCCTTTTCGATCTTGGCGAACATGCGCTCCCACGTGGCGATGGCGCGCATGGCATACGGCGAGTCGAACCCGTCAAAAACACAGGATTTCTGCCGCTGGGTGCGTTCCAGCACGGTCTGGCTGTCCCATTGGGTGTTGCGGGCATCCTCCGGCATGGCCAGCATCTTGGCCCGGAACACGGCGACGAAGGACAGGGACGCGACGCCTTCGAACCCGGCCTCGTCTGCGTCTTTAACCCATTCGCGCATATGAGCGATGTCGGCGCGGCTTTGCGGTTTCAGGGGCGGGTCGGGATAGAGATCATCCAGATAGTCACAAATGAGGGTCGATTCCCTTATCACCTCCCCATCGTGGACCAGGGTCGGCACCTGGGCCTTGGGGTTAAGTTTCATGTAGTCCGGGTCGAACTGTTCGCCTTTAAACAGGTGAACCTCATGGGGCACCCAGTCGGTGACGCCTTTTTCCGCCAGCACCATCAGCGGGCGCTCCGAGCAGATCGAATTTTCAAAGTAATAGAGTTCCAGCATTTGTTTTCCTTCCCCGTCTCCTGTGGCAGGATACCGAAAACGCGCATTGGCGCCACACCAAAGAGCGATAATGGGAGGATATCATGAGAGACGGCGATCTGAATTTCACCACAAAGGATATCGAATACCTGCGCCACGGCGACCGGGGCTTTAACCTGCGGCTTTTTACGCCGTCGGGCGACGGGCCGTTTCCGCTGATCATTGATGTACACGGCGGCGCCTGGAGCACCAGCTCGCTGGAAGGCTGCAAGGTCCGCGACGAAGTTCTGGCCGGGGCAGGCTTTGCCGTCGCCGCACTGGATTTCCGTCATGCGGCGGACGCCTATCCGTCGTCCCTGCAGGACATCAACTACGCCATTCGCTGGGCGAAGAAGAACGCCGCCGAGTTGAGCATTGATCCGGCGCGGATCGGCCTGTCCGGGCAGTCGAGCGGCGGGCATCTGGTAGCGCTGGTGTCCATGCGTCCGAATGACCCGCGCTATAGCGAAATTCCGCTGGAAGGCTGCGAAGGGATCGACGCAAGCGTGGTCTGCGTCGGCATGGAATGGCCGGTGATCAACCCGCTGTCCCGCTATCACCACGCCCTGAAGTCCCTGGAGAGCGAGGAAACCGCCGGCTGGGTCGGTAAGATACCCGAGTATCACCGCATCTACTGGGGCGACGAAGAGACCATGGCCGAGGGCAACCCGATGCTGGCGCTGGAGCGTGGCGAGGACGTGACCCTGCCGCCGGCGCTGTGGCTGCAGGGCGGGCCCGACATCGTGCATGACTATCTGGACGAACATTCCGGCCAGACTGTGAATGAGCCGGAGCGCTATGCGCAGAACTACCGCAACGCCGGCGGGGAGATCGAGATCATCCGGGTCGAGCAGGCCACTCGCGGCGAACCGGACTCGTTCAAAAACATGATCCCGTTTTATGAGAAGCATTTGGCCTAAGATCGCGCGTTAGTCCGCTAAGTTCATGACTGCCGCTTTTGCCCTTCGGGTCTTTCTGCCCTTCGCCTTCGGGTATTACCTGTCCTATATTTTCCGGACCATCAATTCGGTTATCGCACCGGATTTGGTCGCCGACGTCGGCATTGATGCGGCCGGGCTGGGCCTCCTCAGCGGTATCTATTTCCTGACCTTCGCCGCGTTCCAACTGCCGCTGGGCGTGTTGCTGGACAGGATCGGCCCGCGAAAGAGTGAGGCGGCGTTGCTCGTGATCGCGGCGGCCGGCGCGGCGCTATTTGCCGCTGCCCAGTCGGTATCCTCGCTGATCGTGGCGCGGGGACTGGTCGGGCTCGGCGTGTCGGCCTGCCTGATGGCGTCGTTCAAGGCGTTCGTTATCTTTTATCCGAAGGACAAGCTGCCCCTGGC
>JAYPHU010000035.1:23168-26143 GCA_038127535.1 Rhodospirillaceae bacterium | reverse complement strand
GTCTGCGGCGCCTGCACGGTGCGCCTCGACGGCGAGATCGTGCGCGGCTGCCTGACTTTGGCGGTGCAGGCTAACGGTGGCGTGGTGGAGACGATTGAGGGCCTCAGCGACACCGGCGAGATCGACGATCTGCAGACGGCGTTTCATGAACGTAATGCCGCCCAGTGCGGGTTCTGTTCGCCGGGCATGCTTCTGACCGCGCAGGATTTGCTAAAGAAGAACGCCAAGCCGAGCCGGGAGGAAATCCGGGAGCATATTTCCGGCAACTACTGCCGCTGCACCGGTTATCAGGCGATCGTCGACGCCATCGAAACGACGGCGAAGAACCGCTAGCCCATGACTGGTCTGACCGTCCACGACCGGCCGAATTCATATATCGGACGCAGTGTGCCGCGCCCGAATATCCGCCGGCTATTGCATGGTCAAAGCACCTACACTGATGACGTGATGCTGAAGCGTATGGTGCACGTGGCGTATCTCCGCTCTCCCTACGCCCATGCGGATATCGTCAACATCGACACCAGCGAGGCCGAGACGGCGCCTGGAGTCCTCCTGGTCGCGACGGGCAAGGATGTAGCGGAAATTTGCCAGCCTTGGGTGGGTGTGCTGACCCACCTCGAGGGCTTGAAGTCGGCGGAACAGTACCCCATGGCTATGGACCGGGTCCGCTGGCAGGGCGAAATCGTCGCTGCCGTGGTGGCCCAGAGCCGGGCCCAGGCGGAGGATGCAGTCGAAAAGATCGCGGTCGATTTTAAAGAACTCCCGGCCTTCACCGATGTAGAGGCGACGCTGGCGGAAAGTGCCGATCTAATGCACCCTGAACTCGGCGACAATCTCTGCTGGCAACGGGTGATTGATGAAGGTGAAGTGGACAAAGCCTTCGATGAGGCGGCAGCTGTCGTAGAAGAGACTTATCAGTTCGGGCGCCATACCGGCGTGACCATGGAGCCGCGGTCGGTCCTGGCCCACTATGACGCCGGCGAGGATATGTTGACCGTTTATCAGTCGACACAGGGCCCGCACATGGTGCAGGCGCTTTACGCCAAGCATTTCGGGCTGGAGGAGCACCGCGTCCGGATCATTTGCAAGGATGTGGGTGGCGCGTTCGGGGTGAAGGCGCATGCCTACGGGGATGAATTTTCCACGGTCGCCTTGTCGCTCATGCTCAAGCGGCCGGTGAAGTATACGCCGGACCGGTTGGAATGCTTCCAAGCCGATATTCATGCCCGTGACTATGTGATCAAGGCCCGGATGGCGGCGGATGCGGAGGGTCACATTACCTCGATGGAGATTGATGGCCTCACGGGGATTGGACCGTTTTCCATGTATCCCCGGTCCAGCGCCATTGAGACCAACCAGGTGCTGAACCTGACCGGCGGGGTCTACAAAATCGACAGCTACCGTGCGCGGTCCCGCATTGTCTTTCAGAACAAGGCACTGATGTGCCAATACCGGGCGGTTGGTCATCCCATCGCCACCGCTGTGACCGAGGGGTTGGTGGATCTGCTTGCCGCAAAGCTGGATATGGACCCGCTGGAGTTCCGGGAAAAGAACGTCCGGCCGGACGACGGTTATCCGTGTAGGTCGGTGACGGGCATGCCGTTCGAGAAGCTCTCCCATGAGGCGGCCATCGCCAAGTTGCGTAGCATGATCGGCTATGAAGATTTGCGCAAGGATCAGTCGGCGGCGCGGGACCAAGGCATCTATCGCGGCATCGGTTTCGGCGCGCTGATTGAAGTGACCAGTCCTAGTCCCATGTTCTATGGCGTTGGCGGCGCCCCGATCTCCGCCCAGGATGGCTGCACCATCCGGCTCGACGCCAAGGGCAATATCATCTGCGCCTCCGGCGTGACCGAGCAGGGTCAGGGCGCGGAAGCCGTCCTCTCCCAAGTTGCGGCGTCTGCCGTTGGCGTAACGCCCGATAAGGTGCGGATCATCACCGGCGATACGGAGAACGTTCCCTATGGCGGCGGCACCTGGGGCTCGCGGGGCACTGGCATCGCCGGCGAGGCGGCGGTGAAGGCCGGCCATGCGCTTCGGGAAAACATTCTCGAAGTGGCGGGTGTCATGCTTCAAGCGGATCCGGCGACTCTGGATATCCGGGAAAACAAAATCGTCGATGACGCCGACGGGCGGGAACGGATGGACCTGGCCGAGATCGGCCGTGTTGCCTATTACCGGGCGGATACCCTGCCCAAGGATTTCCAGGCAGAACTGGTGGTTACCCGTCATCACGTGCCTAAGCAGTTCCCGTTTGCTTTCACCAACGGCATTCACGCGGTCTATCTGGAAGTGGACGTGAATATCGGTCTGGTGAAGTTCCGGAACTATTGGGTGGTCGAGGACTGCGGCACCGTGATCAATCCGCTGCTGGTGGATGATCAGGTGCGGGGCGGCGTAGTCCAGGGGATCGGCGGCGCGCTCTACGAGGAATGCTTGTACAGCCCGGAAGGTCAATTGTTGAACGGCAATATGGCAGATTATCTGGTGCCCATGGCGTTCGAGATGCCGGACATCGTTGTCGGCCACGTGGAGTCGCCGACGGGTGAGTCAGAGCTGGGCGCGAAAGGCGCGGGCGAAGCCGGCACGGCCGGGGCGCCGGCCGCGATCATGAATGGTATTAACGATGCTTTGCGGCCCTTGGGCGCGACCGTCAACCGTCAGCCTTTTACGCCGCAACGGATATTGGAGGCGCTGGGCAAAGTCTGACCCGCGCGGATGAGTTTAAACAAGGATCGGCTGGCTTAGACAAAGACCGGTCCGAAGAATGGGGTAGGTACCATGAACGATCAAACCAACGACCATATTCTCGACAGGCCCAACAGCTATATAGGGCGTAGTGTTCCCCGGCCCAACATCCGGCGCTTGCTGGAAGGCCGCGGCGTCTTCACCGATGATGTGAAGCTGCCCCGGATGGTGCATGTGGCCTATCTGCGCTCGCCTTACGCCCATGCGGAGATCGTGAAAATCGACAC